>CAWCSK010000022.1:0-112887 GCA_963798205.1 uncultured Methanosarcinales archaeon
TTGGGAACAAGATCATTATCTCTCCGGGGGTGGGGGCTCAGGGCGGCTCGGCCTTATCGGCCCTGCAGGCAGGTGCGGATTATTTGATTGTGGGCAGATCGATCTATGATGCAGAGAATCCGGTGGCCTGTGCAAAGATGATGACCCGCGAGATTCATGAGACGTGGCCATTATGATTGTGGCAGAATTCTCCGCCATCCCCATGGGCACGGGAACCAGCGCCTCCAAGTATGTGCTGGCGATTTATGAGGTCTTGAGAGAATCCGGGATTAGGTTCGTTCCCGGCCCCATGTCTACAGCTATTGAGACTGACAGCTTTGAGCAGCTCTTCAAAGTGATAGAAAAGGCGAACAAAAAGTTGGCAGAGATGGGCGTGCAGCGAATAATAACTTCTGTTCATATCGATTACCGTCTGGATAAGGATGTATCTATCGAGTCTAAACTGCACAAAAGCATTGAAAAATAGGCCTCCTTTCTGCAGTGGATTTTCGGGGGCAGGATTCCCGAGACCATCAGCAAAAGCCAGTGGAGCGGCAAAGGCAATTCGCGATCGATGGATGAACGGAATGCAGCATATCATTGCGGTTACTGCACACGCTCTGGAGGGAGACTGTAAAAGATGCATCTAGGCGCGGACGGATGACCATTATTCAGCGTGCCCTGAGTATGGAAGCGCTTGCTATCGCCATTCGGAAGAAGTTTTGAGCTTTCAAATATAAGATATATTAATGACTGAAAATATATGGTCGAATTGATCTGATTTGATTGAAATTCACCCCAAAAATTGATTTCGGAAAACCGAACGGAAGGTAAGAATAAATAGTACGAAATTAGTTAGATCACAATCGACTCTGATTTGTGTTAGCATGGATGTGTTGGAGAATGGTGGAAGCAAAGGAATGTTTCTGCGAGGCTATTGATCGGACGGTTCTGGAGAGCCTCAGGGAGTTGCAGGATGTCGGGGATCCCGACATAATTGCTGAGGTGGGCGGCCTTTTTGTCGAGCATTCGCCTGAAAAAATAAGAGCCATTTTGCAGGCTGTGGAAGATAAGGATGCTAAGGGGCTGCAGATAGCGGCACATAGTTTGAAGTCCAGCAGTGCCTATGTGGGAGCGATGCGCCTTTCGGAGATGAGCAAAGAGCTCGAGATGATGGGCCGGGCCAACGTCATGGATGGGGCAAAGGAGAAGGCAGAAAGGCTGAGCGCGGAATATATGCGAGTCAGGACAGCTTTGGATGCGGAGATCAAGCTGGCAATTGAATCGAGCAAGTAAGAAGTGGCGATATTACTGCAGAGGAACTGCTTCTAAGGGGAATGAGCTTTGGGCGTGTGTTGGATATCTTATTTTTCCTCTCCCAAAAATTTAGTTCCTGAGGCTTTGAAAATTTTGACGATGAGCCGCTAGTAGTAACTAGTAGTAACTATATGCATTGTAACTATACACAATCTTTATATTCAATATAGTTTCTATAAAGCTCTGGAGGTTTGGGATGGAGTTTCGTTTTGAGAACTACATTCTGAAGGCTTT
Source organism: uncultured Methanosarcinales archaeon (assembly GCA_963798205.1). Lineage (GTDB taxonomy): Archaea > Halobacteriota > Methanosarcinia > Methanotrichales > Methanotrichaceae > Methanothrix. Next base: position 1,531 of record CAWCSK010000022.1, read on the forward strand.
TCTGGCTTCAGGGCTCCTGTCGATAGTGATGATGGTCCTTGCCTTGGGGCTGATCCAGCTCTTCCGGGAGGGTCCTGCCTTGCGTCTATCCATAATCCTGGTCCTGGCGGCGATCGCTTTCGTCCTTTCTGCGTCCTTCTTCGAGAGATACGAAGTGGGGTCAATCATGTGGTCCATGCTGGTCTCGCTTATCGCAACCCTTATTCTGACGTTGCTCTCCGGCGGCATAATATATCTGAAGTCGCCGGCCCAATCCTGGGAGGAGCTGCTTTCGGGCCTTGCCGTCTGCATAATTGTTGCCATGATACTGCTCAACTATCTCAAGCGCAGCCTGGGTGAGATAGAGTACTAGATTGAGTGAGTACCGGATGGAATCGAGATGGAACAGAGTTCTAATACTAGCAGCATACAAGCTGCTTTTCAATGTCTTGCCAGATGGTGGACTCTTTCGGCCGAAAAGTCACGGGCCTGCGGATCGCTCTGACCCCTCGCTGCAACCTGAAGTGCATCTATTGCCACCATGAGGGCGAGGTCGGGCCGACCGGAGAGATCCCGGACGAGATGGTGGTGAATGTCGCCCGGGCAGCCGCCGAATTGGGAGTCAGATCTCTGAAGTTCACAGGCGGAGAGCCGCTGCTGCGGCATGATTTGGCAGATCTGATATCGCAAATGCCTCAGGATCTGGATATCTCTTTGACCACCAATGGCGTCTTTCTGGCAGAGCAGGCAGAAGCCTTGGCCGGAGCAGGCCTGGACAGAGTAAACATCAGCCTGGATTCGCTGGACTCAAAAAATTATTGCGCCATCACAGGCGGAACGGCTCGGGACCTGGAAAGAGTTTTGGCCGGAATCGACGCTGCCAAAGAATGCAGGCCTCGTGCCCATCAAGCTGAATGTGGTGGTCTTGAAGAAGAATGAGGCTGAGATCCCGGACCTGATTGATTTTTGCCGCAGGAAGGGCGTAATACTGCAGCTTATCGAGCTACTCGATCTGAAGAATCTGGGCATATCTGGAGACATCGAAGGCATTGAGAGGGGGCTGGCAGCCCGGGCGGACAGCATCCGCACGCGGGAGATGCACCGGCGCCGGAAGTACTTCCTCGACGGGGCAGAAGTGGAGGTCGTCCGGCCCATGGACAACACCGAGTTTTGCGCCAACTGCACGCGCCTACGTGTGACTTCGGACGGGAAGATCAAGCCGTGTCTGCTCCGCAGCGACAATCTGATAGATATCGATACCTGCGACACCGATAAGATCAAAGAGCTGCTCCAGGCCGCGAATGCGAGGAGAGAGCCGTATTTTGGGACCGCGCCGGAACCGGCCAAGATCGAGCCTTTCATTGCATCCGGGATCAAATAAATTCTTTTAAAGTTATCGAATCGCGTCAGAGCATTTACCAGTTCCAGAGCAATTGGACATCTTATCGATCTACTGCCGAGGCGCTAACGCACGAGAAATATCTCTGGCATGCCGTTATCACTTTCCAATCCTGTGCTCGTACCCCTTCGCCTCCACCCGTCTCCTCTCGCCTCCTGTCTCCATCCAGATCCCTTCCTCCACCACAACCCCTATCACCGTCAGCTCGCACGCCTTCCTGGCCGCTTCCAGCCCTTCCGGTCGCACAGTGAATACGAGCTCGAAGTCCCCGCCCGCGCTCATCACCATTTCCAGCGCTTTTTCTTTCCCCACCATCTCCACGAGGCCCGGAGCAATGGGCAGCTTCTCTTCAAAGAGCACGAACCCCACCCGGCTCACCTCCGATAGATCCGAAAGCGAGAGCGCAAGGCCGTCGCTGTTGTCCATCATGGCCGTGACGGCGCGGCTCTTCGCCAGCGCCCGGCCCTCCTTCAGCCGGGGTTCGGGCTCCAGCAGACTTGTGATGAACTCGCTCTCCACTCCATTCTGCCAGGCCCACAGGCCCCCGCCTGCGGCGCCCAAAACGCCAGTGGTGCAGAGCAGGTCGCCCGCACGCGCGCCCCTGCGCCGGAGCACGAGGTCCTTCTCCACGAACCCCAGGGCCGTGCCGGTGATGGTCAGCTCCTGATGCGAGTCGGTGTCGCCGCCCAGGATACGCGTGCCGTAAAAGGCAGCGCAGTCCGCAAAACCACTGAAAAGCTCATCGATAAAATAGAGATCCGCTTCCGGCGGCAGGCCTGCGGCTATGAGCACGCCCGCAGGCGTGGCGCCCATGGCTGCGATGTCGCTTAAATTTACAGCAACGGCCATCCAGCCCATCTGCCAGGGGTTCATGATATCAGGAAAGTCGGTCTTCTGGTGCAGCATGTCAGTGGTGGCTACAAGATAGCGGTCCCCGGCATCTATGACTGCGCAGTCGTCATTCTCCACGCCGCCCAGGATCTCCGATATGCGCCGGATCAGATCTCGCTCCCCTATAGCATTTCCTTGAATCATAGTTGCTCGCCCACCTTTCTTGCCGGTCGATCAGAAAGCAATAAATTTTAAGACGATTAGTGCATACTACCATGCCCGATTACAAGAGATTATCCATTCCATTTCTGCTCCACCTTCTGTGCGCCCTGGCGCTTCTCGCAGTTCTCCCTGCATCTGCTGCCGAGTTGCGTGTCTGCCCGGAGGGCTGCAGCCAGGCCGGCATCCAGGCCGCGCTCGGCGCAGCCCAGCCTGGAGATACGATAACTGTGGTGACTGGAACCTACCGCGACTCCCCGATAATTGGCAACCCCGTAAATCTGCACGGCCTGAATACTGGCAGTGGATTGCCTATCCTTAGTCCGGAGAAGGGACGAATAGTTCTTGCCGCCAATGGTGCCACCATGCAGGGTTTTGTTGTTGCGGGCCCGGCTCCCGGCAGGGGCCGGTAACAACTGCACCCTGGAGGTCGTCCTTCCCTCAACCATCTTCCTCAACGATTTCAATAGCCGGAGCAGTGTCTGTGCCGAGGATACAGCAGACTGGAATTCGAGTGACAAGATAAATTATCAGTTCCACAGCCGTGTGCTGCGCAGCCGCCTGGGAAACTACTGGGCCGACTATAATGGAACAGATAAGAACGGCGACGGAATTGGCGACGAGCCGGAGATCCTGAACGATAAGAACGTAGACTACTACCCGCTCATGCGGCCCGTTGATGAGTACATAATTCCGGATGAAAAGGAGACCAAAGTGCAGCTGATTCATGCCCGCGTAGGTGAGCCGTTCACCATCTCCATACCAGCCAATCCCACAACAGGATATAACTGGACTGCTGACTATGATTACGTCCTGCTTGCCCTGGGAAATGCCGTATATGAAAGGTCCCCATCCGGGGCGCTGGGCTCAGGCGGCACATCCGTCTTTGTCTTCACGCCAATGAAACCCGGCAAGACGACCATCTACTTCGTCTATAAACGGTCCTGGGAGAACATTGTGGCAGATACGAGATCCTTCCTGGTGGATATTTCCAAGTAGATATCCCAAGTAGAATAGATCACATCCTTCAGGGAATCGAACCCAATGTAAGCGGCTGAGCAATGAAGTATTTATATAGTGATGACCATCAATCTCTGATCATTACAATCCTTAAGGAGATTTCAAATTGGCAAAATCCGATATCAAGTCTGAGGTTAAATCAGATTCAAAAACCGAGGCAGAAAAGCCTGCGCCCAAAAAACCAGAGGTCAATATCGGCATGGTTGGCCATGTCGATCACGGCAAAACCACTCTTGTTAAGTCACTATCCGGAGTCTGGACCGATCAACATAGCGAAGAGGTTAAAAGGGGCATCTCCATTCGCCTGGGCTATGCGGATGCAACCTTTAGAAAGTGCCCGAACTGTCCGGCACCGGACGCTTATTCGGTAGAGGAGAAATGCCCTCACTGCGGCACGGAAACAGAGGTTCTGCGAACCGTTTCCTTCGTGGACTCGCCGGGCCACGAAACGCTCATGGCCACAATGCTCTGCGGAGCCGCCATTATGGATGGTGCTGTTTTAGTCATCTCTGCCAATGAGCCCTGCCCCCAGCCGCAGACGAAAGAGCATCTCATGGCCCTCAACATCACAGGCATCAAAAAAATCGTGATAGTGCAAAATAAGATCGATCTCATGACCCGCGAAGAAGTAATGGAGCACTACCGGCAGATCAAGGACTTCATAAAAGGAACCGTAGCCGAGAATGCGCCCATTGTGCCGATTTCAGCTCAGCAGAACCTGAATGTGGATATGGTCATACAGGCCATCGAGGAAACCATACCGACGCCTCCCAGGGACATCAGACAAGCCGCCCTTGTTGAAGGTTGCTCGCTCCTTCGACATAAATCGGCCAGGCGCGACTCCGGAAGCCCTCAAAGGCGGAGTTATAGGCGGCTCCCTCAGCCAGGGAGTGCTGCACGTGGGCGACAAGATAGAGATCTGCCCCGGCAGACTGGTGGAATATGAAGGCAGGAAACAGTGGGTTCCTATCCAGACCAAAGTGGTAACTCTCCTGGCCGGAAGTCACGTTCAGGATGAGATCACTCCCGGCGGCCTGATGGGCGTAGGCACTCTGCTCGACCCCATCATGACCAAGAGCGATGCACTGGTGGGCCAGGTCGCAGGCGAACCCGGCAAACTTCCGCCCGCAAGAGGCACTTTTACCATGAATATGCAGTTGCTGGAAAGGGTCGTGGGAGTTACGGACGAATCCAATGTAGAGCCCATTCACTCCAGCGAGCCGCTGATGCTCAATGTCGGCACAGCTACAACCGTGGGAGTCGTTACCAGCGCTCGTGAGGGCGGCGTGGTTCAGGTGCAGCTCAAGAGACCAGTCTGCGCCGATATTGGAGACCGCGTGGCCGTAAGCAGGCGTATCGGCGCCAGGTGGCGTCTCATTGGTGTTGGCACCATAATCGAGTAGCATGAAGGAAATCCTCGACGAAGATAGTGTGAAGGTAATCATCGACACAAACGCATTGATGGTGCCAGAGCAGTTCGGTGTGGATATCTTTACCGAGCTAGCGCGCCTTGGATATGTGCGCTGTATAGTCCCGGCCCAGGTCATGGGTGAGCTTCGCTCTTTGGCCGTCAAGGCCGATAAAGGCGGGATAAGATCGCTGCCCGTGTGGCATTGGGGCTCACCGAACAGTGCCGTGTTGTTGGAGAAGACAATTTTGATGCCGATCAGGCCATCGAGGAGCTGGCCCTGAGAGAAGGCGCCGCCGTCTTCACCAATGACAAAGAACTGAAGAAAAGGTTATTTAGTAAAGGCATCACCGTAATATACCTGCGCCAGGGGCGGTATCTAGAGGCAACGAAGAAGGAGTATTGATGTATAAGAAGATGAAGCTTAAGGGTGTGGCCAAGATAGAACCGGATCATCTGGGTGATCCCCTCGAGGCGGCAGTGGACAAGTCACTGCGCGACAAGTATGAGGCAGTAGTAGACAAGTCACTGGGAACAATAGTGGCCGTGCTCGGAGCGGATAATATTGGAGAAGGCCACATCCTTGCTGGAGACGGGTCCATTTACTACGAAGTCAACTTTGATGCCCTTGTCTTCAAGCCGGAGATGCAGGAGATCATCGAAGGCGAGGTCGTGGAGATCGTCAAATTCGGTGCTTTCCTCTCGCTCGGACCGTTCGATGGCCTTCTGCATGTCAGCCAGATCACCAATGAGTATATATCTCATGATGAAAAGAACGCGCGGCTGGTCAGCAAAGAGTCGAACAAGTCCTTGGGAGAAGGGGACAAGGTTCGAGCCAGAGTCATAGCCGTAAGCTTGAATGAGAAAGAGCCTCGTGAGAGCAAGATCGGGCTCACCATGAGGCAAACAGGTCTCGGAAAGCTGGAGTGGCTTGAAGCCAATAATAAAGCGGAAGTAGTCGTTGAGGCAGAGGCGAAATGACAGAGCAGGCATGCAGAGAGTGTCGCAGGATAGTTGAGGGGCAGGTCTGTCCCATCTGTAACTCAGCCTCGCTCAGCAAGGACTGGAGTGGATATGTCGTGATCATCGATCCCAAAGAGTCGATCATCGCGCAGAAGCTGGAGATTACCCTTCCAGGTAGATATGCTTTGAAGGTGCGATAGATTGCGCTCCCTCCTTCTTCCGGAAAAGCTCCGATTTCTGCTGAAAGCTCCCTTGGGCAGGTTGTATAAGGGAGACGGCGTGGAATGTGCCATAGCAATGAAAGAAGAGCTGATCCGCGCCAAGAAGGTCGCAGCGGTCGGCGATATGACGACATTCTATCTTTTGAAGGCATCCATAGTGCCGGACCTGGCTGTTGTCGACAACAAAACCAAGAGGATGCCTGTTCCGGATCATATCGTGCAGAACCTGGATCACGATAGCTATAAGACGATTGAAGTAAAAAACCCTGCGGCAACTCTCACCAAGGAGCTCATAGATATAATCCGAGATTCTCTAAACAGCGATGAGCGAGTCAAGATAATAGTCGATGGCGAAGAGGATCTGGCAACGCTTCCGGCCATTCTCTATGCGCCTCTCGGCTCCGCCGTGGTCTACGGTCAGCCCAATGAGGGCAGCGTCCTGGTCGACGTTACACCTGAGATGAAGCTAAAAATTGATGAATTTATGAAACAGATGATAGTGGAGGAATGAAGTTTGGATATACAGGTTATAGAAGAAAAGAACAACCCCAACCTGAACCGGCGGGAGATTGTTTTCAAGGTTATTCATGATGCGTCAACACCTTCCAGAAAGAGCGTTGTGGAAAGACTGGCAGCAACTTTGAACTCGAAGAGCAATCTCGTCTTCGTGGACAGCCTGAAGACGGAGTTTGGAAAGCGCGAGACCATCGGATATGCCAAGATCTACGAGACTGCAGAGAGGGCAAAGCAGGTGGAGCGGGTTCATATCATAGAGCGAAACACATTCACCAAGCCCGAAGCCAAGCCGGAGGCAAGCTGATGGCTGCCGCAAAGAAGGCCAAGAAGGGCGAGGTGCATGGCGCAGCCAAATATTATGAAGTGAGCGGTGACACCATCAAGACCAAGAAATCGGTTTGCCCGCGTTGCGGAAATGGCGTATTCCTGGCGGAGCACGGTGACCGTCAGAGCTGCGGCAAGTGCGGTTATACGGAGTTCAAGAAGTAGTCGGTTCATTTCCAGGTCTCTATCCTTGGACCTGATTCACTCTTTTGTCAGGATATTTTGCAGGTTAGCTATTTAAGATAAGAAGCCCAACTTAGCTATTGGTGTTTATTTGGCTATATTTGATAATACCCTCATAGCTCTGCTGATTGTATTAGTTATATTATCCCAGGCTATAAAGATCGTTCGAGAGTATGAAAGAGTAGTCATATTTCGTTTGGGACGCTTCAGCGGAGTGAAGGGGCCCGGCATATTCTTAATAATTCCAATCATCGATCGGGTAATTCTGCTCGACCTGAGGGTCTTCACGATTGACGTGGCCAAGCAGGTGGTCATAACCAAGGATAACGTGAGCGTAGAAGTGGATGCGGTCATCTACTACCGGGTGGTCGATCCCTCTCGAGCCATCATCCAGGTGGAGAACTACAAGATGGCCACATCTTTGCTGGCGCAGACCACCTTGCGAGACGTGCTGGGCCAGATTGAACTGGATGATCTGCTCTCCAAGCGCGATGAATTGAACAAGAAGCTGCAGGAGATTCTGGACCATCATACCGATCCCTGGGGAATCAAGGTGACGGCCGTAACACTAAGAGACGTCTCTCTGCCCGAATCAATGAGAAGGGCGATTGCCAAGCAGGCGGAGTCGGAGAGGGAAAAGAGGTCACGCATCATTCTGGCGGACGGCGAGTTCCAGGCCTCCAAGATGATGACGGATGCCGCCCGGCTTTATGAAGAAGTTCCTGCGGCCTTGAAGCTGAGGGAGCTGCAGACTCTGGTAGATATTGCCAGGGAGAAGACGCTCATCGTCGTCACTCCTGCAGGAGACACAGGAACGGGTTCGATTGCGGGTTTGACGGCTGCTCTGAATCGTGAGCTTTCCGAAAGGGAATCGAACCGGACGGATGAAGCGAAGCGAACGGCATTAAGAGAAGCGGATACTGAGGCGGCAAAGATTTAGGAGATGAGTGAGCATATGAAGGCAATCCGGTCACGCTCGGGGTTCTGGGACAGAGCGGACCGAATTGGCCTAACTGTCTGTTCATTGAGAGCGGTTTTTGAGAAAGCCGCATTACCTTTTTTACCATTTCAGCTACACTTGATACTTTTAATTTTATTGCTCCTGGCAGTCCCGGCTGGTGCAGCCTCTGCCGCGTCGAACGGGTCGGTCCTGGCGGTCGAGCTGCAGGGTGCCATAACGCCCGCCAGCGATGACATAATTCTTGCCGCCATCGGGGCCGCGGAGGCGGAAGATTCCAGGGCGTTGATGATTTTATTGGATACCCCGGGCGGCGGCCTGACCGAGACCACTGCGATCCTGAAGCAGATGGAAGAGACAAAGCTGCCGGTAATTGGCTATGTCTATCCTGAGGGAGCAACTGCCTGGTCGGCAGGAACGATCATTCTAATTAGCTCTGACGTGGCTGCCATGGCTCCGCATACCATCATCGGCTCTGCCCAGCCGGTACAGCTCTCGCCCACAGGCGGAACAGTACCCATAAACGATAGCAAGACCACCAATGCTATAGTCGCCCTGATCGAGGAGAAAGCGAGAATGCACGGGCGAAACGTTACCGCCGCCAGGGAGTTTGTGGTCTCCAATCTGAACCTGAACGCTGATGAGGCCAGGAACTACAGCGTGGTCGAGTACATTGCAGCATCGCCCGAGGATCTGCTTAACCAGGTCAACGGAAGCCAGGGTGAAGAACACCACCCTGATCACCGCCGGGGCAAATGTAGAGTACTTTGTGCCACCCATCAATCTGCAGCTCCAGTCGCTCCTCTCGGACCCCACGATTGCCGGATTGCTTATATTGATCGGCCTTTACGCCATAATATTCGGCCTCTCCAGTCCGGGGATCGGAGCGGAAGTCTTTGGAGTGACGGCTTTAGCACTGGGCCTGATCGGACAGGGTTTCAATGTGAACATTGGTGCTGTATTCCTGATCCTGTTGGGACTGGGCCTGATCCTGGCGGAACTTCACAGCCATTCCTTCGGAATCCTGGCCGCGGCCGGCCTGATATGCGTAATCGTAGGAAGCGTTCTCTTCGTGCCCACCAGCTTTCCCGAGTGGTACGTTCCGGGAAGCTACCAGCAGTCCATGGCCCTGGCCCTCATTTTGCCCTCTCTGATCCTGGGCCTGTTCCTGGCCTTTGCCATTTACAAGGTGGCCCGGGCCAGATTCGCTCCAGTTCAAAACGACCGGTTTGCGGGTGAGGTTGCAGAGGCCATCGACCGCCTGGACCCGGAGGGCTATGTGCTTTTCCAGGGTGAATACTGGCGGGCGAAGGCGGAGGAGACGGTGGAGAAAGGCGAGACCGTAGTAATCCTGGCAAAGGTTGGAACTCTGTTGCAGGTGAAGCGAAAAGAGGATTAGAGATCTGTCATGCCATGTCAACGAGAGAAGGAAGAAGTAGAATAAAAAATGAACCTGCCGTGATGCAACACACAGCAAGCTGCCTGGTATTTGTCCAAAAATAAATGAAAAGTAAAATCTATTTTAATCCTTTAAAACATTCCTCCAGATGCTTTTCATCCATTTTCTTAGTCCCCAGGCTAACAGCCACAGTTACCAGGATTGCCACAGGCAGGGCTATTACTATGGGATCCACTACCGGCCAGGGCATCTGCGTGATCAGGAAGTCTCTACCGAAGAGCATCTTACAGATCCCCAGTGGTACTGCTTCCGCTTTGTGGATGAACAGATACAATAAGATGGTCAGGAACGTGCCGGTTATTAGGCCTGCTATGGCTCCTGCTCTTGTGGCACCTCGCCAGTAAAGGGCAGAGGTGTACATGGGAAGGAAAGCGGCAGCACATAGGCCGAAAAAGATCGCCGTGCCTCGAGCGATTATGTTCCCGGGAAGGACGTAACCGAGGATGACAGCTATTATAATGGCTACTACTATCCCAAGTCTTGTGATCAGGATAGAGCTGCCGCCTTTTTTCCGGGTTAGTGTCTCGTAGATATCTCTACCTATGGCGCTCCCCTGGGTGTGGAACTGGGAACTGGAGGTCGACATAGCTGCTGCCAGAAGCGTGAGCATGAAGAGGTAGACGAACCACTCCGGCAAGGCGGCGTTGATATAAATGGGAATTATGCTGTCAGCATTGCCCTTGGCTACATTTATGGATATATTGTTCTGAGTCTGGAAGAAGAATACATTGGAGAGAGCCCCGACCATGAAGGCGACTCCCGTCATGGCCAGAATGAAGACGCCTCCAATCAAGACGCCCCTGTTGAGCTCACGGTTGGACTTGACTGTCATGAACCGCACCACGAGCTGAGGCATGGCCAGAACTCCTATTCCCACGCCTAAGACGATGGTAGATATCAGACTCCACCACCAGGTGCTACCCAGGACAGGCATTGATGTCCAGCCTGTGTGTCCCTGAGCGGCAAGGCTTGGCGGAACCAGGTGCGCCATATTTGTAAGAGCCTGGTGAGCGGCAGTTATGCCACCCAGATTGGAATAGGTCATAACCATGAGAAAGGCCATGCCCACAAACATAATAGTGCCCTGCAAGGCATCGGTGTACATAACTCCACGCAGCCCTCCCCAGATCACATAGGCGGCGATGATGACGGAGTAAATGAGCAACGCCACATTGAAGTCTATAGCGAGAGTCGTCTCCATAAAGCGTGCGGCCCCGATCAGAACCACCGAGGCGTAGAGCGGCATGCCGAAGAAGATCACAAGGCCGCTGAAATACTGGATAAATTTGCTGTCAAACCGTTTTCCCAGAAGCTCGGGGAAGGTCATGGCATTGAGGGTGTGACCCATTTTACGGGTGCGCTTGCCGTAAACTATGAAGGCCAGAAAGATCCCAACGAAGATATTGAGCAGCGTCAGCCACAAGAGGCCCATGCCGAAGAGGCCGGCCGTGCCGCCGAAGCCTACTATGGCCGAGGTGCTGATGAATGTGGCGCCGTAGCTCATAGCCATGATGTAGGGATGAGTCTTCCTGCCCGCTACCAGGTAGCCCTCCGAGTCCTTGGTGGACTTCCATCCTCTGTACCCCAGATAAAGCGTGGCCAGCAGGTAGATCAATATGATTACATTGAAAAGAAGCAGATTCATCTAAATCACAACCCCAACTCTTTTTCCTGCATCGCTTCCTCGCCGGATTCCCAATCGGCTTCTTCTTTGATCTCCAGAGATTCCTGCTCTCCTCCACGATTCCAGTTGATAACGCCGTAAATCACGCACAAGAGCGCGCTAAAAATGCAAAGAAGATAAACGCTCACGATCCAAGGATCATCAATGCCGAGCATGCTTAACACCGTCCCTCTTGCTGCTATCTCGCAGCCCTAACAACACGAGCATCTGCAACTCAAAGAATGTCGTGGTATATGGTAGCATGGAGCATTATTGCAAGCTATAAGGGTGTCGGTCAGGATTATATGTTATATTCTTTCGCCAAGAAGCTACAAGGTCAATTGGTTATTTTATAATATTATCCTGCTTGATTTAGTCCTTTTTGATGACAATCCCTTTATAAATGATCCATGCAGGATATACCGAATTCCAAATAATCAAAAGTTCTATTCTGAGCAATATGCGCGACCCTAACCCTCAGGACAATTAATCGTTTTTCGGTCCACACCAGGAGCAGATAAGGAAAAAGATGGAGAAAACTATAATTCCCGGTGGCTGAAATTGCAGATGCTGTTTTGGCAGAGAGTGCCAAGATAATTGAAACATCGGAAATTTCCCGGATCTGGTATGCTCGAAACTAATATTCCCATCATAGCTCTGGCTGCTGTTCTGATCCTCATTGCTGTAAGGCAGTTTGGGGAATTCAAACTTCAGATCTGGCAGATCATGCTGCTGGGTGCTCTGGTGGTTCTCGCATTTGGCCAGACAACACTGGTGGATGCAGCTTATGCCATAAACCTGGATGTGATGGTATTCCTGGGCGGGATGTTCGTGATAGGAGAAGCCATGCAGGAGAGCGGCTATCTCGTTCATCTTCTTCAATAAATTGTTTTGCCGGGCAAAGAATTTGGACCAGCTTCTGCTTCTTATTCTCTTTGCCATGGGCTTTCTTTCCGCTCTGCTCATGAATGATACTCTGGCCATAATCGGCACGCCGTTCATGCTCTACCTGGCAAGGACGCTCAAGATATCCCCTAAAATGCTCCTCCTGACTCTGGCCTTTGCCGTGACCACCGGCAGCGCATTGAGCCCTATCGGCAATCCGCAAAATCTTCTCATTGCCATCAACGGGAACCTGGCCAATCCCTTTCTTGTCTTCCTCCGATACCTGTTTCTTCCTACCGTCGTCAACCTTCTGCTGGCTTATCTTCTGCTCCGGCTCTTTTACAGGAGTCAGTTCCAGAATCGCCCCTTGCAGATCTGCCGGGAGGAGATCCGTGACCCGGTGCTTGCGCACTTTGCCAGGATCTCAGCGATTTTGCTGATTGTATTGATATCGGCAAAGATCCTGGCTGTCACTTTGGGCATGGGCGGGAGTTTCCGGCTGACTTACATCGCCGTCCTCTCAGCCCTGCCCATCATCCTGTTCAGCAGGCAAAGATTTGATATTCTGAAAAATATTGACTGGAGCACTCTCGTCTTCTTTGCCGCCATGTTCGTCCTGATGGACAGCGTCTGGAGGTCGGGTGCCGTTCAGACACTCCTCTCTGGAGATTCTGCCAGCTTCACTTCTATCCCTTCGATCCTGGCTCTGAGCGTCCTCTTCAGCCAGATCATCTCCAATGTGCCATTCGTCGCCCTCTTCCAGCCGCTCCTGCTGAATCCCTCGACAAAGGATCTCATGGCTCTGGCCGCGGGAAGCACCATCGCCGGGAACCTATTCATCTTGGGAGCCGCGAGCAACGTGATAATAATTCAAAATGCGGAGAAGAGCGGCGAGACCCTGACATTCCTCGATTTCGCGCGGGTGGGCGTGCCCTTGACTTTGCTGAATGTGCTGGTCTACTGGATATTTCTTTGAAGAGATGAATGAGCAAAAGCGCGAAATTAAATAGAGATGGCGACCATGATGAAGCGATGAGCGAGAACGAAACCGTCTCCTGCTACGACACGCATGCCCAGGCGTATGATCTCTATCAGTCCAGAGTTGTGCCCGGCTACCTGGAGATGATCGAGCTCGTGGCAGAGGCGGCTCATAGATACCTGCCGCGAGAGCCGAGGTTCATAGATCTGGGCTGCGGAACCGGCAATGCCTCTATGGCCATCCTCAAGAGAATTCCGGCTAAGGTTTTTCTTATCGATGGCTCGGAAAGAATGGTGGACGTAGCAGAAGAGAAGATCTCCCGCGCATATCCCGGCGCAATACTTGGCTCCAGGGTAGCGGACCTATCCGGAGATGATTGGGATGAGGGACTGGGCGATGTAGCATACGATGCCATTGTGTCCACGCTGGTTCTGGAGCACCTGCCCTTTGATCGCTACAAGGCTGCATAGAGAAATGCGTCGCAGGCTTGTGCCGGGAGGCTGGCTCCTGGCAGCGGAGGGCTACGCCGAAGAAGGAAGCGATATGCAAGAGTGGTTCTTCCAGGAGATGGAGAGCCCGGCGCCAGACGGTTGATCCGGCCATATCCGACTTCGTGGCCGGGCTAAGAAATGATTTGGAGACTCACTACTACACCAGCAAAGTTGAGAAAGCCGGGTGGTGGAGGGAAGCGGGACTCTCTGATGTCAATGTTCTGTGGCAGTACCTATGCATTGCGCTTATGGCAGGAAGAAAGCCCTCTTGAGAGCGATCTCCAGAAGTTCGAAGAAAATTCCGCAATCTAGTTAACCCAAGTCTTCCTTTATCATGAGGATGCAAAGAATGGCCGCAGACAGGATTGCGACTACGGTCACCATAGGATTGATTCAAACCTCGGTAGCAGAGGATCGCGATTATAACTTAAAGAATACCATTGAACGGGTAAAAGAGGCGGCAAGCATTGGCGCGAAGATCGTCTGCCTGCAGGAGCTCTACCGGACGCGCTACTTTCCCCAGTGGGATCAAAGGGATGTCGCTCTTCTGGCAGAGACCATTCCAGGCGAGTCTACAGACGCCTTTTCCCGGCTGGCCAGAGACGCTCGAGATCGTGATAATAGTACCCGTTTTCGAGAAGGATGGCAATCGACTTCTACAACTCCGCCGCCGTGATCGACAGCGACGGCAGCGTTCTGGAGACCTATCGCAAGATCCATATTCCCCACGATCCGCTCTTTTTCGAGAAGAGCTACTTCTCCCCGGGCGAAGAGATCCGGGTTTATGATACGCGCTATGCGAAATTTGCCGTCCTCATCTGCTATGACCAGTGGTTCCCGGAGGCAGCGCGCGCGGTTGCCCTGGCAGGAGCGCAGATTATCTTCTATCCTACCGCCATCGGCTGGATTCAGGGTGTGGAAGACCCGGCGGAGGGAGACTGGCATGATGCCTGGGAGACGGTGCAGCGGGGCCACGCCATAGCCAACAGCGTATGCGTTGCCGCTGCCAACCGGGTGGGCCGGGAGGAGGATCTCAAATTCTGGGGAAGCTCTTTTGTATGCGACTCTTTCGGCAGGATTGTGGCCAGGGCCGGCAGCAGCGAGGAAGAGGTTCTGATTGCGGAGCTGGATCTCGCCAAGAACGAAATGGTGCGAGAGGGCTGGGGCTTTTTCAGAAACAGGCGGCCCGACGTTTACTGGCCTCTGATCGAGATGGTAAAAGCTGAAGATTCGGGGAAGAAGGGCGAAAAGGAGGCAATTGAATTCCGTCTGGAGGATACGCCCCTGCAGTTGGGCTACCACATGCCAGCCGAATGGGAAGAGCACGAGGCGATCTGGCTCGCCTGGCCCTATGATCAGGATACATTCCCTGATATCGATAAGGTGGAGGATGCATATGTTGCCATCATCAAAGCCATCCACAGGAGCGAGACCGTCAATCTGCTGGTCAGAGACGAGATTATGCAGAGTGCGGTCGTGGACCGGCTCCGGAGAGGAAAAGGTCGATCTGCGTAGAGTCAGATTCCACCAGATCGGCTATAGCGACGTCTGGTTCAGGGACTATGGTCCCACCTTTGTCGTAAACCAGGAAAAAGGTGAGTGGGACAAATAAGGTTGCCATGGTCGCCTGGATCTTCAACGCCTGGGGGGAGAAGTATCCGGGATTGATGAATGATACCAGGATTCCTGGCCTCATCAACGACGACCTCAAGATGGAGTGCTTCAAGCCCGGCATTGTCCTGGAGGGCGGCTCCATCGACGTCAACGGCTGCGGGACGGTTATGACCACAGAGCAGTGTCTGCTTAACCGGAATCGAAACCCCGGCCTGAACAAAGAAGAGATCGAGACCTATCTGATGGAGTACCTGGGCGCCTCGAAAGTCATCTGGCTGAAGGAGGGAATCGCCGGAGACGACACAGACGGCCACGTGGACGACATCGCCCGTTTCGTGAATCCGACCACGGTGCTCTGCGCCTACGAGGATGATCCCGAAGATGAGAACTACGCTGCCCTCAGGGAGAACTATGAGCAGCTCTGCCGGGAGTCGGACCAGGATGGAAATCCATTGCAGGTTATCAAGCTGCCCATGCCCGGGACCGTGGGGAGAGAACCTCGTCTGCCTGCCAGCTACGCCAACTTCTACATCGGAAATGATGTGGTCATGGTGCCGGTCTTCGGCCACAAGAACGACAATGCGGCGCTGAAGATAATCCAGGATGCCTTCCCAGAGAGGGACGTCGTGGGCATCGACTGCCGGGAGGTTGTCCAGGGCCTGGGGACGATCCACTGCATCAGCCAGCAGCAGCCCTGCGCAAAATAGGGTTTAGATCGCTTGTGGATCCAGGGTTCAATGGGTCCTTGAAAAGATCAGAAGAAAAAGGGCCAGGAGGGCCATAAATGCCCTCCCTCCTCGCACTCTATTTGAATATCGGTGTGCCTGTGGTCAATGTCAGCTCTTTGAAGGCCGCCATGAGTTTCATTGTTATGGCCCCTGGCTTACCATCGCCAATGGTCCTTCCATCGGCTTTGGTGACTGGCGCAACCTCGGCTGCCGTGCCTGTAACGAAGACCTCATCTGCTGTGTAGAGGTCAAACAGGCCCAGATCTCTTTCCAGAACCTCATACCCCTGGGCTCCCGCCAGCTCCAGGACTGCCTCCCTGGTTATGCCCTTGAGATTGTTTATCGTATGGGGTGTGTAGATCTTTTTATCTTTTATGATAAATATATTGTCGCCGCTTCCTTCGGATAGCCTTCCCTGAGCATCAAGGATGATGGCCTCATTGCCTCCCTTGATATTGGCTTCTATCTTGGCCATTATATTATTCAGATAGTTGAGGCTCTTGATGTTCGGCGGCAGGGCATCGGGGGAGTTGCGGCGGACGGCGACGCTGACGGCAGTCAGGCCAACCTCGTAGAGACTTCCATACATTGCCCCCCATTCGATTGCAATGACGATGACCGTGGCCAGATTGCACTTGTTGGGGTCAAGGCCCAGGTCTCCCATGCCTCGCGTGACTATGGGCCGGATATAGGCATCGCGCAGGTTATTCCGGCGCAGCGTCTCTAGAATTGCTTCGCACATCTCACTCTGGCTCATGGGAATGCAGAGCATGATGGCTTGAGCCGAGTCGAAAAGCCTTTTGACGTGATCCTCCAGCCGGAAGACACGCCCTCCATAGGCTCTTACACCCTCGAAGACCCCGTCGCCATACAGAAACCCGTGATCGAAGACAGAAACCGCGGCCTTCTCAGCCGGAACAAACTCCCCGTTAAGATAAATAAGACTCATATGGCATCCTGACCTTCGACAATCGCCAAGGATAAATGCATTTTGATCACGGGTGGAGGGATTTCTTTATCGAACGGGCACGGGCATCGATGGAGGGAATCGATGGGTTTATTATAGAAGGAGTAAGGCTTGTAGCCTACTTTTGCGGGGTTTGGAGCTTATGGCAAAACTTGGTTTCGTTGTCTCGGAGTTCAATAGGGACATCACCTATCAGATGGAGCTTTTGGGCAGAGAGCATGCCCAGTTCCTGGGAGCAGAGGT
Source organism: uncultured Methanosarcinales archaeon (assembly GCA_963798205.1). Taxonomy (GTDB): domain Archaea; phylum Halobacteriota; class Methanosarcinia; order Methanotrichales; family Methanotrichaceae; genus Methanothrix. The sequence continues at coordinate 18,581 of CAWCSK010000022.1, forward strand.
CAAAGCTGTCATTTATGTCCCTGGAGTATATGACATGCCCATTGTTGTGAGAAAGATGCTTCGTCGCGAGGATATCGAGGCCGTTGTGACAATCGGCTGTGTAATTCAGGGAGAGACTGCCCATGATGAAGTTGTAGTCACTCACGCGGCTCGAAAGCTGATGGATCTGTCCTTAGAGTTCGACAAGCCCGTCACTCTCGGAATCACCGGTCCCAAGATGTCCCGGGCTGACGCGCAAAAGCGCGTGGATTATGCCAAACGAGCTGTAGAGGCGGCGGTCAAGCTACTGCAAAGGCTCAGTGGTGATTAGACTATGGTTTCCGAGCGGATGGCCTCCATCCATGAATCAAAGACCTTGAAAATAGCGGCCATGGCCAAGAAGCTCACCAAGGATGGCCTTGATATCATCGACATGAGTGTGGGCGAACCGGATTTTGACACACCAAAGCACATTGTCGAAGCGGGCTGCAACTCACTCAAGATGGGTGAGACGCACTATACTCCTACGGCCGGCATTCCTGAATTGCGGCAGGCTATATCCGAGAAGCTTTGTCGAGAAAATTCGCTTCAAGTCACATCTGATGATGTAATTGTGACACCCGGTGCAAAGATGGCAGTCTTTGCAGCTATCCAGGCGCTCTTGCAAGAAGGAGATGAGTGCGTCTTGATCGGTCCATCCTGGGTGAGCTATGAGCCATGCGTAGCCTTTTCGGGAGCCCGAGTTGCCTGGGGGAATGTGGATGAGAATTTCATGCCGATCGACCTCGCTGCAAACATAAATCCCAAAACCCGCCTAATTCTTGTCAATTCACCATCGAATCCCACTGGTGCCGTTCTCGATCAGTCGGCTCTGAACGAGATTTGTGATCTGGCAGAAGACCATAATCTTTTCGTAATCTCCGATGAGATCTATGAGAAGATAATTTACGATCATACGCATTTAAGCATCGGTTCTCTGCCGGGGATGGAGGATCGAACGGTAACCATCAATGGCTTTTCCAAGGCCTACGCCATGACGGGCTGGCGTCTGGGATACCTGACGGGTCCGAGGGAGACCATGAAGTGGGTCAACAGACTTCTATCTCACTCCGTCTCCCAGGCCACTACTTTTGTGCAGCGCGCCGGAGTTGCAGCAATTCAAGGACCCCAGGATGAGGTATTTTCCATGGTAGCGGAGTTCCGAACACGCCGGGATCTGCTGGTTGCAGGCCTGAAGAGTCTAGGGATACCATGCAACATTCCCGGTGGCGCCTTCTATGTGTTCCCTGATGTGTCAGAGTTTGGCGGCGGCGACGTCTTCACCGAGAAGCTCTTAAAAGATGCCCTAATCGCTGCCACTCCTGGATCTGCTTTTGGACCGGGTGGCAGGGATTACGTCCGGCTCTCTTATGCCACATCCCAAAGCCGGATCAAGCAGGCGCTAGAAAGGATAGAAAAAATACTGAAGTGAGGAGTTGGGCTTTTTCATTTCCTTGCTTATTTTTTGTTCATATTTTGGAGTCACTCTTGCCTGGCACAATTAGAACCGGGACCTTGGAATGACGTACCACCTTTTCCGCAACGCTTCCGAGCATTATTTTTTCGAGCCCTGTCCGGCCAATGCTTCCCATCACCAGTAGATCCGTTCCAGATTCTCTGGATCGCCTGATGATCTCTTCGCCGGGGTTTCCTTCGGCAACGATCTTCTCAAAGGGCACACCTGCATCGGAGGCCATCTCCCCTATTTCTGATGTGGCTTCTTCCCCTTCCTTGAACATGAGCCCCATTAACCTCTCACTTAATCCCGGCAAGGTCGTATAGCCTGGAAGCTGAGCCAGCCTGTAAATATCCACTACATAGATCGCTGTAACTCCGCCTGCTGCGAGCCTGGCCAGGCCGATGGCCAATTTTGCAGTGCGCATGCTAGTCTCGGATCCATCCGTCGCGATCATTATCTTCTTGAACACGATTAAAACCTCATCGAGTATTATGCCAAACCAGATACGGTTCCCTCAGGTTTAAGACTCTTTTGTTACAGTGGAGTTACCCTTTCCGATCGCCATTAACGCATTCTTATCGTTCTCGGAGAGCAAACAGCCGCATGATCCTTCTTTAGCCATGCTGCAATTGCAGGGCTCGATATGGATAGTGACCACAGTTCCTGGATAATGCTGTTTGATCGAGCAGGTTATCATATCTGCAATGCGGTGTGACTCGTCGACGGACATTGAGGCATCCACTCTGATATGAAACTCCACGAAGCGGCTTGCACCCGCTTTTCGCGTGCGCAGCCTATGAATTCCCCGGATGGTTGGAGCAAAGGCGATTACATGCTTGCGTACTTCTTCCACTTCATTGCTGGGAAGACCCACATCGATCAGATCGCGGGCAGACTCAATGGTCAAGTGATATGCAGCTCTGATGATTAAAACCGCAACTACCATTGCGGCTACTGGGTCTACCCATCGCAGGTTTACGCCAGGAGCTATCAATCCGCCGACTACGATAATAACGAGGCCGGCCATCACTCCCAATGAAGTGTAAACGTCTGTTCGCAAGTGCCAGGCATCTGCTTTCAGAGCTACGGAATCCGTTTCCTGGCCTACCTTGAAGAGCCTCTTTGAGACGAATAAGTTTGATACAACAGAGAGGAGCATGACTGCCGCGCCCCACCCTGCTTCATCCAATGGCTCGGGGTTTCTTAACTTCCTTATTGCCTCGTAGAGGATCCAGCACGCTGCAATGAAGATGAGCAATGCCTCTACTGTTCCGGAGATGTTCTCAACTTTGCCATGCCCGAAGGGGTGATCCTCATCGGCGGGCTTTGCTGCCGTCTTGACGGCAAAGAGAGCGATAACGGCCGCGAGCAGGTCCACCCCGGAGTGGATAGCCTCGGAGATGACAGAGACCGATCCAATCGTTAATCCGACGATGAGCTTGAGAAGAACTAAGCTTGAGTTAGAAAACACAGAAAGAAGAGCGACATTCGTCTTTCGTTTGTTCCGAACTTCGGGACTATCTTCCATAATAGTTTCCATTGATTTTTGACTGACTGTCAGTCATCTTATTAGTATATAAAACTATCTCGGGTAGCGGTATCCGTGTAGCCTATATCCGGAAAATGAAAGGCATCGCCCTTCAGTTTCGTCTCTTGATCAGGCAGACTGCCGCCAATATAACCAATACTGCCAGAGCTGCAGGGAATCCTGGTTGCGAATTGAGCTTCTGGTTCAGCTGGTTCTTCAATTCCTCTTTTGCCCTCTGTTCCAGCTCTGCCGGACTGATATTTAGATTCTGGTTGAGCTTCTGTCCAAGCTCTTGCTTTGCCATTTCGGTGAGGTTTTCAGCTGTTTTATTGAAGTCCTGAGCGATGTGCTCTTGAGTCAGATTTCCTTCCGCTATGTGTTGAGCCGCCTTCTGCTGAAGCTGTTCTCCTGCAGTTGTCACCTGGCTCTGGAGAGATCCGGCAAATGACTCAACCGGGTTCTGGGCAGATGCCACTGAAGTCAAGGCTAAAAAGGCTGCAATAACAGCCACATACGATATCTTCATGCTGCTTATCACCTGAGTCCGATTTTTCGAGTCTTCCAAGTAACCGGTGTTAACTTAAAAGGCTAACGCTTGCTTACTAGCTCGCCTTGTTTTACAATCATTGCAAAGCCAGTCTAATGCCCCAAAACTAGACTACAAGAACGAATTTGTAATCCTTTGCCGCAAGAGTTCTGCCCAGAATCGTCTCCAGAGAACTTTGCATCTTCTCGCGGCGCATGGGGTCGGCAAAGATCTCCGGATGATGGAAGAAGTAGACAAGAGATGCAAGAAGAAATTCAACGGACTCCGTGGGGTATTGTACATCGAAAATGCCGGCATGGGTCCCCTCGGCAACCACTCTTGCCATGAGAGGTACGAGCCGCTCGATGGTATGTCGCTCCATCTTCTCATGCATCACGGCGTTGCTCTCCTCGTGAAGATAATCCATTATCTCTCTTCGAGAGGTGCTTATGCCTATGATACTATTGACTACGGCATTGAGTTTTATGGCGGCGTTTGAGTCTTCTCTTGACATGATCTGCCTGACATCTTCCTCCAGGGCCGTTATGTCCTTCTCAATGATTGCTTCCAGGATCTCTTCCTTAGAGCTGAAATAGTAGTAGAATGTGCCTTGTGCCACTTCTATCTCTCTGACGATATCGGAAACTGTCGTCTGCTCATAGCCCTTCTCCAGAAAAAGTCGCTCTGCGGTATCGATGAGCTCTTGCTTGCGCTCCTCTGGAACCTTCGTAACTCTCTCTTTTGCGGCTTGCTTCAAGATCTTCTGCCCCGAATCGATTGACGATCGGTCTTGGATTCTTATATATGAGCCTTTCCATTGGGCTTATTTATATATTATTATTTATCGGCCTGCGATTGAACACTCCGGTCTTATGCTTGTTGAGCTGGATTGGATCAGATCCCGGCATGATCCCAACTTCTTCTTGCGGCTTCCGGCATCGCTATCTCTGAATGCTTTTTCATGCTACCTAACATAGACTTATATAGATTCGTCTCCATCCAAGGTTCGATTGTTTTCTAATAGCCTCTCTCAAAGGAATTCACCATCTGGCGAAGAGATCGTAATTCAGGTGAAATGACATGGATCAACCAAGCATGGATCAACCCAAGAAAAGTAAGAATGAATTAGGGAATAGGTCGGGCCGAATTGTCGTCGAGCAAGAGGACAAGGCCAGAGAAGCCCGCAGGTGGCAGCGCAAACGGGAGACGATAAAACGATACGCTGGGGCGAAGTGAAATTTGGCGCCATTTAGTGCAGAATTCTCGGATCCGCTCCATCAGGCTTTTCCCTGGTGACGGAATTCGTGCCCCCCTCGGCAAAAGCGTGGGGGCGCGCCTCCATTGGTCCGAATCTTTCGGTTTGACATGTTTTCAGATTCTTGCAGATCAAAAATTTTCTTTGGAAGCGGCCCAAACCCAAAGTTGTCACAATCGTCTATATCTATTTACAGATGTACGTGAAGGTAGGCGATCCGGGGAAATGTGCTGTATCCTTCTCTTTTGCACTCGGATCTCCTCCCTCCTCCTGTGTCAGATTCTTTCTCCGTGGCCCTGATCAGTCTTTCAAGCCTTCCATAGTCACAGAGAAGACCGCCTCGCCATCGGGCAGGTTTGGTGAATCCACCAGGCGAGCAATGCGTTTCTCGCCCTTGGATTTGCGCAGGTACAACCGGAAGGTGGACGTATGGCCCAGCACGTGTCCGCCTACGGGTTTAGTTGGATCGCCGAAGAAAGTGTCCGGCTTGGACATGACCTGATTGGTTACTAATATCAGGGCATTATTCAGGTCTCCAAAACGCATCAGATCATGCAGATGCTTGTTCAGCTTCTGTTGCCGGTTAGCGAGAGTGCCCCGTCCCACGTACTCCGCCCGGAAGTGGGCTGTCACCGAGTCCACGATGATCAGGCGCACGGGATATTCCGAGTCCCTGGCCTTTTCAGCCAGGTCCATGGCGCTCTCTGCCAGAAGGATCTGGTGATTGGAGTTGAAAGCCCTGGCCACGCTGATATTCTTAAGAAAATCTTCCGTCTCCCAAACCCGACCATCTGACGCAGGTGGTAAGCCTTTGACCATCTGGTCGATGCGCTCCGGCCGGAAGGTGTTCTCGGTATCGATGATTATGGCCGAGCCGTTCAGGCCGCCCATTTCGGTTGGCAGCTGAACATTGATGGCCAATTGGTGGGCGACCTGGGTCTTGCCGCAGCCAAACTCTCCATAGAGCTCCACTATGGACTGTGTCTCCATTCCGCCGCCTAATAGCTCATTGAAGCTCTTGCAGCTTGTGGTGACCTTTCCCACATGCTTGCGGCGCTCCAGGATTCTGTCTCCTGTCTCAAAGCCGCCCACATCCGCCGCTTCCCGCGCCCCGGCGATGATCTTGGCGGCGGTGGCCTCGCCCACTTCGGCAGCGGCCACCAGTTCTCCCGGAGATGCAACGGCAATGGCTTCAACTGAGTTGAAACCGGCCTCTCGCAGCTTTTCGGCAGTGGCCGGACCTACTCCCGGCAGATCTTCCAGTAATTTTGTTGCCATCTTCCCAGTTCCTCTGTTTGGTGTTCTCATGCCTTACTTAACTTCCTTACTCAGGCGGGGCGAAAGTAATCCTGGTGCGCCATCCGCAGGAGATCTCCAATCCTTCATTCCAGCCGTTCTTAACCTGGGCATCAATCAGCTCCGCCTTATAGCCCAGATCCAGGCCCTGCAATTTATCTACGTGATCTCCCCAGAGGGCTACCTTTACCCTGCCGGAGTTGTCAGAGATGTAGATGCTGGCGACCCTGCCCGGCTCTACCATCATCCCTCTGAAACTCCCGCGTCTCTCCCAGACCCGTCACAAAGCCCGAGACGCTGCAGATCATGCCTGCTTTCAGGTCGGCTATGGGCGTAATCTTTTCTGAGAAGTCAACCTGTTGGCTGCTCTTTCGGACGATTGTTTCGCTGCCTGTCTGGATCTCCAGAGATCCGTATCTCTCCCGCGAGGAGCCGTTTATGACCTCTATCGTCTCTCCTTTAGCGAGCGGCATTTTGGCCATATCATTCCAGAGGGTGAGCCTGATCTTGCCCGTCTCATCCCCCAGCAGCACTCCTCGAACCTGGCCTTTGCCACCATCTTTGCGCTCGAACTCCCTGATCTCGCCGGGGTCCGCGACCACGGCCACGCAAGTTGACATCGCCCATATCTCTTTTGATCTCTGCGATCTTATAGGGAGCGACCCTTGGCTGGATCTCCTGGTCCACCTCCTCGATGCCGCCGCTCCGGCCCAGACTCACCTCAGTTCCGGCATAGCCCTCTTTTGCCTCCCCCCTCACTTTGAGGCACAGATCCGCTGTCAGCTCCCCGGATTTGATCGGATCCGTTTTCTCATCCCAGAGAACCAGTCGCACCGCTCCGGTCTCATCGCCCAGGGTAACATTGGCGACCCGGCCCAATGATCCGTCGGAGCGCTGAAACTCGCGAATCTCGGAGACGCTGAGCACTCGCCCGGTGAATGCGACATTTCCCGTCTCCGGCCGGATGCTTCCAATCTTGGTCAAGACCTCGATGGTGCCCAAATCTCTGGCCACAAGCATAGCTGCGGTCCTGCGATCGCACAGGCCTGCCATGAGCGCAACCTTCTCTGCTACTCTCGCCTCGAAGTCTTCAGGAGTTAGCTGACACGCCACCTGACTGTAAATCTCAACTAGTTCCGCATCCATTAACGGTCATCCGTGAATCAGCATAGCGTTCTTCCAGGTACTTCAGATAGGGAGCATGGCAGCTGGCAAGGAAGGCGTTGCAGACCTCGGCCGGATTTCCATCCGCCACCAGGGCTCCATTCTCAATGAGCATGGCCCTGTGAGATACCTCCTTGACGAAATCGACGTGGTGGCTCACCAGAATAATGGTGGTGCCAAATTTTGCATTGATCTTCTTGATGGAATTGGAGACCTCCCGCAGTGTTATGGGATCGATATCTCCGAAGGGCTCGTCCAGGATCAGTATCTTTGGTCTGGCTGCCAGGAGTATGGCGATTGAAGCTCTCACCAGCTCGCCGCCGGATAGTTGTTCCGGAAGCTTCCACATAGCCTCCCTGTCAAGGGACATCAGATCAAAGATAGGCTCCGCAAACTTGCGGGCCTCAGTCATTGGGAATCGGGGGAATAGGTCTTTGAATATATCCCTTGTCAGTCCCAGAGCCTCAAAGGCAGCTTTGGCATCCTCTTCGGACATATCCGTCATGGCGTAGATGACATCCAGCACCTTGTCGCTAATGCCGAGCTCCTCTGCTACAGCCCTGGCATGGTCGATCACATCATTGCCTTTGATGCCCATCTGGTAGGCGATCTGATCGATTATGGTTTCGCTGGCATACAGGGCGAACTCCTGATACATGATGCCTAAAGTTCGGCGCACTTTCATCCTGTCGGGCGAGTAGGTCATCATGTCTACCCAGTTGTCATTGTACCGATAATAGACAGACCCTTCGTCCGGCATCTTCACACCCTGCATGATCTTGAGGAGAGTGGTCTTTCCCCCACCGCTGTTGCCTATGATGGAAGTGATCTCGCCCTCGTTTATATCGAAGCTGAGGTTCTCCATCTTCAGCACATCCAGAACCTCTCCTGTGCAGATCTGGCAGCCTCTCTTAAATAAGCCTCTCACTTTGATCAAAGGCTTTGCATCGGGTCTTGGTGCCAGAGGCTCCATCTTTCCAATCCCTGCCATGAATTTGTCTAAAACATCCCTGGGCTTCCCTTCAGCAACTATCTCCCCTTTCTCCAGCCAGATCAATCTATCCGCCAGATATTCATGAATTTCCGGCAGATGAGATACTACTATAATAGTTAGACCAAGCTCTTTATTCACATTCTTGATGGCATCCAGCACCTCTTGCTTGGTGGCCGGACAGGCCATGGTGGCTGGCTCGTCCAGGAGAAGGATCTTGGGTTTCTTGGATAGCTGCCTGGCTATGAGAAGCCTCTGCTTCTCCCCGCCGCTGAGTATAGTGGCCAGGTGGTTGGCTTTCTTCTCCAGGCCCACCAGGCGGAGGTAATACAGGGCCTCTTTGTACATCTCATCGTAGTATTCATTCTCGGGTATGGGCAGAACCTCAAAGCCCGTCTTGCGGGAGTGAATCCGGCGCACAACGTTTTTGAGGGCGGACTCCGTCCAGAGGGCGAAATCCCTTTGCAGGTGTATGGCGGTCGCTGCCATCTGCGCCCTTACCACTTCGCCGCTGGAATCGGGCGTGATGGTGACGCCGTCAATGATGATCTTGCCAGAATCGAAGCTCTCCATACCTCTCAGGATCTTCATCAGGGTGCTCTTGCCTCCCCCACTCTTACCCACCACTCCTAAAATCTCACCCGGCCGGGTGTTGAAGCTGACATTATTAAGAGCTACAATATCCCTGTCCTTCAACCTGTAAGTCTTGGACAGATTCTCAATCTGGAGCAAAATTATAACCTCCTATCTTACTTTAGTTCCTGTTTCAACCTGGTCTCTTGGCCGCAGCAACACCGGCTTCGCGCCGGCGTCTGCTGCCAGGAGCATGGCTTGTGACTCGATGCCGAAGAGCTTGGCGGGCTTAAGATTGGCCAGGACGACCACCTGGGTTCCCACCAGATCCTCAGGAGAGTAAGCCTCGGCGATGCCGGCCACAACCTGACGGATCTCGCCGCCGATATCTACATCGAGCTTGAGAAGCTTATTCGAGCCTTTTATACGGCCTGCTGTCTTTATCTCTCCGATGCGTAGGTCCAGAGACTGGAAATCCTCAAAAGAGATCTCTCCCTTCTTCTTGGCGGTCTTTCCCTTCTCTTTGGATTCGCTTTGCTCTATTCTCTCCTTGAAGATTCTGTCCAGTTCTTTGACGAATGGCTCTTCCATGCGAGAGAAGAGAATCTCGGGTGTCCCTAGCTTCTGGCCTGCTGCCAGGGGTGCCAGTGCTTCCTGGAAGGGCATTTCGCCGGCACTGCCCTCCAGACCGAGCTGCTTCCAGGCAGCTTCCATCTTGGCGGGCATGACCGGTTCCATAAAAATGACCAGCGCTTTGGCGATCTGCAGACAGCTTCTCAGGACTGTTCCGGCCGATGCTTTATCATTTTTGATCAGCTTCCAGGGCTCGTGACTCTGGAAGTATATGTTTCCATAATCCGCCAGCGTCATCACGCTGTCCGTGGCCTTCTTGAACTCGTACTCCTCCAGGCCGGATATAACTTCCGCCATGGTTTGACTGATCCTGGCCATGACCTCTGCATCTATCACGCCATCCGGAACCGATCCCTCAAAGTTCTTCACGCTGAAGGTCAGGGCGCGGTTAAGGAAGTTGCCAAAAGCTCCCACCAGCTCGGTATTAACTTTATCCGCAAATATCTTCCAGGCGAAGTTGACCTCTTTGTTGTGGGCGGTGTAGCTGGCCAGATAGTAGCGCAGTAGATCGGGATGCAAGCCCTTATCCAGGTAATCGTCCTTCACCCAGATAACATTGCCCCTGGATCTTGGAGAATTTCTTGTCGTCGATCTTGAGCATGCCGCTGGCAACGACGGCCGACGGCAGGGTGTATCCGGCTCCTTTGAGCATGGCCGGCCAGAAGATGCAGTGATGGTAGACTATGTCTCCGCCGATGAAGTGGATGATCTTGGCCCCATCCTTCCAGTAATCCTTCCAGTCTTTGCCGTTTCTGGGCACACCACTCCTCAGTGAAGGCGATGTAGCCAATAGGAGCATCCACCCAGACATAAACCACGAGCTCGTCATGGCCCGGGAACTTGACGCCCCAGGCCATGTTGCGGGTTATGCACCAGTCCTTTAGCTCCGCACGGACCCACTCGATAGCGTAATTTCGGGCGGATGGCGGTCCCACCCAGGGTCTCCAGATACTTCAGGAGAAATTCTTTGAACTCTGAGAGCTTGAAGAAATAGTGAATCTGTTTGCGGTACTCGGCTTTGCCGCCGCAGACCTTGCAGATGGCGTTCTTGATCTCACCCGGCTCCAGATGGCGGCCGCAGCCCATATCGCACTCGTCGCCGCGAGCGGGTTTTCCGCAATAGGGACATTCCCCTTCCACATATCTGTCCGGCAAAGAAGCGTTCGCACTTAGGACAGTAGGCCAGCTCTATCTCCTTTGGATAGACGTAACCCTTCTCCATAAGGGCCTTCACCATCTCTTGCGTGCGATTGTGGCAGGCCGGGTCGTCCGTATCTCCAAAGAAATCGAGATTGACGCCCATTCCCTTGAAGACCTCATCAAAGTGCTGGTGGTACTTGGTCGCTAACGCCTTCGGAGCCATTCCTTGAGCTTCGGCATTGACCACGATAGGCGTCCCGTGGGCGTCCGAGCCGCAGACGAATAGAACTTCCCGGCCCATTTTTTTTAATCCTCGAACGAAGATGTCCGCAGGTACATAAGTTCTTAAATGGCCCAGGTGACATGGCCCGTTGGCATAAGGCAGGCCGCAGGTTACAAGGATTGGCGATGACAATGAGAACACCGCATCTCGATATGGAGTAACAGGGAGATATATGTTTCCCAGGCAGATGGGGTCGCTCGGGTACCATCCCGTTTCGGTCATAGACCCGAAGGGTCAAACGGACCCGACCAGAAAATCTTGGATAAAATGTATATAACGGGATGACAAATACAAGCATTAATACCAAATTGGCCACCTTATTAGAGACAATAGATACAATGGGGGTATCAGATGAGATTAATTATTCTAGCCTTTTTACTGGCTCTAGCCTTCGGCACGGCTCAGGCCTACCCGCTGCAAGGCAGCGACGGAACCGCAACAGTCACGCTCTTTGGGTCGATCAGGACGCCCCTGGAGGAGAGTGTCTCCACGGAGATACTGAAGGTCGATATCGGGCTCACGGGCACTGAGAACGCCACGTATAAGCTGATGGATCAAAACAACAGCGTTTATGAACCCGGCCTTTATAAGACGCTCTCTTCAGGAAGGCAGCTTGTCTACTTCCTAATTCCTAAGGACGACCTCTTCAAGCTCATCACGGCGACGCCACAAGGCGGAAAGCCCATCAACATCAACTGGTGGGCAAGGCCCAAAGCCAGCAACGAGAATTTGGTGATAAGGTATTATGGAATCACAGACTGGCTGACCAATCCAGATGAGCAGGGCATAGTTGTTCAGGTCACCGCTCAAAGTAATGTCACTCAAACCCAGTTCGTCAGCCCGGAGAACTTCACCCTACTCGATCAGTGGGGCTGGCCCTACAGTCCTTCCTTGGGATTCGATCCCGAGATCGTAGGACAACAAAAAGCGACCGGCAGGCTTTCGGTGGGCTTTACTCCCATCTCTCTCTTCAGCAAACCGGCTGCTCTGGTCTACGACTACAATACTGCTCACCCGGTCGTCATAGACTTTGAAAAGGACTTTGTGCCGCTAACCGATTTCGCAGTCTATGGCGCCAATGCCACAAAGAGTGCTGCCACACTACCGTCTGCACTGCCTGCCCAGGCATCGACCGCCGTCACGACGCCAAAGCCGGCGGCAAATCAGACTAATCAGACCGCTTCGGCTCCGGCTAACAACTCCACCGGCATTAAGCTCACTTCTCTCAAAGATAAGATCGCTGCCGTCCATTTGAGGCTCGGGACCGCGGGAAGCTCGAACTCCAGCAGCCAGAAATCAAAAATAAGCGAAAGCATCGAATCCAGCCTTAATGCCACGCGAGAGAGGCTTGCTGCCACGAAATCGAACCTCACTAAGAAGACGCAGAATAACACGTCGAATAGCACATCAAAGTCGAATGCTACATTGAACAGCACACTTAACAGCAAATTGAATAGCACTCTGAACAACACTTTGAATAAAACCCTAAATGGCACCACAAGTAGCATGTCGAATAGCATATCGAGCATTTCTGCCTAGATAACGACAAACCGCCGCATTGCTCAGGGCTCGATATGCCCTGGGCCCTTTTCTTCTTAAAAAATCCGGGGACCCAAAAGATTATATCATAACATCAGAGTTATGTTATAGATGAAATGGCTATTTCTTGCTTTATTCATAGGCCTAATCCCGGGAATTGCCCAAGGTTATCCCCTGCATGCAAGTAATGGAGTCGTGAATTGCACTATCTTTGGCACCTTCCTGGACGCCTGGGCCTCGGGAAATGCAAATTCCGACTCTTACGTTGTACTCAATGTGGACCTGAGCATGACACGGATAAACGCAAGCAATAAGGCCCCCATTCTTGCCGTCTACAGTCTCAAGGACGGCAATGATCGGGTTTTCAAGATGGCCACGGATTATGCAAGAGAGCTCCAGCCAGGCCGCTGGCTGATAGGTTTCGTGGTTCCCAGAGAGACGATTGCCAGGAACTTGATTGTAGACTTCTCCAGAGAAAACGTCAGCGGTGAACAGTTCTCGATTTACTTCCCAAGGCTCGTCAACTCCAGCAACGGAAATGTGTTACTTCTCTACTATGGCGTACTGCGGTCCTGGACAAATTCCGACAAAAAGAGCGTTGTATTGGACATAGCCGTCACCAACAACGGAACGAACAAATTGCCTCTGGACGCTCAGAACTTCACCTTGAAGGATCAGTGGGGCTGGAAGTACAGTGGTGCAGTGTACGATCTGCCTGGCAATAAGGGCATCTCCAAAACGGTGCTGGAGCCGAATGCGACTATAAGATCGGGCTTGATCTTCAGCTCCCTTTCGCCATTAAGCCGGCCGGTCGAGCTGGACTATCAGTATTCCAACAGTAAGCTCCCTTGCCCTGAATATAGATCTTGAGTCGGGATTGGGCTCCTGCAAAGAATCGATAAATTGCAGCGAATGTAACAGTACTGTGGGGCCAACCTCCCCCGCCAACCTGGCCGGTTCCATTAAGGCCAGCAAAGGCCAGGCAGACAAGCCGGTCGCGACCGCCGTCGGCAGCAGCGCTCATAAAGGACGAGACGAGCTATAGGGTGAGAATGAAGTGGTCTTTGCACCAATACATTACATTCCCTCTGTCTTCTCCGCTCTCCTGATCATTTTTCTCGCAGGGAGGGCTCGCGCACATAAGAGCTTAGCCCTGATTATGGCCTCATTTGCGGGTTTGGGTCTGGTGGGCTATCTCTCTCGGGGCGAATTTCGCTTCTATCCCCTGGACTGGCATGTTCTGCACTCCATCATTGGCATAATCGCGCTCATACTCACCCTGACCGTCTTTCTGGATGGAATGTTGTTTCATAAATTTCATGGACGGTCTCACTGCAGACTGGGATATATAGCCGCATTTTTCGCCATCCTCGCGCTATCGAGCGGCCTGTATCTAATCTTTGGATTGGCGGATTTGCAGCAAGAGACGCCTTTGTCGAATGAGACCTCTCGGCCGGCATCAGAGCAGGCAATGCCATATCTCCAGCAGAATGCATCCCATATCCTGCCGGAGGTGGAAACCCTGGAGTATCAGGGAAAAAAGTTGATTCCCTTGAGCCAGCAGGGGAATAACGCCATCAAGGGAACGCAAGTTATCAACAAAAATACTTACCGGCTAGTTGTCACGGGTCTGGTCGAGAAGAAGTCTGAACATGAGTTACGAGGAGCTTCTGGCGCTACCGGCATACGCTGAGGAGGTTTACATGCCCTGCGTGGAAGGATGGGGATTCGATGCCAAATGGACAGGATTTCGGGTCATCGATCTATTGAACCTCTCCGGTTTGAAGCCAGGTGCAAGCTATGTGGTATTCTACTCCAGTGATGGCTACTCCACGGGCCTTCCTCTCGATTATCTGAGCGCAAATAAGATACTTCTGGCGTACGGCATCAACGATGTCACTCTGCCTCCAGAGAGGGGATTTCCCTTCCAGCTGGTCGCCAAGAGCCGGTACGGCTACAAATGGGGCAAATGGATAACCAGGATCGAGGTCGTGGATAAGGAAGAGAGAGGCTACTGGGAATCGAGAGGCTACAGCAATAGCGCCAAAGTGGGGGAGATTCCGTTTGGGTAATCACTTAGTTTCTATATTTATATTTTAATGATACTCTCTTTAATTGGATTTAGCTTGACCTCTGCCTGATAGTTTTCTTTTTGTCTCGAGATCGCATCGAGATATCCTTAAGGACGAATAACGACAAACGTCGAGAAAAGTCCTTATATTGGTTCGCCAGAAGCACCCTGGTGGATACGCAAAAGGAACGCATCACAGACCGATCGCAGAGTGATAAGATGCAAAAGGCAATCTTGATTTTGATCATGACGGCAGCACTTCTCTTTACGAGCGCTGCCAGCGGGGCTGACTTTGGAAAAGAGCGCCCCATAGCCATCGTGACGGGCTCAGAGCAGGAGCAGCCTGCCATAGACGGCCATATTGTAGCCTGGGCGGATAACAGAAGCGGAAACTACGACATCTTCATGTACGACCTGGAGACCGGACTGGAGAAATGGGTGTGCATCAATCCGTTCTTCCAGATCAATCCGGCCGTATCCGGCGAGCGCATCGTCTGGCAAGATATGCGATCAGGAAATGCTGATGTCTACATGTACGATGTCGTCAACCGGACTGAGTCTCCTGTCACCACCGCCCAGGGAACCAGACCCAACCCGATATCAACGGCAATCGCGTGGTCTGGTCGGATGATCGCGAAGGCATCTATAAGGTTCATCTCTACGATCTGATCTCCAAGAAAGAGCAGACCCTTCCTTCAGGCAAAGGCGAGCAGATCGAGCCCAAGATCAATGGGGACAGAGTGGTCTGGATGGACAAGCGCTCGGGGGACTTTGATGTCTACATGTACGATATAGCAGGTGGCAAAGAGTCTGCAGTCGGCACTGGCCCGGGAGATCAGTCTTTTCCTTCGATCAATGGCAACATCGTAGCCTGGTCCGATAATCGCACCGGAGAGTCCGACATTGCCTACATAGACCTTACAACTCAGAAGACCACGACCTACACCAAGCCCGGCAAGCAGACGGACCCGAAGGTTTATGGCGAATTCATTGCCTATCTGAACAACGGCACGGATATAAATCTCTACGACATCAAGACTGGCGCTGATTCTACCCTGGCACCGGGATACATCAAGATGGAACCTGCTATCAGCGATCGAGGCGTCGTCTGGACAGATTACAGGGAAGGCCCAAAGGATCCGGATATTCAGATGTACGACTTCAAGATGCTGGCCGACATCCCCATAACCAATGGATCTTTCAACCACACCAATCCCTCCATCTCAGGGGATAATATCGTCTGGACGGATAACAGGAACGGACACTACAACGTTTATCTGTACAACAGCGCTACCAATAAAGAACGGAACATAACCAGTGACGGTATTGACCACAGCAGCCCGGATATCAGCGGCAACAATGTGATCTGGACTGATAAGAGCAATGGCAACCTCAATATCTTCCTTTATGACCTTTTGACAGGCAAGACCCGGCAGATAACATCCGGAACAATCGATCATTATTATGGAATGATTGACGGCAATAACATCATCTGGATTGACAAACGGTCTGGAGACGAACAGGTCTACCAATACGACATCGCTACAGGGAAGGAGAGGGCGATCACCAGTCAGAAGTCCTTCAAGCTCTCACCCGTAATAAACGGCGACAATGTCGTCTGGATCGATGATCGGAACAAAGGAAGCTGGGACGTCTACCTTTACAACCTGACCACAGGCGTTGAGACCCCCATCTGCACCAACTCGGCCCGGCAAGCCCAGCCCTGGATTTATGGAAATACCATAGTCTGGGCAGACGGACGGAACAAGAACTGGGACATCTATACCTACGATCTTACAACCAAAATCGAGAGAGCGCTGGTAACCAACTCCGCCAACCAGGGCTACCCCATGGTATATGGAAATTATGTGGCCTGGCTGGATGTGAGAGGAGGGGATTCGGACATTTACCTCTACGACCTTGAGAAGGGCAAAGAAGTGCCTGTGGCCACGCTGCCCATGCAGCAGACACCCAACGATGGAAAAGGAGACCCCTATAAGGTGAAACCAAACCATTCCTCCAAGATCATAAGCGGTAACAAGATCGTCTGGATGGACAATAGCAATGGCTATTCGCAGATCAAGATGAGGTATATCAACTCAGATCCGCTGCTGCTCCTGAACACAGACTTCCCCAGCACCAACGGCAGCCTGCTGGTATGGAGCGACAACCGGGGAGGCAACTGGAACATCTACGGCTTCGACTTCTTCACGAGATCTGAGAGGCCCATCTCCCGGGGGGATTACGACCAGCTCTACCCCAAGGCTTCGGGCGACAAAGTGGTCTGGGCAGACTACAGAAATGGGGATTCGGACATCTATATGAAGGACCTGACCACAGGCGTAGAATCTGCCATTGTAAAGGGCAAAGGAGATCAGGTCTGGCCGTCCGTATCCGGCAACAAAGTCGTCTGGATGGACAACTCCAGCGGCAACTGGGACATCTACATGCAAGATCTGGCTACGGGTAAGACGATGCCCATTTACAAAGGCCCCGGCCAGCAGATGTATCCCATCATCAGCGGCGATCTGGTGGTCTGGCAGGACAACCGAAACGGCAACTGGGACGTTTATGTCAAGGATCTGGCGTCCGGAAGCGAGACCAAGCTAACTGGTGATGGAGACCAGGTCTATCCCGACGTCTCCGGAAACACCATCGCCTGGGAGGACGGTAAAACCAAAGACATCTCCTATTACATCTGGGATAAGAAGTGGGGTAAGACCTATCCCCGGCCGGGAGAGCAGACGAACCCCGCGGTTTCTGGCAAGTACATAGCCTATGTGGACGGAGCAGGTACTAACACATCCATCCGCAAGCTGGATACCAGCAACTGGAAGGACGATCTGGTTCAGGCAGGGCCGGGACAGGTCAAGCCCAGCATGGACGAGAAACTGGTCTGGCTCAATGCACCGGCCGGCAGGCCAAGATCAGTGCCTGTGACGGCAGGCCAAACCAGCGTTATCTGCAAAGCACCCGGCGACCAGAGCCATCCCGTTGTGGGTGGAAACGATCAGGTAGGATACTACGTGGCCTGGATGGATAACCGCACCGGAAACCCGGATATCTATGTTTATAGCCTGGCTCAGGAGATCGAACTGCCGATAGCGGCAAGCCCCTATGAGGATATGAATCCGGATATCTCAGGAAGCATCCTCGCGTGGGTTGCCCGTAATCCCGAGAACCAATACCATATCCCGAATTACTGGTCGATCAGGACTTTTGATATGTCCATCGATAACTCCACGGAGCTTGTCTACGGTCTGGAGAATGCTACGCCTGTTTCTCTTAGCGCAAACTACCTGGCCTATTTGAGAAAGAATTACTTTGGCTGGATGGTCTATGTGAGGCCGATCTACCAGAAAGAGGTCAATGCGGAATATCCGCCGAACGGCATCAATCCGCGGGCCGGAGGAGATTATGTCGTCTACCAGGATAACAAGAAAGGGAACTGGGATATCTGGCTGTGGAAGCAGGGCCAAAGTCCAGTGGCTCTGGTGAGCGATGCGAACGATCAGATCAATCCGGCGACAGACGGACAAACGGTGGTCTGGCAGGACAACAGGAACGGCAATTGGGACATCTATGCCTACGACCTGAAAACCAACAAGGAGATGCAGATAACCAAGGACAAAGCTGATCATACCAATCCGGACGTGGAGAACGGAGTCATTGTCTGGCAGGACAAGAGAGGCGGCAACTGGGATATCTATGCCTACGACATGTCCGTCAAGAAGGAGAAAGTCATATGCTCGGATGCCGGGAACCAGACCGAGCCGCGCATAAGAACAGGCAGGATCGTCTGGACCGATGACCGGAGCGGAAACAAAGACATCTACCTCTATGAAAACTATATGGCATAAGGCGTAACATAAGGGGTAACATAAGGCGCAAAGGGGGCCGTCTTCGGCCGCCCATCCTTTTTTTAATCTGAAATCCTGTATAGAGACCGCAGTCTATCGGAGTTCCGTCGGGGCAAAGTTTATTTATGTTCTCAATGCGTTAGCCTGGCACTTAAGAACGTCTGGGGCAATTCATGGAGCTGGAAAATCTTCGATTTGGTACGGAACTGCTCAAACGCGGTTTCGCAAAGATGCAGAAAGGCGGCGTCATAATGGACGTCACCAACCCGAAACAAGCCGTAATAGCTGAAGAGGCGGGAGCTGTGGCTGTAATGGCTCTGCATGCCGTGCCTGCGGACATCAGGAAGATGGGTGGCGTGGCCAGGATGGCGGATCCGGTGATCATAGAGTCGATCATCGAGGCCGTGACAATCCCCGTTATGGCCAAGGCCAGGATCGGCCACTTCGTGGAAGCCCAGATTCTAGAGGCGCTGGGAGTGGATATGGTGGACGAGTCTGAGGTGCTTACTCCGGCGGACGAATTCCACATTGAAAAGACCAAATTCACCATTCCTTTCGTCTGCGGCGCTCGAAACCTGGGTGAAGCCTGCAGGCGCATCAAGGAAGGTGCGGCCATGATCAGGACCAAGGGCGAAGCGGGAACTGGAGACGTGAGCCAGGCAGTGCTGCATATGAGGATGATCCTGGGCCAGATCAGGAGCCTGAAGGGCATGGACGATCTGCAGCTCATGAAGGTGGCACGCGAGATCGAAGCGGATCTGGATCTGGTCCGGGAGTGCGCCAGTATGCAGCGACTGCCTGTTGTGAACTTTGCCGCCGGTGGCGTGGCCACGCCCGCAGATGCGGCACTGATGATGCAGCTAGGTGCTGATGGAGTCTTCGTGGGGTCGGGCATATTCAAGTCCGAGAACCCGGAGGCAATGGCACATGCCATAGTTGAAGCCGTGCACCATTATGATGATCCGGCGCTCCTGGCTGATGTATCCAAGGGTCTGGGAGCGGCCATGAAAGGGCTGGATGCGGCGACGATTCCTGAGGCGGAAGTCCTGCAGAAGAGGGGCTGGTAGGTGCAGAGAATCGGAGTCCTGGCTCTGCAGGGCGACGTCTCGGAGCATATCGCGGCTCTGGAGAGGGCCATGCGGGGCCAGGGCGAGGTTGTGGAGATCAGGAAACCCGGCCAGATGGAGCAATGCCAGGGCACTGGTGCTGCCGGGTGGAGAGAGCACCGCCATCTTTCGCCAGCTGGAGCGGTCGGGTCTGACCGGGGAGCTGAAAGCCGCTGCGATCTCCGGCAAGCCGATACTTGCCACCTGCGCCGGGTTGGTGCTGGTCTCCAAAGAGATAGACGGGATAGAAGGCGACGGGCGGGTCAAGCCACTCGGTCTAATGGACATCAAGATCAGCCGGAATGCCTTCGGGCCGCAGAGGGAGTCCTTTGAGGCGGACCTGGAGATTGTCGGCATGGATCGACCTTACCGGGCGGTATTCATCAGAGCTCCGGCCATAGCAGAGGTGGGCCATGGGGTGCAGGTGCTGGCGAAAGTTGGCGATGCCGTGGTAGCGGCCAGGCAGAAGAATCTGCTGGCTCTTGCCTTTCACCCCGAGCTCACGGATGACTCGACGAGTTCACCAAATATTCTTGAAGATGCTGGAGGATTGAGATGTTTTCGGAGAAGGATCTGGTGGCCAGAAGCACTGAGGATATGGCCCAAGAGGTTGAGGAGCTCTTGAAGGACTCAAAGCGCCTGCGAGAGGAGTGCGAGGCATCAACAAAGAAAGAGGTGGAGCTGCGTCGTGAGTCTGTGGACACGAGGCCTTCCGACGCCGAGCTGGCAGAGAGCCTCTGGCAAGAGGCGGAAAGGCTCCGGGAAGAGGCAAAGGAGATGATGCAGCTCTCCATGGAAAAGAAGCTACGCGCGGCCGATGTCCAGCACCGCATCGATATTCACGACCAGATCGAGTCAATGGACAACAGTGACGAAGATCTGGAGCAAAGCCGTGAAGGCGAGTCGTTGATTCGTGCGTCACAGCCAACGGCATAAAATCTCAAGCTCGAAGTAGCGTAGTGGGAGGCAGGCTCTTCCTAAAGCCCTCTAATTCTGATCCGCATCCTGGAACTGGATCTCTTTCTGGGTCTGGAAGGAACCAGTGTACTGCTGATCGGCCTTGATCTTCTTGAACAACCTGGCATACTTGGTCTGAATGTCCCAGGTTCCATTGAAGGCCTGTTCGGTCTTGAAGTTCAGAGTGTTATTGTTATAGCTAGAGCTGCTCACGCTGGAGGTTTCGCTTCTGTCCACATGGGTCAGGTTGAACCGCTCTGTGACTGATGCCCCCATGCCGCCATCGAATGCGGGTGACCCAACCGACTGATGGCCTATGAGATTTCCTCCCGTGAAGACCAGATCCTTCTTCTCGACGAAGTTGTTGGCGGAGGCCTTCCGGTCAACGCTTCTCTGGGTATCCAGGCTAATGGAGCCGTTGCCCATCATCCTTTCATTGTAGTTCATGGCCGAGCCCTCGAAAGCTATCCTTTATGGAGACCTCTCCATCTCCCTTTACAGATGAGGACTCTATGAAGAGCTTGCCATTTCCTGAAACGGGTGCGATGGTGTCCCGGGTTGTCTGCGGCGCCGATTTGACTGTGCTCCAGTGAATCAAGTACGGCCCGCCTTCTGCGTCATTCGATCCATCGGTCATCCAGACGGAGAGGGGCATGTAGGTTCCGCCGGACTTTCCGGGAATGGTGCAGCTCCAGTATCCGTCCTTTGTGTTGCCCGACTCAAGGCTAAGAACAGAGTCATAAACCCGCGAGACACTGAGCATACTCTTTTTTGTCAGGGGCGAATCGGAGAGCCCGTATTTCACTGAGGCGGACGATATTGGGGTCTGGCTTTGCATGTGAACGGTTACCTTGACCGGTTCTTCGGAGGCAGGTTGCGAAGGCATTGCGTTCACATCCAGAATGGTAATGGCTCCGTGCTCTGAGCTTTTCACTCCCTCAATGCTCAGCTCGTAATTCTTCCCGCTGGGCAGGCTGTCCTTTGCCTGTGGCGCAAACTCCTGGGCGGCATGAGATTCAGACTCATTCTTATTCTCATTCTTATTCTCATTCTCTTTGCCGGCCATCCCCAGAAGCTTCTCCACATAACGCAGGAGGTTGGAGATTCCGTCAACGACCGCGTTGTTGGACTTTGTTGCCGATTGGTCCAAATCCCTGGCCATGGTTCCAGAGATCTGAGACGTCGTATCCTTTTCGTCAGGCAGTTTGAAGGGCAGGCTCATGTTGCCGCAGCTGATGTTTGCCTGGGCCATCTTGACCGGATTCAGAGAGCCTGAATCGGTGCCCTCCACACTGTGCAGAACCTTTCAAGAGGTCAATATTCAGGCTGCATGACCCCAGAACCAGCTTCTTATCCTGAGTGAATCCCTCAACAGTTATGGTATCTGCGCCTGCGCTTGCTTTCGTGACCGCCTTCTCTGCATGGATCACCATCTGGTGCTTGGGAGAGAGATAATCAATATTCCCCAGGGGACCCAGCTTCTTGCTGATGACGAAGATGCTGTAGAGCGGGACGCTGCCCGTATTGGCAACTGTGCAGCTAAGATTGCTGATCTCGCCGGGCATGACCGCAGGCGGTGAGGCGCTGGCAAATACCTTGAGAGCAGTGATAGCAGTTCGTGCCAACACGCTTGCCTCATCCGACCAAATCTTGCCGCTCGAGTCCTTTCCTCGAACCGAAAATTGAATTGTGCAATTACCGGATATCACCGTTCGAGAGTCTACTACTCTGAACTCGCCCGGCTCAAGGCTGCCGATCGTTGCCAGAGTGGACCCGTTTTGAGTGATGACCACGCCCGACAGGCTGTCGTCTCCTGAATTGGTGACGAGACTGCTGATCTCGGCGGTATCACCGGGACAGACCTCTATCTCCAGGGGCATGACCTTCAAATTGATGCCCGGCTGAATGGACTTCATATGCACACAAGCCGTGGCATTGGCCTCAAATCCATTCGCGTCAAGCACCACGGGCAGTGACGTTTATCCAGGTTGTGGCGTTCTTGCTGTAAATCGCGGCCATGCGCACGGATTGGCCCGCAGGAATTTCTGCCAGCATGCATCTCTTGCCGTCTCCCGCCAGAGTAATATTTTTCAATAGCTCTTCCCCGGTGTTGCTCACGATCCAGGTCACCTCGACGGGTTTTCCTGGATACGTCCTGACCTCTGCCGGATCGCCCTGAATCTCCAGGGAGGAGTTTCTCACCCGGAGGCTCAGGCTCCGGCTGGCATAGAGCTCTTTGCCGGAATCGTCATGGGCAATGACCGTAACCTCATCCTGCCGGCTCTGGGATATTACTCTCTCCTTTTGCAGCACCTGGAAAGCTCCCGGATTGATGGCGTCTATTTGGCCAATCTCACCAAAGCTGTCGGAGACGCTTAAATTGGTAAGCCTTCCGTCTCCGCTATTCTCAACCCGGATCTGGAAATTGACTTTATCGCCGCGGTGAACCTGGCCGGGGTCTGTAACCTCCAGTTTGATCTGAGGCGAGATCATCCGGATGGCCATTGAGGTATTATTTGTGTAGACACTGCCATTGGCATCCTTCCCATCCACTCCGGCCAAAAGCTCGGTATTATTCTCGATCACGAGAACTCCATCGAGATCAAGCTCTTCGTGCGGAGGGAGGAACTTGGTGGCACTCATCTTGCCGGCGCAGATGATCCGGACATCGGAGAGCTCATTTGGTCCGGTGTTTACCGCCTTGCATCTGTAGCCTACAGCGTCTCCCCGCTGGCCTTCCGACCTGTTGGCGAAATGTCCAGTGAAAGAGAGGATAAGGAAGCTGCGGACTTCTTTACGGTTGGAGGGACGATTGGTTCGGGCGTTGTGGGCGCTACCTGAGTTGCGGGCGCAGAGGAGGTCGCCCCGGATGGACGGAGGGACCGGAAAAAGTAACAGGAACGTCCGGGACTGCCTTGGTGCTCAGCATAACATCAGCGGGAGCGGCATCGTTTGCCTTTGTGGAATTGTAATGTACAAGCCCCTGGATCTCCTGGCCGGATTGGTCGAGGGCCGAGACGGTTATTCTCTCAGTCGGGCCGCTCACGGCCAGAACCTTCTTCTCTCCCGGAACAAGCTCGGAAAGAGTCCCGAGCGCCTTTTCACCATTCCGGACCGAGACTTGGTGAAGCTTCAAGGTGCCGGTGTTCTCCAGATAGACCTGCGATAAGGTTGTGCCGGAGTTGACGGTAGCCAGAAGAGATGCGTCAGAGGATGCCACTCTCAGAACCGGCTCTGTTGAAATGCCGGATTTTATTTGCAGATTGGAATCAAGCAATCGTGAATCAGGAGCATGAGGAAATAGATAGAAGAGAGTTGGAACTAGAATAACCAGAAATACGGCTAATCCCAGTAGCACGGGACTTGCCTTTAGACTACGCCTCCCCCGAGGTAGTCTAAGCCTAAAGCTACCTCTTCTCATTCAACTACTCCCTTTTCCCTGGATCTATCCCTTACAATAGATCGCTGACTTGTTATCCCTGCTAATTAATAAGACTAAATCCCTTCTAAGTGTTTTTTATATTTCTATCTATAAATGCGTTTCGGATGTTTAGGCGGAAAATAGCGGAGTGCCATATTTGTTGGTTTATAATCACAAATATATGCTGCAATCTCATGGACCATTCTCTCCTTCCCGGGCGGCCGTTATCGAGGTCAATCTGATCATGCCGGTGGTGTGGCATTCTTGAGTTTATCCGTCTCCGCTTTCCACTTTTGCCTCCTGGGGACATTGCCCGGGAACGAAATGGATATGCCACTTCGGAGCCGTTACGGGCAGGGATCGGATCTATTCCTCACGGGCCATATGGTATTCAGGGTGCCGCCGAAAGTCCGGTGCTGCGCAGAACTGCATTACGGTTGCTTCACTGTTGGCCGTGGGCCAGACGAACTGCCTCCTGCATATTCTGCCAGGTCTTCGGCATAGTGTAGATGACTTAAACAGGTGCAATCCGTGCAGCCGAAGCCCTTCACGGAGCTTTAGCCGCTCTCCGATCATCGAGGCGATCCTGCATTCCAGATCGAGGGTGGTTTTGGTGATGAAGACTTCCATGGAAGTCGGCCTTGGGCAAGAGGTAGTCGATGTGCCACCTCCGGGTTGAGTCTATGCCTTGCAATACACGTATATGGCGATCCACGCGCTTGCAGCCGCCTGAGCCCCGCGCCGAGCCGGTGTATGCATAGTATCCTCTGGCAAAGGCAATGACTCCCAGAGATCCGACCTTTATCTCCTCTGCCTTTCCAAGAAAGAGAAGGATGGTATAGATCCCCGGCTCTATGCATCCATGCTCCATGAAAAGCTGCTCGGGATGGTTGCTATTTGAGCTTATTGCTTCTATAGAGGAATTATAACGTCGGGGCGTGGGGCAGAGAAGACCCATCTCCTTTAGGGGGTGGGATGAATCGTACCCCACTATTATGCAGAAAACAATTAATACAGTCAACCGCATAACAATATCTACGATTAAGGTGTACAAGTACCGGATCTATCTAACAAAGTCCCAAGGGACAAAGATGGAGCGAACCTTAGACTTGTGCCGCTGGACATACAACCAGACCTTAGCATACCGAAAGAACGGCTTGGGAGAACGAAGGCAAGTCTGTTTCAAAGTATGAAACTCACGACCTCCTCCCTGATTGGAAATCTGACAAACCGGAATTAAGCGAAGTATTTTCCCAAACCCTTCAGAACGTCCAGGAAAGAGTAGATCTCGCTCTTAAGGCTTTCTTCAGACGAGTTAAGGCCGGAGAAAAGCCAGGATATCCTCGATTTCGGGGAAGAGGTTGGTACGACTCCTTTACCTATCCTCAAAAGGGATTCAAGCTTGACTCTGGAAAACTCTATCTCTCTAAGATCGGAGAAATCAAAATCAAGCTACATAGACAGATCAAAGGCAAGATCAAGCGTCTGACAATTCGCAGAGCAGCAACCGGAAAATGGTTTGCCTGTTTCTCGGTCGAACTCGAAGATCTGCCTAAACCTCCCTGGAAAGATGGGTCAATCGTTGGCATAGATGTAGGCTTGACAAGCTTTGCCACTCTCTCAAATGGTGAGAAGATAGCTAACCCCCGATTCTTCCGAGATGAGGAAAGCGAGCTTGCTAGAGTCCAAAGGAAGCTCTCAAAAGCTGCTAAAGGGACTCCTGAGCGGAAAGCTGTCTTAAATGTAGTTGAACGGGTCCATGAGAGGATCGCTAACAAGAGATACGAATTTGCTCATCAGGTTAGCCGGGATCTGGTTAACAGGTTCGGCTTGATTGCTTTTGAAGATCTGAACATCAAGAATATGCTTCAAAACCATTGCCTTGCTAAATCCATCTCGGATGTGGCTTGGAATATGCTTGTGACTGTGACATCCTACAAGGCTGAAAGTGCCGGTTCGATTGTCGTCCTAGTAGATCCGAGAAACACTTCCAAGATGTGTTCAAGGTGTGGTATTCTGGTTGAAAAAACATTGGCTGATCGAGTCCATAATTGCCCTGAATGTGGGCTATCCTTGGACCGAGATTGGAATGCAGCCATAAACATACTCAGATTGGGACTACAATCTGTCGGAATCAAAACCGTAGAAGCCCGTCCCCTTTAAGGGGGCGGGAGTAGTCACACGAGCCACATATCAAAGGAAGACTTTTCTAGGATGAGGTACTAAGGTATCAATTGGTGAATTAAGTGAAATTGTTGTTAGCTATCGTATTAGTGCTGATGCTATCTACTCTGGCCGTAGCAGTGCCGGAAAGCAGTCAGCTTGGACCGTATGTCGTAACTTTCGATATGAATACCAATTCACAGCATCAATTGATTGTCGGGCAGCCCATGCAAACGCCAACAGCTACAGTTTATGGCATGCAGATCTTTACCGACAATACTACAAAGGCTGTATTGGTCATAAGCCAGTATACGAACCCAACAGATTCGACTCTGGGATTGTACAAGCAGCTATCCGCCATGGACATTGCCCTCAATTTATTCAATGTTACCGATGTGGCAGATAGGACCATAGATGGAAAAGACGGCTACATGCTCTCCAGCGAGCCGATACAACAAAACACGAGAGTACCAGCCGGTACCAAGCTCTTCCGCGCCAGCTACTGGCTGGACAGCACTAAATGTCCATGCGGACCTGTCTCTGTGGGCACAACCAGCGTTGACATAACCTCCTCCTACCCGCAGGATGTGACTGAGAATCTGCTCAACAGCCTGCATGTAGTGATGGGCCAGGCAACAGCCGCTCCAGCCGCAGCTTCCGGCAGCCAGGATATGCCGCCTGCACAAAACTAACTGACCGCAAACTGAAAAGAAGCAGCAACGAAGGGACTGAAAAATGGCCCCTTCGACTTTTTTAAGGGAAAATGATTTATCCATCGTGAGCCATTGCCAATGGCCGTCTTCAATAGTTGCGGGGTTTGCCAAGCTGGCCAAAGGCGCAGGACTTAAGATCCTGTCTCGCAGGAGTTCGCGGGTTCGAATCCCGTACCCCGCATTTTTGGGTCTTGTGATATCGATTCTTTTTAGATTGCTTTTAATGACGTCGATATCGCTGCGATATAAGTTATTCGCGTCTTTCCAAAGTGTTAAGTCGCATTCAAATCATTGGCAAATCTTCCGAAAGATATATCTATGCCAATAAGAATTACTGATCCGAAGTTATTATCATCATATCATAGCAAATAATCGTGGTCACATCGGACTGCACGCGATCGGAGGATTGGATTTTCGAAATCCAGTAATTGGCACAGGTCGGCATGTCACGATCCAGTGGACGGAGAAATCGCTCTATGGCATTATTCATATTGAAATTAAGCTATGACAGGGAGATGGCATTGAATCGGAAGATCCCCAGGCTCCTCCATCAGAGTCGGTCGAGTCGTCTCCGGCGTTGGCAAATAAGCACCAACTGAATCAGGCACTCTACAAGAGGACTGGCCTTAGAAGCATATTCCTATTGGCGGCATTTGCCCATTGGCGGGTGGGCTTGCTGCCTTCGAAGCACTCTTTTCCAGCATGCTTGCTCGTGCAACGCCCGGCCCTGACCACAAAAGCATCCTCAACGACCACATTCAAGTGCGAGGCTCGCATGCGGGCTTTGGAGGTGGAGAACGGAAGGGTGTATAGCTCAACTGCATCTACAACATCCTCCCCACAATATCAAGACTTCAATGTTGGTGGCCCAAAAATGACCCGCAAGAATGACGCGCCCAATGGCTTTGCGGAAATGCGTCGGCAGGCCGAAAAGATTGCCCGAGATAAAGCGGAGCCGTCGTCGGAAGGCCCGGGAAATCCCTCGACTGAGGATTCCCTAGCTACGCTTCATGAATTACAGGTGCATCAGATTGAACTGGAGATGCAGAACGCGGAGCTGCGCCGGGTGCAATCAGACCTGGATGCAGCTAGGATACGCTACTTCGACTTATACAACTGGGCGCCAGTGGGCTATTTCACTTTGAGCGAAAGCATGAGGATCCTGGAAGCAAACCTCACCTCAGCTTCTCTATTGGGTGTAGCAAGAAATATGCTGATTAATATTCTGATAACCAACTTCATTCTCCCTGGGGACCTGAATATCTTCCACCTTTGCCGCAAACGACTTATTATCGGGGGTGCTCCACAGGAATGCGAATTGCGCATGAGGAGAAAAGGTGGGTCCTCATTCTGGGTGCATATAGATATCTTGCTGGAACGAGACAGCGACGGCATGCCAGTATATCTAGCAACCATGAGTGACATAACCGAACGCAAGACGGCAGAGGATAATCTGAAGACTGCTCATGATCAACTGCTTGCCATAATAGATTTCCTGCCGGATGCCACATTCGCAATTGACGTGGAAGGAAATGTTATCGCCTGGAATCGAGCCATAGAGGAGATGACAGGCATTCGCAAGGCTGAGATTATCGGAAAGAACAATTATGCTTATGCCATCCCGTTCTACGGCGAACCCCGGCCTATCCTCATCGACCTTATCTTTATGGAAAATAAGGAGATTGAAGAGAAATATTACTATATTACTAGAACGGGAGATCAATTGATTGCAGAGTCTTATATCCCCATACTAAATGGGATAAAAGATGTATTCCTCTGGGGCATTACGTCTCCTCTATATGATGGCAACGGCACTATCGCGGGTGCAATTGAGTCTATTCGTGATATATCGAGATACAAGCGATCGGAAGATGAGCTGAAAGAGACAAATAAGAAACTGGAAATTGCTACAAAGCAAGCCGAGAAGGCCAATTCTGCCAAGAGCGAATTCCTGGCCAACATGAGCCATGAGATCCGTACTCCCCTGAACGGTGTCATCAGCATGACCGGACTGCTGATGGATACGGATCTAAATGCCGAGCAACGTGAATATGCTGAAATCGCCTGTGTCAGCGGCGAGATGCTTCTGTCTCTAATAAACAACATCCTGGATTTCTCCAAGATCGAGGCCCGCAAGATGGAACTGGAAACCATGGACTTCGATCTGCGATCGATTCTGAAGGATACATCAGAATCTCCTGTCCATTGGGGCCCATGAAAGAGGACTGGAGCTGGATTCATCACGGGGAGCCTGAGGTTCCGTCGCTCCTGCGTGGCGATCCGGGACGGCTGCGCCAGATTCTGGTCAACCTGGTGACCAATGCCATGAAGTTTACTGAGAAGGGCACGATCACGATCCGCGTCTGCTGTGGAGAGCGAAGATGAAGGAAATGTTGAGCTTCGCTTTCGAGTCATGGACACAGGCATTGGCATCCCGCAAGACCGGCAGGATGTTCTTTTCTCGCCTTTCACTCAATTGGACGGCTCGACGACGCGCAAGTACGGCGGAACTGGTTTCGGACTGGCCATCTCCAAACAGCTGGCTGAAATTGATGGGCGGCAAGATCGGCCTGGAAAGCGAGGTAGGGCAAAGGGTCCACATTCTGGTTCACTGCTGTATTTGAGAAACAGTCTGACAAAGCCAATTCTGTCGATGGGACGCTCTCCATGATTGTTCAACATCCCGATATTGATACTGGCAGAGAGCTGTCCTCGCAGAGCCCTTCCATTTCCGAAAACTGGCAAGCGCACGATACGCATTCTGGTGGCGGAGGACAATCCAGTAAACCAGAAAGTGGCACAGATCATGTTGAAAAAGATGGGGCTTCGGGCTGATGTGGTGGCCAATGGTCAAGAGGCCATCAATATGCTCCAGATCATCCCATACGACCTGGTGCTGATGGACTGCCAAATGCCCGACATGGACGGTTTCGAGGCAACTCGCCTCATCCGCCAGCAAGGATCAAAGGTCCTCAACCCGTCGGTTCCCATCATAGCCATGACTGCCTTTGCCATGCGAGGAGATAGAGATAAGTGTATTCAGGCCGGAATGAACGATTTCATTGCCAAACCGATCCAACGGAAAGAACTGGCTAAAGTTGTCGCCAGATGGCAGACAACAAAGAGGATTGAGAGCATTAGGGCCTGAATCGGGTTTGTGATAGCGAATGAGCTCCTTGCCAAAAGGAAGGATTGTTACTTTCTTTTCCGTAAAATGATATCATTTCCGATAAGACTCAATAGTCTACTCCGGATGAATTTTTAGGAGAACATCCCAGCGATCCGGATCCTTGCCCTCTTTAGAGTCTTGACTTCCAAATGCGCAGTCTATGCATTGAGCCTGCTAAATCTAAAAATTAGACAAGAAACGCACCGATTTAGGTGCGTTCTCTATTTCGCTAAAATACGACGAAACTGGCAGTTCCCTGCAGCTCTATGACTTCATAGGTTTGCAGAACACCCTTGATGAGGGGAACTCCTGAGAAGGGTTTCTTGTTGGTCGTCAGAATCGCTATGGTCTTGATTGGTTTTGGCGCACCTTCGAGTTTGACATCGGGCACAAGCAAAGTCAGGGTAACAACATGAACTTCCGGCACAATCTGCAAGGTTACCGTGACCATTATATCGATCTCTGTCTCCAGGGTACGGATATCTGCTCCTGTAAAATTATGCTGTTGCCCTTTCGAGTCTTTGTAGCCGAAAAGAGGCTCGCCTGTGATGCTGCTCGTAGAGTAGGTTATGTGCACATCCTTATGCTTTGATCCGACCCCATGCAGATCGAATTGATCTGGCTCATTATTTGGTGTTACCATAATTTAGTTCCTCCTAATCTTTTTACTGAGATTGCGATTATAACCTTTGGAGACCTAAATATTTAAATTTTCTCGTCGAATTCCATCTGTGGTCCCTTTGAGAAACAAAATCACGATAGCCAAATGTCTCTAAAAAATTTAGTAAGCATTACGAATCGCACCCTGGGCTTTTTCGATAATGCATAGGTGCCAATCACCGTCCTTTGCAGGTATACTTGTGGAAACGCTCCACGCTTTATACCAACATATCCAATATGCTATTGCCGGAAACGAGCTTTCGGAAAAAGAGAATTGTGGCATATACCCTTTTCCCGCACTGAATTGGCAGGAGGAGTCAGAGATGAAAGTAGTCGTTGTAAAAAATATCCAAAGTAAGCCAAATCCGCATGGCGTAGATGCGCGGAATCTGAGCGATACTGAGATGGCCCAGGTCGTGCACATCACCTTGCAGCCGGGCGAGTCCTTGAAGAAGCACATCACTCCCGTGGATGTGGTCTTCTATGTGCTGGAAGGCCAAGGCGTTGTGGAGATTGGCGAGGAAAGAAAAGAGGTTGGAGAGGATACGCTGATCGAGAGCCCGGCCAGGATTCCACATCGCTGGATAAACGAGAGCAAGGGGCTGGTACGGATCCTTGTGATCAAGACTCCCAGGCCAAAAGAGACCACGAAAGTGCTCTAAAGGATGATTTATGTCTGCTGAAGAAAACAAAGCCCTGGTTCGTCGCTTCTTCTTGGAAGGGCCCTCCCGAGGAGACCTTGTCGCCGCCGATGATCTGCTGGCCTCGAACTTCACCCTGCATATCCCATTGCCCTCCCGGCCGGGCATCTCTGGCATGAATGATGTGATCACGGCCTGCCGGGCAGCATTCGAGCATCTCAATGTCACTGTGGAGGATATGGTGGCAGAGGGCGATATGGTCGCCGCCCGCTTCACCGCCCGAGGCATACACAAGGGTCTCTTCATGGGCTTGCCGCCCACGGACAAATCCATAACCATGACGGGAATAGAGATTTTTCGCATTGAAAGCGGCAAGATCGCTGAGCTGTGGGGTGAGGCTAACCTGCTGGGAATAATGTCGCAGCTAGGGATCCTGCCGCCCCTGGGAGAGAGAGAGGGGGTTAGCGACAGAATTAGTGAATAAGGATCGGAATGGATTAGAATGGATTAGGATAGATTAGAATGGATCTGTCTCCGGTCGCAATCATATCCTGTTCACTTCATTCCAATGAGCACAAAATACGATGCGTCAGATCTTGCAGGCCTGGGCTTCCGTAGGACTTTAGGACTTAGAGATGGCTTTATAATCAGGTGCCTCTCTTTGCAGAGGCTACCATGAATGACAAACGGATAGTGCTCGTCATCGCCTGCATGGCTTCTTTTATCACGCCCTTCTTGGCTTCGTCCGTGAATGTGGCGCTTCCTACCATCAACGCTGACTTTGCAGTCCCGGATCAGGCGCTTCTGGGGTGGATTGTCACAGGTTTCCTGCTTTCGGCGGCCGTTTTTGTCGTGCCTTTCGGCCGCATAGCCGATATATTTGGAAGAAAAAAGATATTCGTGCTGGGGCTGTCAATCATCGTGGTATCATCGCTCCTGTGCAGCATCTCCAGCAGTGTGCAGATGCTGATCGCTTCCCGTGTGGTGGAAGGCCTCGGCAGCGCCATGATCTTCGGCACGTCCATTGCCATTCTCACCTCTGTCTTCCCTGCCCAGGAGAGGGGCAAGGTGCTGGGCATCAACGTTGCCATCGTATATTTGGGGCTCTCCATGGGACCTCTCTTAGGTGGCATCATCACCGCGTATGCCGGTTGGAGGTTTATCTACGCCGGAATCATGATCTATGCCCTGCTTGGCAGCGCTCCTGGCCCAGGGGAAGATCAAAGGCGAGTGGCGCTGCGCCCAAGAGGGTGGATTCGACTTCTTCGGCACGATCCTTTATGCGGCAATGCTCTCTGCTCTCATGTACGGGCTGACGCTGATTCCAGATATTGCAGGTGCCTATTTGCTGGCGCTCGCTGCATTGATAATGGCGGTCTTTATCCGGTGGGAGCTAAGAAATGAGAATCCCGTCTTGAAGGTCAGCGTCTTTCGCAATAATCCCGTATTCCTGTTCTCGAATCTGGCAGCTCTGATCAACTACAGTGCCACGGCTGCCCTTGCCTTCCTGCTGAGCCTTTACCTGCAATACATGAAGGGCTACGGCCCTGAGACGGCAGGGCTGATTCTGATCGCTCAGCCGGTTGTGCAGGCTGCCCTCTCTCCGCTGGCAGGAAGGCTGTCGGATAGAATGGAGCCCCGGATCGTCGCCTCCATAGGCATGGGCCTGTGCGTGGTCGGACTCGCTCTCTTTGCATTGCTGACGCCAGAGACATCCCTTGAGATCATACTCATAAGCCTGGTCTTTATGGGCCTGGGATTTGCGTTCTTCTCGTCGCCCAACACCAATGCCATCATGAGCTCTGTGGACAAGTGCGACTTCGGCGTGGCCTCAGGGATGGTGAGCACCATGCGGCTCATAGGCCAGCTGATGAGCCTGGGCATGGTCATGCTCATCTTCTCGGTGGTCATGGGACACGTGGAGATCGGCCCGGGGCAGATTGATATGCTTATGATCAGCATCAAGCTGGCTTTTGGCGTCTTTGCAGGACTCTGTGTACTCGGCACCATCTTCTCTCTGGCCAGGGGAAACCTGGAGAGGGACGCGGGGCCTGTGGGCGGTGCGGTCTGGGGAAAGAGCAGGTAGAAACGGATCCTTTCCTATATCCTTTTCTATATCCTTTCGTGTATCTTTCGCCTTTGTATCCTTGCATGTTTGCACTGCTTGCGGGCGCAGGCCCTGCTTTTCCAGTTTTCCAAAAAGATTTCCGAATTGCCTTCACAGCACGCATTCGCTGCAATCCTGGCAGCCGCACTCGATGTTTGTGATCTTCCACTTGAGCGCCCATCGCTTCATATCTTTGACGATGTCGATGATCTCAAGGCCGCTATCGGTCAGAGTGTACTCGCTCTTCACCGGGAAGGATGAGCTGTCCACTCTATTCTCGATGAGCCCTTCCTTCTCCAGCTCCTTCAGCCGGGCCGAGAGCACCTTTTGAGTGATGCCGTCCAGGCAGCTCTTCAGCTCGGAAAAGCGCCTGGTGTGCCCTGCTCCCTTATAGAGCTCCAGGAGTATGAGCAGGCTCCATTTTCGGGCAATATACTTCACTGTCAGGTTTACGGTGCATCCTTCCTGCATGGTATCCTTGGGGAAACGTTCTAGGCTATATACTTTGGTATCATAAGTATACTATGATATATGATGAACAACGATGAATAGAGGTAATTGAAAATGGCAGCTATTGAAAAACCCGATATGTTCTGTTACCAGTGCTCCCAGACCGCCGGGGGCACGGGCTGCACCATCAAAGGAGTCTGTGGAAAGGAAGCGATTGTGGCACGTCTGCAAGATAACCTGCTCTTTGCCATCAAAGGCATCAGTGCCTATCTCTATCATGCCAGGGAGCTCGGTTATACCGATCCTGAGGTAGATGCCTTTATCGAGAGAGGATTCTTCTCCACACTGACCAATGTCAACTTCGACCCGCAGGAGTTCCTGCATCTGGCAGTGCGGGCGGGCGAGATGAACATCAAGACCATGCAGCTCCTCAAGAAAGCCCACATAGAGACCTTCGGCGAGCCGACGCCGACCAGGGTTCGGACGGGAACCGTCAAGGGCCACGGGATTCTCGTCACGGGCCACGATCTGCATGCTCTGGATGAATTGCTCCGCCAGGTAGAGGGCACGGATGTCTTTGTCTATACTCACTCCGAGATGCTGCCCGCCCACGGCTATCCGGGTCTTCGCAAGTACAAGAACCTGGCAGGAAACCTGGGCAAGGCCTGGTTTGACCAGCGCCAGCTCTTTGCCAAATATCCCATGGCAATCCTTGGCACCTCCAACTGCTTCCTTCCGCCCCGTGAGGAGTACAAGGATCGCATGTTTGCAGCGGGGCCCGTCTACCTGCCCGGGGTAAAGCACATCGATGGCTACGACTACTCAGAGGTTATCGCCAAGGCTCGCTCCCTGCCGGAGCTGCCGGACGCGCCCGGAGAGTACGAGCTCACCACCGGCTTTTCCACCTCGGTCCTGCTAGGCCATGCCGCCAAGATCAAGCAGCTTGTCGAGGAGGGAAAGATCAAGCGGTTCTTCCTGGTGGGAGGCTGCGATGCGCCTCTGAAGAAGTCCGACTACTACCGGGAGTTCGTGCAAAAGCTTCCCAAGGATACCGTCATCCTGACGCTGGCCTGCGGAAAGTTCCGCTTCAACGATCTGGATCTGGGCGATATCGAGGGCATTCCCCGTTTGATCGACCTCGGGCAGTGCAACGATGCCATTGTGGCCCTGGAGGTGGCACAGGCACTGGCCGGACTCTTCGGAGTGGGCGTGAACGACCTGCCCCTGACACTGGTGGTAAGCTGGATGGAGCAGAAGGCGGTGGCCATTCTATGGTCCTTATTGGCTCTGGGAATCAAGGGCATTTATCTGGGTCCCATTGTGCCCGGCTGGATCAATGCGGATATGCTGAAGATCCTGGTGGAGAAGTACGATATCCGGCTGATCAGCACACCGGATGAGGATATCAAGAAGATGATGGGTTAAAGTACTGGGACAAATCTATATTTTTCCCCTCTTTTTTTAGGCCTCGATCCGACAGAGTTAAATCTGCCACAAAGTGCTCTTTTGCCGGAATTAAGATTGGTACGGTCAATCATCCATTAATTTTTAAGTGGTCTTGTATTCATTGATCTCTCCCGTTGCAGTTTGTAAACACACAACCATGCTTGCCCCTCCCCATTTTCAGAACTGCCTACCGTACTCACAACTGCACTTGTTGGCCGGTTGATATGCCTGTGGCCTTCGTTCAGTAGCTCACACCCACCCCTATTCTCGCTTCCACATGTTATATCCCACATTGCCGAGCATAACCGCAATGGACATAGAAATCGAGAAGCTGACCCAATCATCATCAATCGATTTAGATATCGCGTATAGCCAGGCGACTGCGGCAATAAGTAACGCAATTCCTGCTTTGGTTTTGCTGAATAATTTCTGTTTAGTAGCCACTGTTCATCACATTTGATGTTATTCCCGCCTATCGGTATTTAAAAATTGCTAATTAAATCATGATCACGATGGGAATTTAGCTAGGATTCACCAAAGCCCTCATTTGTCACATCGAAAAATGTCTTGATCTTTAGATGATATTCATTACCTTTTTTATACTTATTCATACATTCTATTATGCAAAAATGGTTTTATGTTATTGTTTTCTGGCAAACATACTTAACACTCAAGCTGGAGATCTGGGCGATCTCCAGTAGGGATCGATAGGACATAATCGGTGCCGGTCTTCGTGACGTGCTTCTGTAGTGTCCGGGCAAATCCCCATATTTATATAATATTATCATTCCGCGTTGCCCCTATCTGGCCTTCCTCCAAATGGACAAGTTTTATCTTCATTGGGTGCGTTAATAGATATCTGGAGGAATTGAATGAAAACCATATCTGTATTGTTATCCCTATTGCTTATTCTTTCAATATGGATTTCGCTCGTGGTACCCTGCGCAGGCATACCGTTAAGCAGTTCCTTAACAAAATTCGGAACTGGTCAAAAAAGTAACAAATACGCAAACATCACCTGCGCCAGGGTCAACAAAAGTCATATCTGCATCAGATTTGGCAGCAAAAGAGCTAATAGGATCAATTCCAACTCCTGTGTCGGGCGGAGATTCCAGTGCCCCGTCAGGTAGCGGTCAAAATGGCGGATCAAATCAAGGCCAAATGGGATCCGATCAAGGAAAGACCGGATCAAGTCAAGGACAAATAGGACAGGTTATCTGGACAGTACCCGTCACAACATATCCGAACTCATATCCCAGTTTGGGAAATACCAACCTCTGGATTGATACATCCCAGGGGCGCATGCAGTATGCAGTTGTACCTCAATACTCCCACGTCTCTCTGATAGCCTCTACTTCGCTTGGCGGTCAGGGATTGGTTTATGAGCTTTACCCGATCACAACAGGCCAGGGCGCATACACTACGAGCATTTACAGCCTGAGCCCAGGCGATAATCAACTAGGATTTGTTGCCAACATTGTGGGTAGACATATTCTGCTCTATTCAATCAACAATCAGGCCAGCAACGTAGTAATCATAGATGTTCAGGGCAGCATTCCCCAACAAAGCAATGGAGGCTTACTCGGCCAGGGAGTGGGAGCCTAGCGAAATAACTGTGCGGCAAAAGCGGTCAGGTCAAGTATAAAGAGCGACTGGGTATCGTCCTGCTCAAGGATGTGGATTGCAGCCGGGTCCTTTGCCATGCCACCCCACGGCCATCAAGCGGCATCTCGGCAGGATCGGATCATATGCTCTGCCGAGAGAGCCGAGGCTAGTATTATACCTTTATACCGATGAAGCCTATCGATGGCGACCGATCCCCCTTTTTCCATCAGGAAGATATATCAGCTCCATCACATCATCGGAAATGATCGTCCCCAGGTGCATAACCATTATCAAATTCGGAAATATAGAGCGTTTTATTATCCGAGCCAATGGCTCCGGCAAAACCACTCATCAATCTCTGTTTCGTTCTCCAGCTTGATTGTTAGATTTCCACTGAAGAGACGATCCTTCTGCTCTGCAATATTAAAATGTATGATCACGTTTTCTGTCACGTTTGGAGTATCCGTTTTCGGCATCATACGCATTTCATGAACCAGTCCAGTTCCCTTGCAGGTTTGGAACCTTCAGCCGCACGACATTCCTGTGGCCAAAAAGACCAGGACCAACAATGCTAAACTCAAAATCTTTTTCATACATATCTTTTAGTGCTTCTCTATTATAAATTTTTCTTAAAGATTCCGAATAATCCGCAGAAGGGAGTTGTGATTAGGAATCATCCAGATAGTCGTTCAGGCCACCATCCCACAGCCTCCATAAACACCGCCGCTCTATATCCAACCGGCCCGGAAAAACCCAATTGCTACCCCAATAGAGATGAGTTTCTTCCGGGCCACAACGCAATTATTCACGTTCGTTGCCTATGGATAATTAGTATTATACCTTTATCCGATAAAGCCTATCGATGGCCACCGATCCCCCTTTCCATCCGAAAGATATATCAGCTCCATCTCATCATTGGAAATTATCGAACCCATTGAATAGCCCTTATCAAACTGGGAGATATAGAGCGTTTTATTATCCAAGCCGATGGCTCCGGCGAAACCACTATCATACGTCTCGTTCTTCAGCTTGATTGTTAAATTTCCACTGAATAGACGGTCTTTCTGCTCTTCGAAATTAAAAAGGATGCTGCCGTTTTCCGACACGTTGGAGTACCCCTTTCCGTCATCATATCCACTCCACGAACCAGTCCAGTTCCCTTGCAGGTCTGGAACCTTCGCGGCAGTGATCCCTACGGCCAAAAAGACCAGGACCAACAATGCAAAACTCAAAATCTTTTTCATACGTACCTATTAGTGCATTCAATTATAAATTTTTCCTAAAGATCGTGAATAGGACACCGAAGCTGTCACGATTGGAATTCTTCGAGGTAGTCATTCTGGCAACAATATCTATGAGACTTCGTAAAATCATTTTGCTCGATATTCAGTCGGCCCGGAGTTAGAGCACTAGCTTATAGATCTCAAGAGCTTTACAGTAGCCTATATGGATTCAGCAATTTTATGGAAATAGTGCGTGCTTGGTTTCAGTGTCGACCAGCACGCAGGAGCCGCAAATCCTCTGATGCGATCCCCTCTGAATTGTGCTTTTGCAAATGCTCATATTGAGAATCAATATATGCCGTCTTGCTTTGATCTATCTCCCCTTCTTTCACGACGGCTGCATCTATTGCTGCTATTTCATCCGACGCGGTTGCAATAATCTCCAAAAGCTCTTTGCGCCGTGATGAGACCATATCCAAGTTTGTTTTCATGTTTGCCTACAATAATGCCGCTTAAAAATCGACACCAAGATATTAACCCTATCTAGTAGGTGCAAGGATATGAACTCATTGCCCATCAGTCCATCATCTTTGCGCCAGAACTGCCGCCATTTCTTCGCCTGGACCTGGCTTGGCTCAGTTTATCTCCTTTTGGGATTATATTATTATTACATTAGAAGGGTCTGCAGTTCTCATAAGCGTGGCGAGCGATGCACGATATCTCATCTCACGCATGCAATCAGATAAAACCTAAAACAAAGGCTCCAATTTCAAAATGGAAAGCTATTTATAAAACTCGCTAGGTCTTTGGGGTTATGTCCTTAAATAAGCTTGAGTTTCCAGAACCATATAAGCATAATCATCCTCCTGTTTGTGATGCCCATGCGCTCTATGAGGAGCAACTTACCATCAGTCAAAAGGTGGCAGACGGGATTGCCAAAGCCGTGGGATCATGGGAGTTTATTATATTGCAGGCATTTATATTTGGCACTTGGATTTCTTTGAACGCCGCAAATTGGTTTTACCACTGGGACCCGTACCCGTTTGTTCTAATGAATTTGGTCTTATCCCTTGAGGCATCCTTTGCAGCATCGATTATCTTGATCAGCCAGAGCCAGGAAGATAGACGTGACAAAATCGAGGCACGCGAGCACTGCGTGGTCAATGAGAAGACCGAAGTTGAGGTTCGTGTGATACTGGATCACCTGGCGGCTCAGGATATCGCCCTATCGACAATATATAATATGCTGCAAGAGCTACAAATAAAAGCTAACCCGAAGCATTAGCGACAATGGTCAGATACCGACTGGATGGATGTTATATGAACAAATTTTTATATGATATAAAGAACCACGGCTTCTTTAAGGCTTGGATCTGTCCCCTGAGAAAGAATTATAATTATAAATAACGGATAGCTAAACCCAGAGAGAGCCCGGGCATAATCGGTAGGATTACCAGTAAGCTGGCCGTTGCCTCGCCTTCAATTTGCGGGTCGCCTCCTTGAGTGATTTTAGTGCTCTGGAAATGAGAAAAGAACCTCCTCTAAATTGTCATCCATAACGTTCAAATATGATATTGGATGACTCAATCTCATTTTAGTAAGGAGGGAACAAAACGAAGAGACTACTAATTTTGTCGGTACTAGCTATTGCGCTAATTGGCATGGCAGGAGCTGCCAACTACATGTACGAAAAAGCATCCGTCAAGGGTGTCGGGTACAAGAATGTGGAGATGATCGTTTCCACCCAGACAGGCTTTAACGGCCAGAAGCTGGTTGAGAAGGAGTCCGGCTCCGGCAATGTCGTCACGGAGAGGACAGAGCTTGAGGCCGAGAGGCAGCTCGAAGAGACTACACAGTGAAGGACTGGACCCAGAATTTAGATTTCCGTATTTGCCGGGTTTGGCATGATGCATGTATGCGCATTCCCGACTGGCACTAAATGCCCAATGGACTACATCAACTTCACCAAGGAAGCTGAGTTCGAGTACATGCCCGTATCTTACCAGACCGGCACCTACGACCAGAAGTGGGTAGAGAAGCTGTGCGTGCAGAACTACAGGATCGGCGCAGTTCTAACTGAGATGTACACCCATGCCGAGCACCTGCAAAAGACTACCGAGGTCAAGACCAGGGGATACAGGAACTCTAACATGGATTAATGGAATATGAAGCATTACATTGATGGTTGCCCAGCTTGCTGCACTGGTGTTCTGGAGGCTAACCTGAACAGCAACGTTATCGGCGTCGCCCATATCGGATGGATCTCCCGGGATCCCGCGCTGACAACCAGCTCAAGGGCCGCCATGCCGAGTATGGACGCAGTGTGGAAGACCTTACTGGCGTCTTCTCCATCGAGAAGTTCATCCAGCTCTGGGGTAACTCCACATGCGGAGCTATAAGCGTTGACTGGCTGCCGTGCGTGTAATCGTTGCTGATATTCATCTATTCCTTTTTGTCAACTCAGATTGCTTGCAATAGTTACATGCACTTGAATATCAGCTCACCAAAGGCCGCTATAAGAGGCCATCACAATTCTATAAATATGCTTTCGCCTTCACAAGGTTTAGAGATTGCGCACCGGATTCCATAGCGCCTTTCTGAATTCACGGCTCGCGTTATTTCGATAAAGGGCAATTCTCGATAAGTGATATTCAGAAAAAAAGAAGATCATACAGGCTAGACGCACTGCTTGGAGCTGAGATCTGTCAGAGATCACGCCCCAAGTCAAAGAAGGCAATGTATCGTGATTCAAAGGCCCTTGAGCTGGAGACGGCCAAAGAGATCCTGGCCGAGGCCTTCAGGTCAGGCTATCTGATGTGGATGAGATGATTTTGAGTCGCTTTGAAGCCGCTGTCAATGAAGATATTGGCCGCGAAGAGCTATGGCCAGAGGAATTCTCGCAGGAATGATGAAGCCTCGCCTATCTGTTTCTTATGGCTGTCATCTCTTCCCATCTGGTGAGGGTAGCCGGATGATCGGTTGATCCTGCCTATTTTCTCCGGCTCTTCTAGGATAGGATTCAGGGTCTAAATATCGCATCCCAATTGTTGCACGAGATCGCTCCGCTCCAGCTTTCCGCTGATGTTGGTAAGTATCCAAGGGATGCGATCACGAGGAGACTGTGATGTGCCTGTCATTTCCAGAACTGCACTTCCTACCTCATTTACTTCCGATTATAACAAATTAATATCTCGCACTATGCTTGCTCATAAGGGAAACCGAAGAATATAATTTGTTAAAAATAAAAAAAGATTTTTGAACCGCTCTTGCAGGATCAGAAACTGTTCTGTTCTTGCTGGGAAAGAGCGTCCGAAGTCGATATCGTGTTAGGGCCTGTCGCGGTAAACACCTGTTGTTTTCCGAATTTTGAGAGATCGCTGCTGCTATTGAAAGGCGCTGTCAAATATTCGGTCGCTGTTCCCTGGGGTTGGATCACAGCTGGCTGGATCGCAGCTGGCTGGATCGCAGCTGACTTTTCATTCATCTTTGGCTTGAGCAAACCTGCATCCTCGCCAAAATGCTGCCGAACCCATGCATTATATTCATCCACGAGGGCGTTGTACTCGGTCACGTTTTGTCCTTGAATGGCCTTGTCATAGGCGATTCCAAGACTGAAACTCAGGTTCATGCCGTTTGCCGTAATCTGCTGCTCAGGAGAGTATGCAGAGGCAAGTCCTGCCAGGAGGACCAACGAGATTATAATGAATCCTTTCATTTTGACTTCACATCCACAATCATATTCGCATTCATCGAATATTTGTTTTACGCTTATCGAGCCTTTTCGTCGGAATCATGACATGTCGGGGACCGCGGTGCCAAGGAGATATCCACAACAGGATCGATAGAAGACGATGGGATGAATACTGGTATAATCCCATCCTTTCTATTTTCTGATTTACTATTGACGACCTCAAGCCCGTAATCCTTGCAGACGCATACCTTAAATTTAAATTACATGCCTGCGAATTACGGGCTCGTGAACTCGAAACAGAAAATAGTTCTCTTTATTTTGGTGTTGGGAACGCTCATGGGTGCTCTGGATAGCACAATTGTCATACTCGCATTTCCCTCGATCGCAGAAGGATTACACTCCGATATCGCTACTACTATCTGGATTATTCTTATCTATCTTCTCGTTACCGCCGTTACCACGACTCCTTTTGGGTGGATTGGAGACCTGTACGGAAGAAGCCGCATGTTCAATGCGGGATTTGCAGTCTTCACAGTGGGGTCGGTCCTCTGTGCCTTTTCATCAAGTATCCAATTATTAATATTATTCCGGGCGGTGCAGGCTCTGGGCGGATCGCTCCTGCAGGCGAACAGCGGCGCAATTATTGCCGATGTCTTTCCAAAAAACGAACGCGGCAGCGCATTCGGGTATAATTCATTGGGCTGGACTGCGGGAGCTATGATTGGCATAGTTCTGGGAGGAGTGATTACAACATTCCTTGGCTGGGAGTATATCTTCTACATCAACATCCCTATCGGGATCGCGGCAGTTATCCTCGGAATCATCTATCTGAAGGACGCGGAACCGGTTAAGACGAAGATCGACTTTGTGGGATATTGCTCCTGGCAGGTTGCCTGTCGCTCTTATCTTTCGGCGCAGTGGACTATGCAAGTCAGGGCATGACCCGCTCGAA
This sequence comes from uncultured Methanosarcinales archaeon, assembly GCA_963798205.1. Classification (GTDB taxonomy): domain Archaea; phylum Halobacteriota; class Methanosarcinia; order Methanotrichales; family Methanotrichaceae; genus Methanothrix. The sequence goes on from CAWCSK010000022.1 coordinate 61,221, forward strand.
CCTGGCGCAGATGATAGCAGGCTTAATTATTATTCCGCTCTTTCTCCTCTATGAAATGAGGTTAGAGAGCCCCATGATCGATCTTAAGCTGTTTAAAGATAGGGTGCTCAAGTACTCGATTCTGGCCGCATTTTTCATGGCGTTGGGATATCTATCCGTTGTATTCTTGATCATCATGTACCTCCAGGGAGTAAGAGGTCTGTCGCCTCTAGATGCTTCCCTACTTCTCATACCGGGATACGTGGTGGGCAGCATCCTGAGCCCGTTTATGGGGAAGCTATCTGACCGATACGGTGCCAGGGTCATAGCCAGTGCCGGGATCGCCGTTATTGGAGTGGCCGTCCTGGTTTTCCTCTCGCTGCAACAGGACTCGTCCTTCTATATCGTGCTGATAGCATCAGCCATTTCGGGCCTCGGAACCTCCATGTTCTATCCGGCAAACAACAGTGCAGTAATGGCGAGTGCACGCACTGGATCTTATGGAAGCCTGTCGGGTCTTCTCAGAACCCTGCAAAATATAGGCGTCCTGGGCAGCTTCGTCATGGCCATGTCGGTGGCATCGGCATCAATTCCGAGGGCGGAAGCCTTCGAAATATTCATAGGAACAACAAATCTGTCCGGCGGAATATCAAAAGCATTTATCGCGGGGATGGATTCGGCTCTATGGGCCTCCTTGGTGATGATAGTCATTGCCGGAGTGCTGTCCCTTATTCGAGGAAAGGATACAAGATCCTGATTGTAACCCGATCTTAAATAGGTCTCAAGAGGAGTCTCGTCCAGGCTGTACCACATATTTATATCGTCAAACGTCGAGTACTACTCGGGCAAGAGTTGACCATAAAGCATTTCCTCCATATGTTTCATCACCGACTTGCCCACCCTCCCATTTATTATCCACGGGATCAATCGATCATAAGTTCATAAGTTCATCAGTTCATGATTCGTTGGCCAGGAAGAGACCAGAAACAATATAATTAAAAATATAATGTAATTGCAAAATACAATATAATAACAAAATATCGAAACATTAAAAAATGTGTATAAATTGAATAAGACGTCAGACCAATTTGGCCTGAGACAAACCTGTTTAGCTCTGAGGCACAGATTTTGTGCCCGTGGCGTTCCCCGTCCAGGATTGACCGTCGGCTGAATGTGCCCTGTATTCTCCTGCAGCAGAGTCGCCGTTCGTCGTGAGCGATAGCATATAGAGGTTAACCGTTCCTAGTGTTGTCAGATTCAGGTCTAGCCTGTTGCCATCCTCTAAACCCGTGGCCGTAACCTGCTGGGTATTATTTCCTTCCGTAATGTTTCCCGATCCGAAGACGACATGGTCAGACTCATTGAGGGCCAATGAAACCTCTTTCAGCGCACCCGGTTGTGCTACCGTTGGTGCTATCGTTGAGCACAAATGACCAGTTTCCTGATGCTATAGTGGTTTCTGGCGCCGATATCGTCATTGCGGACGCAGTTTCATTAGTGCTCTCGGAATTCACAGTCGTATTCTGGTTTAACGCCGCGGATTCTGCTTGAGTCGTCGAATCCTGTGTGCTTGTGGCTCCGTTGGAGGATGAGCCGGGCGCGGCGTTGTTACGGGTTATTATCAATGCCTTGCAGCCTTCTGGACTCCTGGGGACTTGAAGGGAACCTGGTATCGACAACATAAGGGGAGATACCATTGCTCGCATCGATCAATTGGTCTGCGGATCCTGAACCATCGTCATCTATAGCGTGGGCATTGATGAAAAGTATGCTAAATACAGCAACTAACACCAACGGTAATAGCATCATCAGCATTTTGATTTCAATTCTCATGATTTATAGACCTCCTTTTAAATAATATAAGCCAGGCACTTGAAGGCAGAGACAAATCGTCTCCATGAATTTCTCCTTGCAATTTAAGGCTCCTCAATCATAAGTCTAATGGAGAGATACCAGTTTGGTCCTCTCATATCTGGTTGGTTCTGGTTTGACTGTTCCGCACGAGCCCTATATCGCTGATCCTGCATAAGTTTCCTGCATCCCTCAAGAGTGCCCAAAAAAAATTCAATCCGCTCTAAGCGCATCGATGGGGTCGAGCTTTGCCGCCTTGTTGGCAGGATAGACGCCGGCAATGGTCGTGGTGAGAACGCCGAAGAGTACCCCCAGGAGGACGGACTGAGGCGTTATGGCCGAGGGCAGACCTGCCAGAGTGCCTATGAGCGAAAGAGATTATCACCCCCATCACAATGCCGATTACACTGCTCACTACACCCAGAACTCCTGCCTCAAGCAGGTACTGCATGCGGATATCCCGCATGGTCGCGCCAAGGGCCTTCATAACACCTATCTCTCGAATTCTCTCTTTCACAGTGAGCATCATGACATTGGCAATGCCGATTCCACCTACCAGCAGAGATATGGCACCAATGCCTGCAAGCGCATATTTGATCATGGAGAGGATGCTCATGAGCGATGATAGCATATCCCTGGCTGTAGTGGCATCATAAGCTTCGTCTTTATGATATCGCAGAAGGTCACTCTTGATCCTCTCAATAATGCTATCGACCTGCTCCGCATCGTAAACAGTTACCTGGAAACTGAGCCATAATAGTAGTTATCCTCGCCCATCAGCTCCTTCATAGCCTTATGCGTGATGTACATCCCATTGTTGGGGCTGCTTCCGGGTCCGCCAAAGGAGGTCTGCTGCTTCTTCTGAAAGAGAACCCACCACGGTGAAGTCCATGTAACGGTCTCTGATAGTATAATCTGAACCTTGTTTCCCGGAGTGATCATCATGCGGAATAGACCCTGCGAGACGCTGTTTCCAATGACTATCGATTTATAATCGGAAGTGGTCAAAAACCGGCCCGAAGCCGACTTTGTCTTTAGATGGACTCTCTCTTTGTCAGGGTCAACGCCCGTGAGACCTGCGGAGGCATTGGTATCCCGGAAATGGCTATCACAACGTTAGCGGAGGTTTCAGGTGCAACATTTGTTCACCCCTGCCACATTTTCCAGGGCTTTGGTGTCCTTATCGGTGAACTTGGCCGGCTCGGCCGCGTTTCTGCTCGCCTGGTCTGGCCGGGCCCCCCAAAGTGGAAACTTCCCGGTGATTACTCGTATTACATCCAGATTGAGAGTGGAAAACTGGCTGGATACCCCGGAGTAGAGTCCTTCGCCCACAGAGAGCATCACCACTATGGCCATGACGCCTATTATTATGCCGAGGGAAGACATGAGCGTCTTGAAGCGGTCGGCTTTGAAGCCGACGGCAATGAACTCCAGCATATCTGGTAACTTCATCTGCTCCTCCAAACACTAGCGGGATCGATTCTCTCTATCCATTCTATTCTCTCGATTCTCATTTATTCTCATTCTTAGACTTATTCGAAAGCTTCTTTCTGCGATACAGGTAGCCGCCCGCAATGAGTATGATCAGGGCCGCAATGCCCACGGGCAACAGGTAATTGTTCTGCTTGGTAGTATCAAGAGGCGGACTGTACCTGGCGACATAAGGCAGAGACTCGTGCCAGGTATCGCCATTCTTGAATTTGGCGACCAAACTGACATTCTTTGTGCCCAGAAGGGGTTTTTTCGGATCATTGGACGCCAGGGTAAAGCTGATGGTGAAGACCTCATCCGGGTCCATAGTGCCGATATAGTATTGATCCGGTGAGAAACTGATTCCCGGGGAAGAAGGCACAATGGTCACTGCATTGAGGGTGTTTTCTCTGGGGTTTGCGACATTCAGGTTTAGTGTAGGCTTGGTAGTGGTGGATGCATCGGCGCTGGCCATGTTCACCGTCGCCAGGTCCACTTTGATGGGAATCTGACGGTTGATGGTGAGCATATCATATCCACCCTGAACCTGGAAGTCCAGGAGATAGGTGCCGCCGGTGATATTTTGGCCGGCTCCTATTTTGTAGTAGAGGGTGATCTTATCATTAGGCCCGATCATGCCCAGATTTTGATAATCGGGAGTGACGACTTGCAGATCAGACGTTCCAGTCAGCTTCGTTCTGTTAATCGGTGTGGAGAGAAGTGCATCCTGGGCAGAGCTGCCGGCTCCTGCATCCTTGCCTGCACCATAGGCGGCGGCCCCATTCTGGATCTCGATCGCGAGCAAGCCCTCATCGCCGGGCATTAGCACGGCTGGCGTGACTGTATTTTGGATATTCACGGGCATGTGATATTCATAAGCTGCTGCAAAGCCTGTTGTCAGGAGCAGCAGGAAGAAGATTTGAAATATTCTTTTCATTAAGCATTCTCCAGGATTCGTCCGTCTCTGAGCCGGATAACGCGGCTGCAGTTCTCTGTTATCTCGGGGTTATGGGTGACCATGATGATGGTTCGGCCGTCTCTATTCAGGTTGGTGAGGATTTTCATGACCTCATCGCTGTTCTTGAGATCCAGGTTGCCGGTGGGCTCGTCAGCGATTATGATCTTGGGATCATTGGCCAGGGCCCGGGCTATAGCCACCCTCTGCCGCTCTCCGCCGGAGATGTTTGGGGGGCTGAAGTCGGCGCGGTTTTCAATATTCATGTCTTCAAGAAGCTTCAGTGCGCGTGCCTTTCTCTCCACTCGCGGAACGCCGTGAAGCATCATGGGCACTTCCACATTCTTCAGGACTGAGATTCGACCGATAAGGTTGAATGTCTGGAAGATGAAACCCAGCTCTTCACGTCTCAACCGGGCCAATTCATCATCGGAGGTCCGGCTGATATCCTGACCCAAAAGCTTGAAGTGGCCGCTTGTGGGACGGTCCAGGCAGCCTACGATGTTCAGGAGCGTGGATTTGCCGCTGCCTGACGGGCCCATGAGGGCTATGAACTCGCCCGACTCTATCTTCAGGTCTATGCCCTTCAGAACGGGATATTCGCTGTCGCCGATGCGATAAGTCTTCTGGATGTCTTTCAGTTCAATCAGACTTGAGATAATATTCACCTTCATCCGGCCCTATTATATCTAAAGCCGAGTCGTTATGCAGATCCGTAGTTTGTCTCGCTTTCCGGTGTGGTTCGGGGCCAATGTGATCTGGTTCTACAAAATTGGTCAGACTGCAGCCTGTTGTCTGATCCAGCAGGACCCTGTCGCCTGGGGAGCGTTGGCAGGATCAAAAATTTCCGATTGGGCGGCCCAAATAGGTTTCTTGATCCCGTCGACCTTGACAGATGCGACTGTGGATATCAATACGGTTGATATTTTTATGGTTTAATAAACCAATCACTTCGCTATCGCCAAGCTCATTCTTTGGGCAAGCTTCTTCAGGATGATAGTTCCGTCACCAAGCTGATCTATAGCCAACTTATCCCCATCATTCAGGTCCAGCCTATCTCTGATCCCCATGGGGAGCCGTATTCTTCCATTTGCATCAATTTCCGTAAGTGACATCTGATTCAACCTCTAGATTCTGATGTTGCGCCTGATCAGATTGTCTTCCAGTCGCGTCCAGATCGATAACCCATGATTGTTCTTGGTCAAGATGAATCCCAGCTTCCTCAGTTCTGACCTGGCGTCCTCTGGGCTCAATCCACATGCTTGGGCCATACGTTTCAGTTCTCCACGATCAAGGATCCGACCCCGCAAACATGGCTTATGCTCTAGGTATTCTCTGATCGCTTTCATAATCCAACTCCCTATTCTCATCATATCCTTTGTTGAAACCAGACTGATCCCTCCGTGCATGGAACGATATATAAAAACTGAGCCGAACGAACGTTACGATGGCTAGAGTGGAGTCTATCAGTAAATCGCCTAAAATTGTTCCGTTTGGGCAAATAATAGACTAGATAGTTCGATTACTGCATTTCTCCAGTCCGATCGAGAGAAGACGATGTTCTCATAGCCAAGGCCTATTGATAAGGAAATATCATTGAGAAATGGCGACTTACAAAGAGCAGTAAGAGTAATGATTGGATTTGACCATAAATTCATCGGGATGAGGCCGTCCGCATAAAAGCGATTCCTTTTCTCTTTTCATCTCTCTTTTCACAGATTTCCATCGGATTTCATGATATCCAAACACTTCAAGACGGAATATGCCGATCGATTAACACCTGCACTCCTCTTCTCCGTGTCAGTCCCCACGCAGTATAAATTTTTTATAGGAGTTCTCACGTCTCCGAAGCCGGAGTTCAGCCCCCAGGACGCCTTTTCCGGTATGAGCTCCTGATAATGTATCATATCGATATGCTTCTCGATATCGGGGATATTATTGATTATTGACCCGAATGCTTTTTTCTTTATTGTCGATGCATCGTACTCGCCAGGCAGGGTAAACGCGAAACCGACAAGTTGATTCCCTCTGGGTGCCAATGTGGGATCGTAGTTTGTGGTAGGAATTACCCATGCATACGGGTCAGAGTCGATCCACATCTCTGAACCATACTTTGTGAAGATTTTTTTGGTCAAACCAAGCCATATGGTCAATGATCGAACTTTCTTGATCGATAGCAAATTCTGGCTGTAAGCCAGCAGGCAGGCCGTCAACCAGATGAGGCAAGTTAGACGAAAAGCCCGAGTAGACAACCATTTCGCCTTCATAACTATCCTCATCAGTAACCACCCTTTCCACACGCTCGCCGCATTCGATCTTTGTAACCTTCTCATTCGTCTTGATTTCCACTTCACCTTTTGGAAACGATGCCAAAATGGAATTAACTATAGATTGGAGACCCCCTTTGGGGTATCCCTGATCTTTGGCGCCCTCTGTTATAAACAAATCATATAGCTTTCCAACATAGGGGACCACATGCGGATGATGGATTTTATTATCTATAAATCGAGAGATCGGGGCATTATCTATGGACGTTCCTACCATAAAGTAACATAGCCAATCCAGGAATCGCCTGGTCGTAATTGAGACTTTGTCGGGAAGTATTTGGGATAGAGGAATATTGGAAAAATCCTTGCCTGCATTCAGCAGATACAGTGTATTGAAAAGCGCTCTCATCAGGAGCAGCCTATCCGTCATAGGGAGCAGGCTAAAAGTCAGCCAGGCATTGATGCTCCAGGGAAATGTCTTGATCTCGTTGCCGATTCTCACATAATACTTTCCAAAAGGAACAAATTGAGGAACTACCGTAAAATATTTGTCCATTAGCTCCTTTAGGGGACCGTTCTCCAGCCTTGTTATGGCATGAGGTCCCGTATCTACGCGATAGCCATCTACCTCATATGATCTGCAAACTCCGCCAATGTAGTCCTCTTTTTCCAAGATCAATACATGTTTGCCTTCTCTGGAGAGGGCTAATGCCGTCAATAAGCCGCTGATTCCTGAGCCAATCACAATAGCATCATTCTTTTTCATATATCATTATCCGATTTCCAATATATTGCTTGGCTATCATCCCATCAAAATGTTTAAGCCTTTTGGCTTGGAGACATCATTCAATTTAGCAGATTGGTTGGCATTCATGTGAGACAAAACATCAAAACACCCACCGGCTAAAAAACCCGGCGCTCGTTCAAACGGCACATCAACCCACATCAACTTACCTCAGAATGGTCTTGTAGAATACTGTTTTCTTCTAGGCATGAGACGTACTTGATGTGGTAATAAGAAGTCGAAAAGAGACTTTATATCCGATAAGGTGCTGTCTGGCCCAGGAATATGCAAGAAAGAGATCGACCAAGCGGTCGCTCTATTTGATATCACTATCCTGGAACAATGAAACGGCTGCGGTATTATAGCGTGGGATGACATGATCACCAAGGAAGATGTGGAGCACATCAGCTGGCTTGCCAGCATCAAGATTGAGGATGAGGAGAAGGATGAGTTCGTGGAGCAGTTCAACTCCATTTTGGAGTACTTCCATCAGCTGGACGAAGTGGATACGGATGGGGTAGAACCCACTTACCGCGTAGTGGACCTGGCCAATATCTTTCGAGAGGACGTTGCCCGTAAGTCCCTCTCCCAGGAGGAAGCGCTTAAGAATGCACCGCGACGCGAAAACGGCTACTTCAAGAGCCCCAGGATAGTGTGATCATGCTCCTTGAATTAAAGGCCAGTCTGCGGTCCGGGTCCGCGGAGGAGTATCTTTGCCGGCTCTTTGAGAAGATCGAAAAGAGCTCGCTTAATGCATTCACCACTATTGCCCGGGAGAAGGCAATAGAACAGGCCAGACAGTTTGATAAGAATCCCGGCCAGGGCTTAATGGCAGGTGTGCCCATCGCCATCAAAGAGTGCATATCCACCAAAGGGATTGAGACCAACTGCAGCTCCAGGATATTGCAGGGATATGTACCGCCCTATGACGCTCATGTCGTGGAACGGCTCAAGGCGGAGGGGGCCATCATCATGGGCAAGACCAATATGGACGAGTTTGCCATGGGCTCTTCCACTGAGACGAGCGCTTTCGGGCCGACCAAAAATCCCTGGGACCAAACATGCGTTCCGGGCGGTTCCAGCGGCGGGAGCGCGGCCTGTGTCGCAGGAGGCGAAGCTCCCTGTGCCTTGGGATCAGATACAGGCGGTTCAGTGCGCTGTCCCGCATCCTTTTGCGGTATTGTGGGACTGAAGCCCACCTACGGGCTGGTCTCGCGCTTCGGCCTCGTTGCCTATGCCAACTCTCTGGAGCAGATTGGGCCGCTGACGCATACTGTGGAGGACACTGCTCTCCTCATGGAGATAATAGCCGGCCATGACTGGCGGGATACGACATCGGCCGAGAAGGGAAGCTATCTGCCAGGCCTCAAAGGCGATGTTAGCGGCCTGAAGATCGGTATACCAAAGGAGTATTTTGGCGAGGGAGTGAACAAAGAAGTGGAGAAAGCGGTCTGGGATGCCGTCTCGGTGCTGGAGAACCTGGGCGCGAAGTGGCAGGAGGTCAGCCTGCCCCATACGCGTTATGCTCTCGCCGCCTACTACGTCATTGCTATGAGCGAGGCCTCCTCCAATCTGGCCCGTTTTGACGGCCTGCGCTATGGTCTGCGCCAGGCAGGGGAGGACAAGGACTGGCATACCACCTTCTCCGAGATTCGGGCCAAGGGTTTTGGGCCGGAGGTGAAGAAGCGCATACTTCTGGGAACCTATGCCCTCTCAGCCGGCTACTACGGCCGCTACTATCTCAAGGCCCTGAAGGTGAGAACGCTGATCAAAGAGGACTTCCAGCGTGCCTTCAAGGACGTAGATCTCCTGGCCAGCCCGACCATGCCCATTCCGGCCTTCAGGATCGGTGAGCGCATCAACGATCCGCTGTCGCTCTATATGGCGGATGTCTTCACTGTGCCGATCAATCTGGCAGGAGTCCCGGCGGTCTCAGTGCCCTGCGGATTTGCCGGGCGTCTGCCCATCGGCTTGCAGCTAATGGGGCCGCACTTCGGCGAGGCCACGGTGCTTCGGGCGGCGCATGCCTTCGAGGCGGCGACGCCGTTCCATGAAAGAACGCCGGAGGTGGTCTGAAATGGATGACGTTATCATTGGCCTTGAGATTCACGTCCAGCTCAACCGCTTGCAGTCCAAGATGTTCTGCGGCTGCTCTACCAGCGTATCAAAACTCCGAGCCCAACACTCATACCTGCCCCGTTTGCCTGGGTCTGCCGGGATCCCTTCCCGTGCTGAACCGCAAAGCCGTAGAGTGCGGCATAAAAGTGGGTCTGGCCCTCAACTGTACTATTGAGGAGGAGACGCTCTTCTACCGCAAGAACTACTACTACCCGGACCTGCCCAAGGGCTTCCAGATCAGCCAGTACGATTTTCCCCTGGCTACAAAGGGCCATATCATGATCCTGGGGGATGACGGAGCCGAGAGAAACATTCGCATCAACCGCGCGCACATGGAGGAGGACCCCGGGCGCCTCGTGCACGCGGGCACCATCGACAAGGCGAAGTACACCATGGTGGACTACAACCGCTGCGGCATGCCGCTTCTGGAAGTGGTGACCGAGCCCGATCTGCGTTCGCCAAAAGAGGCGCGCACCTTCCTGGACAAGCTGAGGAGCATTCTTGAATACCTGGATGTCTTCGACGGCTCCCTGGAAGGGTCCATGCGCGTGGACGCCAACATATCTCTGAAAGGAGGAGACCGGTCAGAGGTCAAGAACATCTCCGGCTTCAAGGGCGTGGAGAAGGCCCTCTCCTATGAGATTACCCGCCAGAAGAACCTGCAGCGCCGCAACATCAAAGTGGTGCAGGAGACCCGCCACTTCGATGAGCTCCGCAATGTGACCGTCTCCATCAGAAGCAAGGTGGGAGCTCACGACTACCGCTACTACCCCGAGAGCGATCTGGTGACACTGCGTATCGCCTCATGGGTGCCGGGCATCAGGGCCACGCTGCCCGAACTCCCGGACACCAAGAGGGAGAGGTTTGTCAAGCAGTACGCTCTGGCGGACGATCATGCCAAATCGTTGACATCCGAGATAAAGCTCGCCAACTTCTATGAGGCCGTTGCTGCTCGGGCCGCGCCCAAACTGGCAGCGGTTTGGATCGCCGATGTTCTCAAGGGCGAGCTGAACTACCGCAATCTCGGCATCGACAGCTTCCGTCCGGAGCACATGGTCGATATTGTGCAGATGCTGGAGCAGACTGAGATCGCCGAGGATGGGGCTGTGGAGATCATTCGCAGCTATCCTGGACAAGAAAGGCGGGTCGCCTGAGGAGATCGTCAAGTCCATGGGCCTGGGCAAGGCCGGGGACGATGCAGTGCAGAAAGCCGTGCGAGAGGCAGTGGCTGAGAGCCCGGCTGCGGTGGCGGACTACAAAGCAGGCAGCGAGCGCGCCCTGAACTTCATCGTCGGGCTGGTTATGAAGAAGACCCGCGGAAAGGCAAGTCCCGGCGAGGTGCACGATCTGGTCAAGGCTGAGGTGGAGAAGCTCTAGACGCCTTTTGTCCACCCGGGGAACAGGAGGATGAGCGTTTCGCGCGGGTCAGAACTCGTCTCTCGATGAAATGCTCTTCTTTATTTCCTGGAAGGAGCAAGTCTTGACTTTGCCATCCTTCAGTTCCATCATCTCGATCTTCACTGCTTTGTGAACCAGGGATTGTTCTTCTTTTTCATTGATATCTACTTTTATGATTGAATTCACTTTACCACCTGCCAGCAGCCACCTTTATCCGGGCCGATGCGCTGGATACGGCCTTGTGTTTTCAATTTTCTTATTTGCTTCTTGATGGCCCACTCAGTAATGCCTACGCGGAGCGCAAGGTCTGCGATAGTGATTGCCGGATCATTCTGCATGAGTTCGATGATTTTCTGGGTACTTTTCTGGGTACTTTTCTGGGTACTTTTCTGGGTGCTTTTCTGGGTACTTTTTTCCCGGACCCAGCATTACCAAGCTCTTTGCGGTGAACGGTGGCGATGAACATCGATCCTTCTCGGTCGTCAGTGAAACTGATATCCGGCCAGTCCTCCAGAGCGCGTTTAATTCCGGATCCCAATCCTTTGTAAGGCAGCAGGCCTTTGGCTACATAGGATACCAGGATTGGATTTCGAATATTCGAAATGCCTGAGCGGATCTTTTCTACGGTCAGGTTATTGGGCAAGTGCCCTGGACTGATGATCTCAATCCTATCATCGAAAATGAATAGACGAATCGTAGCATTCACGAGATAGTCGCGGTGAATCAGCGCATTGACCAGCAGCTCTTCAAAAACGGAAGGAGGGATCTCTGGAAGGCCGGGAGAGTTCACCCCCTGTCCTGCCTGCACTTTGCGCAGGTTGCGCATGATGAATGCGAGAGAATCATCAAAGATCTTGCGAAGCGGCCCGGAAAAGTCTTCTGTATCCAAATATTCTGTTGAATGAATGGCATTGCCTGGATAACGAATGGCTTTGACTATGAAAAGGGGCTTGATCCACTCCGGGCGTTCGGCAAAGAGGAGAACTCCTGCCAAGTTCAGCATATAAATCGCTGATTTTCGTCAATCTAATCGAATATATTTGAGACGCATAATTCTCGGCTCTGGATTGTTTTCGATAATCAGATTATAGGCATTTCGCAGAAGTTCTCCCGCGCCGGAAAAATATCGTTCATGCTTTTCCCCGTCAAGCCAGGCTTTGCCTTTCTCGGTGAGGCGGTATATCTGCAAGCTGCTCCTGGGCTTGTCCGGGATGGTCATTTCGAACAGACCATCCACCAGCAAAGGATTGATTACTTGTGCCGGAACTTGGTGCAGTCGCTTCTCCGGAGATAGCCATCAGTTCAAGCAAAGTCACATCTATAACGCATTTTTCCAGGATCGAAGCTTGGTGCCGACTTAGGGCAACTTGGTGCCGACTTGGGGGGTGACCACTTTGAGACGCCTCCTCTGCCCTCCTGCGGATGATGGTAACGAAACCGTCGGTCAGGGAATTCCGTCAGGAAACCGGCATTCCGAAACGTTCAATCATGTTGCTGACGCCCGAGCGCATGCGTCCGATGTAACTGGTGAGATAGAGCGATTCCGCAATGTAAAGGATTCCTGGAACCGAGCCGTGCGGTTGCCGGAGCTTTCGAGCGTCAGTGAAGGCGGTAAAGTGCCGGGGTTCCATATCTGAGCCTATCGGAGAAAAGCATCACCTGAACGCTGCCGCTGCAGGTGTAATCACGATGGGCAACGCGTTTACGATTGCCTCTCGCACGACCTCAGGCGGCATTTCTAAGCCACAGTGCTTGTCAGCTTGCTCGTCGACTGCCAGATCTATCTGGGATAGTATCGAAATCCACGCCTGATCTACGAAATCGAAGGCGGTTCCCTTGTAAACTGGTAGGACGGAATTGGCATTGGTAACCTCGGTGCCATGGAAATGGCGGACTGACTTCGGAAGAGATGAGAAAACGTTGTGGTTGAGTACCGAAGAGTAAGACGGCAGCATTAGGCTCTTCTTCCTCGATCATACTTCATTGCCTAGTTGCCGGACCGTATGGCCTCATCTGAGTTCCGGCATAGCGTTTCATGATTCCTTTTATTGCCGCACTCATACGCGGGCGCCGAGACTAATGTTCATGATGAATCACTCTTATGCGCATTGAATGATCATCAAACCGTATAAAGGTTGTTCATTCGTTAAAGAGAGCAATTGCCATCTGGTATTTGGATCCTCAAGCTTCAATATCAATGGCTCGTTGACGGCAGCTTCTACCTAGGCGATACTGTCGTTATCTTCGAGCTGGGGTTGGACAATGAATCTTGCCGGGAACTGGTAAGATTTACGTACCCTCCGGACGGCATGAGAACAATGCCATAATCCGGATTTCAAAAATTCATGAAGAAAAATGAAGAGCAAGTATCGATTGCTTTTTATCCATCCAGGTCAGTCGTTGCCTCAGGTTGATCATCAATGTCCGGTTACTGGGATCCACATATTGAGCGCATGCCCATCGAGGATTTGCATGCCCTTCAGGAGGATCGGCTCAAGTCCATAGTCCGCTACGTCTACGATCACTCTGCCTTCTACAGGAGGAAGTTCGATGAGGCAGGCGTGAAGCCGGGCGACATCCAATGCCTGGCCGATATCACAAAACTGCCTTTCACAAGAAGATAGACCTGCGAGACAACTACCCCACAGGCATGTTCAGCGCTCCCAAGAGCCAGGTCGTGCGCTATCATGTCTCCAGCGGCACCACTGGAAAGCCGACCGTGGTGGGCTACACCAAAGGCGACATCGAGACCTGGTCCGAGTCCCTGGCCAGAGCTCTGACCTCGGTGGGGCTCGGCCCCGACGATGTGGTCCAGGTGGGCTACGGCTACGGCCTCTTCACGGGCGGCCTCGGGCTGCACTACGGCGCAGAGCGCATCGGTGCCGCAGTCCTGCCGGTCGGGGTGGGCAATACCGAACGCCAGATAGAGCTGATGCAGGATCTGGGCACGACCGCCATCGCCTGCACGCCCTCTTACTTCCTGCACATCATGGAGGTGGCCGAGAAGATGGGCATCTCCATCAGGAATGATACCCAGCTCAAAGTCGGCATCTTCGGAGCCGAGCCCTGGTCTTTGGAGACACGAAAGAGAATAGAGGACAATACCGGCATCAACGCCTACGATATCTACGGCACGAGCGAGATTTCCGGCCCCCTGTTCACGGAATGCTATGTGAAAAAAGGCATACACGTCTGGGGAGACATGTTCCTGACCGAGGTCATAGACCCCAAGACCGGAGAGCATGTTCCGGATGGCGAGACGCGGAGAGCTGGTCTTCACCACCCTGCATAAATTCGCCCTGCCCCTCATCCGCTACAGGATCGGCGACCTCTCCATCATGACCAATGAGCCCTGCGAGTGCGGCCGCACTCACCCGCGCATCATGAGGATTCTTGGGCCGCACGGATGATATGCTCATCATTCGCGGCATCAACGTCTTCCCGAGCCAGGTGGAGTCGGTCCTGATGAACATTCCAGAGGTAGGCGACCACTGGGAGATCGTGGTGGACCGCAAAGGGCCGCTGGATATGATGACTGTGCGCGTGGAGCTGACCGAGTCCGGCTTTTCCGACAAGATCGGCGACCTGATGAAGCTGAAGAAGAAAGTCGCAAAGGAATTAAAAGGCGTGCTGAACATAGCTGCGGAAGTGGATCTGGTCGAGCCCGGAACCATCCCCCGGTCCATGGGCAAAGCCAAGAGAGTAACAGATAACAGAAAGGTGTAGGAGGCTTTCAAGATGGCAGAGATCAAACAAATTTCGCTCTTTGTGGAGAACCGGCCGGGAAGGACGGCTAAAGTTGCAAAAACGCTTTCAGATGCAGGCGTAAACATCCGCGCCCTCACCATTGCGGAAGCGGGCGACTTCGGAGTCATTCGCATGGTCCTGGATGACCCGGAGAAAGGCTACAAGGTTCTGAAGGAGAACGGCTTCACCGTCTCCATGACCGATGTTCTGGCAGTGGAGATGAAAGATACACCCGGCGGCCTTTACGACATAGTCAATGCCCTGGGACAGAATAGCGTCAATGTGGACTACGCCTATGCCTTTGTGACGGCGAAGGCACAGCGTGCCATGCTCATCCTGCGCGTGGACGACATCGCCAAGGCCCGGAAGGTGCTGGGCGAAAAGAACGTCAAGATCGCGACCAAAGAGGAGATCCAGGCCATCTGAAGGCCTGGACGCGCAAAATTTTATTATCGTTGATATATCAGAAAAATTGTCGTAAAATCTTTATATCTTTTTCCTCCAATTCGGTTAAAAGTAGTTACTGAAATGAAGCCTTCTGTATCTATTCTGTTATCTATCCTTCTCCTAGCCTGCCTGGCCTTACCCTGCATCGCTTGGAATCGAAAGATTCTCACAGTCTCGGAGAAAGACTCTATCTGCGGATCTCGACCGAGCTTCGAGATTAACCGTAGCGCATTGAACACCAGTGACAAAGGAATGGCCTCACAGGAATTCCTTATCAACAACACAGCCTCTAATGGGTCCGCCTTCATCTCCATTATGAGCGTCTATGATGAAGTCTTGGGCAGAATGAGTCCCCTGAAGTCTTTCCGAGCTCTTTCTGGTCGGGGGAATTGTCTCGGCATGATAGAAAGACCAGATGGCGATACGGAGACCGGAAACTGGACCGCTGTAAGTGCCCTGGGAAAGAATGTGACCATTCACACAGTGAGCACTAAGGATGAAACGGATTCAGAAGATAGGCGGCAGCTATGACGTGGCGTCTGGGACCTGGATAGATCCACTTATGCCGTGATGGTATCGCTACTCGATAGGGATAATACCACCCAAATAATCAAGACTCTGGCTGTCAGATAGGCCACGAGCCAGGCATCTTTCGCGGATAATGGATGAACTATTCGAAACATTCGAGCCATCATTACCGGCATATTGTGCTCAGATGTTCTCTCCCTGGTACTTTCCAGAGTACAGCTTTTCCGCCTCATTCTCCAGCCGCAGAAAGACAAGCTGCATCAGCCGGGCATTCTTCTTCAGCTTCAGCCCCAGCGGATTGTAGACCACGAGCAAGCTCTGGCTGCGTCCCCGGTAGCCCGGGTCCCAGAGGGCCGTCTCCAGGGTGGCACCGCAGCGGAGGAGAGTGGAGCGAGCTCTGGCCATGGCCGTCACATCCTTGGGGATATTGACAATCTCGTTGAAAGTAACGAGGTAGGCGCCAGCTGTCAGATCGATCCAGCCCATCTCATCGAAATTCACGAGCTCCGTCTCGGGCAGCTTTCGCTCTTTATTGTCGAAAGCTACCGCTCCAGCTGTTATGAAGCGCTCGATCTTCTGCAGCGTCAACTCCACGCCGCACATCTGCGTCTGCGTTTCGGGGTCGATCATGGATTCGACCAGGCCCCGGGCCTCGCTGCCGGTAAGAATAGTCATGCTAAATCACCTCGAATTGTACTTCTTTTTCGCAAAATTCCGCTCAGGCCATAAACATTGTGCATGCCAGAAAGCTCTATTAACCTTTACGGACATCTTCATTCTGGAGTCAAGGCTTGTTCGAAATCCTCTATCTACCCCTGACCATCATCATCCTGCTGCTCATATTAGCTGTGCCCATAATCTTCGTCTATCTCTTTTTGCGCCTCTCGGAGACCGCCTTCGAGATGGTGGGCTTCAGCCACTGGAATGCATCCCTGGCCGTTTTCGGCTCCATTCTGGGAAGCCTGGTGGATCTGCCTCTCATGAGCGCACCTATCACTGCATACCCCGCCTGGTACTTGACAGTGATGAGCCTTTATCCGCAGAGCTTTCCCACGACATTCCACTCCCTCTATCTGGCTGTAAACCTGGGAGGATGCATTATACCGCTGGTCATCTCAGCCCACCTTCTTCTGATCCGCCAGGCCTCCGTTGGCAGGTCGTTCCTTGGTGTGGTGGTGGTGGCGGCGATTACCTATTATGTCGCCGAAGCGGTTCCCGGCCAGGGCATAGTTCTTCCCTTCTGGCTGTCGCCTCTTCTGGCCGCAGTCATGGGCCTGGCACTGGCAGGCGGCTACCGTGGCTCTCCGCCCCTGGCCTACATCAGCGGCACCATTGGAACCCTGATTGGAGCCGATGTCCTCAGCGTACTCACACCCGGAATCCTGCCTGCGCTATCGCCCGTGGATCTGATCCGGGCCAAGCCCCTGGTCCTCTCCATAGGCGGAGCGGGCGTATTTGACGGCATATTCCTGACGGGCATTATAGCCGTTCTCCTGGCCGCCGGCATTGTCTGCATCTTGCGCGGCACATGCAAAGATGTGGGAAACGAATTAAAAGAGACATGATTGCCAGTCTCGAATCTCGGACTGATCTGCATAATGATCAATCCAGAGATCGCGAAAAGAAAAAAGAGGGCACAACCGGCCCCAATTCATTTCACTATGAGCTGGCCTGTCATCGTACTGGGATGGACGTCACACCTGAAGAAGTAACTTCCAGGTTTTGCAGGAGCTGTGAAGGTATAGACAATCGTCCTTGGTCCCACGATGATATCTCCTTTGTAGATCTGCTTTGCTGCGGTCTTGTCCTGATATACAGCGAAGTTATGAGGTATACCGTTATCCTGGTTGTCGAAGTTGACGGTGATCAAGGCCTCCGCCGGGACGGTTATCGTGGTCGTATTGAAGGCCATGTTCTTGGCGACGAGGTCAATTGTCGTGTGTGCCTTCGGAGCAACCGGCAGGCTTTCCACAGTGACATTAACCGTGTCCGTGACCGCCGGAACCAGTGGCGTATTATCGTTGTTCACCAGTTCCGTTGAGAAGGTATGCAGACCTGGGGCCAGGTCCGTCCAGGTATAGCTGGTATTCGACGAAGCCGCATAAGTGCCGGCCTTTGTGGTCGCGGGCTTGCCCTGAGCGGTAGGTGCCGGGACATCCTTGTAGTAGATGATGTGGCCCTCACCAGTAACATTTGCCTTTCCAATTTTGCTGGTCAGGTTGAGGTTCTTGACCTGCACAGAGACGTTGACCGAGGTCGACGTAGTGGTCGATCCATCCGACGGGTGCTGATATCATGATCTGCGGGGAACCGCCCACAGCTCCGATCTTCAACGCAATCAGCGAGGCATTTGTTCCTACACCGCAAGGCCACAGGATCGTATCTCCAGCCACGGCCGGCCAACCATTGATTCCAGCCGGTGCCAGGTATTTCCAGACCCGTTCTCCAGTAGTCCTGTTGAGTGCGTAGATGGAACCATCGTAGGTAGCTGTGAAGACCAGGTCGTTGACCACAGTTGCTGCACCGACGTTGATGGAGTCGAACTTCTTGTACCAGAGGATCTTGCCGCCGCTAACGTTGATTGCCACCAGCTCGCCCTTGCCTGTGCTGAAGTTCAGGCTGGACGCATTGAGGCTGCTGGGTGTCCAGTCGGTAACCATGTCGATCACCGGGACATAGAGAACCCCATCCGCATAGGCCATGGGCGTCTCAACGCCGCCTATTACCGCGGGCTGGGTCCTGGTGGTGCCGTTGGGAAGCATATCCAGCATCGAATTCTCATTATGCACGCCCACATCCGTAGACCAGAGCAGGCTACCGCTACTGCGATTAAAGGCATAGACCCTGCCCATCTTTCCGGCTCCAATTACCATCTCCTCGTGCCTTCCGCTGACCGTGCCGCTGGCAAGGATGGGCGCTATCTGTAGGTCGTAATCGAAGAGGTCGTGAGGATATACCTGGTTGAACCACAACATAGCGCCTGAGCTATGGTTCAGGGCCATCATGCTGTCCGTGTAGAGGTTGGGACCGGGACGGCTCGTGCCGCTGGGCCACTCGTTGGTGCCCGGGAACGGTGCAGGATTGGATATGCCCCAATAAATGGTGCCGGTCTTCAGATCGATGCTTGGGGTATACCAGCAGCCACCACCGCTGTTAATCTCGGGATGACCCCAGAGGTTGGGGGTGTCCACAGTGCTGAAGTTCCACAATACCTGCCCGGTGGCCTGATCCAGAGCGTATATGACTCCTATGCCGCCCGGAGCGTAGAAGATGTCACTGGTTCCCGGAACCGTCGAGACAAAGACCATGCCGTCGTAGACCTGGGGCTGGATGTCAATCCCAGTAGTGGTGATATTTGAGATTCTCGTGGTCCAGATCTCCTTTCCGGTGCTGGCATTGATGGCCGTCATATTGTTTACGTCCTTTGCAGCGAATACCTTGCCCCAGCCTACCGCCGGGCCATTCGGACCTTCCACTGCAGAGGAATTGTATACAGCTTCCCAAATTGGCTTGCCGCTCTGAAGATCCAGGGCGACAACATTGCCCTTGAGGTCCTGGAAGTAGACTGCATCGCCCGTTATTATGGGGTTGCTTGCTGCGCCTCCGTAACTTCCTATGCCCAGTATCTTGAACGACCAGGCCAGGCCAAGATCGTTTACATTTCCTGAATTTATGGTCGAGTTCATGGCAGACCTGTGATTATCGTAGTCATGGTTCGGCAATGGCCAATCTTTGGCGTGGCCTGCCACCTCAGGAGGAATTGTTGAGACATTGCTCATGGCTGATGCCGGCAGGATAAGGATTGCCAGCATCACCACCGTTATTGGCAATGCTCTGATGCTTTTTCTCAGTTTCTCATTCATATTATCAACTCTTTGTTCGTGCAGTGTATCATACAATAACTGTAATGGGATAGCCCATTAGCCGGCAAAGCCTATTCTCAATGATCTCTCTCGAACACTGGAAATGTTTACGCCTTCCATAAGTGTCTAAACCGGTTTCACCATCTCTGCAATATCGCAAAACACAGAAATCCTTGATTCAAATCGGGATGAGAGTAAATTCAGCAGTCTTCATCTATTCGTCATCACTATATGCTAATGCATGCGATGAAATATAAGTTTTTTCGATACAGTCATACTGATCTGCCATACTGCATTTATTTGTCGAGATTCGCATTTAGCCGCCAATTTTACCCCTGAGAGGATTTTATCTATTCGAATACCCCGCAGCTGCATCGGGGTGCTCCGACGATGGACTAATTGACTGATGAGACCGAAAGCGGCCACATGGAGCTTTAGTACAACACAATCTGTCGAGATGGACTTCGACTCGCGGCAATGATATCCGAAACCTTGAAAGTCCGTGAAGATCCGAGATATGATATTTAAATTCCAATAGATGATTATGATAAATAGGTCGGCAACAGCAGTAAGAAAAGCCTTAAATGTTTAGACTTAGGTAATATAGTGAGTGATTTTATGGCGATATGTACATTTTGCGGGAAACCGGCTGAGAAGGAAGTAGGAAAGAAGGGTGTCTGTAAGGTATGCGCAGGCGAGATTGTGAAGATGTTCGAAGACGAACTCAAAGGAAAACCTTCTAAGACTTAATTATCCATAAAATTTGCTTCATACCAGACGCAGATATTCGGCTAAACGGATCTCTGAACTGCCATCTGTAGAGGTAAAACTCCAGAATGCAGGTTCCAGCGGATTTGGAACCTTTTATTCTATTTTATTACGAATTGCAGCCAAAATTAGCACAACGATTTTTTGCTCAATATCTTCCGGATGAAGTCGTGGTAGGCGTTCCTGGACCCGGTCTCAAAAGGAGAACCGTTCAGGAGCCCCTCATGGACGGGAAAAAAATGTATGCGCCTAACGCTTTACTAGCGGCACATACTCCACGCCCGGGCGGCTTCTGCCCGCTTCCATGCGATAGAGATCCATCAGTGCGTAGACCTCTTCAGGAACATCAGTCTGGACGCATTGACCTAAGAGGGTTTGGGCCTCCTCCGCCATGAAAGGGTGATCATGGGTGTACTTTCCCGAGAGAAACTCCTCGATTATTGTGTCCAGCTTCTTCTGGTCGGACTTGCCTTCCAGGATCTTCCTTAAGAGGCTCTTCATCTGGTCCAGAGCCTTGCGGGCCTCCTCGGC
This sequence comes from uncultured Methanosarcinales archaeon, assembly GCA_963798205.1. Classification (GTDB taxonomy): domain Archaea; phylum Halobacteriota; class Methanosarcinia; order Methanotrichales; family Methanotrichaceae; genus Methanothrix. The sequence goes on from CAWCSK010000022.1 coordinate 81,927, forward strand.
GTATATGAGTGTCTTGTCATCGATCTCATCAATCTTCTTTTTGCCCACTATTGCCAGTAGCGACGTGGCAGGATAGCTGCCCTGAATATCTCCCAGCTGCGGATCGACGGGGCCCAAAGCGGCATGCGGGTCCATGATTATCTTATCCGCAGCAAGAGCGATGAGGGTTCCGCCACTCATGGCATAATGGGGTACAATCACCGTCTTTTTGGCGGGATGAGCCTTCAGAGCCATGGCTATTTGCGTGGCTGCCAGAGCCAGGCCGCCGGGCGTATGCAGGATGATGTCGATCGGCACATCCTTATCCGCTCTGCGAATAGCCCTCAAGACCTGTTCACTATCGTCGATATCGATGTATCGAGCCAGCGGGATGCCCAGAAAGCTGATGGTCTCCTGGCGGTGGATCAGAGTTATCACCTGAGTGCCTCGGGATTTTCCGAGCTTTGCCAGAACGCGTTTGCGGGCCGCCTGCAGGTAATTTCTCTGTGCCATGGGAATTAGAAACAGTAATATGAATAATATAAACCAGGCATTATTGATTAGAGAGCTCAACGCATCTGTTCCGACCTGGGCTTGAAGTAGAACCATCATCTATCAATATGTTTGATTCATATTTAAATTCTCTCCGAATTGGAATGGCTACCATAGAAAGAGTTGAAAAGGTATAGAGCCGAGGTGGGAATGGCCGGGCGACTGGAATCTAATACTTTACGAGATGGAATGGGATGCACCGATAAAAAGCAGATCGTCTAAATTGAACGTACGTTTTTCAGGATTGAAGCTCTGGCAAATCTTCCAACAAGTGTATCTATCAGAACTCTTCATTAGTGATAATCATGGGCAATGATATCATCGACCGTACCAAGACTGAGGAAGAGCTGCGAAAAGCCTTGCAAGCAGCACAAGCCCGCATCGCCCAGTACGAACAGGCAGTCTCGATGATATCCGATATCGTCTGGTGTTATGATGTCAATACCAAAGGAGAGCATGTAGGCTCCTATCATCTCGCCGGTTGCAGACAGGATGCTGGGCCTGCCTGCCGGCACCATCGGAGACAACTTCGAAAAATACTTTTCCTATATACATCCCGATGACTTTCCCGCAGTGCAGGAGACACTTTTGGAAGGGGTACGAACGCGTGAAACGGATAATACCGCAGAGTACCGTATACGAAAGGCTGATGGCACGATTCTTTGGGTTCGTCTCCAAGGGTTCGGCTTATTACTATCCGGACGGTCGAGTCACCGTCTATGGCACCACAAGCGACATAACTGAGCAAAAGCAGGCTGAGCATACAGTGCGTGAGAGCAAGGAAAAATTCTCATCCGCATTTCGTTCCGCTTCTTATGCAATCACTATCACACAAGCTTCTGATGGAACGATCATAGAAGCCAACGATGGTTTTTTTGCGATCACCGGATACGCTTTCAAGGATGTTATAGGTAAGACTACAGTCGAGTTAAATCTCTGGGATAATGATAGTGATCGAAATTTCGTTGTATCCGAATTATCAAAAGGGAAACCAATCGCTGGATTGGAATTCTCCTTCAGAAAAAAATCGGGTGAGCTCATTTTAGGATTGTACTCAGCAGAGATAATCATTATTCAAAATAAAAAATGTGTACTCTCCAGTATTATTGACATCACCGCGCGTAGACGGGCCGAGCAGGACTACCAGATGCTGTTCCATGAGATGCTAAACGGCTTCGCGCTGCATGAGATCATCTGCGACGATCAGGGCAAGCCGACGGATTACCGCTTCCTGGCCGTCAACCCAATCTTTGAGAGCATGACAGGCCTGAAAGAGGAAGACATTAAGGGCCGGACCGTTCTGGAGGTCATGCCCGGCACCGAGCGGCACTGGATCGAGACTTATGGCAAGGTGGCGCTGACCGGAGAGCCGGCTTTCTTCGAGCAGTACTCCGCCATGCTGAAGAAGCATTTTGAGGTGAGTGCCTTCCGGCCAGCGCCGGGCCAGTTCGCCTGCATCTTTGCCGACATCACCGAACACAAGCAGGCAGAAAAAGAGGTACAATCCCTCAAAACACAGATGGAATTTATCCTCGGCGCAACCAAAACCGGGCTAGATATAATCGACGGAAATTTCAATATCCACTACATCGACCCGGAGTGGAAAAAGGTCTATGGTGATTATGCAGGGCGCAAGTGCTACCAGTATTTCATGGACCGCAATACTCCTTGCCCAGACTGTGGTGTGGTGAAAGCGCTCCAGACCAAGTCCATCATCGTCACCGAAGAAGTTCTGTTAAAGGAAAATTCTCGTCCTATACAGGTTACTACTATACCATTCCAAAATGATGCGGGAGAATGGCTTGCAGCAGAGGTCAATGTGGACATAGCCGAGCGCAAGCGAGCGGAGGAAGCACTGCGTGCAGCGCTTCAAATCATCGAAGGGATTATCGACACGATACCCGTAAGGGTATTCTGGAAGGATAAAGATCTCGTTTACTTGGGCTGTAACGCGATATTTGCGCATGATGCGGGTTTTGCCGATTCGAAAGACGTAGTCGGCAAAGATGATTACCAGATGGTGTGGCGTGACCAGGCTGAATTATATCGCGCCGATGACCGCCATGTCATCGAGAGCGGCTGCTCCAAGTTACTTATCGAAGAACCTCAGACGACCCCCGAAGGGAAGACCATCGTTCTTCTTACGAGCAAGATACCTCTGCGCAATTCTGAGGGGGAGATCATCGGCGTGCTCGGAACGTATATGGACATCACCGAGCGCAAGCTAGCTGAGCAAGAGCTACAACAAACCAATCAGGATCTGGAAATTGCCATCGAACGGTCCAAAGAATTGGCCGAGCAGGCCAGGAAGGCCAATGCTGCCAAGAGCGAATTCCTGGCCAACATGAGCCACGAGATCCGTACCCCCTTGAATGGCGTCATCGGCATGATCGGACTGCTTCTGGATACGGATTTGAATGCTGAAGCAGCATGAATATGCACAAATCGCCCATATCAGCGGCGAGATCCTACTGTCTCTCATCAACGACATCCTGGATTTCTCCAAGATCGAAGCCCGCAAACTGGAGCTGGAAACGCTGAGACTTCGATCTGCGCTCTACGCTGAAGGATACATGCCGATTTCCTGGCCATCGGCGCTCATGAGAAAGGGCTGGAGCTGGTCTGCCTGGTGGAGCCCGAAGTTCCGTCGCTCCTGCGCGGCGATCCGGGAAGGCTGCGCCAGATTCTAGTCAACCTGGGAACCAATGCTGTGAAATTTACCGAGTAGCGGCAAGATCGCGATTCGCGTCGCCATGGAGAACGAAGATGAAAGAAATGTCATAGATTCGCTTCTCGGTCAGCGATACAGGCATTGGCATCCCGGCAAACCGGCAGGATATTCTCTTCTCGCCTTTCACTCAGGTGGACGGCTCGACAACACGCAAATACGGCGGAACAGGTCTGGGGCTGGCTATATCCAAACAGCTGGCTGAATTGATGGGAGGCAAGATCGGCGTGGAAAGCGAGGAGGGCAAAGGATCCACATTCTGGTTCACTGCGGTATTTGAGAAGCAGCCTGCCGGCTCTGGAGCGGCAGATGAGAAGTCTGCTCAAAATTGAGGGCGAGGGAGCTATGCAGAGCGCTTTCGTCGCTAAGCACCTACCATTTCCGAATACTGACAAGCGCAAGATACGCATCCTGGTGGCGGAGGACAATCCTGTAAACCAGAAAGTGGCACAGGCCATGCTGAAAAAGATGGGCCTTCGGGCTGATGTGGTTGCCAATGGTCAGGAAGCCATCAATGCGCTCCAGATCATTCCCTACGACCTGGTGCTGATGGACTGCCAGATGCCCGAGATGGACGGTTTCGAGGCAACTCGCATCATCCGTCAGGGAGGATCAAAGGCACTCAACCCAAGATTCCCATCATTGCCATGACCGCCTCTACCATGCAAGGTGATAGAGATAAGTGTATTCAGGCCGGAATGAACGATTTCATTGCCAAACCGGTCCAGAAGAGAGAACTGGCGGAAATGCTCGCCAGGTGGTTGGCAATAACGACGAATGACAACCGCATCGTAATGGGCCTTAGGTTGCTTGATAAGAGGGATTCAAACACCCGGGCTCGGTCGGATTATAAAAATATAAAACCGCTTGGGAAAACTAATAATATGTCGCATATCCATGTGGCGTCCCTTCGACAATACGGCTGAGAATAGCCGCATTAAGCGAGGACTGGTTTTCATAAATTGCGTCTCTTGTCGGTCTAGTGAAACCACAAATGATGAAAGGAGTCACTTTTGAAGCACTATCAGAGTTATCAAATCCAATTCTATTCGCTGGATCGGCCACATTAGTGCTGTTAATGACTATGATCTTCTTCACAGGGTCAATTTTCTCGATATTTGCTTTACACGGGACTGTATCATTCATAGCAGAAAGATTTGAGCTAATATTTTTCAAAGTATTATTATACGCTGTATCATTGTCTTCTTGGGCGCTGGCTATCATGAAAGATACAGCCATCAAAACGACCAGCAGACTTATTGAATATTCAAATAGATTGCTCATTTGATCCTCAAATTTACCGATAGCGCAGGGGATTATCAACTTAACCGTCTCCACCCAATAATCGAATGACATGCTATATTGAGCAAATGAAGCCTGGATATATGCAAGATGGAAAGCCGGGGCGTGATGGCTCGCAATGGGAACACACCTGAGTATATAGGACGGATGCAGGGTTGCCGTAATCGGTCGCGAAAGCGGTTACTTTCCAAAGATTACGATATCCGGTTATTCTTTTTTCGTAATATTTCTCGATAGCTGTCTAACTGGCTGGTTGATGGCGTCTCTGTTTCTGCCCAGTCAAGGAAAAGCTTAACTCTATTTAATAACAATCAAATATTAGATGCAGCTAATATTCGATCTTCAAGGTAACGGCGGTATCTTCTCAAAGCAGGTTGTTGGGCGATTTTACCGTCCTTCTTGGACCAATTCCCAGCCATCGAGATTCTCTTCATCTTGGAGCCACCTTTTGCAGGAAACTGTTGCCTTTAGGCGTCTCGTGCTAACCATAACATTGACAATTTTTATCCTATGCGCCTTATCAGTATCGGTACCAACCGACCGTCCCGAGACAGGAACCTATATCAAGGACACGCAGCGGGACGGCTATGGTCTCCTCACCATCCATAACAACTGGACCATGGACACCGTGGCCGTGCTGACCGACCAGAATGTCAAGCCCCTGTTGATCGTATACCTCCGCTCCAAGGAATCCCTCGATATCACCGGCATCAAAGATGGAGACTACAGCCTTTACTTTACCATAGGAGACCAGTGGGATGGGAAGGCGGGACGATTTTCAAACGTTTACGGCTACTATCGCTACAATACACCATTGCTATTTGTGACCGATGACACAGGCAATAAGATCGAGTACTCCATATTTGAGCTGGACCTCTATGAAGCCGGTGCCTCCAACTTCCTGCCGGATCAGTTCCAGTTCCCCGACATCAGCTCTTGAGGGAGACAGCACCCTCTCTTGAGGGGCTTTAGCCATTTTTTTAAACACTGTATTCTCGCAATTAGTGACGGCCAGAGTCTCCGTCTTCTTCGCTGCTCAAAAAACCCCCTCGACAGGAACCAATATCAAAAAGACCACAAAGCCGATATACATCCAGATCTCGTGCGCCTATGGAAAGGCGAATGGAAAATGCTTATTGGAATTGATGTCGGCGGGACCACTACCGATGCCGTCCTGGTGGACGGCGGCAGTGTGATCAAAACCGCTTACGTGCCGACAGATCACGACGATCTGTTGAAGTGCTTGCTTGGCGCTCTGGATGAGCTGGTCAAAGGAGTTGATACCAGCAAGATCGAGAGGGTGGTCTTGAGCACCACTCTCATCACAAATATGATCGCTGAGGGCAAGACCGATCCCGTGGCCCTGGTGCTCATTCCCGGGCCCGGAACAAATCCCAAGGACTACTCACCTGGGCGAGGCCATAATCCTGGATGGCGCTATCGACTTCCGGGGGAAGGAGATCGAACGGCTCAATGAATCCCAGATCAAAGATGCCGCCTCTAAGATCGCGGGTCAGGGCCTCTCCCGCGTGGCTGTTGTCGGCAAGTTCTGCCAGCGAAATCATGCCCATGAGCTGAAGGTTGGAGAGATCATGGCCAAAGCCATGCCAGAGGCAGAGATCGAGCTGGGGCACAGGGTCTCAGGCCAGCTCAACTTTCCCAGGAGAGCGGCTACGACCATGCTCACAGCCGCTACCAAGGATAAGTACAGGGAGTTCGCCGAAGCTGTGGCCAAGGCGCTGAAACAGCGAAAAATCTCCTCACCGGTTTACATCCTCAAGGCAGACGGCGGAACTCTGCCTCTTGACAAATCGGTGCAAATGCCGGTAGAGACCATCTTCTCGGGACCCGCTGCCAGCATAATGGGCGTTCTGGCGCTGACGACGCCGGGGCAGACCTCTGTCGTCGTCGACATCGGCGGTACAACCACCGATCTGGCACTCATCCTCTCAGGCAAGCCCCTGCTCTCGTCCAAAGGGGCCAGGGTGGGCTCGCTTCTCACTCAGGTGAGGGCGTTTGCCGTCAAATCGGTGGCTATTGGGGGCGATAGCGTCGTCAACGTCGCCGGAGGCTGCCTGGCCGTCGGCCCGCACAGAAACGGTCCTCCACTCTGTATGGGTGGCACCGGACCCACGCCTACTGATGCTTTGCGCGTCCTGGGACTCTCGAGCATCGGCGACGGAGCTAAAGCCAAAAAGGCGATGCAGGATGTGGCGGACAAGCTGGGCTGCTCTCTCCAGGAAGCTGCCCAGAGGGTGGTCGATGCCGTTGTGGAAAGAATCGTGTTTGAGGTCAACGAGATGTTCCGGGAATGGGAACAGGAACCTGCCTATCGCATCTGGGAGATAGTTAAAAAAGAGAGGCTCCTGGCTCAGAACGTCATCGGCGTGGGTGGAGGCGCTCCTGCCGCTCGTGCCGCTGGTCGCCGCGCGTCTGGGCGCAGCCGCCATTTGCCCGAGTATGCCCCTGTGGCCAATGCCATAGGCGCAGCCGTGGCTCGGCCCACTCTCACCTTGAACCTGCAGATCGACACGGAACGCAATGAGTACATCGTGGCCGAAGAGGGCCTCATCGGCAAAGTGACCGACAAAAAGATGACTACTGAGCAAGCCGAGCAGCTGGCAAGAAGACTGCTGGCCGAGCGCGCGGAGCGCACTGGGAATCGGAGAATATGCCAGTGAGGCCGAGGTAACCTACAGCGAGATTTTCAATATGATCCGTGGCTGGTCAACAGTAGGAAGGCTCCTGGACATCCGGATGGAGATTCCGGCTGGGCCTTCTGCCATCCTGGAGGTGTTGTTGATGTCGTCCTTAAGGACAGCCAGAGACGGGCCTGATATTCTTCCCGGCCTTCGACTGGGCCATCTCACCTACGCACCCGGAAAGGGAAGAACGACTTCTTTACACCCGGGACCAGATCTTCGAGGAAGGGCTGATGGACCTTCCTGAAATCGAGGAGTACAAGCCCCGCCTGGCCAGACGAAGGACATATCCACGGACCCATTTCTGCGTTCCGAATGTAGAGGCCCAGGTCACAGAGGCCCATCTCATCGCGGCCGGCAGCGCCCTGACCCTGGCCGATGCACTGGAGAAGGGGAGATAAGTAACGGCTTTGCCCTGGTTCGTCCGCCGGGCCACCACTCCATGACGGTCGTCCACGGCAACAGGGGCTTCTGCAACATCAACAACATGGCCATCATGGTGGAGTACTTCCGGACGAAGTACGGCCACAAGAGGATCGCCATCGTCGATACAGACGTCCATCACGGTGACGGAACCCAGGACATCTTCTGGCACGACCCCGACGTGCTCTTCATATCCTTCCACCAGGACGGCCGAACCCTTTACCCGGGATCGGGCTTCTCAATGAGATGGGCGGGCCCCAGGCACTTGGCAGGACTCTCAATATCCCCTTCCGCCGGGCACCACTGACGAGGGAATCCACTACGTTCTGGATAACCTCATACTGCCGATCCTGGAGGAATTCAAGCCGGATCTCGTGCTCAACTCGGCCGGCCAGGACAACCACTACACCGATCCCCTGGCCAATATGCGGTTCTCTGCCAACGGTTACGCCGGCTCAATGAAAAGCTGCGCCCCGGACATCTGTGTCCTGGAAGGCGGCTATGCAATAGAGACGCCCTGCCCTACGTCAACACGGGCATAATCCAGGCCATGGCAGGACTCGATTACTCTCATGTCAGGGAGCCGGATTATGTGCCGGGAAGGTTCGTGCAGACGGATGAGATGTGGAGCGAGATCAAGAAGACGGTAGGACAGGTTCAGAAGATCTGGGACGATCGAGACGAACTTGTCAAGGATGCCCTGGCAGATCATGGGCGAGTTTTACCGCAGGAGAAAGCGCATCTTCTACGACACCGACATGATCAATGAGAACCAGGAGGAGAGTGGTTCAGGCTCTGCCAGAACTGCGCCGGATACATGACCATATCCTCTCAAGCCCAGACGCGGATATGGCATACTAAACACGCGCCTTCTGTGTCTCGTTGCCACGCGGCGCCTGCTCCTACTGCCGGGAGGATGCCAAAGAGGAGTTCGAGGAGCATGTTGATGATAAGCGAATCGGGTATGTCTATATGCAGGACAAGGACCGGGACAAGTTCAAGTTCTGCAACAACATGACCCACACCCAGAAAGGGTACTAGAGCCGTGGCTTCAGGGTGGCGATATTGGCCCCCAGAAGCACTTTTATTTTGAGGCATTTATTAACAATCATACAATTATACAATTATTACTACTGATATGACGGACAGAGCAAGCGAGCTTGAAGCCGCAGCGTCTTTGATCACCATCGAGTCACTGGATGCAGCCAATGATGCGGTCGTCACATGCTGCCAGGAATATCTTCGCCGAGCAGACCTATTCTCCCGGAGACTGGCGACCGTCGAGCCCGACCAGCTGCACAAGTTTGGACGGGCCCTGGCTCTCACCATACTCGGCCACCTTCCCACCCGGCCCGGAACATGCCCGTTTTGTATCCAGTACGGAAGAAGCCGTAGCTGCGAGGGCTGCGGCTATGCAGCAACGCACGGCCGATGCGATTGCAATGATTCCTCATTCAGCCTCTTCATCGAGGCCTTTCAGGAGCTGGGAAGGGCAATTTATCAGGATACAGGCAAATTGAACTGCCATCCGGATGAAGCCGGGAGGCAATTATGCTCTTCCATCCAAGTCTCCCGCGATCTGGCTATGCAGATGATTGAAAATCTGCCTTCCGACTCTGCCCTGGAGCTGATGGAGCGAAAGGCCTGGTACCTTGATCAGATGATCCGCGTCCTTCCAATTGCGCTCATGGATCCGGAGGTCGAGGAGAAACGTCGTCTGGTTCAAAAGGCGCTCCAGAATTACTGGTAGACCGAGGTGTTTCCATCAGTGTTTCCATAGGCTACAATTGGATCACTGGGAAAGATTGGCTGGATTAAGCGGGAATGATTTGGGTATTCAGATACTTAGATAATCACTATCTTTTGCACTGCATATCGAACCGATCTCGCGAATCCCTGATGGTCAGAGTCCCCAGGACGATAGCTGCCGCTAATATTGTGAAGGCAATGATCGCCCCATCAACTCCCTGCAGATCCGCCGTACTGCCGGCAATAAGAGGTCCCACCACCACACCGGACATGCGAGCGGTATTGAATATGCCATAGATCTCGCCTCTGCGTGCCGCGCAGGTGGTATCGGCTATGATCGCCGCCGCTGCCGGGCTGCCCATGCCGAGGCCCGCGCCCAGTCCCGCGAAAAGGATGACGACCTCGATCATGGTTTCAGCCCTCAGCAAAAGGGCAAAAGATACCAATCCGGCCAAACAGCCGGTGAAGATAAGCAGTCTTCTTCTGCCCCGGTCGGCTTGAGTGCCAAAATAGATATTCGAGATGGCAGTGCAGCCTCCATAAACCAGGTAAATCAGTCCCACGTTCGTTGTGGAGAGGCCTAGCTTTGCGGCATAAGCCGGGAGCATGGTGTAGTTGAAGCCCCCTACAACACCTGCCCAAAGAACAACAGAGCAGCAGGCAAGAAATGTCTTGCGATACCCTGGCGCGATAAGCGGCTCCTTTCTCATTTCTCCATTTTCGGGCAATAATCCGATCTTCTGCCTTCTCCTTATTGGGCTCAGAGACCTGTCGATATACTATGACAACCGATACCGTTCCCAGAAGTGCCCAAAAATAGAAGGGCGCAAATGACCCCATCAGGTCATAGAGAACTCCACCAATAAACGGTCCCAGGGCCAGGGCAGAGAAGAATGCGGCGTTGTAGAAGCCCATAGCTGCTCCTCTGCTCTGGGGGCGGGCCTGATCAATGATCAATGCCATGGCTGTAGGCCAGACAAGAGATGCCCCCACTCCGCCCAGAGCCCTGATGAGCAAGAGTTTGTAGGCGCTGTCAGCATAGACATAAAGAAGAGGCATGAAGGTGAAGGTGGCCAGTCCCAGCAGCAGCAACTTCTTTCTCCCCCATCGATCGGAGAGGCGGCCAATGGGTATCTGGGTGATGAGCTGCACCGCTCCATAGATGGAGACGATAAACCCGAGCATCGTGAAATTTGCGCCCAGATTCATGGCATAGCCTGGAAAGAATGGTGCGACTAGTGAGAATCCCAGGACGGCGACGAAGACAGCTAGATAGAGAGGCGCAAGCGAGTTAAGATCTTTGAACGAATGCATCCTGCTCTAAAACGCCAGTTCCATGCCAAGGATAGTCTGAGTATAAGTTACTCCAGAGATGTCCCTAACATTCAACACTGCACGGTTGAGATCGGCTATGCTCTCCACATCCAATATCGCGATGAAGTCTTTCTCCCCGTAGACCGGCACAACTTCGCGAATCCCCTTGATCCCCAGCAGGCAATCGTGAACCGCCTTTTCCGTTCCAGGCTCTACGTTTATCATAATGAAACCTTTCACATGAATCACTCCCCGGTAATCCAGAAAAAATTGTTCTGGCATTGATGCTCATTCTGACACAAGAATACCAAATTGTTGAATCCTGCAGTATCACTCTTTCTTCTCGGAGTCAGGCACCTCTCGATTTGAGATCATTTCCTGAATCGTCCCGATCTCTTCTTCGAGGCGGTCCAAAGGCATTGCCTCCCTGGCCAGGTAGAGGCAATTCAAGGCCTCTTCCAGCCGTCCAAGAGCCGTGAGCACTGCGGCCGTTGATTCCATGTCATAGGCGTCGCCGCCTTTCTGAAGCACTGTATCATAAACCTGCAGAGCTTCCTCCAGCTTTTTCTGGTTTCGCAGCAGGAAGCCTTTGTTTCTCATGGCGTCCAGGTTCTCAGGATCGAGAGCCAGAGATCGATCATAGCTAACACCTGCTTCTTCGATGCGACCTAGACCGATAGAGCGCCACGCCTTTATTGTTCCAGGCTTCCGGGATATCCGGATCCGCGGCCAGGACGCGCTCGAAGATCTCCAGAGCCGCAGGATAATCCTTCTGCTTGACCTTATCCATTCCTCTATGAATCAACACTTTCTCTTTAGAGTTCATGGGGCCTCACATATAGCCCTGGATGGGCGCAGATTCGCCGGATTTCCCGGGATTGCCTGAGCCTCCTGGGTTTGAGCCCGGCCTCTTGATCTCGCCGAAAACCTTCTCATAATCCTTTATATGTTCGCCAAGCCAGTTAGCCAGCTCCTTGGCAGCCAGAGGCGAGAGAATGATCTCTGTATCGATCTTTCGCTCCATGACCGTCACACTCTTGCCTCCCTCGACCAGGGATTTAGGCGAGTCGTTGTAAAAAGCGATCCTAAAGTCGTAGGGGCTGTGGCCGCCTATCGCGCCGATGGCATAAACCTGCTTGAAATCGGGACTGCGCAAAATCTCCATGGATACTTCCATGCCAGAAGGAGATGGTCTCAAGCTTAAAAAAGATGGTGATTCTTCCGGGCGGCCCTGGGGGCCCGTGTCTATTTCCAGGCATCGAAATGTATTTAGGTGTGTTAGCTTCTTGTGTTGCCGATACTATGATTGGGGTCTTAGGGTTAGAAGACGGTACAAGGGTGGAAGGTACCGGTTTTGGCGCGCCCGGTGTGGTCTCGGGTGAACTGGTCTTTACTACCATTATGTCCGGTTATGAGGAGGCGCTGACGGATCCCTCTTATAACGGACAGATGCTCATGTTTACCTATCCTCTGCAGGGCAACTACGGCGTAAGCGGAGATGATTTTCAATCAGACCGGATATGGCCCAAGGCCATGGTCAGCAGGGAGTACTGGGAGATGCCCACACATCATCGATCTCAGAAGACGCTGAACCAGTTCCTGAAAGAGGAAGGCAGGCCCGGGTTATGTGGAGTGGATACCCGCATGCTCACTCTCAAGGTCCGGACACAGGGCGTAATGAGGGCAACAATCGCTGTGGGCGAAAGAGATGAAATATCCGGGTTGGATGTGGTTGAAATGGCACGATCTCAGCCTGACATCTCGGCGCAGGATCTCCTGGGGGATGTTACCTGCAAAAACCATTACCATATCGCTGGACGGGGCAAGAGGATTGCCATGATCGACCTGGGCATCAAGAGGCATATCCTGAAGAGTCTATCCGCTCGCGGATTTGATATTGATGTCTTTCCCGCCCATTCCAGCATCTCCGAGATCGAGGCGGCAAAGCCGGATGCTCTATTCCTCTCCAATGGTCCGGGCGATCCGGAGAGGGCAGAGAAGGCCATAAGTGCCGTCAAGCACTTCGCCGGCATAGTCCCGGTCTTCGGAATATGCCTGGGGCACCAGGTCATCTCCCTGGCGCTGGGAGCTCAAACCTTCAAGCTCAAGTTCGGCCACCATGGTGGCAATCAGCCGGTCAAAGATCTGGAAAAGAAGATCGTCTACATCACCTCTCAGAACCACAACTTTGCCGTGGTTCCGGGTTCCGTCGAAGGAACAGACCTGAAGATCACCCAGCTCAATGCCAACGACGGTACAGTTGAGGGCATTATGAGCGACCGGCTCAACATTCTGGCCGTACAGTACCACCCTGAAGCCCACCCCGGACCGCTCTGTACTCTGGACCCCTTCTTTGGCTCTGTCGAGCGGGTAATGAATGGCAAAAACCCCAATCCAGGGAGGCGATAGAGATGCCCAAGCGAAACGATATCCATAAGGTTCTGCTCATAGGCTCGGGTCCCATCCAGATCGGCCAGGCAGCAGAGTTCGATTTTTCCGGATCTCAGGCCTGCAAATCGCTGCGCGAAGAGGGGATAGAGGTAGTTCTGGTCAACTCCAATCCGGCCACCATCATGACCGATCCGGACACAGCGGATAAGGTCTACATCGAGCCGCTGGTGCCCGAGATCGTGGCCAAGATCATTGAGAAGGAGAGGCCTGATGGAATCATCGCCGGCATCGGCGGCCAGACCGGCTTGAACATCACATCCGAGCTGGCGGAGATGGGAATCCTCGAGAAGTATCAATGTCGAGGTTTTGGGAACGTCCGTCAAATCCATCCGGGAGGCAGAGGATCGCGACCTCTTCAAGAAGGCAATGCAGCGGGTCGGAGAGCCGGTGCCGAAGAGCAAAGCGGTCAATACCCTGGATGAGGCTCTGCAGGTTATGGTTGAGCTGGGACTGCCTCTGGTGGTAAGGCCCGCGTACACTTTAGGCGGCTCAGGCGGAGGCATTGCCAAGACACGCGAGGATCTGCTCCGCATCTGTGAACTGGGACTGAAGAGGTCCCGGATCAGCCAGGTACTGCTGGAAGAGAGCCTGGGCGGCTGGACTGAGCTGGAGTACGAGGTGATGAGGGACTCGAATAACACCTGCATCACTATCTGCAACATGGAGAACATGGACCCCATGGGCATTCACACCGGCGAGTCCATTGTCGTCACGCCCATCCAGACCCTGTGCCGACAAGGAGATCCAGATGCTGCGCAGCGCCGCCATCAATATCATTCGAGCCCTGGGAATCGAGGGCGGCTGCAACATCCAGTTCGCTGTCAAGAACGGCGAGTACCGGGTCATAGAGGTCAACCCGCGTGTCTCCCGGTCGTCAGCGCTGGCGTCCAAAGCCACCGGATATCCCATTGCCCGTGTCACCGCCAAGATCGCCATCGGAATGACTCTGGACGAGATCAGGAACGATGTGACCAAAGAGACGCCCGCATCCTTTGAGCCCACTGTGGATTATGTGGTGACGAAGATCCCCCGCTGGCCTTTCGATAAGTTCGTCAAGGCCGACAATACTCTCACCACCGCCATGAAATCTACGGGCGAGGTAATGGCCATCGGCCGCAGCTACGAAGAGTCCCTCATGAAGGCTGTGCGTTCCCTGGACATCGATAAGGACTTCGCGATACTCCGGAAAGTACACCGTCTGGACGGATGAGGAGATCAAGGAATCTCCTTCTGAATCCCACTGACGAGCGGCTCTTTGCCATCTACCAGGCCCTGAAGAGGGGCATTCACTCCGGAGGATATCTCTGCAATTACGGGAATTGAGCCCTACTTCCTCTACCGGATTCAGAACATCGTGGCTATGGAAGCGGAGATCAAGAAAGGATCTGAATCCCGAGACCCTCCGGAAGGCCAAGCGCACCGGATTCACAGACGAGCAGATAGCGGAATTCGTCGGCAAGAGCCGGGAAGAGATAACGGATATGCGCATCTCCCTGGGCATTATTCCCACCTTCAAGATGGTCGACACCTGCGCTGCCGAGTTTGAGGCCAAGACGCCCTACTACTACTCATCCTACGATACCGAGTGCGAGCTTGTGCCCTCGGACCGAAAGAAGGTGTTAATCCTGGGGTCCGGTCCCATCAGGATCGGCCAGGGAATTGAGTTCGACTACTGCACAGTTCATGCTGTGATGGCTCTGCGTGAACAGGGCATAGAGGCCCATATCATCAATAACAATCCCGAGACGGTTTCCACTGATTACGATACCTCGGACAAGCTCTTCTTCGAGCCTGTGACCCTGGAAGACGTCATGAATATCATCGAGAAGGAGAAGCCTTACGGTCTGCTGGTGCAGTTCGGTGGGCAGACTGCCATTAACCTGGCCATGCCTTTGGAGAAGGAGATAGCTCGCCGCGGCCTGAAGACCAGGATCCTGGGCACCTCTCCGGACAGCATCGATCTGGCTGAGGACCGGGAGAGGTTCAATGCCCTCATGAACCTGCTGAATATCCCCCAGCCCAATGCAGGCATCGCCTACTCTCCGGCTGAGGCCAAGGCGGTTGCAGAGAGGATTGGCTATCCGGTTCTCGTCAGGCCCAGCTATGTCTTAGGGGGCCGCGCCATGGAGATCGTCTACGACGAGACGGGCCTGGAGGTCTACATGCGTGAGGCGGTGCGGGTCTCTCGCGAGCATCCTGTGCTCATAGACGACTTCCTGCAGAACGCCGTGGAGATCGATGTGGATGCCGTTTGCGACGGGACTGATGTCCTCATTGGCGCCATCATGGAGCACATCGAAGAGGCAGGAATTCATTCGGGTGACAGCGCCTGCATGATTCCGCCCCAGACCCTGCCGGGTGTGGTTTTGGAGATAGTGCGGGATTATGTGCGCAAGATTGCTCTGGGCCTGAAGGTCGTGGGAATTGTGAACCTGCAGATGGCCTACAAAGACGGCACGGTCTATGTTCTGGAGGCCAACCCGAGATCCAGCCGGACCATTCCCTTCGTCTCCAAGGCGGTTGGACTGCCCCTGGCCAAGATTGCAGCCAATGTCATGATCGACAAATCCCTGCGCGAGCAGGGCTATCTCCAGGAGCCCAAGACGCCATACGTCTCAGTCAAGGAGGTACTGCTGCCCTTCGACAAGCTGCCCGGTGCGGACGTCCTGCTGGGGCCGGAGATGAGGTCCACAGGAGAGGTTATGGGCATAGACTACAAGCTGGGTCTGGCCTTCTTCAAAGCGGAGCTATCTGCAGACAATCCGCCTACCACTGGAGGGATTGGTCTTCATATCGGTGAAGGACGACGATAAAGCGGCGGTGGCGGTAGCGGCCAGGAAGCTGGCTGATGCCGGCCTTAAGATCATCGCCACGGACAACACGGCAGAGTATCTTGATAAATCGGGCATACCGGTCGAGCGGGTGAACAAGATCTTCAACGGCAGCCCCCATGTCCTGGACTACATAAAACGCGGCGAGGTGAAGCTGATAATAAATACGCCCACCACGAAGCAGTCCGTCAAGGACGGCTTCCAGATCAGGCGCAGCGCTGTGGACTACCATGTCCCCTATATCACCACCATCCAGGCGGCGCAGGCGGCGGCGGATGCCATTGTCATGGCCAAGAAGGATCAGATCACCATCAAGGCGCTGGATGAGTACCATAAAGAGGTTTATTACAATTGAATCTGGGTTTGGTATGCCTGAATCATGCCTGAGCCTGGACCAGAAGGCCCTGAATATGCAGAAATCATTCAACTGCAGACGGGACTTGTCCGATATAGGCTAGAACAGCTTATCTCCTCTTTTTGGGTGCCGCGAGTCGGCCTGCGGGCCTCCCGCGCAATGCCCACGGGGGTCCACTCCAGGCCGTGGCGGCCCCCCTAACCCCGCGTCCGCGGGGGACAATCTATGAAGCTTTGCCCTTTATTCTTTGACGAGTTTGAGAAGGCCTCAGATAGAGGTTTAATTCGAAACTTTGGGACGCCTATCAGTCTGCAGCTTAATCGTCGTCGCTTGGCCGGCCGCGGCCTTGAGCGGCGCCCCAACAGTAGCGCGGGAGGCCTGCCGGGCCGACTCGCGGACCCCGGAAGAATGTCCGTCTGGTCAGGCATTCTGTCTTGATCTGCCTCCTCATGCGAGACCGAAGCCTTTATCTGCGAGGAGAAGATAGGAGACCTGCTTGCGGGCCCGTGGTCTAGCTGGTTATGACGTCGCCTTGACATGGCGGAGGTCATGCGTTCGAATCGCGTCGGGCCCACTTTCTTCGCCCAAGTAGCTCAGTTGGGAGAGCGTCAGACTGAAGATCTGAATGTCCCCGGTTCGAGTCCGGGTTTGGGCATATAATTACTGAGTAAATCTTCTAACCTGCCCTCCCCCAGAGTTCAGGCACACATATGAAGGCCATCAAGGATTTCGCGCTGTTTCTTTGTGATCTCAGCTGTAATTTTCTCGCATCTTATTAATGGCCTGGAAGACCGCATTTTTCCTGAGAGAGACCTGAAACCTGCCATCGATTGATTTCCATTCAATGAACTCATTGGGGCAGAAGCCGCTAGAGAGATCCTGGCGGAGAACTTCGGGTCCGGCTGTCGGAAGGTTGATGAGAGGGTCCGATTTCCCTAGACAGCTTCGTAAGAATGGGGCATCAGGTCTCCCAACACCTTTATGAATCAAGTTACAGTTTCCAGAAGGAGGCTTGAATTATGGAATTCCTTGACATTATGAGCATCTCACACCGCTATATGGAGATACTAAACCCTTCCACGCCTGAAAAGATCATCAAACTTGGCAAATTACTCAAATTGAAAAAAGGAAACCGGGTCATCGACTTCGGTTGTGGTTGTGCCGGACCCCTTACTCTCTGGGCTGAGGAATTCGGTATTACTGGTATTGGAATAGATATATCCGAGGATTTCTGCGACAGGGCTAGGAAAAAGCTGGCTTCGAAAGGTTTGTCGGACCGAATCGAAATCGTTTGCTCCCATGGGGCTGATTACATATTCGAAGAAGGGGTTTTCGATGCCGCAACATGTATTGGGTCAACGTTTATTTTTGGCGGCTGCCAGCAGACACTCCAAGTACTGAAGCGAGCTGTTCATCAGAATGGACGCCTTGGTATCGGCGAAACCCACTGGCTTAGCAATCAGGTACATCCGGTATACGCCCAAAAACAGACAACTACCCATACAGAAGCGGAACTAACTCAATTTATCCGGGATGAAGGCTTTGAACTCGAATACATCATTCGTGCCAGCCACGACGACTGGGACAGGTACATTTCGGATGGTTGGTATGGACTGATACGTTGGCTTGAAGAAAATCCCACCCACACTGACTATGAACAGGTATTCAAGCATTTCCGTACTGACCAGGATGATTATTTACAGTTCCAACGCCAATATATGGGTTGGGCCATGTACTGCCTCGCTCCCACGAAATCTCGTTGACATGCAGTCATCTATGAAAGTATTTTTTATTGACACCAGTGATCTTTTTGGCAACATCATCTACGCCCTCCCGAACCTCCGCTGCAGCAGGTTTCGGCGCTTCCAAGGCAGGCTCTCCGGCAAGTATCCTGGCAATAGAAGAACTGGCCACAGAAGGCGAAATATTGAACAACGGTTCTACGGCCAAGGAAAAAGAGCTTAGGGGGCCGTTGCCCTGCTGATCGCCTGGTTGAACTCGTTCGTTGCTTGGAATGACGTCCTCCTTCTCAGGCAGGATGGCCTCTCCGAAGATGGCCTGAGCCGTATCAAGGTGAGCTTCTGCAATGGGCAGCTCCGTATCGGCTTCCGCTATGATCTGCCCAAATTATCGATCTCGCGGGCCGCCCGCGGTGATCCCCCAGGCCGGCCATGCACTCAGCCACGGTCTTGATGCAAGCTCATCGAGCAAGGACGCAATTATTTTGGATAGTCGCGAAAAATAAATTTGCTGTTATGTGACACTGCAAGATAAGCTGCGGGAAGTAACCTTTTGTGCTGTTGCTTTTATACGGATTTACTCTCAGTTTCTTTACTGATCGTCACTTTTTTGTCGGCAGCTTTCAGATCTGCTTCGGCCTTCTTATTTTCTCTTCCGGCCATTATCTTGTCTGAGGATTTTGACATACTTCTATAACATAGATTAAAAAAGATATAACTCTTTCTATTTTCTATATGAATTCAAATTATAAAATTTAAATTCCTTGGCCCTGGCCTCCGAAAATTCAATTTCTTCCACGTAAGGATCCGCTATTATTGCGCTAAATCTGATGCCATTGCAAAACATCATTTTCATTTTTGCTCCGACCCGATCTTGATGCTTTCATAAAAGGGATGAGGACGCAAGCATGGATATGCACCTGGCCGCAGTGCGGTCTATCTCCGCCATGTTAAGCGAACTTCCTTTTTTTAGGAGCATAATGATATGCTAACGATCTTGCCAGCCTCGAATTATTCCTTAAGCGAAGCTTATAAAATAAACCTGCTGTATGATTATTGAGATAATCCTGGACGAGCAGGATGGAACTCAAGCATCCGCTCAGGGGACGTACTGGCCTCAAGAGCTGCTTTTGAAGGGAAAGCATCTTCTTTTTGATGGCATTCGCATTTGATCTGAGCTAAAAATAGGAATGAATTAGATTAATTTGGCGCAACAAAAAAGAAGGACTCACCTATTCTCGTCATACCGCCTGAACTTGCAGGCTCTCATGACTTTAACGGCCTTCAACTCTTCAAGTTTGCGCTTACGCTTCATCTTTTTATCTCTGGCTTCACTCATAACTTCACATCGTTCTTCTTTTTTTGCTTTGCCTTTTTGGTCATAGCTTTTTTGCTTTTGCCTTGGACCCGGTTTTTTTCAGCCATATCATCGTATGCCGCGTGCCAAGGTCTTAAGGTTGTTCATGGCACTGGCCGCTTGATATATGCCGTTTGATACCTTCTTTTTCATATCTCTTCCTAGTATATGTATTTTCTCGCTGGCAGTTCAATCTCACTTAGATGTCAAAAGGGAGATAATTATAAGTGGCAAGTCTCTTAGCGGTGGATCTTATTCTTCGAGGCGGTCTATCTCGTCCTTCAGCTCCTTGATATACTTATTGGGCTGACCAATCTTATTTTGCAGAGTCTTAACCCTATCCTCTGATACCGTCTGGTTTTTCCTATGAACGCTTTTGTTTTCGTCTGATGTTCTGAGTCAGTCCTGCAGCTCTCTTTTCACTTAACGGTTATCATCTAATATCAAAGGCCCATTTTAATTCCTGTAGTGGTATCGATAGCTATAGTCCCAAGACATCATGCGCCGCGTCTACCACCATCTCGATTCTAAGCCTTGCATCAATCCCGGAACGGCCCGAAAAAGAGTTCTCGAACTCTTTCTTAATGATGTGGTACGAACTCAGTTCTGCTATGTACATATGCGGTTTTCTGAAGCTCTTTGACTATCTGAGCGGCTTCTGCATTATATTTGATAATCGCGTTGCCATCCGGCTCGTCTATATGGATCAGTTTTTTTTCCTCCAGGTTCTCCAGGACCTTCAAAATCTGTTCCTCGGTAAGTTCGTCCTTCTTGGAGTATTTGATCACTTCAGACCTGGTACTCTGGGAATAGGGATCTTCCTCGCTTCCCATGCTCCACATGTCGATGATTCGGCCAAAGACCTTTCTCTCTTGCACATCCAGATCTTTCTCGGTTAAAATATTGCGGGTCATTCATCTTCCTCCTTATGGATATGAATCTCTGCCGCAATTACAGCCTCAATTAATGATAACGCTTTCCCTGCCTGTCCTTGCTCCGTCGGGCGCTTGGGCGACCGTCAATTTCACTTCCAGAACTGCTGCTAAACTCTTTTCTATACTTCGTTTCTGAAGATCCATTTCCAATAACGAACGCTCTTTTTTTATACCAATGGAACCTATGATTATATGATCTATTTCAGGAGTCGGTGAATGCCCAGAGAGACGGTTATAGGCAACGGCCGTATTGCCATCGCTTTTGACAGCAAGATGAACATCAGAGATTTCTTCTATCCCAGGGTGGGTCTGGAAAATCATCTGCTGGGACACTTCATGAGGATGGGCCTCTGGGTGGATGGCCTCTTTCGCTGGTCAGACGACGGCTGGGATGTAAAAACGGGCTACTTGCCGGAGACGCTGGTCGGCAGAAGCCGGGCAAAGAATGCAGAGCTGGGCCTTCAGCTGGAGACTAATGACGGCGTGCATCACTCCCGGGACGTTCTCCTGAGAAAGGTGACCGTCCGCAACCTTTCAGAGTCGCCACAGGAAGATCAGGCTCTTCTTCACCCACGACTTTCACATCTATGGAGACTCCGTTGGCGATACGGTGATGTACGAGCCGACCCTCGACTCCATCATCCACTACAAACGCAACCGCTACTTTCTCATCGGCGGGTCCGCCCAGAAGAAGGGGTTGTACCAGTTCGCCACAGGCTACAAAGAGCAGCCGGGCAGGGAAGGAACCTGGAGAGACGCCGAAGACGGACTTCTGGAAGGAAATACCATTGCCCAGGGCTCTGTGGACTCGGCCGTCTCCTTTGAACTGGATCTGTTGCCGGGCTCCACCGGGGCGGTTCATTATTGGATCGCCTGCGCCCGGAGCCTGAAACAGGTTCTGGATCTAACCCTTAAAGTCAAAGAGATTGGAGCCGAGCAGCTATTGATGGAGACGGAAAACTATTGGGCAGCCTGGCTTGACAAGAAGGACATCAATCTGGCCACTCTTCCCAGGAATATACTCCATGCCTACAAGAACTCGCTTCTTATCATGCGCACCCATGCCGACAGCCAGGGCGGGATAATTGCTTCCTCCGATTCGAACATTCTGCAGTTCAACCGGGATACATACTCCTATGTCTGGATGAGAGACGGCAGCATTGCGAGCATGGCCTTCGACCTGGCAGGTTTTCCGGAGGTAACCAGACGCTTCTTCCAGCTTCTGCAATGAAGTGATTACAGAGGAAGGATTCTTTCACCACAAGTATTCACCGGACGGGTCTGTGGGAAGTAGCTGGCTTGCCGCGTCAGGTTTCGAGGGCCTTGCCATCGAGGAGGACGAGACGGCCCTGGTTCTCTATGCCCTTTGGAGGCATTTCCAAAAATTTCATGATATAGAGTTCATAGAGGACGTCTATCCCAATCTGGTCCTGAAGACAACCGACTTTCTGCTGAAGTATATCGATCCCAAGACAGGCCTTCCCAGGCCATCCTTCGATCTCTGGGAGGAGAAATATGGAGTATTCACCTGGACGGCAGCAACAGTTTACGCGGGATTGTGGGCTGCCGCCAAATTTTCCCGGGTCTTCTATAACCGCGAGCGACATGATGCCCTCTGCCAGGCGTCCAGCAATCTAAAGGACGCCATCTTCAAGCAGCTCTACGATGCGAGAGCCACAGGTTCATAAACGCCATATTTCCGGACGGATCACGCGATATGAACGTCGACAGCAGCACATCGGCAATCTTTCTTTACGGAGGCTTCCAGGCTTCGGATAAAGTGGTAGAGGAGACAATGAACTCAATCTTCGACCGGCTCTGGATCGGGAAGGGCGTCGGCGGCCTGGCCAGATATGAGAATGATGAGTACCAGAGAGCATCCAAAGATGCGACTGGCAATCCCTGGTTAATATCCACGCTCTGGCTGGCCAGATGGCATATCGCGCGAGCAAGATCGATGCTGGAGCTGAATCAAGGTATGGAGCTCCTGGTATGGGCGGCAAACTCCGCCCTGCCATCGGGAGTGATGGCTGAGCAGATTCATCCCTTCACAGGCGTTCCTGTTTCTGTTTCCCCGTTGGTCTGGAGTCATGCCGAATTCGTAATCGCCGTCTGCGAGTATCTGGAAAAGCAACAGGAGATCTCCAATAGCCTTTTAGTCCAGGGCTAAGTCAGGGGCAAGGTCCGGCTTTGGGTGACAAAAGATGTTCATGAAACTCTGCGCTACTAAGGATATCTCCCCTGGGGAGATGAAGCAGTTTGATCTGAAAGAGGAGGAAATACTGGTCGTCAACCTGTCGGGCCAGTTCTATTGCCTGGAGGCGAGGTGCTCACACGCAGGCGCGCCCCTGTATGAGGGCTCACTGGAAGACACGGTCCTCACCTGCCCCTGGCATTATTCTCAGTTCAATATTGAGGACGGATCGGTACTGAGGGGGCCGGCCAAGAAACCCTTGCGAGTATACAGGACAGAAATTAAGGACCGCCAGATCTTCGTGGAGACGGAGAGGCCTGAGGGTCGAAAGATCGAAGATCGAAAAATTTAAGACATCATGATCCTCATTTGGGTATCCTGGCCTGAAGGGGTCGTTCTTACAAAGGCAAGTTTTAAGATCAGAAAGGTCATAGTAGTAGGAGGGAGAGCAATGAAAGACAGACGAAGATATCTAGCCGTGCTGGCAGTCGCTATCATCTTTCTGACTACAGTTGTCGAGGCGGCAACAATCGATGTCGGCCCCGGACAGGGCGTCCAGGCTGCCATAAATAGGGCTAAGGCTGGCGACACGATCGTTGTTCATGGCGGGGTTTATCGCGAGAGCCTGAATATAACCAGTTCCATCATCCTGGAGGGCAGAGGGCATCCTCATTCTGGACGGAAGCTCAATCGGCTGCGCGATAACCCTCCGGGCAGATGGAGTCCGGGTGTCTGGATTCGATATCAGAACCGTGCGGCAGACCGGGATACATATCCTTTCCCGGAACAATACCGTAGAAAATAATACCATAAGCGGTTGTCTGGATGGCGTTCGCCTGGATCGTTCCGGCTCGAACAACATCTCCCACAATGATATAAACAACAACACCAACGGCATAACTCTCTACGCATCAGAAGAAAATACTATCGAACATAATAATATCCGGGATAACAATATAAATGAGGCGAGCGACTGCGGAATTTTTCTGATTTACTCCATCGAATAATATCATAAGGAAGAACGATCTGATGGATAACGGCGACTGTTCCGTCTCCTTGCGCTCCAGCAGCTACAATGCCATAATCGGCAACAATGTCACAAAGAACGACTGGTACGGGATCTCCCTTACGGAGTCCAGCAACAAGAACCTGATTGCCGATAACAACGCCAGCAGCAATACCAATGCCGGCATATATCTGGATAGCTCCCGGCAAAATCTCATCCGGGGTAATAGGGCCGAGCATAATGTCAGAGGTGTCTACCTCTCCTACGACAGCAATGACAACACACTAGAAGGAAATAACGTTTCAAATAACGAAAAGGGATTGAATCTGGCAAATCACAGCAGCAATAACACTCTTGCAGGCAACACGGCAAAGGAGAACGGATACGGCATTTATCTGTCCTTCTCCTCTGGGTGGGATCTGGTCTACGGCAACCATCTCATCAATAACGACTGCAACGCCTACGATGTAGGCCAGAACAACCGCTGGGACAACGGCAGCGTTGGCAACTACTATAGCGATCTCGGCCGGATCTTTTACGTCCCGGGAGGGCCGAGCGTGGACAGACATCCACTGGCAGAGGTGACCGGGCACTGAAGTGCGATGGATAATGGTTCTGCCAAGTTGACAAAGGTATAAAATTAAAATAGAAAAGAAAGGCCGCCAGTGTCCGGCCGAGCCGGCACCGGCATTCAGATGAACTTGGGACGCTCCGAGACTTTCACGGACATGGCCAGTCTGCGCCAGGGCTTCCCTGCGGTCTCGGCAGAGACCCTCTTTCTCAAGTAT
The DNA here is from genome assembly GCA_963798205.1 of uncultured Methanosarcinales archaeon. Classification (GTDB taxonomy): domain Archaea; phylum Halobacteriota; class Methanosarcinia; order Methanotrichales; family Methanotrichaceae; genus Methanothrix. Next base: position 106,332 of record CAWCSK010000022.1, read on the forward strand.
TCGACCGTCATCTTTGACTTGGCCGCATTCTTGGGCGTGGAATCGGCCCGGATGGTGACCGTCATTTGCCCCGACTCTAGCTCCTCATCTCCTATCACTGCCACATAGGGTATCCACTCGCGGCCCGCATCACGGATCTTCTTGCCCACTGTCTCATCCCGGTCATCAACGTCCGTCCGGAATCCCAGCTCTTCTGCAATCTCGAATGCTCTGGCCTGGTGGCGCTCTGCCACGGGTATTACCCTGATCTGGGTAGGTGAGAGCCAGGTCTGCAGCATGGGCAATTTCCCCTCTTCCGAAAGGCGGGCCGCCTTCTCCAGGAGGGCGAACATGACCCGCTCGATTGCGCCCGAAGGCGAGCAATGGAGCAGTATGGGCCGCTGCTTCTCTCCGGCCTCATCGATGTAGGTGATGTCGTAGCGCTCCGCGTTCTCGACGTCGATCTGCACAGTTGAGAGAGCGCTGGCCTTGTCCATGGTATCTACGAAGTTGAACTCGAACTTGAGCACGAAATAGAAGAACCTCTCATCCCACATCTCGATGAGCACCGGTTTCTTGACGATGTCCACCAGGCCCTCGATGAACTCGCGGTTCTCGCCGTAGAACTCCTTGGTGAACCTGATGGCCACTTCGTAGTCCTCCAGGTCCAGACCCACGTCCTTCAAGATGGAGATGCTGGCCAGGTACTGCTTCCTGAACTCCTCTGTGGCGGATGCCATATCCCGGGTCAGGGTGTGCATGTCTGGCATGGTGAAGGCCCGCAGACGGCGAATGCCCACCAGCTCGCCGCGCTGCTCGCGCCGGAAGCTGTATCTGGTGATCTCGAACATCTTCAGGGGCATGGACTTGTAGGAGATGGACATGTCGTGGCCCATGAGGAACTGGCCGAAGCAGGCCGCAAAGCGCAGGAACAGCTTCCTCTTGTCCGACTCGATCTGGTATTGCCTTGCAGGAAACCGGTCCAGGTACTTCTTCAGGGTGGGGTGCTCCATGTCGTACATGATGGGCGTCTCCACTTCCATAGCCCCCATGTCCGTGGCCTTCTCCAGTACGAGGTTCTCGAGCAGGGACTTGATGAGCCTGCCCTTGGGGTAGTAGCGCATGTTGCCCGAATCGGAACCAGGTTCGTAGTCGACCAGCTCCAAGCGCCTCATGAGCTCCACGTGGGGCGGGACCCTGTCCACGGCTCTGGCCTTGGTGATCTCGTAGTTGGCGAACTTATGCAGGTTGTCGTGTCCCTGGAAGTCGAACTTGTCGATGTCGACGAGGTTGCCGTCCAGAGTCCAGAACCTTCCAGTAGGAGACGGCCTTTGCCTCGGACTTGAGCGCCTGGGAGACAACTTCGCCCTCGCCCAGCTTGATCGAGCGGGAGAGCTCGGAGAGCGGATGGCCTTTGCAGCTTATGGTGAAGGACTTGTACCAGCCGAAGGGAGCCCGCATGACCTCATAGTCCCCGGAGAGCGTCTCAGCCATGCCTTTGAGGACTCTTGACAGCTGTCGCGGGCGTGGATAAGTTGGGGCTTAAGTGGGCATAAGGATAGATCATGATGCGGCGGGCTTTGACCTGTCCTGCCACATCTGCGATCTGCTTTGCGCCCTCGGCTATGACCGCATCCGGATCGTCCTCGTCGAACTTCTCCACGGCGATGAAAGCGCAGAGCGCCTCTTCCAGGCGGCCTTTCTTGGCCGATTCAACGACTTCTTCCGCCATCTTCGTGGGCCGCTTGGCCTCGAATTCAATAAAATCAGAATGGATTAGGAGCAATTGCAATTGAGGTCACCTGACCGACAAATGAGATAAAAGTGGATGTAATTCAATGTTTCTATGGGGCTCACTGGATTCCAGTAGTTTTGCCTCTTTCAGGTCTTCATTCATAATGCGGGATCATCTGCCAGTAAATCTGCGAGCGAAAGGGCTGTTATCTTCATATAGTCCCTCAACGATCTCTTCATCAGTCTTATCTGCGTCAGGCTCGCAAGGAATGCCCTGTCTTCGGTCGTTACGCTCCAAAACCTCGCGCATGTATATATTATTCTCTGGATCTCACTATTTAGAGCTTGATCGCTGATGCCGCTGCACCTTCATTCTATGGGACTTCTGCCTGGCGGCCCCAAATTTTGCAGGTTATACATAGTACCTCATACGCTCATCTCAATTGGCCTAAATCGTCTCTTGACTAACGATCCATTCCAGTTACTATGAGTATCGCAATCAAGTTTTCTTTAGCGGTTGCTGATATCGATCAATTGATTTTACTGCTATCGATTCCGCAAATATGGGACTTGGAGCCAACATGTCACTAAATAGAGCTAGAAAGATATTTATAAAAATGTCGTGTGCATAGATGTGTGGGAATTGCCAGAAAAAAGAGAGATTGATTCGTGCATGTTACACGCACTACCGGAATTAGCCCGTGTATCCCATCTTGGTGAGGGCCTCTTTAGCAGCCTCTCGTGCATCTTCGCTTTCATCATTTAATGCCGACTTTAAGGGCTCTATAGCTCTATTATCTTTGAGTTCGCCGAGAGACACTGCAGCATCTCCTCGTACAGATACACTTGGATCACTGAGATCCTGAATCCACTTATCTACGTCGTCTGCTACCGCAGGAATTACGAATGCAATCAGCAATATAGTGATCAATGAAGCCAATTTCATGATCATCGATTAGAGTACTTCACGGAGATATCTCTATTGGAAGATTTGCCCGGACAATTTCTGAATCTATCTAAAATGAGAAATTCATTGATCACAATTGTTGATCTTAGGAGTTTGCTGATTATAACATTGTGTCTACTCTTGGGCGGCTGAAAGGATTCACAGCTATGGTTCAGGGCACCGTCAATTCAGAGGACCTCTCCAAAAATCGATTTTGCGGCTATTTGGGAAGTACCCCCCCCCAATCCGTGTATTCAAACGCTTTAATCCACTTGATTCCTGAGAACCGGTTATCCTTGGGGGCCCAAGACATTCCCTTTTCTTCCTGTTTTTTATGGGAATCATCTCTTTCTTGAATTATGAGTTTCGCCATCTCGGTTGAAGATATAACGAAGTATTGCGGAGCTTCTTTTGAATCTCGTGGGACGTAGACAAGAATGAAATATCGATTATCATAAGGCTCCCGCTGCTTGATCATCCAATAGCTTTTGGTGGATTGGCCTTTTACATCCACGTCGAAATGTTGCCTATTAGGGCTTTCAACCATAAGATCTGTGAATTCTGCATTGCCGAGTGTGAGGGCCACTTGGTAACCTCTGCGTGTTAGCTCGGCGGCGGCGAAGAATTGGGCAGACCATTGAGTTCGATAGCGTGATTGCTCTGGCATATTTTTGCGTACCACTTTAAACTATTTAGGACCGCCTGCCTAATTTCGGATTATTCACAAAATCAGAATTCGCAGGTTATATATAGATCAATTGTACAACCTTCCGACCAGAATCGGAGCCCATGATATTTTCCCATGTAAAGCTTTGCTAAATCCATAACAGGAGGAGTCTATCCTCCTGTGCCTGAAGTAGTCTTTCGTATTTCATAACCTGCTTTAGTAAGAATTTGAATCATCTCCTCGAATCCAAGTTTTGTAGGCAAAGAAGAAGAATTGACGTCTACTGTCTTTGTTCTGACGACATCATCTTCCTGGTACATCTCTCGGTTGACGACCAGATGATAGAGTATGCATAACACTTTTCTTGCTAAAGCGACAGTGGCCACATTATATCCCTTCTTAGCTTGAACCCTGCGGAAGAATCTCTTCAGTTTGCCCTTATTTGATCGGGAAATAGCTTGAGCAACCTCGACCAATATCCGTCTGATATGCCTTGAGCCATGTTTGGTTATGCTACCGGTTATGAGTTTATCGGCTGATTGATAAACTGTTGGGACTAGACCAGCCCAAGCTGCTAGCTGTTCGGCCTTGTCAAAGTCATTGAAGTCTCCGACCTCTGCAAGGATCGTCGAAGCCGAAATAAATCCAATTCCAGGAATAGACATAGCAATCTTCAGATCCACCCTCCTACTGGCGATCCTATTCTTGATCTCTCTTTCCAGTTCATCGATTCTGCGTTGGATTGATCCTATCAGTTCCAGACCACCTCGAATAAGGATAATCTGGGTAGTCTCCAGGCTACCTTTGACTGCTTCTTTTATCTGATCAGCCTTTAGCTTAACACTTTTTACAGGTATGCCTTCAATCATTTCTTCAAGTTCGATTCCTTTTAGCAAGCAATTCAATAGATATCGACCTGACTTGCCAAAGACATCCGCCAATACCGATGATAGCTTGATGCCACAACTCTCAAGGGCATGATGGATCTTGTTCTTCTCTCGAGTCATGTCATTGACATACCCTTCTCGGGCTCTTGTTAGCCTTCTTAGTTCTCGGTCATCTTTAGGAAATATCCTAGATGGCTCAATCATGCCGTTTAAGCAAAGCTCAGCAATCCATTCGGAATCGATAAGGTCACTCTTCCTTCCAGGAATATGCTTGATCTTGTACGCATTGGCAACTATCAAATCCACTGCATTCTCTAGAACTGAATGTATAGGAATCCAATAAACCCCAGTAGACTCAACTGCTACTTGTTCACATTGATTTTCCATTACCCAGCTCTTGAAATCAAGAAGGTCATCTAGAGTCATACCAAATCGTTTAGTCTTCTTAGTGCCATCTCTAGAAAGGATAGTGGCTACGAGGAACTTTTTGTGGATATCTGCTCCACAAACCCTATTCCTTTGCGTCTCCATAACTATTGCCGTCCTGATATGTGCAGATTGAAATCCTCAAAGGGTGCATTTTCCCATACGCGTTCTAAGACGCATTCTGGCATCCGAGAGTAGGTGGCTAGTTTTATAAACGGGATCTTGTCCCAAAAATATCACAGCCTTCACTGCACATATCGGATACAAATATGCCGCAAAGGTACTTCATGCTTTACATTCTTCGGGCATGAGTCACTGGCTCATGTGGGTTTTATAAATATGCTTTCGACCTCGTAAGGTCTGATGTTGCGCTCTGGATTGTGGGCCGTAATTTGGTTCTAGCTGATGCTGCTTTTTCGATAACGGGCAATTGTCGATAATTGATTCCATAGTGTATGGAATAGGGACTTTGCCAGAAGCGAAAATAGGGCCTGTTAAGTGGATGGCAAAAATGGGGATGGATTCTTGCAGGTTATATGCACTGCAATAGGCTGTGATCAATTATTATCGCTATATTAGCCTTTTAAGAAATCCTCTAGCTCCTTATTTTTTGCATCCATCTCAGTGACTTGATTAGCCTGTTTATCTTGATAAATGGAAGAATCATATACCTGCTGCTTTCCGAATTGCCCTAACGCGCTGCTGCTATTGAACGGCTTTTTTGTACCGATCACAGATTGTCCAGATAGATCTTGAATGGCAGCAGTAGGTTTCAATGCTATCCACTCTTTTTTAGCTTCATCCTCGGACAATTTTCCATTGATTCCATCATTGTATTCTTGTGCTAATATATTGTATTCGGTATTGTTTCCACTTAAAATCGCTGCTTCCAAGGCAGGTCCAAATGTCATTCCAAAATGAACGCCTTCCAACCAAGCGGTCTGTGTCTGGTTCATGGCTATACATGGTGCTGCCAAGAACAGCACTATTAGAATGAAAATTAGTGATTTCATGTTAATCAACCAGTACATCCTTCAGCGACTTCAATATATTGCTCTTGTGGGTTCAAAATCAAGAATTATATTAATCCGTACAAGCTAATAATCGGATTGCATAGGCTCCAAGTAGTCTAAATAGGCAACAAATTAAAGAATTGTCTGGCGCTGTGCTTTTTGATTATCTCATGCTATGAAGAATTCGATAGCCTTAGCCACAGCTTGAGAACGGCTTATGCTCCGGTTACGTGCCAGTTATGCGTTATGTCTTTTCTGGTGTCCGGGTTGGTTATGTGGCCGGGATGGACAGACAGGAGATCTGGGGAGCAGAAAGCATGTATAGCCTGAAATCTGGAAGTGTGACAGGTATCAAAAGGCATTCAAAGCAAAAGAGAATCAACGATGCGATTCAAAATGGCGGACAGAAAGAGTGAAATCAGGTGCTATAGGTGTGGTAAAAAAGTGCGGGATTGTGGTGTTGGCGATTTCAATCTGGAATTAAAATATGTCACCTTCTGCTCGCCTGGATGCAGAAGTCTCTTCTGGCAGAAGGATAAGGGATTACATAAGCCAATCCAGAAGCAAGAATCCCTATGGGCATTTGCAATTCCGCAATTTGGATGAGTAGGAGCTGATGTGATGGAAATCTGGCGCACAAAAACAAGTATGAAAATAGGTAAGCGGATTGGCAGGTTATATGTACCTATAGACGCCAAAATAAGAGAATGGTTCGGTATACAAGGAACCACTCTCCTTGTCATGGCTAAGGTCACTCTTTTGTAAAGATTCCTGCACCTACACCCATATTATCTATATCAACTCCCTGATTAGATAGCTCCATCTCCGTGGGTGATTTCAAAGAGCCCCAATAATCCCCAGTTTCATCTACCAGAGTAATAGTCTTGTTATCAAATCCGATAAT
>CAWCSK010000023.1:0-33315 GCA_963798205.1 uncultured Methanosarcinales archaeon
ATAACGTTCGCACATTCTTCCGGGGTGCCGCGAGTCGGCCTGCGGGCCTCCCGCGCTATGGTTGGGGCGCCCTCAACGCCGGGCTGGCTTGGTAAGAACGATTGGAACGGCCAAGTCCAATACAGGCAAAGTCGTGGCAATGGATCTCTGGGAGATCTCAATATGCCCGCCCTCGAGCGCGCACCCTTGATCCTGCGCGCCCGAAAGCGCAGCCGCCCGAGTGGGCCTCCGGCGTCCCTCTGCCACCATTCTCATGCTTGCCTGGACCTGGAGAAGCCGGTCCATCGCCTGTAGCGCAAAAGTTTTATATCATACATGCGGTTTTAGTGTTGGAAATAACCCGCGGAGAGTGAACCAAAAGGTCTTTGGCATCCAAGATGCTCATTCTCCGCTAAAAAATACTAAATTTTAGTCTGAGTTCATTGTTAAAGAGATATAGCCTAACGAAGCATCCTTGAGCTTTGTTGCGCAGCTACTATCAAAGCTTGCGATGTATATCTCCTTTCCCATTTCTTTTACGCCTTCGACAGCTCGGAAGAAATCAGCATCTCCGGCACATATGATGGCCACATCGAACGCATTTCGTGATGCCAGCAAGAGTAGATCGGTAACCAGGGCCACGTCTACCCCTTTCTCATACTTATCAGTGATGTCACCATTAGCAGCTTGGACCACTTTCAAGTCAAAGGTCTTGACGTCAAATTTGATAAAACTGTTAAAGATGGAATATAGCGCTTCTTGGGCTCTGACCTTATCATCTGGCTGAGATCTATCAACAGCACAGTACATTATGACTCGTGTTAAGTCGTATTTTTCTAGCCTCTGAATGCCCGAATCCGCCAGGAAATCTACTAACTTCTGGTAATCAAATTTGATGCCCTCCCTGCGTGATCCTCGGAAGATGTTAGAATTATCGATGAATATCATCAGGCGTTTCAATGAACCACCACAGATCCAAATCCCTTCATGTGGTAAGAAGCTAACTATTAGCAGGAGTGCGAGACTCGCGGGCCGCGGTTTTTCTGCCTGTCCAGGCCTCGTCCACGAGCGCGCACCCGCGATCCCGTGCGACTGTAAGCGCAGCCGCCCGAGCGGGCCTCCGGGCTTCTGGCGTGTGTGCGTTCTCCTGGCCATACTGGCTTCAACCTGAATGCATGCCTGTAGACCAACCATCCTCCAGTCGATCCAGCTCTATCACCGGGAGCGTTACTATAAGTCAATTTGGCAGTCAGTGAAACGGCGGCGGCGCACCCCGCTGCAAGCAGACGGGGCATCCAAGGCGCCGCCGCATGAAAACGGAATCAGGTTACCTGACACAAAAGCGAGGCATGTTGCATCGTTTGGCGTCATTCGAATTCCAGCAAATTCATTTGCTTGTATGCATCTTTTTCTTCCTTTGTCCCTTGCTTTTCAACATAAATTCTTATTATATCAGCTGTGACACCATCGCCCACTGTTCCGACATATCCGCCATCACTCCAAAATTCTCCGCCCCATAGCAGCTTCTTAATTTCTGGAAATCTTTTGAAAAACTCTCTTGCAGTTATGCTCTTTAATATTTGCATCACTTTTGATGGCGAATATTTTGGGGCAGCTCCAATGAAAATGTGAACATGATCGCCATCAGTACCGATAGCGTCAAAATCGAAACTATATCTTTTGCCTATTTCGGAACATATAAATTTTATATAATTTATGCGATCTGAATTAATAAGTAGCTTCTTACGATATTTTATGCATAATACCATATGATATCGGATTTTATAAGCACAATGATTTGCCTTTTTTACCTCAATCATTGCATGCAGAATATGCAACTTTCCTTAAGACGGTTTCCTGTCCATCCCCGCAGCAAGCTGCGGGGTATTCTTTAAAAATAAAAATTGGGAGACAGAATGAGGATCAGGGATTTCATCAAGCTGATAGAAGAAGATGGGTGGCGCTGACAAGGACCAAAGAGAGCCATTGGCATTTCAAACATCCCTTTAAAGTAGAACTGGTAACGATTGCGGGTCGTCCTGATTTTGACCTTCATCCCAAGACCCTCAAAAGTATATTAAAGCCGGCGGGCATATTGGGGATTATTGATGACTAATTACAAGATTATTACCGAAAAGGGTGAAGGTAATTACTCTGCCTACTGCCCGGATCTACCAGGCATCGTAGCAGCAGCCGAGACGGAAGAGAAGACTGTGGAGCTGATGAAGGATGCCATAGAATTCCACATGGAAGGCTTGAAAGATGAGAATCTACCATCCAGAGCCAACAGTCACCGCCAGATGCATAAAAGTGCCGGGCTTAGATGCGACAGGACAATGATGAGTACACGTAATGAGACGATTCGGGAGGTTTCATGGAAGAGCAAGAGCTTGAGTCTATGCTCAAGGATTTAGAATCAGATCTGGTTGAGAGAAAGGCATCTTTGTCAAATCCGGATAAAATTCGCCAGGCCATCTGTGCGTATGCCAATGATTTGCCAAATCACCATAAGCCCGGATTCATCTTCATTGGAGCTAATGATGACGGCTCTTGCTCAAGGCTTGATATTACTGATAAACTATTATTAGATATATCGTACATGAAAGACGATGGAAAGATCCAGCCATTTCCATCCATGTCTGTTGATAAGACTATTATAAATAAATGTGAACTGGCTGTAGTTAGAGTTGAACCATCAAATTCACCACCGGTGAGGCTAAATGGAGTAACCTGGATCCGGGTAGGTCCACGCAGGGCAAGAGCAACAGTTGAAGAAGAGAAGCGCCTTGCAGAACGCAGACGTTCCAGGGACCTTCCTTTCGATCTCCAACCAGTCCCTTCTGCCACCATTGATGACCTGGACCTTGAATTATTTGAGCATGAATACCTTCCTTATGCAATTGCGCCATCCGTCCTGGCTCAAAATACTCGTTCAATTGAAGATAAGCTCAAAGCATTGCGATTTCTGACACCGGATGGCGAACCTACCGTTTTGGGAATTCTCGTTATCGGCAAAGATACGCTTCGTTTCATCCCTGGGGCTTATGTGCAATTCTTGAGATTAGAAGGAACGAACCTGACAGATCCGATTAGAGATCAAAAAGAGATTACTGGCCCGCTTCCTGACCTCCTCAGGCGAATTGATGAAGTCCTTGAAGCCAATAACTCCGTATCCATTTCAGTTACCTCAGAACCGGTGGAAATCACGCGATCAGAGTATCCACTTCCGGCTCTTCAGCAACTTATCCGCAATGCTATTCTTCACAGAACCTATGAGGGAACTAATGCTCCAGCCCGTGTTTACTGGTTCTCGGATCGCATTGAAATACATAATCCCGGTGGACCTTTCGGTCAGGTGACCAAAGAAAACTTCGGCCAGCCGGGCGTTACGGATTATCGTAATCCACATCTTGCAGAAGCCATGCACGTCCTGGGATATGTGCAACGGTTCGGCATGGGAATTCAAATTGCTCGAAAGCAGCTTCACGATAACGGAAATCCTCCCCTTGAATTTACTATTGAAGAAAACTATATTCTTGCAACAGTAAGGAGGCAAATATGAGCGCTCCAATAATCGCATTTTTCAATAACAAAGGCGGCGTAGGAAAGACCTCTTTAGTCTACCACCTATCGTGGATGTATGCTGATCTGGGGCTCAATGTATTGGCCTCAGACCTGGACCCGCAAGCCAATCTGACAGCTTCATTTTTGGACGATGAACGCCTTGAGGAATTTTGGCCTGATGGCGAACATAGCAAGACGATTTATGGAAGCATAGAGCCTATACTTCGCGGTGTGGGCGATATTGTAGAGAATCCGTATGTAGAAGAAATAGATGAAAGAATTCACCTGATTCTAGGAGATCTGGCGCTATCGCGCTTTGAAGATGAGCTTTCGCAGCAATGGCCATTATGCCTCGACGGAAAGGAGCGAGCATTTCGAGTAGAATCTGCATTCTGGCGCGTCATGAAGCGAATTATGGACAGATCCAACATTGAGATCGCTTTGATCGACCTAGGTCCGAATTTAGGTGCAATAAATCGTTCGGTACTTTTGGCAGCAGATTATCTAGTAGTCCCAATGATACCGGACCTCTTCTCGCTTCAAGGGCTAAAGAACTTGGGCCCTTCAATAAGGGAATGGCGTAATGGATGGCAGGAACGTCTGAAAAAAAATCCAGCGAAAGATCTCGAATTACCAAAAGGGCAAATGACCCCAATAGGCTATGTGATAATGCAGCACGCGGAGAAAATGGGTCGCCCAGTAAGGGCATACAAGCGCTGGGCAGAGCGAATCCCTCAAGTTTATTCAGAGGAGGTCTTGGGGGAAGAACCCATATCTACAGCAAATGGAAATCGATTGGGATTGGTTAAACATTATAGGAGCCTGATGCCCATGGCACAAGAAGCCCATAAACCAATTTTCCATCTATTACCTGCAGATGGAGCCATCGGATCACATCAAAAAGGCGTCAACGAAGCGAGAGAAAATTTTCTCCAAATCGCACTTGAGATTGCAAATCGCTGCGATATCGTTTTGCCAGAATGATTTTCCCGCCGCCCTTCCAATCTCCATGCCCGCGAGCATGCTCGCCCACGAGCGCGCACCCGCGCGATCGCAGGCGCAGCCACCGATCGGGCCCCGGCTCCAGGCGTGAAGGTATTCTTCCAGAAGCCTTGTTTTCAACCTGAGCTATCCAGCTCCCTCGTCCGGGAGCGTTAAACATAAGCGATATTTTTCGTTATTGGTTAGTCTCCGTTCGTTCGTCCTCCGTGCGCTCTGCGCCTCTGCGGTTTTATTCCGTAAACAATGGTTGATTATTCAGCCACGAATATTAACCGCAGAGCCAAAAATTGGACGGCAAGCCTCTATCTGATGCTCAGGACGAACCAGAATGCCAGGAGCCCGATGGCAATGAGCAGCATGCTAACCAGCCGACTGTGGCCTATTCTCCAGCGCGCCAGAGCGAATCTGATACCGATCAGAGAGTGCACCAGGAAGAAAAAGACCAGAAAGAGGTCCAGCTCGGTATGCATGTTCTTAGCCATCTGCAATGGCAGCAAGATTCTGTGAGACCATGCATAGCCTGATATCAGGAAGATGATCATGAAGATCAGGAGCAGCCAGGCAGAGAATCGATTGATCTTGACGAGAAGTCGGCCGGTGTTCAATTCGAGTTCACCATAATAGCTCTTTGTTTTGCTAGGATTAAAATTAGTGGCTTCTCTCTTGGACAGAGGCCTTCAATTTATGGCTGCAATAATTCCATTTCAAAAAGTTATATATCTGAAAAGCACCAATAAAAACGTAAATCTTTAGAGCTTTTGAAATGAAAGAAGGAATGATGGGATGGAAAGGTACAAATTACTTTTAATTACAGTCCTGCTGATATTGACCGCCGGCATTTCAGGTTGCGTCGAAAAGACGCCGCCCGAGATGCAGACGCAAACGAATGACGTCATGATCAAGAATTTTTCTTTTCAGCCGAGTTCCATCAATGTAACCAATGGAACTACGGTCACCTGGGCGAACGACGATTCCGTGGAGCATACGGTAACTAGCTCAGATGGGATCTTCAACTCTGGGAATATTCCCCCGGGCAAAGTATTCAATTTTACATTCACAAAACCCGGAAAATACCAGTACCAGTGCTTGATTCATCCCTCCATGGTGGGCTATGTAATAGTCGCATCAGGAAAGCCAGCTATCGCGGCTAACTCCACTGACCCTACTTCAACAGATACGACAAACGTTGGTAATAATATGACAAATCAAAGCTTGCCCTTGATTGGGCTGAAATTGGTCGCAACAGGCTTTGCGGCACCCATGGAATTCATAAGCTCCAGGGACGGACGCATGTTCGTCGTCGACCAGATAGGAATCATCAAGTTGATGACGAAAGACGGAACGCTGCAGGAGAAGCCTTTCCTGGATATAAGAGACCGCATAGTCAAACTCTCTGCAGGTTACGATGAGCGCGGGCTTCTAGGCCTGGCATTCCATCCGGATTTTGCCCGGAACGGTCGAGTCTATGTGTTCTACAGCGGACCGCTGCGACCGGGAGCACCCTCCGGCTGGAGCTGCACCAACAAACTCTCCGAGTTTATGGTCTCCAAAGACGATCCGAATGTGATCGACATGAAAACTGAAAAGGTTCTTCTCCAGATCGATAAGCCCGAGATGAACCACAACGGAGGGACCATCGCTTTTGGCCCGGATGGCTATCTCTATCTGCCTCTGGGCGACGGCGGAGGAGCCAACGATGTTGGCATGGGACACGTAACTGGCGGCAACGCCCAGGACACCTCAACGCTCCTGGGCAAGATTCTGCGCATCGACGTCAATGTCAACAACAGCGCCGCAGGCACAGCATATGGCATCCCTGCCGATAACCCCTTTGTCAATAAAGAGGGCTACCTTCCCGAGATCTGGGCTTATGGCCTGAGAAATCCCTACCGGATCTCATTTGACTCTTCCGGCCGTCTCTTTGCAGCCGATGCCGGGCAGAACCTCTGGGAAGAGGCTGACCTGATCGAAAAGGGTGGCAACTATGGCTGGAACATCATGGAAGGAACTCACTGCTTCGATCCCAACAGGCCGAATGAGTCTCCTGCCAGCTGCCCCAATGTGGGCCGAAAAGGCGAGCCTCTGATAGGGCCTATCATCGAGTACGATCATAATAGCCGCACTGTGATTGTAGGCGGCTATATCTACGAGGGCAAGGCGCTGGTGTCGCTTGCAGGCAGCTACGTCTTTGCAGACTGGTCCAGCAGCTTTGCGAAAGGAGATGGCAAACTTTACATGGCCAGACCTGCCGGGACCGGGCTCTGGAAGATGGAGGAGATCCATGTTGAGGGCAGACCAGGCGAAAGGATCAATGAGTACATTCGTTCCTTTGGCCAGGATGACCAGGGCGAGCTCTACGTCCTGACATCGGATGTGGGAGGCCCCACAGGAGACACGGGAAAGATCTATAAGATGGTTCCACCTGCAAAATAACTACTATGCAGATGCTTTCTGGATAGGCTGGCAGCCGTAGGAGTGGCTTGCCATCCTTAAGTATTGGGAAGGATCGACAAAAAGAAGTATTGAGGCTAAAAAACGTGTACCCTCTGGTAATTCTTCCAGAGATCCCAATGCACATCCGACTCTTCTCGGCTATTGATCGACGAGTGGAGTCGGAGCATCCTGGGACGAAGATAAGGTAAAAGAATTCCGGCTGCGGATAAACTAAGCGGCGCTCCACCTCATACAATCTATATGAAAGAGGTAGCCTGAGAATAGCGAGCGTTGCCTCCAGGGGTATTTTACATTGCCTGGACGCCCGAATTGCCGCGTCTTATAAAAATTTTTTATCCCATTCAAACACATTTATATAGCAACCTGCCGATGTAGATTAGATTATGAAAACATCAAAGCTACTTCTGGCTTCAATGGTTCTGGTCGCATTAATATGTTTGTCCACCGTTCAAGGACAATACCAGATGACCAATACGTATTCATCAAGTCTATCCACTACGGGTTCAAATTCGTCTGCAACCTACCAATACGGACAATATTATGCAATGCCGGCAGTGCAAACTGCAAATACTTATCAGGTGCCGACAGCCTCCCAAGTACCTGGATCTTTGGTTGGAACTCTCCTGTCCGTAAGAGACGAAAACAGCATGTATGTCAATTTCACAAAATCAATTATTCCTGGAATAGAAGGCACAACGCTCATACTCCTTCCCCGGCCTGTGTCCACGAAGATCCTGCTCTATTTCCAGGGCAAGCAGCTGAGCTTCAGCCTCTTGGGATACGATATTCTTGGAAGACCGATATGCGATGCATATTTCAATGGCTTACCTATTGAGGATTATACCTCTGAGTATGGATACTATTCTCCTCAATATGGATACTATTCACCCCAGTATGGATATTACTCTCCACGGCACAGGTATTATTCACCTCCTTATGGGTATTACTCATTATGGAACGATTTTTATTCTCAATGGTTGGCCGCTTGAATTTCTGATTCTCCATGAATTCAGAAATTATGATCGAATAAATAACATCATAGAGATTTAGATGAAATATGCGGGGTTCCCATCCCGCATAATATTTGCTCGCCGCGTAGTTATTTAATTGCCATTGCCTCCAAATTGGTTTACGGGTAAAGTGACTATTCATTTATCGGCGGCTTGCCGCATAAGATATACAGGTTAACGTTAACTGCATTTACTGCAACCATTGTCAGCCAGAGCCGTCGGAATCGATATCGGTACCATAAACAAATATCTGGAGCCGGCAAAAGTGGGTGGCGAACTCGCAAAAGACCATCACATGAAATTAAGCAAAAATGCAAATGACTGCATCGAATGCGGTGCCTGCAAAACATAAAATGCCTGAAATCTTGATTATCAGGCTTTAGGAATGAGTTGAGGAAGAAGCGCCATCTATTATTCGCATTGGTACTCTATGAAGTCTCCCATATGTTCGGACCCCCATGCACAGAGTTGGTCGAGAATCGGCATCAAGGATTTCCCTATTTCTGTAAGCGAATATTCTACTTTAGGCGGGACCTCTGCGTAAACCTTTCTGGTGACAAGCCCGTCTTCCTCAAGCTGGCGAAGCTGTTTTGTAAGCATCCTCTGGGTGATCCTGGGCTGTAGCTTATCCAATAACTGGCTAAAGCGCAGCGTCTCATCATTTAGCGCATATATGATCAGCGGTTTCCATTTGCCTCCGATCACAGCCAGGGTTGCATCGATTGGCCAATCATACTTGTATTTTTTAGGAGCGGAGTCCATTAGTATCAATCCTGTTAGTATATTACAAGACAGTTAGTACATCCTATCTATACTTAATGATCTCAGTGTATACCGTGAGCACCAATCACCGCGAATGCCCAGGCGGGGGATGCTGCATGGTACGAAACTGTGACTGACGATAAATATGAGAAAATGCACGTAAAAGAGGAGTAGAAATGAAGTTCGAATTCTCAAACCCGACACGAATAGTATTCGGCGCGGGTTCGCTCTCCCGATTGGGTGAATTCTCAAGCAGGTACGGAAAGCGCGCACTGGTGGTCACCGGTGGCGGTAGTATCAAACGGAACGGCACATTCGACCGGGCGATCAAGAGTCTGAAGGATGCAGGCGTATCCGTATATGAGTGTGCAGGCGTCGAGCCGAACCCCAGGATAACCTCGGTCAGAAGGGGAGCGGAGACCGCACGCCAAAATGGATGCGACATGGTCATCGCAGTCGGCGGAGGCAGCGTAATGGATGCGTCCAAAGTGATGGCAGCGGCCGCTCTGTATGATGGGCGACCCCTGGAACATGATTTTGCACGGCCAGGAGATGGTTTATGTCCCGATAGAGGCCCTTCCGATAATCACCGTCCCAACGCTTGCAGCCACTGGCTCGGAGACGAACTGCGGAGCCGTCATCTCTAACGAGGAGACGCAGGAGAAATCCTTCATGATGACCGAGTGTCTCTACCCGAAGGTCGCCCTGCTCGATCCCGAGCTGACGATGAGCGTCCCAAGGGACCAGACGGCGTATGGCGTATGTGACCTCATCACCCATGTCACCGAGGGCTATTTCAACGGCACCGGGAACACGCCCATCCAGGACAGGTTCGCCGAGGGCGTGATACTGACCGCCATGGAATACGGGCCCAAGGCGATTGCCGACGGCTGGGACCTGGACGCGCGTACGCAGGTCCAGTGGGCGGCAAGCGTCGCTTTGATCGGATGGGTCCAATCCGGCGCCGGCAGCATGGGTTCGCCCGTGCACATGATAGAACACACTGTCTCGGCCTACCATGACATCACTCACGCTACGGGTTTGTCGATAATCAATCCGTCATGGATGGGTTCGCAGCGAAAACCAAGGCTTCGAAGTTCGTCCAGTTCGCAGAACGCATCTTCGGACTCCCCGCAAGGGGTCCGGAAGACATGGAATGCGCCCTGTCAGGCATCGACCGGTTCGAGGAGTTCCTCAAGTCGATCGGCTGCCCGACCCGCTTCTCCGAGCTCGGCATCGACGGGAAGCTCATCGGGACCTACGCAAAGGAGACGCTCCGCATCATGCACGATGACAAAGGGATGCTTCCTGCAAGACCGCCCATGAGCGAGGCAGACATCGTCGAGGTGCTGAAAGCGGCTCTGTAATATCAGAATGAATGTTGACTCATGGGAAAAACGGAAACACTTGAGGTGGGATTGATGAGAGATGTAATTGTGGTAATTGGAGCGGGTTCAATCGGAGTTGCGATTGCTCGCCGCGTCGGTGTCGGAAAACATGTGCTGCTGGCAGACATAAAACCGGAAAATGCGAAAGCTGCAGCTGAAACCATGTTGGATGCAGGGTATGAAGTGAGCATCGCAACTGCGGATATCTCATCACGTGAGTCGATCCACGCTCTGGTCGAAAAGGCAACGGGAATTGGGAATGTTACTGGAATCATCCTTGCTGCCGGCGTCTCGCCGTCACAGGCATCGCCTGCAACTATCCTGAAGGTTGACCTGTACGGCACCGCACTCGTGCTTGAAGAGTTCGGGAATGTAATTGCCGCCGGTGGCAATGGAATAGTCATATCTTCGCAGTCCGGGCACAGACTTCCCGGACTCACCGTTGAACAGAACAAGGCGCTGGCAATCACGCCCGTTGAAGACTTACTTGACCTGGAGATGCTGCAACCTGAGAATTTGACGGATTCTCTCCATGCCTATCAGATATCCAAGCGTGCGAATTCGCTCCGGGTAATGGCCGAGGCGGTGCGCTGGGGAAAGAGAGGAGCCAGGGTCAACGCCATCAGTCCAGGCATCATCTTTACACCGCTCGCCAGAGACGAGTTGAACGGTCCCGGTGGAGACGGATATCGGCGCATGATAGAGCTTTCATCTGCAGGGCGTGGAGGCACACCTGACGAGGTAGGAGCCGTCGCTGCCCTTATAATGGGACCGGAAGGGACGTTCATCACAGGCAGTGATTTCCTGATGGACGGCGGGGTGACGGCAGCTTACTGGTATGGGGAGCTTGCTCCGAAATGATGAAATTCAGCAAAAGGTGAGAACTCGAGGACTAGAAATTTGAGAAATGCGAATATAGTGATCTCGCCCATCGGCTTTGTTGCATGGGCATGAGCCATGCGTGCGGCGACGAGAAAGATGAAGCGAACCTGACAATTGATGAAATGACCACGTTGGAGGAGATGTTGTCGAACACGTAGATCGATGAAACGCACTTTTAGACATGATAAAAACGAAAGAAGATACATATGAAAACAGTGCTAATAATTTCAGGTAGCCCGCGCAAAGGCGGGAATTCGGATTTGCTTTGCGATCGATTTGCAGAAGGCTCAAAAGACGCGGGAAATGAAGTGGAAAAAATATTCTTGAATGATCATAACATAAATTACTGCCAAGGCTGCGGAGCTTGTATTCATTCACATAAGTGTGTCCAAAAAGATGAGATGGCGAATATACTGGAGAAGCTGGTCCGATCGGATGTGATAGTCATGGCAACTCCCGTTTATTTTTACACCATGAATGGTCAGATGAAAACATTGATTGATCGGACAGTCCCTCGATATGAGGATATAAGCGGCAAGGAGTTTTATTTCATCGTTGCGGCTGCAGATGGAAATAAAGGAAATATGAATAGAACGATTGAAGGCTTTCGTGCCTTTATTTCATGTCTTACCAATCAAATAGAAAAAGGCATAATATACGGAACAAGTGCCTGGAATGTTGGAGATATCAAAGGAAGTAAAGCAATGAACGAAGCATATGATATGGGAGAATCATCCTGAGATGATCAAACATGAATAACCTCAAGGATTTAAGCGAAAGTGTAATCTTTCCGAAAGGCCAGAAAATTGCTGATAATCATTTCATAGGAACGGCATGGGTTGAGACGTTGGTTCCTATGGACAGCACATTCAATTGCCAGGTAGCTAATGTAACTTTTGAGCCGGGCGCAAGAAATAATTGGCATAAACATCCAGGTGGGCAGATTCTGCTTGTTACCGCAGGCATTGGATATTTTCAGGAAGAAGGCAAACCGGCACGGGTCATTCAGAAAGGAGACGTGGTAAAAATCTATCCCGATGTGAAACATTGGCATGGTGCCACACCGGATAGCTGGCTTGTGCATATTGCCGTAATTACCAATCCCCAAAAGGGGGATGCCGTATGGCTGGAACCTGTAACGGATGAAGAATACAACAACCTAAAAATGTAATGAATGAAATGATATGACTGATTCGGAAGGTATAGGAAATGGCAAATTCAAAGAGCCTTATCGCTTATTTTTCACGCAAAGGAAATAATTATGTTGGAGGCAGTATTGTAAACCTGCCAATTGGAAACACCGAATTAATTGCAAAGAAAATTCAGGAATTAACAGGAAGCACTATCTTCAAAATCAAAACGGTAAGGTCATATCCAGAAGATTATGCTGAAACAACAAATGTAGCAAAGGAAGAACAGAGAGAAAATGCCAGACCAGAGCTTACAGAAACACTAGATGATATGGATTCTTATGATGTGATCTATATCGGGTATCCGATTTGGTATGGAACGATGCCGATGGCAGTATTTTCGTTCTTGGAGTCGTATGATTTCTCAGGAAAGACCATTATTCCATTTTGCACGCATGAAGGCAGTGGTATGGTGAGTAGTGAACGCGATATCAAAAGAATTTGCCCGAATGCGAAGGTGCTGTCCGGGTTAGCGATTCAAGGCGGCAGTGTTGAAAGGGCAGATAAGGATGTCATAAACTGGCTAAAAAACTAGATTTGATGCTATAAACAAAGGGGGAAATTGAATTGATAAAACGTAAATTAGGAAAAAGCGGTCTTGAGGTTTCTGCTATTGGTTTGGGCTGCATGGGAATGAGTTATGCTTATGGCCCGGCGTCAGACAAGAAGGAGATGATTAAGCTTATACATTCAGCCGTGGAAAGTGGCGTTACTTTCTTTGATACTGCTGAAATCTACGGGCCATTCACGAACGAGGAGTTGGTAGGAGAAGCGCTCGCTCCCTACCTGGACAAAGTGGTCATTGCAACCAAGTTCGGCTTTGACATTAAAAACGGAAAAGAGGTAGGTCTTAATAGCCGTCCGGAACACATCAGGCAAGCGGTTGAAGACTCGCTTAAGCGGCTCAAAATTGAGACCATTGATCTGCTTTACCAGCACCGTGTTGATCCCGATGTGCCTATAGAGGAGGTGGCCGGGGCAGTAAAAGAACTGATTAAGGAAGGCAAAGTTAAGTATTGGGGGCTTTCCGAAGCAGGTGTACAGACCATCCGCAGACGCGCACAAAGTTCAGCCGGTCACCGCTGTTCAGAGCGAATACTCGATGTGGTGGAGACGTCCTGAAATAGAGTTGTTATCTACGCTCGAGGAACTCGGAATTGGCCTCGTTCCGTTTTGCCCGTTGGGTAGGGGATTCCTTACCGGACGGTTTGATAAACATTCAAAATTTGGTAGCCTGGACTTCCGTAATATTGTTCCTCGTTTTACACCGGAGAATCTCGATGCAAATCAGGTTTTGGTAGATTTAATTAAGAAGATCGCAGCAGAAAAAAATGCTACGCCGGCCCAAATTGCACTTGCATGGTTACTTGCCCGGAAGCCATGGATTGTTCCGATCCCTGGCACAAGGAAGTTAGAGCGCCTGGTTGAAAATTTGGGAGCAGTGAACGTTGAACTACCACCTGAAGAAATGAGCGACATAGATTCTGCACTCTCGAAGATTAAAGTTGCCGGAGATCGCTATCCGGAGGAACGGGAAAAGAGGACAGGCCGTTAGCGGCAAACAATACTTAGCAGATCGTGCATGAAAAGGTGAGAGCTATGCGAATTGGCATTTTGGGTTCAGGATTGATGGGCGGTAAACTTGGAACTATCTTTGCAAGGGCCGGACATGAGGTGGCATTCAGCTATGCCCGCAGCGAGCAGAAGCTAAAGATGCTCGCAAGGGACGCCAACGGCGGGGCAACGCATGGCACACCGCGCGAGGCTGCAAAGGATGCGGATGCAGTACTACTGGCCGTGCACTGGTCGAGAATAGACGATGTGCTGAATCAGGCAGGCGATCTGTCTGGCAAGGTAGTCATCACCTGCTGCCTCCCGATGAACGATAACGACACAGAACTTGTCGTAGCCTACACCTCGTCGGGTGCGGAGGAACTTGCAAAGAAGATTCCGAAGGCGAGAGTAGTGCTCGCATTCAACACTGTGCCTAGTGAAGTGCTTTTCAGCGTTTACCAAGCCCAGCACAAGGCCGATCGACCAAGCCTGGTGTACTGTGGTGACGACCAGAGCGCCAAAGAATTGGCCGCCCGGCTGATTAACGACGTGGGTTTCGATCCGGTGGATGCAGGCCCGCTGCCAATTGCCCGATACATCGAGCCGTTTGCGCTGCTTATCGGACAGCTCGCATACGAGGGAGAAGAAGGCCCGGAACTGGCCTACCGTTTCGAGCGTTTTGGAAAATAGAATATCAGATAAGGCAACTAATTTCAGAAATATGAACGATATAACAGATCTTGCAGCATGGAACAGCTTTTTCATAATTGTAGGCTCGTCTGCGGGCGCACTGATTGGATTGCAGTTCGTAGTTATGGCACTAATAGCCGATAGATCTCCACCACGTGGGGAAGAGGCTGGCCCTGCATTTGCTACACCGACAATCGTACACTTTGGTGCCGTGTTGCTTTTGTCAGCAGTTCAAAGCGCTCCCTGGCAAGAGGTCACGTCCGTCGCAGCCATTTTGGGTCTCATGGGCCTTATTGGGGTGGCGTACATAATCACCGTGGCCAGGCAAATGATAGTACAAACAGCATATGAACCAGAGTTAGGGGACTGGTTGTACTATGCTCTGCTGCCTTTGGCGGCATACGCAATGCTCGCTCTATCGGCATTCACGGCTCTATCAATTACGCGCGAGGCCTTGTTTGGCATCGGAGCTGCGGCGCTGCTGCTGCTTTTCATCGGCATTCATAACGCCTGGGATAGCGTCACCTACCTTGTATTTTACGGCAAGGAGAATACGAATAATAAGCGAGTCTGATGGAAGGAAACTCTACTGCTTTATAGTCCGTGCATTAGTTTTTATCATAATATCTTAATCCTGGAGATAAAAAATGGGATCTGGGAAATAAAGACTCGACGATTTCTGGATTCCATAAAACCGGGCGTGAGGGCGTGCGGCCCGAAGCATATCCCATCCTTTAAGGTGGGTGGCTGCAACGCAGTTTGATTTATACTCTTCCATGTATACGCCTCCATTTAGGCCTCCAATCGACCCTCGCCATTGAATAAGTGCGCCTTGCCGGGCGCCATAAGAATAGCCATGATCGTGTTCGGTGATCATGGCGATTGTTGGCTATTTCTCTGTCTTACTTCGAAAGTTTTGCCTGCATTTCCGGGGTCAATTGTTTGACAAGCTCTGCATTGTACGAACCGGTGGGCAGTAGCGCCATCTGCATTTTTGAATATCTGCTGAGCCGCGACACCATAAGAACGCGATATCGCAGCAAGCGACCCGTCTTTGACTGCCGGATCAACGTCGGTCGTAAAGATTGAGACAGTATTGTCGCTGTTGCGGACAATCTCGAAAGTGCGGAACTGCTGAGGGAAATCCCTTAATGATGAGGTTTCAACCTGCCAGAAGCCGAGTTCAGGATGGGCGGCATCAGGTGATTTAAATGCGGTAACTGTATTGACATGACGATGTCCCGCGATCCACAGGATGAGATTCGGATATGTATGCAGTTTGGCAATCAGCTTCGCTTCGAATGCCGGGTTCCAACCACCATGGAAGGCACTGGTTTTCGACGCCTATCGGTACGTGCGCAGCGATGATCATGAGCTTGCCTTCAGCCTGACCCTTATCAAGTTCACTTACAAGCCAGTCATAACGTTCATTGTCAAGAGAGCCGTGCCCATAGCCGAAAGAGCCATTTCCATAGCCGAGGATAGCGGGATCATTGGGATCGTTGTTCCTTTGGGTATCGTCGAGCACGATAACCTTGATCGGTAATTCGACTTCGGCTCGAAACTATAGCAGGCAAATCCCGTTTTACGTTGGATTGATTGAATCCGTGACCGTCCGGATTTGAAGATGTATTGAAAAATTCGCTCATCCACTCCTTTCTCGAAAGTGAACGGCGGTTCGGATCGGCTGCAAGACCTTCGGAGGTGTTGTGAAGTCTTTGACAGGTCCCGCGCCTATAATGTCGCCGTAAGGCGTCCGGCCGTCGAGTGCGCCCATATAGAAACCACGGTTATTTATGCCGCGAGGGTCGGTGAATATATTTCCCAAGTTGAGGATATCCTCGCCGATAAAGGTCTTTCGGATATAATCGTTCGGCGAAGGAAGCCCATCCAGAAATGATCGTGGTTGCCCAGAGCCTGATACCAGGGGATCGTCTTATCAAGCCCTGCCGCCTTGTAAGGTTTCTGATAATCATTATGCGGTCCGGGGACTGGATCATCCTTGAGCGCCGGAATCTGGGGTTGATGACCTTGCCGTCAAGGACATCGATATACCATCTTAGTTCGTTGTACTGAGTGTTGTTGCAGGTATCGCCCAGAGAGATGCCGAAATCAAACGGCTTTTTTTTGTGAAGGGCGTTTATCGTCTGGACGGCTGCGTCGAGAACATGAGTCGTATACAGCATAACCGGCGAATATGCCGAAGAGACACCGCCTTTGTAGCCAAAATAGATCGCCTGAGCAGGAGATTCTTTGTCGGTGATATGGATGTCGGTTATGGTAAAGAAATTCAAAAGTCTTGTCGGTATTAGTGGCTGATGCACCGCTATAAGCGGCCGGCATGATGTCGAGCCGCTTTACGGAATCGATGCCCGGGCCATAATGCCAGTTGCCATAGCCGTTTTGCTTGTATTTTGAAATCTCATAAGGACGAATCTTCTCCGAACCCGAAGGTATTGAGTCGGGCACGACCGTCTTCTGGAGCGTCGTAAAAACATCGGAAGCAATCGGGTATCCTTCGAGCTGGCTTTATTTTTGGCGACCTCTTTTGAGCATCCCAATGAAGAGAAAATCAGCATACCCACTAATAAGACTAAACATAATTTCTTGAATTCGTAAGATGGTTTCACAAAATTCCTCCTTTATAAATCATCCAGGTAGTTAGCCGAATTTTCTGTAGACATGAATTCACCTGGACCTTTATCCTAGGCTTACATCAATCTAATAAGATTAAGTAAGTTCCAATGGATTATATGTCTTTTGGCCCCTCTATTCACGGGCCAACTGGTCAAATATGCATATTATGTTAACAGAAAAAAGAGGTTGATATCATAGATCGATTTCCTAGGCACCATATATTGCCATATGCAATCTAATTGACAGCTTTCGGGCCTGCGAATATATTCCTATTCACATTCACATTCCTGATTTTGACGGCGATGGAGACGCCAATAGGCCGAACTCCATCAAGGAGTCCCTGATCTCCTCGTAAGATAGGAAGAGCTCGTCAATTTGACGATCGATCTGTGCCAGCCTCGGCTCGGCAGAGAGCCATATCTGGAACACATCACCCCGAACCATCCTGATGCTGGCCTGCATGTCTGCCTGAGAGAGCCTGTAGACGATATGGCTCCCAGTTGGAGTGTACCAGGCAGAATGGGACGCTTTGAGATGTTCAACATATTCATCCCATTCAAGCTCGTCGGGAATTTTCCCGCTATCTGCCTGCATCCGCTGGAGATCGATGGAGAGGTTCAGGTGAGCCCTGTCTCCGGAGATCTTCTGATTTATGCCACCCACGACCTCACGATAAAGAGGGCTATTTCTATTCACTTCCAGGCTCTGGCCCTGGAATACTTCTTCGCAACATCCGAAAAGAATGGCGCTAGCCTTATTCTCTCTGTAGGCGGTGTGGCCAGTGATACTCCTATGAAGAATACAGCGCTGAGAGACAGTCCTACCAGCACTCCGTGCTCTGTAAGGTAAGGCGAGATGGTATCCAGTGACTGATGCAGCCAGAAGATCTCATAACAAATGAGCAGGATTTGAGTGCCTCCTCCCATGATCAGCGCCGCCAATGCCCCCCATTTGGTGGCGCGCTTCCAGTAGAGGCCTCCGATTATGGGGAAGAAGTAGGATGTAGTGCCTATGACAGTAGCGATTATGACCGCCTCCAGGATGCTGTCCATCTTCAAAGCGATGATGGCCGAGGTGGCAATCATGATTACGACCAGGACACGGTTTATGGTCAGCATCTCTTTCATGGTGGCTTCCGGCTTGATATGCCTCTGTATCAGGTCTCTGGAGATGCAGGAAGCTCCAGATGTGGCAAAGGTGGATGTGCAGGACATGCATGCGGCAAGGAATCCAATCGTAAGCAGAGCCAGAACCAGTGGGGAGACATTGTCGCTGATAAACGTTGGATAGAGCATCTCTGCCTCCACCTCGCTAGTAGGCATGGGATATAGAGCGCGCAGTCCAAGGGCCGTCAAGAAGCAGCACAAATAGATCAATGCCATAAGCCCGGCTCCCCAGGATAAGACCCCTCTTGGCCGATTTTTCATCCCGAGCGGACCAGATCTTCTGCCAGGGATCCTGTTCTGCAACCCATCCCGGCAAAAGGGCTAATTGAAACACCAATGCCCCCAATACGCCACCCATGACGAAGGGATTCCACCACTCCGCGCCTAAAGCCTATGCCGTTGCCGTAATGGATATGCCTTTTTGGACCGGAAGCCATAGAGCCATTGCGGCCACAGAGACTGCCAGCACAGCCAGCAATGCATATTTCGGTAAATCGGCCCAGACCACAGCACGAAAGCCGCCTACGCTGACATAGAAGGCAACGGATGCCGCCATTATCAGGATAGCATAAAAAGGTTCAATCCGATAGAATGAGCCCAGCACGAGCTTGAATCCTATGAAATCAGAAGCCGAGAATAGCACCATCATGACCGTAACCGCCAGGGCGACAGGAGCCCGGATCAGCGGGTCATACCTGATTTCCATGAGCTCGGGCTGAGTAAAGTGCAGGGATATTCTTGATCCTTCCACAATCGCGGCTACTATGATAAGGGCGGCGATATTTGGAAAGACCCAAAGCCAGATTGAGCCTACGCCTATCAGGAGGAACATCCCCGTAGCCAGCAGAAGTGCGCTGGCATTGATCCACGAGGCAGCTGTGGAAAGACCTATGATTCCGGCACCCAATTCTTTCCGGCAAGCCAAAGTCAGTGACCGATCTGTCAGCGAGATGTGAAAAGGCTTATTCCCACCAGCATCGCTATGAAAAGAACAAGAAATATCAGAAATAGATAATAAGACTCCATCAGATCGCCCCAGAATGAAATGTCTGCTGTATATAATTTCCGAGCATCTAATTCCGTCCTCTAGGAACAATCCTCTTATCTGGGGTCATTCTTCCCGCAACATCTTCGTAATCTTCAACCGCTTCGCCGCGCTCGTATAGAAAGACTTATTATTTAAGATTATGTAGAAAACTAGATTTAATGAAAGAAAAGCAGACTTGATTTAGCACTACCGGATATTACGCATTAATACCTAACCTCCCGAAAATTTCAGGCGCACAAGTTTAGCGCCTGAAGTATTTCTCTTTGTTTTTTTGTCATTTCGGTGACGAATATCTGTCCATCCGCCAAAGTGATTTTTCTCAATTTCTCCATTTGCAGAAGCAGAAGTTCGACAGAATATTTTTCTAGTAGATCCGCTTCTCTCATCATATTCATCAATCTCGTTCTGATGATTAGACTCAGGAAAGCTATGAAAATGAATCCTCTCGTTGTCTTTTCGCTATGAGTATTCAACGGAAGGATGTCAATTTCATTTTTCAGAGCCTTGAAGCTCTTTTCAATTTCTTCGCGTTCCCGATAAAGAGATAGGCATTTCATCCAATCGAAGTCTCCTGAGTAGAATAGGATATACTTGCCCATTTTATTCATTCTTTGAGCGACCGCATTTTGTTTAATCGTAACTTCAAAGCGATTATCAATCACATGCCAGTCAAAGAAGTTTCCAAATCCTTGCGCTTTGTCTTTGAAAACTGCATAGGAATTACTGTTCTTATGCAAACGCACCTTGAGTAAATCTTCGCGAATATCATACAACCTGCTTAGAAGGGTCTGCTTCTCGGTTTGTTCGAGTTTTGGATCATAGTACACATATCCATGGACTTCAACGGAGTCAAGATTATATGTGATTGGCTTGGCGAAAATTGGGTCTTTGTTAAATTTATGAAGATATTTTACGTCATCAATGTCCTTTTGCGTTTCCGTCATCAGCTGCTTCAGATCATTTAACTGCAATTTAGCAGCCATGACAAATGAAATTTTATCACCCATCAGCTCCAGGAGATTGCTCAGGCTGAAGAATCCGCGATCCATCACTGCGACATAGTTTTGTATACCATGAGCTTTGATCTTTTTCAAAGTGCCGGAAAGTGTGCTGACATCAGAAATGCTGCCTGGGAAGATGTCATACATTACGGGAATCCCTTTGTCCTTATCCAGAATCAGGGACATATTGATTTGCGGAAGAGATTCCCCATCTCGGTTGTATCCGTACTCAAGAAGGTTGATGAGTTGAGAGTAACTTGACAGGCTCGTAATATCGTAAATGATAGTGTTCTTGGTGCCGGTTCTTTCAAGGAGTTGGGACATAAACCGATCTGGGATGTTGCTTTCACCCAATCGACAGAGAAGCTCACTCACTCGCTGGCTGGTTAGATTAATTTGCGGAAATTCGAGTGCAAGAGACGTTCCTTCGTACCATGATTCGACATTCTTCATTGCTGTAGGCCGTATGATCCGGTTGAATGCCAAAGCACGAATCATGGAAACCTCTAAAGAGGGCAATAAATCCGCTAGATAGCGATCCAGGTTAAGCTCTTCCATTATCGACTGGAGGACGAATATAGAACCATAATCAAACGACGACTTGACTTCCGCAGTTTTCTTTTTTGTCTTCTCTTTGACCTCATCCGGGGCGGAACGCATCCTGACTGGCTGGCCATCTACATTTCTGCCTAAATATTTTGATTTATGTCTGATCTGTTTCTTATCCTTGTCATAATAAGGTGTTTCTTCATACCAATATTCGATCCCATTTTTCACTTTGATTCTTCGAGTGGGTTGCATTATGCGCCTCAATATAAGTAGGCGCATAAAATATAAAAACCTTTCGACACGCAAGGCTATTCGGGGTTATTTTTCAAAATAGGGGCCTTAAAATTGAGATCGTCGGATAATGTTCCTACTTGGTCCGGGAGGTTAGGTTAATATAAATCCAAAATGTGCACTTGAAATTCGTGCTCAATTGGCAGTGCCCGCATGGCAGTGGCGCAATAAGTTCCCGTGTCCGGATGCTGTTTTACTCATAACATGGATGCATATGGATTCATGACTCTCCAGCCCTGCTAAACTCCACGGCCCGGGATCGATTCATGGACTGGCTATGAGTCATGCCGGATGCATGACTGGATGTGCCAGAAGCCCCCAGAGGGTAATGCTCTGGAGCTTCTCCCGTTTTCCCGCTGCCGTCGCCCGACTCTTTAGCTTACTGTCACCACATTGGTCTGTCCCAGTAGCTGGTATGCCCCTTGTCCTACCTCCGTGATAGCAGATTTGAACATCCTGAAGTCATAGGTGCCGGGATCTGCAGGAAGCTGCCAGGTCATCCTGCCACAATTATCGCTGCCTATCGACCTCGTCTGTATAGGGAACTTGTCGGGCCTGTTCACACCGTACATGCCGATAACGCCTGTTCCTTCCGGAGGTGCTCCCCAGTAGGTTACCGTTACTTTGCCACCGGGCGCAACATGCGATGGTGAGGCTATGACTTTGTTGCCCTTAAATATTTTGACTTCTATACTGCTACTGGTGGCCAGCCGGGTATAACTATCGTTCTCGAAGATCCTGAAGTCATACATACCCGGATCGGGAGCATCTAGAATCACAGTTCCGTTCTCCTTTCCGCCCAGATACTGGCGGGAGGTGAAGCTGGTGTCGGGTGATCCGGATTTGTACATAGCTATCCAGTCATTCTCATAGCCCGGAGCCCCTGCATAGCTAACGGTGATCTCCTCACAGGTGTTCACCGAGGCCGGAGTTGCAGTGATAGTCGGGACCATAACATCGAAATTCAGAGAGTCCATCTCCTGTCCACTGGTGCTATACATGCGAAGATCGTAGGACCCATTGTCCGCAGGAGCCTTCAGCTTCAGTGTACCTGATGAGCCTTCCAGGTTCTGAAGTGACAGAGCCTCATCCCGGCTGGCTTTTCCTCTGGTCTGATCCGCCTTCATAATTCCCACCCAGCCGGATAAGTTCCCTGGAGCCGTATAAAGCACATTGACATCTCTCCCGGGCATGTAGGTTCTGTGGTCCATCTTCAGCACTGAGCCCATCAATCCCTTGGCCTTGTAACTGAGTATAGCGTCAATAGACGCTTTCGGCAGATTGTCCACGTTATGCCCTCCTAGAATTCTGTAGCCGGTGTCGCAGATCCCGTCTCTGTTGCGGTCATTGCAGCCCTGCTCCCGGGCATCGTAGTTACTGTAGTGGTTGCCGGCCAAGCCGTTGTCCCACTGGTTATAGCCATCATCAAAGGCATTCTGACCGTTGTTCAGTAGATTGTTTTGGTAGAGAACATTGGCGCCGGCTTTTGAGGCGTTCGTGCTATTCTGTCCGATGTTGTAGGTCTTCGCCTGGCTGCCTGAGACGTACGATATGGAGACCCCCTTGCCTTTTGAAGTGATGCTCTCGCTTATATTAATGTTAGAAATGTTTATGCCCATCTTGTTTCTGGTCAAATTGTTGGACATGATGCTATTTCCTCTGGATGTCTCTATGGTGATACCATTCCAGTTCATACCGGCATAGTTGCCCCATATCTGGTTGTTATTGGAATGAACCAGCAGGATTCCGCCGTTTTTGTTTTCCGTCACCATATTGAAAAAGACGGCATTTTTGTCGGCGTAGTAAAGGATAATTCCGTAGTTACCATTTTTAACGACTGTATTGTTTTTGATTATGTTCCCGTGGGAGAGCACCCTTATGCCCGCGTCTCTGGCATCCGAACCGGATCCTGTAACCGAAAATCCCGCAAGGGTTGAACCGTTGGCCGAGATGGTCACTGCGCTTCCCTTGCCGCCGGCGTCAATAACCGGCTTGCCCATGCCCTTGAGGGTAAGCGTCTTGGTTATGTTGACCCTCTCATGGAAGGTGCCGTTCTGCACCTCGATGATTTGGCCCGGGTTAGCAGCATCAATGACCGACTGGATGCTGTGTCCCGATTTGACGTAGTATGTGGCATTCGCTAAACCGGAAAGAATCAGTACCATGATCGCTAGAACCGTGATCACTAGAAGTACCAATGTGGATTTACTAATCCTGGGGCTCAACCCGTTCTCCATGCTGACTAGAATGCAGAAGCAGTATAAGATTGTGATCGTTAATGAAAATGCCGATTCTCGATTCTTAGCGAAGCATAAATAAGCATGAATGGGCTAGAGACCATTCAATGAGCGATATGAAGTGTCTGATATGGATATTGTTCTTGTTGCTGGTGACGGCGGCTCTTGCCTCCAGTCAAATGCCCGTCAGACTGAACGGCTCAGCAGGCTTGAACTTGCTGAATAGCCTGACGGAAGGGTCTCTGAATAGGACCAATGATTCCCTGAATGTAACTAACAACTCGACCAACCAGAATGGGTTCAAGGACACCTTCCCCGACTTCGCTTCCTGGGGTACTGAGCCCAAAAACTATCCTCTATTCGTATCCGGCACCGGGACCGACTATCTTAACGACACAAGCGTTTAACCTTTAGGCCGGTGGATGGAGCAGTAAATCACATCATGAAAGCCTCGGTACAGAATTCACCACCAGGCAAAGGCGAACTCTTTTTAGTACTCTTTGCTCTTAAGCGTAATACGAGGAAAAATTGTTGGCCTAGGCTTTAAGATGAATCATGTCCTCTTATACGGGTTACAGAGCTATTGGGTATTTCTTGCAGATCTACGAATTCAGACCTGCAGTCCTCTACAGGAGAGCCATACGCGTGTCAATTTTTTTAACTTCATAGTTCATCTTTGAGATCCTCTCTAAGAGCAGCTTGCGTCTTTGAATCAGAGCCTCACTTTCACTCATTGCCTTACCTCCGAATTTTTTGTATTCATTCAATGCCGGTTAGCATCGAATGATGTCACTTTTCTGTGGCAGAACTGTATGGACATATACTTATATGCTCTTTATGACACAGATTGTGAATTGTGGTACAAAGTGAGAAACATAAAATGGCTTGGCACCGCAAAGTCTTCTGCATCTGAACGGAATGCAGATCATTATGAGATGTCGGATGCAATAAGTATCGGAGTAGATCGATGAACGGTCTATGATCAGGCTTATATCGCATTTGCGGTCATAGGTGCCGCTGTTCTAACCATTTCGATATTGGCTGCATCTGCTTTGATGCAACGATATGAGACACTTTAAGCTGGCTATTCCGGCTATCATTGTTGCACTTGATGCAATCGCGGTTAATTTTTGGTATTGGATTTCGGTAATCGCTAACTTATGGCCATCTCAGGTCAGTTACCATTTCAATCTCCTGGGAGGTTACTCATCCGTGTTTGCGATATAGGTAACCCTGGGTTACATGGGACGGAGAGGATGTCGCCGGACGCATGCCCTCAAAAGAGGTCTCCATCAGCTATCATGCATCTATAATGCCTCAGGAGCTGGTGTATCCATAAGGGTAATTCGGATCATATCCTGGATAATTGTTCCAGGGATCATAGGAGGATTTTTCATCGGAAATAAGGCTGGATATATCATATCCTGGAAGGTATCCGGTAGTGAATCCAGTGGAATAATGGCTTAAATTTTGGAGATTATTCTGCCCGTAGGGATAGACGCTGTTATTGTATCCAAGATTAAAACGAGACGTGTAGTAATTCAGAGGATACTTAAGCGTCCCATTGGAAGTGGAAAAACCCCTTGGCGTCCCTCCCCAGCTCCAGATACCGCCAACATTCGCCGATGAGCTCTCAGTAGACTGAGAATTGGTTTGGGCATTTGTTGCTATTGCAGCGGGCGAGAGAGAGGTTGGGCTCTGCTGAAGTTCCGAGCTGGAGTTATCCTCGTATTGCCATACCACGGCAAATGCGGGCAGACATGAAACCATGGCCGCCGCTATCAATGCCAATAAAATCCTGCATCTGCACACTCTTGTAACCCGCATATTATGCCTCTGCCCCCGATGCCTTGATCGCCCGGCATAAATATATGTGGTGAGAATGCGGGCATAAAAATGTCGACAAAAATTGGCGGATATTCTCCAGGCAGCAATCCGTTCAAGGGCTTGAAATCTATTCTGGAATGTATATGTTTATTTAACCCGGAATTAATAGGTATTATCATGGCATTGATGAAAGCAATTCAGGTAAGTTCCCCAGGGAATGACTTTGAGTTGGTTCATAAAGAAGTTCCCAAGCCAAAAGAAGACGAAGTGCTCATCAAAGTGGAGGCTTGCGGGGTCTGTCATGGAGATGCGATCGTCAAGGAAGGTCTATTTCCCGGGCTGCAATATCCCAGAACTCCCGGCCATGAGGTCGTTGGGATAATAGATCAGCTCGGGTCCAAAACAAAGTACTGGAAGGTTGGAGAGAGAGTCGGCGTGGGATGGCTCGGAGGGCATTGCTTCCAATGTCCAGCGTGCCGGAGTGGCGAGTTCGGAGCCTGCGAGGAATCGTTGACGACCGGCATCACAACCGATGGAGGCTACGCCGAGTTCATGGTTGCCCGCATGGAGGCTCTAAATTCCATTCCAGACAATCTTGACCCGGTAGACGCCGCACCTCTCCTATGCGCGGGAAGGACGACCTTTGGAGCCCTGCAAAATAGCGTTGCAAAAGGCGGCGACATGGTGGCGATCCACGGTCTGGGAGGGCTCGGACATCTGGGCTTACAGTTCGCCATCAAGCTCGGCTTCGAGACCGCGGTCTTATCACGCGGCAGGGAAAAGGAGGCACTGGCTCGAAAGCTAGGCGCCCACCACTTCATTGATACCAATGCATCCGATGCTGCAAAAGAGTTGATGAATCTGGGGGGAGCAAAGGTGATCCTCTGTACGGCACCGAACAGCAAGGCCATCTCCGGGCTCGTCTCTGGCCTGAGCCAGGATGGGCAGATGATCATAGTCACCTTTGCAAATGAAGTGATGCAGATCTCTCCAGCCAATCTGATGCGTGGCGGTCGATCCGTCTGCGGCTGGGTAGGGGGCAATCCGAAGACGCATTGCGCTTCAGCGTGCTCACTGGAGTCAGACCAATGGTCGAGGTGTTTCCATTGGAGCAGGCGGCTTTGGCTTATGAAAAAATGATGTCTGCAAAGGTTCATTTCCGTGCAGTCCTTAAAATGGGAGGCGATTAATTATGAGCGAAATTCTCAGAATCATCCAGGAGAGGCATTCATCCAGGGCTCCTTTTGACCGGGACCATCAGCCATCGAAACAGGACTTGATGCAGATACTTGAGGCGGCACGCTGGGCGCCTACCGCCCACAACATGCAGAACTTTGAGATAGTCGTCGTTGACGACAGGAAAAAGCTGGAGGAGCTGGGAGATATCAAATCCCGGATTTCCGAAGATTTCCTCAGGGAGAACTATCAACAGCTCTCATTCTCCGAAGAGGAATTGCTGCAAAAGAAGGTTGGAATCCTGGGGGCCATGTTCCCTCCATCGTGGAGGACGCCCGGCGATTGGGGCAAAGTTGCGCGTGAAAGTGAGCCTTCTTCTCTGGACCAGACCATTAAAGGCAGTCCCGTTCTTATGATCGTGACCTATGACGCCAGAAAGAGGGCACCGGCCTCTGTTGGTGATATTTTGGGCTTCATAAGCC
Organism: uncultured Methanosarcinales archaeon; assembly: GCA_963798205.1. GTDB lineage: Archaea > Halobacteriota > Methanosarcinia > Methanotrichales > Methanotrichaceae > Methanothrix. Next base: position 26,890 of record CAWCSK010000023.1, read on the forward strand.
TTGGCTGTGTTATGGAGAACATGTGGCTTATGGCCGAAGAGCTGGGAATTAGTCTCCAGATAATGAGCGTCTTTGGCGGAGACGAAGTTGAATCAGAGGTGAAGAAGATTCTCGAGATTCCCGAATATCTGAAGATAGCCTATGCCATCCGTCTGGGGTATCCCATCTCGAAATCGTCTCAAATCTCCGAGAGTGCGCCGGGATATAGCTGGATTTGCCCACCATAATCGGTTCGGAAATAGATTGGAAAAATTATGAGCGAATACGTACACGGCTACTCGGGCCGCGAGTCGGAGAGGCTCTCAGATCAGGCCAGGACGCTTGCAGGCCTTCTTCATCATGACACATCCTACCCGGCCGGCGCAAGAGTCCTGGAGGCTGGATGCGGTGTGGGAGCCCAGACAGTCATCCTGGCGAAAACGAGCCCGGAGGCACAGATCATCTCCATGGACATCTCCCAGGGTTCGATAGATCAGGCAAGGCGTCTGTTGAGGGACGAAGGCGTCTTTAATGTCCAGTTCCAAAGGGGGGATATCTATCAATTGCCTTTCCAGGAAGATAGTTTCGACCATGTCTTCCTCTGCTTTGTGCTGGAGCACCTTTCCGATCCCTTCCTGGCTTTGCAAGAGCTGAAGAAGGTTCTGCGGCCCGGCGGCACACTGACGGTGATCGAGGGCGATCATGGTTCCTGCTATTTCCATCCCGAGACGCGGGAGGCTCTGGCCTGCTGGCGCTCTCTGAATGCCGTGCAGGCGGAATTGGGCGGGAACTCGCACATCGGCAGAGAGCTTTATCCGCTCTTATGCCGGGCGGGTTTTCGAGAGATCAGAGTCTCGCCACGCATGGTTTATAGCGACGCCAGCCGGCCGGAGATGAGGACCGGCTTTGTAGAGAATACCATCATTGCCATGGTGGAAGGCGTAAAGGCGCAGGCTCTGCAAAGGGGAATCGTGGATCGTGACGGATGGATAAAGGGCATAGAAGATCTCCACAGCACCGCAGGAACGGATGGGACATTTTGCTATACTTTTTTCAAGGCAATCGGGGTTAAGTGAATTGTCCAGGTACAGTCGCTAAATGAGATCGAGTTAATCGAATAGAAAAATGATTTCAAGCTGACATTCATTCGGTTTTGTTCAATCGAATCTCAAATTGCTTGTTAATATCGTCTTATCGCGATATGTTTATATCTGAATACGTTTTAGATATGTCCTATCATGACCCAAAAATCAGTCTCCGATCTGCGCGTTAAGATCCTTGATGCGCTCTCAGACCCCACCCGTCTGGAGCTGCTGGAATTCCTCTCTCAGGGAGAGCGATGCGTCTGCGAGATTCTGCCTGCCTTTCAGAGATCTCAGTCTACCATATCCAAACATCTCAACATCCTCCACGAAGCCGGCATCCTGGAAAGAAAGATAGACGGCAAGAGGACCCTCTACAGAATAAAAGACCCCCTGGTATTCGATCTGATCCGGATGGTGGATGCTCTGGCCCTGAGACAGATATCGCTGTTTGCTGATGCAGGAAAGATACTGGAAGAGTCCCTCCACAATTCTCAATTCAGTGCAGAAGCCAATAGGTGTTGATCTTCGAATGGTTGCATACACGATTACAATTATGGCGGCCCTGCAAGCAGGGCTCACAACCTTGCTGGGATATCTCTCGGCACACGTTTTGACCTGTCTGATACCTGCATTCTTCATAGCCGGGGCCATAGCCGCGCTCCTCAAGACGGAAATGGTGCTGAAGTACTTCGGAAAAGACGCCCCCAAGTGGCTATGCTATAGCGTGGCAGCTACATCCGGAACAATACTGGCGGTCTGTAGCTGCACCATACTGCCCATGTTCGCAGGAATCGAAAAGAAGGGTGCAGGAATCGGTCCTGCAACCGCTTTCCTCTTCTCGGGCCCTGCCATAAACCTCCTGGCCATAGTTCTCACGGCCAGAGTTCTGGGCCTGGATCTGGGAATTGCCAGGGCGGTAGCCGCAGTATCCATGGCGGTTATCATCGGCCTGATCATGGCTGCCATATTCGAGAGAAGCCCCCAGAAGTGCGAGACTTCGCCAGGCAATGCACCAGTTCAAGCGGCCCAGGCGACGACTGAGACTCAAAAAAGTGGTCGGACTGAACGCATCTCGGTTTTATTCATTGCGCTCCTAATTGGAGTGTTGCTATCTGCCACCTCGCAACTGGAGTTCGTGATGAAATGGACAATCGTCGCTGCATTCATAGTGGCTGCTGCTTATGTCCTGACAAGATATTTCTCCTCCGAAGAGAAGAGCGCCTTCTTCAGCGAGACCTGGTCTCTGACCAAAAAGATCTTTCCCCTGCTGGTGGTGGGTACATTCATAACAGGCATGATCGGCTACTTCCTGCCTGTGGAGTTGCTCAGGATCTATTTAGGTACAAACAGCTTCCTGGCGTGCTTTATTGCCTCTATCGTGGGCGCTCTGCTCTATATGCCGACCCTGCTGGAGATACCCATAGTGGGCACTCTCTTCGGTTACAGCACCGGAGTAACTGCTCCAGGTCCGGCGCTATCTCTTCTCCTGGCCGGGCCGTCGCTGAGCCTGCCGAGCATGATAGTGATCACGAGAGTTATAGGCATAAAGAAAGGTGGCGTCTACATCAGCCTGGTTGTGATAGTCTCCACTCTCGTGGGCATGCTCTACGGAGCAATTGTCTCATAATCTAGGAAAAATAGAGCTGAATCGGTTTGAAATTGTGCAAAAAATGGCCGGAGAAAACCTCCTCCGGCTGCCTCCTAATTTGCAGCTTTATTACCATGATACATCCATCCGGGAAGACGGAATCAGCAAGCCTGGAATGCAGAGAGTGAGATACTGCATCAGAGCAATTCTACTGATAGTAGCATTGGTCATGATCCTATCACCGGCCTTTGCCAGTGATGGTTCGCAGACCACCGTAATTACCTCTCCTGCATGCGCTTCTGAAAATGCTCTCAAAGATCTCACCATATCGTCCGCAGCCGCCGTCTTTGCAGCCGGCCTTATAGCCGGCTTCAACCCCTGTCTTCTGGCCATGCTGGCCTTTCTGGCAAGCTCAATGCTGGCAAGCACGGGCCGCAGAAGAGATATCTTGACAATGGTGGCCTTCTTTTCCCTGGGCACATTCGTGGTCTACATTATTTTTGGAGTGGGCTTATTTAGCGTTCTACAGGAAAAGTCCACTGCCGCTATGTTTCGCATCTGTTCTGGCAGCCATCCTGTTGGTTTTGGGGCTAATGCAGCTGTTGGATGCCAGGAGGCTGCATAGTGGAGGCACGTCCATCTTTCGCACTGACTGGACCAAAAAATATGTCCGTGGTGTCATTGCCAGCCGGAGTCTCAGCTCCTATTTCCTCTTGGGAGCTCTCTTCTCGCTGGTAAGGGCCCCCTGTGTGGGAGGGATGTACATCGCCATCATCGGCATGATCTCCAGCCATGGATTTGCCTCGTCTGGGCTAATTTATCTCTTGATTTATAACCTGGGAATAGCACTTCCAGTGCTGCTCCTGGGAGGAATCATCGCATTAGGTATGAGTCCGGAGCAAGTGGATAATTTCCGGAACAAACATAGAGTTGCCATCAGGTTGATAACGGGAATCACGCTACTGGCTCTGGCCCCGCTCATCTACTGGCAACTGATTTAGGCTTCAGGAATAGGCTTACGTTTATTAGATCAATTGGCAAATCAAACTCTAGTGGTGAATGAAAATGGTAAAAATAGAAGTTTTGGGAACGGGCTGCGCCAAGTGCAAGAGCCTGTTGAAGAACGTGGAGAAGGCGGTCTCTGAGTCGGGCATTCAGGCGGAGATCATCAAAATAGATAGCATACAGGAGATCATGGACCGCGGGGTGATGATGACTCCGGCGCTCTTCATCGACGGCGAGTCCAAAATGATGGGAAAGACCGGCACCGTGGAAGAGATCAAGAAGATGCTCAAGAAATGAGGATTGATTCATGGAAGAGAAAAAGAAATGTTTGTGCAGCTCTTCGGATGTACGAGTCGTTGCCTGCTCCGGAGCCTCAAACGTAGGCCAAATCGCAAATCAGGCAGCCATAGATCTGGCCAGAGAGAAGGTGGCTGGATTCTTCTGCCTGGCAGGAGTTGGTGGCACATATCAAAGGAATGGTCAAGTCCGGGAAAGAAGCGGGTCTGATGGTGTCAATAGATGGATGTCCTGTGCAGTGTGCCGCCAAGACCTTGCAGCATGCTGAGATCGAACCGGCCATACAGATAATTGTAACGGAATTTGGGATCGAGAAGTCTCATGATATAGATATTGATGAAAAGGTATGCTCACGGGTAGTAGAGAAGGTAAAAGAAGAGCTTGCGGCCTAAAATCCGGTGGAATGAAATGGATTTATTAAGATCTAAATTGATGCTGATCCCATTAATCTGCGGGACTTTATTGGCGATTATGGCCTTATCTCAGAGCGCATAAGCTGGAGCGGAATGTGCATCTTTAGGAGGAGCTTGCGATGACAGCGGCTGGAACCCAATGGCCAAGTTGGATGAGATCGGAAATCCAAACGCCGGTCAAGAACAGTTCGCCGCAAGTGGCCGGAGAAATCAAGATTGGTAAGATGGAACAAGAGCGCTCCAGGGTTTGAAAGCCTCTGTGGTCTGGTTCGCCCTGGAGATGATGGGCTATGATGCCAGGCTTTACAGCTACAAAGATTGGATGGCAAATCAGCCTTCTAAAAGCTATTTAGGATCGTGTGGAGAAAGAATGATATTAATTAAATCGGATTCGTGCAGAGCAGAACACAAGGGATTCTCGGCCATAGCAAAGACGATGCTCATTTACGGGATCATTTCCATCCTTCTGCATGGCCTGGTCTTGAGTGCGCCCGTCTTGGCGGGCACGGAAACGGGCGAGTTCTGTCCCACATGTCCTGACTGGACCGACCTGGAAGGTTGGCAGGCGCAGAAGGCGGCATATGATCAAGAACAACAGAACATCAAGCTCCAGGTCCAGCAGATCGCTGTCAAGACTCAAAATGCAGATAATGCTCCCGTTCAGGATGCCAATACATCCGTCCAGAGCAACTATTCTTCAGCTCGGACAGGCAGGTTTGCCGAGGCGCTTGCATCTCCGATGGAGGTCGCTCCAAAAGACGTTGTACTGGACATCAGCCCCAGTGCGACCAGATACATCGAAGGTGCTGTCAATGTCAATTACGAGGGCTTTATGGGAGAAGGCAGTCAGCTCAAGCCTGTCTCAGAGATGGCAAAGTTGCTTGGCGACGCAGGCATATCCCGCAACGACTCCCTGGTGATCACAGGCGAGTGTCTTCCCTGTGGTGGCGGCCCATCCCCTGCAGTCTTCACCTACTGGCTGCTCAAATACCTGGGGCATGAAAAAGTTAGAGTCCTGGATGGCAGCATCGATGACTGGGCAGCAGCCGGGCTAAATACCAGCAATAAGTCTGCCACAAGGCCGAAGACGAACTACACTCCTCTGATCAAGCCCGAGCTTCTCGCTACTTATGACTATGTCGTTCACGGCGGGGCTCAGATCGTGGACGCGAGGTCAGCCATAGACTTCGGCATGGGCTCGATTCCCGGAGCCGTAAACATTCCCTATGTGAATGTGGTCGAGAAGGAGAGAATAAAGTCCGAAGAGGATCTGCAGAAGGTTTTCACGGGGCTGGAGAAGGATCAGCCTGTAGTGGTTTATACCAATGTAGGCGTCGAGGCCTCGCTGGTCTGGTTTGCGTTGACCCTCTCCGGCTATGATGCCAGGCTATATTCCTGGCGCGACTGGACTGAAAATCAGCCTAAGTTCAATTTCGAACTGACGGATGTCGGGGCAAAGCCCAATCCGGTGCGGTCTGGCTCGACTACGACCATAACGGCATCTTTCCGGGAAAGTCAGACTATTGCTGCAGAGAATTCATCGCAGAACGGCGAAACCCGTCTCACAGTTAAGGGATGCTCCACCTGCGGTTTTGAGGGGTTCGCTCTCGGCACTTCAGGTGCCTCCGGGGCCTCCGAGAACAAATCTGGGATGGTCCAACTGAGTTCATCCGGCAAGACATCGCAGGTGGGCGGGGTGCAGGTTGTGGACAGCGCGCTACGTTGCACCGCTATCATAAACAGTCCCGATGGCTCCGAGGCTGCAAGAACGAGCCTGCTACGCACCTCCGGATACAAATATATGGGGATCTGGAATGCCAACGTAGCCCCGGAGTTTACAAATGAGCATAGCGGCCACTGCATCTGGCGATGCGCGAGACCTTTGCAGATGTCCTGAAGATAGAGGTGACCGGTTAAGGCCTGATGGCCTCACCGATCCTTTTTTTGGATGAATGTAGAGCCACTACAAATAACGAGGCCTTTTCGTGATGGAAGGAGAGTTTTGATTCTGTTCTGATATGCTTCAGTAAGTCTCGAGTGAGTATAGCCTATTGCGTCA
>CAWCSK010000024.1:0-36018 GCA_963798205.1 uncultured Methanosarcinales archaeon
GCACTCTGCTTTTCTGCAGGCTCACTACGGCTGTCGGTCTGGGACAATTCTCTAACACATCCAAGGATAAAGGGCAGGGCTTCGTGAGATTGTTCTCCGCAGGGCCGCGGGGTTGGGGGGGGGCGCCACGGCCTGGAGTGGCCCCGTTGCCCAAGCGCGTAACACCCGCGAGGGACCCGGAAGAAAGTTGTGGAAATTTTTTTGACTGATTAGAATTCATTCTTGCTGCAGATTGGATCTATCCTACATTCCTATGTAAAACTCCTTAAAACAAAACGGGAGATGGCATCTATCCACCCCCACTTGGCCCTTTTCGAACCTCGTAACCAGCTTTGATAATATACTTGATCATTTCCTCCAAGTCTCATCTCAGTTGATGAGGATGCTTTTTCGATGTCCATCTTAATCTTTTTATCAATACCACCCTCATGATACATCTCTCTGTTCATCAATAGATGATGAAGTATGCAGAGGACTTTTCTGGCAAGTGCGACCACAGCTACGTTAGATCCTTTCTTCGACTTTATTCTAAGAAAGAATCTTTTCAGCTTTGAATTTCTGCCTCTTGCAATAACGTGCGCAACCTGCACCAGTATCCATCTAATATGCCTTGATCCATGTTTGGTAATGCTACCTGTTAAAAGCTTATCATCCGACTGATAGACTGAAGGAACAAGACCTGCCCAGGCTGCAAGCTGCTCTGGCTTTTTGAAATCAGTGATATCGCCGATCTCAGCAAGAAGTGTGGAGGCTGAAGTGAATCCTACGCCAGGAATAGACATTGCTACCTTCAAATCTTCTTTGCGATAGGCGATTCTCTCCTTAATCTCCTTGCGAAGCTCATCGATTGTTTCTGGATGGCACCCATCTGTTCCAAAGAGCCGCGTATCAGAAAGATCTGTGTTAAGTCGAGGCTGCCTTTGATTGCTTCTTTGATCTCATCAGCTTTCTTTTAATCCTTTTCAGATTAATGTCCTTGAGGATGTCGTCGATAGTTCGTCCTTCAAGCAGACAGTTCAGAACAGATCGACCGCTCTTGCCGAAGATATCAGATAGAATTGAGGAGAGCTTGATCCCACATGATTCAAGAGCATGATGGACTCTGTTCTTCTCCCGCGTCATGTCATTGACATAACCTTCTCTGATTCTTGTTAGCCTCCTGAGATCTCGATCTGCTTTTGGGAAGATCCTTGAAGGCTCGATCATACCGTTGAGACATAACTCTGCAATCCAGTCAGCATCGTCTAAGTCGTTCTTGTTTCCAGGTGTGTGCTTGATCTTGTAGGCGTTAGCGACAATGAGGCCAACGGACCCTTCCAAAACCGTATGAATGGGGACCCAATAAGTTCCTGTAGATTCAACGGCCACCTGCTCGCAGCCATTTTCGATGACCCAATTCTTAAAAGTCAACAGATCATCCAAGGTCATACCGAATCTTCTAGTTGTCTTTGCGCCATCTCTGGAAAGTATGGTAGCTATGAGGAACTTTTGTGGATATCTGCTCCGCAAACTATATTCCATTGCTTCTCCATAACTATGAGCCGTCCTGATATGGGCAGCTGTAAATCCTCTAAGGTGCAAATTCTTATACGCGTTCAAGGACGCATTCTGGCATCCGAGAGACGATGGCTAGTTTCCTAAGCGGGATCTGCGGTCCCAGTGTGGGAAGAGCCTTCACTGCCCATATCAAACTAACCATGACATCAAGCCTTAACAAGTTTTACATTCTTCGGGCATGAGCCTTCGTCCTGGCTCATGAGGGTTTCCGCACTTTCAGTCCATCCCGTAATAATTTTCGCATTCCTTCCCTAGCAGTGCAAGAATTTTGATCTGAGTGCTGTTCAAATTCACGCTAACCTTGATGACTTTTCCATCCTGAATAACAGCCGCTTGAATCACGCCCATAAAAATCTCAAATACCCACCGCATTGTGGGTCGCTGTGTTGGTTTATTGAGTTGATTCGGTATCGTTTGTCCCGTCTCCTTAAGCTTCTCTCTCAGCCTCCACTCCGCAAAAGAATAAATCAGAAGACTAAGAACCATGATCATGCTCAGTGACTCGATTCTCTCTTCCTTCTTGAGGTAAACTTCCGAAACATGGAAGCATTTATCCTTCAGAAACGAAAACCATGTTCAACCACTTGCTGTCCTTTATAATAATTGAGCATGACTTCCGGCTCTAGATCTGTGTCATTGCTGGCTAAAACAAATCGGCCGAGTCTCTTTCGTTCTTCTGCTAAAGCGATTTCACTTGACCTCGATTTCCCCATCAATTTTAAAACTTATGTTCAATGCATCATTCTTCTTAGGCCGCCCTCGCTTCTTTTCAACTTTTTCCGTTATTTGTACTGAATTTGCAGATTTTTGAACTATGATACGGATGAGCAGAAATCCAGATTGTTAGCTTCATTTTCGGCATCAGGTACACAAGCAAACTTTTTGCTCATGAGCTTTTTTAGATCTTTTTCAAGGCGGCATTCGTTTCCTTTCGGATTTTCTTATCAAAGGTCTGCTCATTCCGTATTTTTCATTTCTTCAGACCACACAACAACGGCACGTTGTGGAATTCCGCCATAATTCAAATCGGTGGCGTAAAACGCATACCTGGGATCGTGCCGGGAATGAAATCCAAATCCGCGTTGAGAAGTCTCTCTACTTCTCCAATAGTTGCAGGGACATGAGTGATCCATTTCATCTCAGTTCCCAGAAGCTTGATATTAGCTTCAGTATACAATGCGCTATCTGCTACCCAGTAGCTTTCATCATCTAAATTGATCGCTTGTTGCGTTTTTAGGATCATGTTGATTATGCTATTTTTATCTGATTCGTTTCCTGAGAACGCTTCGGTAAAAAGCGGCAAGCCAAATTGATTTGTGACCAAGCCGAGAACGAATCGCTTTAGATCCGTTCTGCCGTCTTTGGCATGACCAAAGGCGATTCGTATCGAATCAGTGGAATCCGGTGCATCACTTTCATATTTTCCATGAACGCTGAAGTTCGTAGTATCAACATGGATCAGTTGAGTTCCTAAAGAAAATTGTTTCATAATGTGCAAAGTGATCTCGTTGAAAAGTTCAGTTGCACCGTATTTATAAATCGCATCAAGCGTTCTGCCAACGACATCATCATTGAGATCTGACGGAACGATGTCTTTGCCGAGCAGCTTTTCGGTAGGAATCGTCATGAAAAAGTTGGGAAATAGATATAATCGTTGATGAGTGAAACCCAAGCCATTGAGGATCATTGCTTTGATTATTATCGAATGCGGTAGATTACTTGAACCTTGCTTTGGCAGGACTTGATCTATCACTTCTGCGATTTTCAATGCATCAAAAATTCCAGCCACTATGCCAAGGTGACCTATATTGTACGATTGGACATCCAAATCCATGCTACTTCCCTTCGAAAAGAGCAATATCAGCTATTTATTTAAAAATATTTCTGATATTTATGAAGTGAATATTCTGATGTCGCGAGGCTAAAGTGCGGAAACCCTCATGAGCCAGGACGAGGCTCATGCCCGAAGAATGTAAAACTTGTTAAGGCTTGATATCATGGTTAGTTCGATATGGGCAGTGAAGGCTCTTCCCACATTGGGACAACAGATCCCGCTGCGGAAACTAGCCATCGTCTCCCGGATGCCAGAATGCGTCATTGAACGCGTATAGGAATTCGCACCTTCGAGGATTTACGGCTGCCCATATCAGGACGGTCCTTAGGTATGGAGAAACAATGGAATATAGTTTGCGGAGCTGATATACACAAGAAGTTCCTCATTGCCACCATACTTTCCAGAAGTGGCACTAAGAAAACTAAAACGATTTGGTATGACCTTGGATGAGCTATTGAATTTCAAGAATTGGGTCATCGAAAATGGCTGCGAACAGGGTGGTGGTTGAATCAACCGGAACTTACTGGACTCCTATTCACGCTGTATTAGAGGGATCAGTTGGCTTTATTGTTGGTAATGCGTATAAAATCAAGCACACACCTGGAAACAAGAACGACTTAGCCGATGCTGACTGGATTGCAGAACTATGTCTCAACGGCATGATCGAGCCTTCACGAATCTTCCCAAAAGCTGATCGAGATATAAGGAGACTAACAAGAATCAGAGAAGGTTATGTCAATGACATGACGCGAGAGAAGAATCGGATCCATCATGCTCTTGATTCATGTGGAATGAAGCTCTCCTCAGTTCTATCTGATATCTTCGGTAAGACTGGTCAATCTATCTTGGACGGTTTGCTTGAAGGGCGAAATATCGACGACATTCTAAAAGGCATAAATCTAAAAGGATTAAGGCGACAGCCGAGGAGATTAAAAATGCAATCAAAGGTAGCCTCGACTTCACACAGATCCTCTAATTGCGGCTCGCTGGAACAGATGGCTGCCATCCAGAAACGAATCGATGAGCTTCGCAAGGAGATTAAGAGAGAATCGCCTATCGCAAAGAAGATTTGAAGGTAGCAATGTCTATTCCTAGCATAGATTCACTTCAGCCTCCACCCTTCTTGCTAAGATCAGCAATATCAACGATTTCAAGAAGCCAGAGCAGCTTGCCGCCTGGGCAGGTCTTGTTCCTTCAGTCTATCAATGCGCTGGAAGCTTCATAACTGGCCAACATTGCGAAAACATGGATCAAGGCATATTAAATAGATATCGTCCAGGTTTGTTCGCGTCATAGCTCAAGGCAGGAATTGAGCGAGCTTGAAAGGTTCTTTCTCAGAGTGAAGGCTGAGAAGAAAGGATCTAACGTGGCTGTGGTTGCACTTGCTAGAAAGGTCCTCTGTATACTTCATCATCTATTGATTAACAAAGAGATGTATAAAGAAGAAGGTATTAATAAAAAGGTTCATAGATGTTGGAAAAGAATTCCCGCCGCAGGAGATGAACTTGGAGGAAATGATCACGTATATTGTTAGAGCTGGATACGAGGTTCGGAAAGGCTCAGAAGGAGGTCGATAGAACTCATCTCCTGTTTTCGTTTTAATAAGTTTTACATAGGAATGTGGGATCTATCTGATGCTTGAAGGATAATGTTCTCACATTCTTCCGGGGTGCCGCGAGTCGGCCTGCGGGCCTCCCGCGCTATGGTTGGGGCGCCCTCAACGCCGGGCGGGCTTGGTAAGAACGATTGGAAAGGTCAAGTCAAATACGGGCAGAATAGTGGCAATGGATCTCCGGGAGAGCTCAATAGTGCCCACCCACGAGCGCTCACACGCCTGACGCAACCACCCGCACAAGCGGGCCTCGGGCTTCTGCCGGAACGGCTCAAGAACCCAGCGACTCCAGATTCTTCTTGATAGTTTCGTCTTTGGATGATCTTCGCCGAGTTTTAGCATGCATATCCTCTAAAGCTTTTTCGAAGCATTTCCTGGCTTCCTGGATCTCGCCCAGATCCTGTCAGGACCATGCCGAGGTTGTTAGATATCTCTGGCAACATCGAGATGATCCTGCCCGTAGACCTTCTCGTCGATTTTCAGAGCCCTCTCGTAGCATTTCCTGGCTTCCTGCAGCTCACCCAGATCCTGCAGAACCGAGCCAAGGTTGTTGACATAGATGGCGACCTCGGGATGATCCGGCCCGTAGACCTTCTCGTCGATTTCAGAGCCCTCTCGAAGCATTTCCTGGCTTCCTGGAGCTCGCCCAGTGCCTGTCAGGACCACGCCAAGATTGTTGATATCGGTGGCGACCTCGGGATGATCCGACCCGTAGACTTTCTCGTCGATTTTCAGAGCCCTCTTGAAGCATTTCCTGGCTTCCTGTAGTTCACCCAGATCCTCCAGGACCAAGCCAAGGTTGTTGACATCTATGGCCACTCTGGGGATGATCTGGCCCGTAGACCTTCTCGTCGATCTGCAGAGCTCTCTCGAAGCATTTCTTGGCTTCCTGTAAATCACCCAGATATTGCAGGATTATGCCAAGGTTATTGATTCTTATGGCCACATTGGGATGATCTGGACCGAATACCTTCTCATCGATCTTGAAAGCCTTTTCAGTGGCTAGCCCTTGGCACCTTCAAGTACTGCCTGATATAATCCAAGTAGATGATTCCCCAGATTGTTCCACAATGCCCCCGCATTGCTGAAGCTTCGAGCTCTTCAGGTTGCCTGCGCAACTGAACTCAAGATGTTCTCTTAAAGGCCCCATCTTTTCCGGCAAGCCACTTTCCAGAGCCTGAGTAGTAAGCGCAACCATCGCATCAGCCAGAGCCGGCAAAGCGCTTTCTCTTGCATCTCGATCCTGCAGACACGCAAACTCTGCAAGCAAGGTATGCATCCGGTGGCCACCCTCCGCCGGCTGCATCAAGCCCAGGCTTTCCAATTTCCGTAGCGCCCTGTCCAGCTCCTGATCAGATCCTTTGTCTCCTATTGCCTTTGCGAGAAGCCCTCGCGGGATGGGCGTATTGGGAGCGCAATATCCGCCCGTTCTGAAGAGCAGCCTTGCAAGCTCATCAGCCTCCCCTAGCTGATCCCAGCTCAGAGCGAAGGTAGCGGCCAGGCTGGTGGAGTGGTTGGTGGGATTGTGCTCGACCCAGTCCTTCAGAGAGGTGTGTTCAAGGGCATTCCCTGCCTCCTCCAGCTCCTCCAGGTAGCCCTCAATGGATAGCTCTGTCCTCTCCTCCAGGTAACGCCCGGCCAGATCCAGCGCCAGTGGCAAATCGCCCAGATGATTGGCAAGCTCACCCAATTCATCATCGGCGACCTTCTGCAGCCTAGGAGCCAGTTTTCGCAGCAGCTCTATGCTCTGGATTCTGGTCAATTCTTCCAGCCTTTTTGTCATGCAGGCCGAGGTCCGCAGGCCAATTATCCCGCCGGGAGGTGATCAGCAGCCTGCACGGCTGCAGCTTCGGCATCCATCGCTGGAGGAGCTGCAGGTCTTCGGCATTATCGAGCACAATCAAACGAGGATCCGCCTTCCTGCCAGGCTCTAATTGTGGCCGCCACCTGTTCAGGAAGCTTATCCGGCCAGCCGGGCAGCCCCATGGCCAGACCGCATTCTGCAACCTCTGCGGAGATGTTCAGGTTGGCCTGGATCCAATGCACGCCCTGGAAGAATCGGCCATAGCGATAGCAGAACTCAACAGCGAGCTGGCTCTTGCCCACGCCGCCAATGCCGGTGACCACGACGCCCGCGTCGGCAGTACAGTCTTTGCCGGAATGCAGAAGGATATCGGCAAGATCAGTGAGATCCTCTTGCCGGCCGGTGAAGACTGCGTTGGGCAAGAAGGGCACCCTGTATCCGGGCGGCAAAGGACCGCGTTCGGGCAGCTCTCCAGGAAATAGTGGCTGGTCTGGAACAGAGCGGGAACCCGGGAAGTTTGGTTGTGACTTCGGCTTGGCCCTTTCACGAGAGATTCCAGCAAGAAGAGCTCTTTTTGCCTCCTCTTGGTTCAGCCCTAAAAGGTTAATTCGACTAATCGGTGCCAGAAGACCGTCTGGTCTGCACTCTCGGACTTTGATGGGCAGAATCTTGCCTTTAACTCCGGTCGGATCTTGGGCGAAGACGGCAGCCCATTCTGGAGCCGTGAAATCGGAGTTCAAAAAGTCTTGAGAGAGAACGAGGATAATTCGCTCCGTCTCTTTTATTGCCTTGTGCATTTCAAGGGGAAAATTGCAGCCGGGGCGGAAGTCCCAGGCCTGTAGAACAGTACTGTATCCAACTTCCTCCAGCACCCAGGCGATCCACTCCGCCCACTGGCGGTCGGCCTGATTGTAGCTGATGAAGAAGTCTTTCATCGCTGCAGAAGTATAGGCGATCCTATAAAAGCTATCGTACTTTAGAAATTCATGGATGACTGGATCAATTGTGTTGCAAAGCTCTCTATAATCTGATTGCACCTTTTTCTACCAACAATGTAACCAACCTTTCCCCTGACATTAGGCAATCTATCAGATCTTCGAGTTCTTGCGTTGTTTCTAGATGCAGCTCTTTCTTCATGGCGTTCAATAATTGATCGTTGTATTCATTCTTGCCATGACTTATCCAGGTAAAGATGCTCGTCTTTTTTCCATTCACATACAGAGTATATTTTATATGCTTCGATCTGCCTTTTTTTGGGGAGAATCCCTTTTTGGTTAAGGAAGATATGATCAGACGAGTTTTACGCGTGGGCATTCGCAGATTCTCCACCGAATGCAGAGATCAACTCCTTCCGAAGGTCTAATGCATCCTTGCTTAATTCCTCAAGGCTGGCTTCAACATAATCTTCCCATAAGACCTCAATTTCCTTATTGATCTCCTCCATTGCTGTTTTCAAACTTGGCTCTTCAGCCCTTAAGTGAAATTTATCATTTGAAAGGATATAATTATCATTTTCATATAATACGTCTAGATAGATAGGTTCTTTTAATTTCGAGGATTTGCCTCCAATTATCACATCAGACAATGGAAGCCAGCCCAGACCTTCGATGGATTTTTCTTCCCTTATGGACAAGGCGTACTTGCCCCTTTCCAATGCCATAACACCTTTAACCAGAACCAATCGGCCAATATTTTCTACTATTTTATCTTCCAATTCAGGGGCGTAAAAGCAGGTTACCATTCCTTCAATCGTATCAATCTGAAAACTTCGCTTTTGGTCAACTCGGACTTCCATGAGTCTCCCCATTACGACTTTTTCAGCATTTTCTGCCGGCCTCGATAAGATTAATCTTAAAACATGTTTGCAGGCAGGGTCAAGGAATACCATTGGTTTAACGCCAAAATTTAATCCAATTTTATACTTGGATTCACAGTCTGGCCAAATTGATTCAAATTCGCGGATGATTCTATAAGATCTTTGCTCATTTTTTATCAATCTCGAAACTACGGAGGCGGCATCCTCATCTTTCGAGATTGCCTGTATGATTTCATTTCCAATGGAAATGGCTCTCTCTCCAAAAGTCTCTTCTCCCGGAAGGCCAGTTTGGGAATTTGATATAGTTAATTCCGCTTCGATGCTTCCAAGTCTTATCCCTGTCAAGACGAGCTCGCATTTCTCTTTGACGCTATTAGGAAAATCTCCTCCTCTTCGCGGCACATTCCCTTCCAAATCATCGACGATATAACAAATTATATTTTGAATTTTCTGGAAGTTTTCTGCGACAATGGCGGCTGAAACGGGCTTATGATCTTTATCTTTTGTAGCTATGTGAATCCGTATCCGTTTAGCCTCAATGGTCATGTATCCTCTATCGTCAGAGATCCTTTTTTGCATATATCTTTATCGCAAGCCTTTTAGAATTATCTACATTATAATATGATTATCACAACATCAAGATCCATCCACTCGACCGCAAGCTCGGCCGCCCGAGCGGGCCTCAGGCGTCCCTCCTGCCACCGTGCTCATGCTCGCCTGGACCTGGAGAAGCCGGTCCATCGCCTGTAGCGCAAAAGTTTTATATCATACATGCGTCTTGTGATGTTGGAAATAACCCGCGGGGAGTGAACCAAAAGGTCTTTGGCATCCAAGATGCTCATTCTCCGCTAAAAAATACTAAATTTTAGCTGAGTACATTGTTAAAGAGATATAGCCTAACGAAGCATCCTTGAGCTTTGTTGCGCAGCTGCTATCAAAGCTTGCGATGTATATCTCCTTTCCCATTTCTTTTACGCCTTCGACAGCTCGGCAAAAATCAGCATCTCCGGCACATATGATGGCCACGTCGAACGCATTTCGTGATGCCAGCAAGAGCAGATCGGTAACCAAGGCCACGTCTACCCCTTTCTCATATTTATCAGTGATGTCACCATTAGCAGCTTGGACCACTTTCAAGTCAAAGGTCTTGACATCAAATTTGATAAAATTGTTAAAGATGGAATATAGCGCTTCTTGGGCTCTGACCCTATCATCTGGCTGAGATCTATCAACGGCACAGTACATTATGACTCGTGTTAAGTCGTATTTTTCTAGCCTCTGAATGCCCGAATCCGCCAGGAAATCTACTAACTTCTGGTAATCAAATTTGATGCCCTCCCTGCGTGATCCTCGGAAGATGTTAGAATTATCGATGAATATCATCAGGCGTTTCAATGAACCACCGTAGATCCAAACCCCTTCATGTGGTAAGAAGCTAACTATTGGCAGAAGTGCGAGACTCGCGGGTCCGCGGTTTTTCTGCCTGTCCAGGCCTCGCCCACGAGCACCCCCGCGATCCCGTGCGACCGTAAGCGCAGCCGCCCGAGGGGGCCTACAGCCCTCCCCACATGCAGGTGTTCTCCCGGCCTTTCTGACTTCAACCTTAATGCATGGCTGTAGGCCAGCAAGAGCTCCAGTCGATCCAGCTGATCACCGGGGGCGTTAACTATAAAGTCAATTTAGCAGTCAATAAAAATTGGGAGACAGAATGAGGATCAGGGATGTTATCAAGCTGATTGAAGCAGATGGCTGGCGCTTGATAAGGACCAAAGGAAGCCATCGGCATTTCAAACATCCTTTCAAATCGGGACTGGTAACGATTGCGGGTCGGCCGGATCTGGACCTTCATCCCAAGACCCTCAAAAGTATATTAAAGCAGGCGAGCATATTGGAGATTGTTGATGACTAACTACACGATCATCATCGAAAAGAGGTGAAGGAAATTACTCAGCATACTGCCCGGATCTACCAGGGGTCGTAGCAGCAGGCGAGACGGAAGAGGAGACTGTGGAGCTGATGAAGGAAGCTATAGAATTCCACCTGGAAGGTTTGAAGGAAGAGAACCTTCCCATCCCAGAGCCAACAGTCACCGCCAGATGCATAGAAGTGATAGGTTAGCTGCCCAATTCGGCTCCGCGAGATATCAGGTTGAGATCCAGGCATTGGGTCGCATATGGAGCTCCGTGCTATCTATCTCCATCGCCCGAGAGCGTTAAACATAAGTGATTTTTTTGGTTATTGGTTAGTCTCGGTTCGTTCGTCCTCCGTGCGCTCTGTGCCTCCACATGAAAAACTCTTCAGGCATACTGGTTTTCATCCTTGGGGCATGATCCCCGCCTGAGGATCATGGGCTCTTTGTGGTTATCTTCCGTTAATCCCCAGGTTATTATCAAGCTACGATTATTAACCGCAGAGCAAAAAAATAGAACGACTGCCTCTATCTAATGATGAGAACAAACCAGAACGACAGGATTCCGATGGCAATCAGCAGCACGCTCACCAGTTGGCTGTGGCCCACTCTCCAGCGCGCCAGAGCGAATTTGATGCTGATAAGAACGTGCGTCAGGAAGAATACGACCAGAAACAGGTCCAGCTCGGTGTGCAGGTATTTCGCATGCTGCAGCGACAACAGGATTCTGTTGCTCCATGCATAGCCTGATATCAGGAAGATGATCATGAAGATGAGGAGCATCCAGGCACAAAATCGATTTATCTTGACGAGAAGTCGGCCAGTGTTCAATTTGAGTTCACCATAATATCTATTTGTTTTGCGAGGATTAAAATGTGTGGTTTCTTTTTGGATTCTTTGGGGTCAATTTGATGGCTGTATGCAATCCTATTTCAAAAAGTTATATATCTGAAGAGCACCAAATAGAAACGTAAATCTTTAGAGCTTTTGAAATGAAAGAAGGAATGATAGAGATGAAAAATTACAAATTGCTCTTAATTACAGTCCTGCTGATACTAACCGCCGGCATTTCAGGTTGCGTCGAAAAAACGCCACCCGAGATGCAGACGCAGACGAATGACGTTATGATCAAGGATTTTTCGTTTCAGCCGAGTTCCATCAATGTAACCAATGGAACTACGGTCACCTGGACGAACGATGATTCTGTGGAGCATACGGTGACAAGCTCAGACGGGATATTCAACTCAGGGAATATCGCCCCGGGAAAAGTATTCAATTTTACCTTCACAAAACCCGGAAAATACCAGTACCAGTGCTTGATTCATCCCTCCATGGTGGGCTATGTAATAGTCGCATCAGGAAAGCCAGCTATCGCGGCTAACTCCACTGACCCCAGTTCAACAGATACTAGCAATGTTGGTAATATTATGACAAACCAAAGCTTGCCCTTGGTTGGGCTGAAATTGGTCGCTTCCGGCTTTGCTGCACCCATGGAGTTCATCAGCTCCGGGGACGGGCGAATGTTCGTCGTCGACCAGATAGGAGTCATCAAGGTGATGACGAAAGACGGAACGCTGCTAGAGTTGCCTTTCCTGGATATAAGAGACCGCATAGTCAAACTCTCTGCAGGTTACGATGAGCGCGGGCTTCTGGGCCTGGCATTCCATCCCGGACTTTGCAAGGAACGGTCGCATCTATGTGTTCTATAGCGGACCGCTGCGACCGGGAGCACCGTCCGGCTGGAGCTGCACCAATAACCTCTCCGAGTTTACGGTCTCCAAAGACGACCCGAACACGATAGACATGAAAACTGAAAAGGTTCTTCTCCAGATCGATAAGCCCGAGATGAACCACAACGGAGGGACCATCGCCTTTGGACCGGATGGCTATCTGTATGTGCCTCTGGGCGACGGCGGCGGAGCTAACGATGTGGGCATGGGACACGTAAATGGCGGCAACGCCCAGAACACCTCAACGCTCCTGGGCAAGATTCTGCGCATCGACGTCAATGTTAACAACAGCACATCCGGCGCTGCGTATGGCATTCCTGCCGATAACCCCTTTGTCAATAAAGAGGGCTACCTTCCCGAGATCTGGGCTTATGGCCTGAGAAATCCTTACCGGATATCCTTTGACTCTAATGGCCGCCTCTTTGCAGCCGATGCCGGGCAGAACCTCTGGGAAGAATTGGACCTGATCAATAAAGGAGGCAACTATGGCTGGAATATCAGAGAAGGAACTCACTGCTTCGATCCAAATAGCCCGAAGGTGTCTCCTGCCAGCTGCCCCGATGTGGGCCGCAAGGGCGAGCCTCTAATAGAGCCCATAATCGAGTATGATCATAATAGCCGCACTGTGATTGTGGGCGGATACGTCTACGAAGGAAAGGCGCTGATGTCGCTTGCGGGCAGCTACGTCTTTGCAGACTGGTCCAGCAGCTTTGCGAAAGGAGACGGCAAACTCTACATGGCCAGACCTGCCGGGACTGGGCTCTGGAAGATGGAGGAGATCCGTATCGCTGGCAGACCGGGTGAAAGGATCAATGAGTACATTCGTTCCCTTGGCCAGGATGACCAGGGCGAGCTATACGTCCTGACATCAGATGTGGGCGGACCCACAGGAGATACGGGAAAGATCTACAAGATGGTTCCACCTGCAAAATAGATACTAAGCAGATGCTTTCCGGATAGACCGGCCCGTAGGAGTGGCTTGCCACCCTTGAAGTATTGGGAAGGATTGTCGCAAAAAAAGTATTTGAGAACAAAAAACGGGCTCTCTGGCGATTCTCCAGGGATCCCGGTGAACATTTTACTCTTTCTCGATCAATTTTTTTGATTCGTTATTCTCGATGATCTGCACAACTCCCGTATCCAGATGATAGCGTGCACCAACGACCTTCAGTTCGCCCTTCCGGACCTTTTCAGATAGGATCGGTTCAGAGCTTTCTAGACTTTTCTGAATATTTTTAATGTTGTTATCAATGGAATTGTTCAGCAGCTCGCTCTCGTTGTTCATTTTTTTGGCTTCATCCACCGCAGGCTGAATGGACTCGACCAGGTTTTTCAGGTGGCCAGGAGCCTCGCCTCCTTTAACTGCGGCAGTGACAGCGCCGCAGTTATCGTGGCCCAGGACTACCACTAGCGGCACACCCAGATGCTCCACGGCATATTCTATGCTTCCCAAAGAGGCGTTATCCAAAACCTGGCCTGCAGTCCTGACCACAAAGATATCTCCCAAACCCTGATCAAAGACAGCTTCCGGGGGAACCCTGGAGTCGGAGCATCCTACGACGATGGCAAAGGGATGCTGGCTCGAGATGAGCTCAGAGCGGCGCTCCACTACATACTGATCTTGATGGGAGACGTTGCCGGAGACATAGCGAGCATTGCCTTCCAGAAGCTTTTGCATGGCCTCTGCGCCTATAATCCCATTTTTTTCTTCGGCTGACGCTGCCATTGTTACCAGGAGAGTTAGCATAAGAGCTACTGTCAAAAAATCTAACGTCTTTATATCAAATCCTCCATAGATATGCCCACAGGAAATGATGGAATAAAAATCTTTTGTTTTAAAATTTTTGATATACCACGATTAATCGTATTATCAAGGCGAAGAGAAGCACAACATAGCCACCGACATACCCAATCCCGATCTGCCTTATCTTCGGTGGCGTCTTATCAAAATTTATTTATCCCATTCAAACATCTCTTATATAGTAACTTACCGATGGAGATTAGATTATGAAAGCTTCAAAGCTATTTCTGGCCTCAATGGTTCTGGTCGCATTAGCATGTTTGTCCACGGTTCAAGGACAATACGAGATGACCAATACGTATTCATCAAGCATATCCACAACGGGTTCAAATTCGTCTGCAACCTACCAATACGGACAATATTATGCAATGCCGGCAGGGCAAACTGCAAATAATTACCAGGTGCCTATAGCCTCCCAAGTTCCTGGATCTTTGGTTGGAACTCTCCTGTCCGTAAGAGACGAAAACAGCATGTATGTCAATTTCACAAAATCAAATATTCCTGGAATTGAAGGCACAACGCTCATACTCCTTCCCCGGCCTGTGTCTATGAGGATCTGCTCTATTTCCAGGGTAAGGAGCTGAGCTTCAGCCTCTTGGGATACGATATTCTTGGAAGGCCGATATGCGATGTATATTTCAATGGCTTACCTATTGAGGATTATACCTCTGAGTATGGATACTATTCTCCTCAATATGGATACTATTCACCCCAGTATGGATATTACTCTCCACAGCACAGGTATTATTCCCCACCTTACGGGTATTATTCGTTATGGAACGATTTTTATTCTCCATGGTTGGCCGCATGAATTTCTGATTATCCTTGAATTCAGAAATTAAGATCGAATACATCAACATCATAGAGATTGGATGAATGTGCGGGGTTCCCATCCCCGCACAATATTTGTTCGCAGCATAGTGATTAGTAGGCCATCATTTTCAAAATAGTTTACGGGCAACTTGGATTTGAATTATTTCATTCTCACCAAACCCCAGCTAAAAGTGATCCTGAAGGAGAACTACTACCATAGCTCCCAGATTTCGGGAACGATCCCATAGAGATGACCATCACGCTCTATGTACCTGCGCCGAATCCCTACCTGCAGAAGATGACTGAACTGGCCGACCGGATGTTCTAGTTTTGCGAGATGCTTATGGATGACGTGATAAAGAAGTGCCATTTATTTATTCACATTGGTACTCAATGCGGTCGCCCATGTGTTCGTATCCCCAATGCAGAGCTGGTCGAGAATCGGCATCAGGGATTTCCCTATTTCCGTGAGCGAATATTCTACTTTAGGCGGGACCTGGGCGTATACCTTTCTGGTGACGAGCCCGTCTTCCTCGAGCTGGCGAAGCTGTTTTGTAAGCATCCTCTGAGTGATCCTGGGCTGTAGCTTATCCAATAACTGACTGAAGCGCAGCGTCTCATCATTTAGCGCATATATGATCAGCGGTTTCCATTTGCCTCCGATCACAGCCAGGGTTGCATCGATTGGCCAATCGTACTTGTATTTCTTAGGAGTGGAGTCCATTAGTATCAATCCTGTTAGTATGTAACATAGTTTGTTTGTACTTCCTATTTATGCTTTAAGTCATAATGTATGGTTTAAAGAACATCAGCAGGTCTAGAATGAAGGTATTATTGGTAAACGGAAGCCCGCATGAGAAAGGCTGCACCTATACTGCCCTTACAGAAGTGGCAAAGACTTTGAAGGAAGAAGGTATCGATACAGAAATTTTCTGGGTCGGAAAAAAGCCGCTTGCAGGGTGCATTGCTTGCAGAACCTGTGCAAAGATCGGGCGCTGCGCGTTTGATGACCGTGTAAACGATTTTCTTGATGTTGCCAAGGATGCGGATGGATTTATATTCGGATCACCAGTGCATTATGCAGCCGCAAGCGGTGCAATCACTTCTTTTATGGATCGTGCGTTTTATTCGGATTTGCTTGCGGGCAGACAGTCCTTTTACCTAAAACCGGCCGCGGCCGTTGTATCCGCCAGAAGAGCAGGGACAACCGCTACCTTTGACCAGCTCAACAAGTATTTCGCCATATCGGAGATGCCTGTTATCTCATCGTGTTATTGGAATATGGTTCATGGTGCCATGCCGGAAGATGTGGAAAAAGATTTGGAAGGGCTGCAGATCATGCATGTGCTGGCAAGGAATATGGCATGGTTCCTAAAGTGCAAGGATGCAGGCATGAAGGCCGGCGTGCAGTTGCCTGTGAAAGAAAAAAGAATCTTTACTAATTTTATTCGAGAATGATCGACTTTCTCTATGCAAAAGCTGGATGAGATGATGCGAAAGAGCCTATCAGCTTCATCGCAATGTTGGTAATATTACAAGAGGATGGACACAGAGAATCTTATAAATAAAAAAGGATGATCAGACATGAATAACCCAACGGATTTAAGCGAAAGTGCGATCTTCCCGAAAGGCCAAAAAATTGCGGATGAGCATTTTATAGGGACGGCATGGGTTGAAACGTTGGTTCCTATGGACAGCACCTACAATTGCCAGGTAGCTAATGTAACTTTTGAGCCGGGCGCAAGAAATAATTGGCATAAGCATCCGGGCGGGCAGATTCTGCTTGTTACCGGTGGCATTGGATATTATCAGGAAGAGGGCAAACCGGCACAGGTGATTCAGGAAGGAGACGTAGTAAAAATCAATCCTGATGTGAAACATTGGCATGGTGCTACACCGGATAGCTGGCTTGTACATATTGCTATAATTACTAATCCCCAAAAGGGGGATGCAGTATGGCTGGAACCTGTAACGGATAAAGAATACAACAACTTAAAAATGTAATGATATGATTGATTCGGAAGGGATAGGAAAATGGCAATGGCAAACTCAAAGAGCCTTATCGCTTATTTTTCACGCAAAGGAAATAATTACGTGGGAGGCAGTATTGTAAATCTGCCAACTGGAAACACCGAAGTTATAGCAAAGAAAATACAGAAATTAACAGGAAGCGAGATCTTCCAAATCAAAACAGTAAGATCTTATCCAGAAGATTATACGGAAACGACAAATGTAGCAAAGGAAGAACAGAGGGAAAATGCCAGACCTGAGCTTACAGAAATAGTAGATGATATGGATTCATATGATGTGATTTATATCGGGTATCCGATTTGGTATGGAACGATGCCGATGGCAGTATTTTCGTTTTTAGAGTCGTATGATTTCCGAGGAAAGACCATTATTCCATATTGCACGCATGAAGGTAGTGGAATGGGAAGCAGTGAAAGCGATATCAAGAAACTTTGTCCGAATGCGAAGGTGCTGTCCGGTTTAGCGATTCAAGGCGGCAGTGTTGATAGAGCAGACAAAATTGTTGCAAACTGGCTAAAAAAACTTGATTTAATACCATAAAGGAAAGGGGGAATAGAATTGGAAAAACGTATTTTAGGAAGCAGCGGTCTTGAGGTTTCTGCCCTTGGATTAGGCTGCATGGGAATGAGTTTTGCTTATGGTCCGGCGTCAGATAAGATTGAGATGATTAAACTGATTCGTTCAGCTGTTGAACGCGGCGTTACTTTCTTTGATACCGCCGAAATCTACGGCCCATTCACGAACGAGGAGCTGGTAGGCGAAGCGCTCGCTCCCTACCGCGACAAAGTGGTCATTGCCACCAAGTTCGGCTTCAATATTAAAGACGGAAAAGAGGCCGGTCTTGATAGTCGTCCGGAACACATCAAGCAAGCAGTTGAAGGCTCGCTTAAGCGGCTCAAAATTGAAACCATCGATCTGCTTTATCAGCATCGTGTTGATCCCAATGTGCCTATCGAGGAGGTGGCCGGAGCCGTAAAAGAACTGATTCAGGAGGGCAAGGTTAGGCATTGGGGGCTTTCTGAAGCAGGGGTAGAGACAATCCGTCGAGCGCACAAAGTTCTGCCGCTCACCGCAGTTCAGAGTGAATACTCAATGTGGTGGAGGCGTCCTGAAGTTGAGTTGCTACCTACGCTTGAGGAACTCGGAATTGGCTTCGTTCCGTTCAGCCCACTGGGTAAGGGATTCCTTACAGGACGGTTTGACAAACATGCAAAATTCGAGAGCTCGGACTTCCGCAACATTGTCCCTCGCTTTACTCCGGAGAATCTCGATGCAAATCAGGTCCTGGTCGATTTGATTAAAAAGGTCGCAGCAGAGAAAAATGCGACACCGGCCCAAATTGCACTCGCATGGTTGCTTGCCCAAAAGCCATGGATTGTTCCGATCCCTGGCACACGGAAGCTGGAGCGCCTGGTTGAAAATTTGGGAGCAGTGGATGTTAAACTGACGCCCGATGAATTACGCGATATAAATTCCGCACTCTCAAAGATCACCATTGCGGGAGATCGCTATCCGGAGGAACTGGAAAAGAGGACAGGCCGTTAACGGCAAATGATACTTAGCAGATCGTGCATGAAAAGGTGAGCGCTATGCGAATTGGCATTTTAGGTTCAGGATTGATGGGTGGTAAACTCGGAACTATCTTTGCAAGGGCCGGACATGAGGTGGTATTCAGCTTTGCCCGGAGCGAGCAGAAGCTAAAGATGCTCGCAAGGGACGCCAATGGCGGGGCAACGCATGGCACACCTCACGAGGCCGTGCGGGACGCGGATGCAGTATTACTGGCCGTGCACTGGTCGAGAATAGACGATGTGCTTTTTCAGGCAGGCGATCTGTCTGGCAAGGTGGTCATCACCTGCTGCCTCCCGATGAACGATAACGACACAGAACTTGTCGTAGCCTACACCTCGTCTGGTGCGGAGGAACTTGCGAAGAAGATTCCAACGGCGAGAGTAGTGCTCGCATTCAACACGGTCCCAAGCGAAGTGCTTTTCAGCGTTTACGAATCTAAGCTCAAGGCCAATCGACCAAGCCTGGTATACTGTGGCGACGACCGGAGCGCCAAAGAATTGGCAGCCAATCTGATTAGCGACGTGGGATTCGATCCGGTGGATGCAGGCCCGCTGCAGATTGCCCGATACATCGAGCCGTTTGCGCTGCTTATCGGACAGCTCGCATACGAGAGAGAAGAAGGCCCGGAACTGGCCTACCGTTTCGAGCGGTTTGGAAAAAAGAATATCAAATAAGGCAACTAATTGCAGAAATGTGAACGATATAACAGATCTTGCAGCATGGAACAGCTTTTTTATAATTGTAGGCTCGTCTGCGGGCGCACTGATTGGATTGCAGTTCGTCGTTATGACACTAATTGCCGAGAGATCTCCACCACGTGCGGCAGAGGCTGGCCCCGCATTTGCGACACCGACAATCGTACACTTTGGTGCCGTGTTGCTTTTGTCAGCAGTTCAAAGCGCTCCATGGCAAGAGGTCACGTTCATCGCAGCTATTTTGGGTCTCATGGGCCTTAGTGGAGTAGTGTATATAATCATCGTGGCTAGGCAAATGAGAGTACAAACCGCATATGAACCAGAGTTCGGGGACTGGTTGTATTATGCTCTGCTGCCTTTGGCGGCATATGCAATGCTCGCTCTATCGGCATTCACGGCTCTATCACATACGCGCGAGGCTTTGTTTGGCGTTGGAGCTGCGGCGCTGCTGCTGCTTTTCATCGGCATTCATAACGCCTGGGATAGCGTCACCTACCTTGTATTTTACAGCAAGCAGAATACGAATAATAAGCGACGCTGAATGAAGAAAAATGGTTCTGTTGCATCATAGGGTGTTCTGAGTATGGTGTCGCAGTTAGGGTGGTTACATTCTAGTCTCGTATCCGCGAGTAATACTGATACTACATGAAAATGTGACAAAAATTAAGAAGTCGAGCAGACGCTTTGCATTTCACCTTAAATCTCCAAGATTGAATAATCTATGTTTTACTTATTGGTCCAATTTCCATCTTTGTCGAAACTCCCTGATCTTCATAACCTGCTGCATTCCAAACCGCGCCATAAGAATAGCCATGATCGTGTTCGGCAATCATGGCTATTGATAGCTATTTCCCTCTCTTATCTCGACAGCTTTGCCTGCATCTCCGGAGTCAATTGCTTGACAAGCTCTGCATTATATGAACCGGTAGGCAGCAGTGCCATCTCATTTTTGAATATCTGCTGAGCCGCGACAGCATAAGAACGCGATATCGCAGCTGGCGACCCGTCTTTGACTGCCGGATCAACGTCGGTCGTAATGATTGAGACAGTATTGTCGCTGTTGCGGACAATCTCGAAAGTGCGGAACTGCTGAGGGAAATCCCTTAAGGAAGAGGTTTCAACCTCCCAGAAGCCAAGTTCTGGATGGGCGGCATCAGGCGATTTTAGTGCGGTAACTGTATTGAGATGACGATGTCCCGCGATCCACATGATGAGATTCGGATATGTATGCAGTTTGGCAATCAGCTTAGCTTCGAATGCTGGGTTCCAATCCATCATGGAAGGCACTTTTTCGACGCCGATCGGTATGTGCGCAGCGATGATCATCAGCTTGCCTTCAGACTGACCCTTATCAAGTTCACTTACGAGCCAGTTATAACGTTCAGTGTCAAGAGAGCCATGCCCGTAGCCGAAAGAGCCATTTCCATAGCCGAGGACAACGGGATCATTGGGATCGTTATTACTTTGGGTATCGTCGAGCACGATAACCTTGAATGGTATGCTCGTCGAGTTCGGCTCGAAGGCATAGCAGGCGAATCCCGACTTTACGTTAGATTCATTGAATCCGTGTCCCTTCGGACTTGTTGACGTATTGAAGAATTCGCTCATCCACTCCTCTCTCGAAAGTGAACGGCGGTTCGCATCGGCTGCAGGTACCTTCGGAGGTGCTGCGAAGTCTTTGACAGGTCCCACACCTATAAGGTCTCCATAAAGCGTCCGGCCGTCGATTGCGCCCATGTAAAAGCCACGGCTATCTACCCCGCGAGGGTCGATGAATGGATTGCCTAAGTTGAGTATTTCATCGCCGATTAGTGTCTTTCGGATATAATCATTCGGCGACAGGAAGCCTATCCAGAAGTGATCGTGGTTGCCGAGAGCCTGATACCATTTGATCGTTTTATTGAGCCCTGCCGCCTGGTATTCGTCCTGATAATCATTATGAGGTCCGGGGACTGGATCATCCTTAACGCCGGAATCAGGAGTTATATTCTTGCCGTCAAGGATATCGACATACCATCTCAGTTCATTGTACTGTTCGTTGTTGCAGGTATCGCCCAGAGAGATTCCGAAATCAAACGGCTCTTTTTTGTGAAGGGCGTTTATCGTCTGGACGGCCGCGTCGAGAACATGAGTCGTATATAGCATAACCGGCGAATATCCCGAAGAAACACCGCCTTTGTAGCCAAAATAGATCGCCTGAGCAGGGGTTTCTTTGTCGGTAATATGGATATCGGTTATGGTAAAGAAATTCAAGAGTTTTTCGGTATTGTTGACAGATTCACCGCTATAATTAGTCGGCATGATGTCAAGCCGCTTTACAGAAGCGATACCGGGTCCATAACTCCAATTGCCATATCCGTTTTTCTTGAATTTTGAAATCTCATAAGGAAGAACCGTCTCCGAACTAGAAGGTATTGAGTCTGGTACTACCGTCCTCTGGAGCGTCGTAAGAACATCGGACGCAATCGGGTATCCTTCGAGCTGGCTCTTATTTTGGGCGACCTCTTTTGAGCACCCCAATGATGAGATGATCAGAATGCCCACTAATAGGACTAAACATATTTTCTTGTATTCATAAAATGGTTTCACAAAATCCCTCCTTTATCAATCATCCAGCTAGTTAGCCGAATCTTCTGTAAACATAAATTCACCTGGGCCTTTATCCTAGGCTCGCATCTATCTAATATGATTGAAGAAGTTACTGAAGGATATATGCTTGTCGGCCCCTCTATTTTAAGGTTAAACTGGTCAAACATGTATATTATGTTATCTAGAAAAAAGAGGTTGATGTCATAGATCGATTTGCCAGGCACCATATATTGCCATATGCAATTTATTTGACCGCTTTCGGGCCTGCAAATATATTCCTATTCACATTCATGATTTTGATGGATATGGAGACGCCGACAGACCGAACTCAGCTCAAAGAGTCCCTGATCTCCTCGTAAGACAGGAAGAGCTCGTCGATTTGGCGGTCAACCTGTGCCAGCCTCGGCTCGGCAGAGAGCCATATCTGGAACACGTCACCGCGAACCATCTTGATGCTGGCGAGCATATCTGCCTGGGAGAGCCTGTAGACGATGTGGCTCCCAGTAGGAGTGTACCAGGCGGAATGGGTGGCTTTTAGATGCTCCACATATCGATCCCATTCAAGAACGCTCGGAATTTTCCCGCTATCTGCCTGCACCGGCTGGAGATCGATGGAGAGGTTAAGGTGAGCCCTGTCCCCAGAGATTTTCCTATTTATGCCCCCCACCACCTCACGATAAAGAGGGCTATTTTTATTCACTTCCAGGCTCTGGCCCCGGAATACCTCTTTCGCAACATCGGAAAAGAAGGGCGCTAGCCTTATTCTCTCGGTAGGCGGTGTGGCCAGGGATACTCCGATGAAGAAGATGGCGCTGAGAGATAGTCCTACCAGAACTCCATGCTCCGTAAGGTAAGGCGAGATGGTATCCAGCGACTGATGCAGCCAGAAGATCTCATAAGATATGAGCAGGATTTGAGTGCCGCCTCCCATGATCAGGGCCGCCAATGCTCCCCACTTGGTTGCTCGCTTCCAGTAGAGCCCTCCGATTATGGGGAAGAAGTAGGAGGTAGTGCCTATGACCGTGGCGATTATGACCGCCTCCAGGATGCTGTCCATCTTCAAGGCTATGATGGCTGATGCGGCAATCATGGTCACTACAAGGACACGGTTTATGGTCAGCATCTCTTTCATGGTGGCTCCCGGCTTGATATGCCTCTGTATCAGGTCTCTGGAGATGCAGGAAGCTCCAGATGTAGCAAAGGTGGATGTGCAGGACATGCATGCGGCAAGGAATCCAATGGTGAGAAGCGCCAGAACCAGGGGGGAGACATTTTCGCTGATGAACGCCGGATAGAGCATCTCTGCCTCCACCTCGCTCGTCGGCATAGGATACAGGGCACGGAGTCCAAGGGCCGTCAAAAAGCAGCACAAATAGATCAGCGCCATGAGCCCGGCACCCAGGATAAGACCCCTCTTGGCTGATTTTTCGTCCCGAGCGGACCAGATCTTCTGCCAGGGATCCTGCTCTGCCACCCATCCCGGCAAAAGGGCTAATTGAAACACCAATGCACCCAATACGCCTCCCATCACGAAGGGATTCCACCACTCCGGCCGAAAGCCAAGGCCGTTGCCGTAATGGATATGCCTTTTTGGACCGGAAGCCATAGAGCCATTGCTGCCACAAACGCTGCCAGCACCGCCAGCAATGCATATTTCGGTAAATCGGCCCAGACGACGGCGCGAAAGCCGCCTACGCTGACATAGAAGGCAACGGACCCCGCCATTATCAGGATGGCATAGAAGGGTTCAATGCCGTAGAATGAGCCCAGAACCAGCTTGAATCCTATGAAATCAGAAGCCGAGAATAGTACCATCATGACCGTAACTGCCAGGGCGACAGGAGCCCTGATCAGCGGGTCATACCTGATTTCCATGAGCTCGGGCTGAGTCAGTGCTGGAATGTTCTTGATCCTTCCAGAGATCGCGGCTATTATGATAAGAGCGGCGATATTGGGGAAGACCCAAAGCCAGATTGAGCCTACGCCTATGAGCAGGAACATGCCCGTAGCCAGCAGAAGTGCGCTGGCATTGATCCACGAGGCAGCTGTGGACAAACCTATGATTCCGGCACCCAATTCTCTTCCGGCAAGCCAGAAGTCAGTGACCGATTTCTGTCTGCGAGAGGTGAGAAGGCTTATGCCCACCAGCATCGCTATGAAAAGCACCAGGAATATCAGGAAGAGATAATATGACTCCATCAGATCGCCCCTGATGGCAATGCCCCTGTATATAATTTCCGAGCAGCAATTTCGTCCTCCAGGATAATCCTCATATCTGCTGCTATTCTTCCTGCTGCAACATCCTTCGTAATCTCCAATCGCCTCGCCGCGCTCGTATAGAAAGACTTATTATTTAAGATTATTTAAAAAACTAAATTTACTGAAAGAAAAGCAAACTTGATTAGATTCTGCTGGATAAATGGTTCTGGCCAACACCCTTGCCCCAGGATCGTTGCCAAGGGCTTCACTGAACCGGTCAGGACTTCTGACCGGAACAGTCAGAAGCCTCGAAGGCATGCTCTGGAGCTTCTTCTTTTCTGTCGATTTGTCTATTTCGGAGACTCTAGCTTACTGTCACCACATTGGTCTGGCCCAGGAGCTGGTATGCCCCTTGCCCGACTTCGGTGATAGCAGATTGGAACATCCTGAAGTCATAGGTGCCTGGATCAGCAGGAAGCTGCCAGACCATCCTGCCACAATTATTGCTGCCTATCGACCTCGTTTCCAAGGGGAACTTGTCAGGCCTGTTCATGCCATACATGCCGATAACACCTGTTCCTTCCGGAGGTGCTCCCCAGTAGCTTACCGTTACTTTGCCACCGGGCGCAACATGCGATGGTGAGGCTATGACTTTGTTGCCCTTAAATATTTTGACTTCTATACTGCTGCTCGTCGCCAGCCGGGTATAACTATCGTTCTCGAAGATCCTGAAGTCATACATGCCCGGATCGGGAGCATCCAGAATCACAGTTCCGTTCTCCTTTCCGCCCAGATACTGGCGGGAAGTGAAGCTGGTGTCGGGTGATCCGGATTTGTACATAGCTATCCAGTCATTCTCATAGCCCGGTGCCCCTGCATAGCTAACGGTGATCTCCTCGCAGGTATTCACCGAGGCCGGAGTTGCAGTGATGGTCGGGACCTTGACATTGAAGTTCAGAGAGTCCATCTCCTGCCCACTGGCGTTGTACATGCGAAGATCGTAGGATCCATTCTCTGCAGGAGCCTTCAGCTTCAGTGTACCTGATGAGCCTTCCAGGTTCTGAAGTGACAGAGCATTTTCCCGGCTGGCTTTTCCTCTGGTCTGATCCGTCTTCATAATTCCCACCCAGCCGGAGAAGTTCCCGGGAGCCACATATAACGCGTTGACATCTCGCCCGGGCATGTAGGTTCTGTGGTCCATCTTCAGCACTGAGCCCATCAATCCCTTGGCTTTGTAACTGAGTATGGCATCAATAGACGCCTTTGGCAGATTGTCCACGTTATGCCCTCCAAGAATTCTGTAGCCGGTGTCGCAGATACCGTCCCTGTTGCGATCATTGCAGCCCTGCTCCCGGGCATCGTAGTTGCTGTAGTGGTTGCCGGCCAAGCCGTTGTCCCACTGGTTGTAGCCATCGTCGAAGGCATTCTTACCGTTGTTCAGTAGATTGTTCAGATAGAGAACGTTGGCGCCGGCTTTCGAGGCGTTCGTGCTGTTCTGTCCGATGTTGTAGGTCTTCGCCTGGCTGCCGGAGACGTACGATATGGAGACTCCCTTGCCCTTTGAAGTGATGCTCTCGCTTATATTAATGTTAGAAATGTTTATGCCCATCCTGTTACGGGTCAAGTTGTTGGACATGATGTTATTTCCTCTGGACGTTTCTATGGTGATGCCATCCCAGTTCAAACCGGCATAGTTGCTCCATATCTGGTTGTTATCGGAATGAATCAGCAGGAATCCGCCTTTTTTGTTTTCCGTCACCGTATTTGAAAAAACGGCATTTTTGTCGGCATAGTAAAGGATAATTCCGTAGTTACCATTTTTGACGACTGTATTGTTTTTAATTATGTTCCCATCGGAGAGCACCCTTATGCCCGCGTCTTTGGCATCTGAACCAGATCCTGTAATCGAAAATCCCATGAGGGTTGAACCATTGGCCGAGATGGTTACTGCGCTTCCCTTGCCGCCTGCGTCAATAACCGGCTTGCCCATGCCCTTGAGGGTAAGCTCTTTGGTCATATTGACCCTCTCGTGGAAGGTGCCGTTCTGCACCTCGATGATTTGGCCTGGATTAGCGGCATCTATGACCGACTGGATGCTATGCCCCGATTTGACATAGTATGTGGCATTCGCTAAACCGGAAAGAATCAGTACCGTGATCGCTAGAACTGTGATCGCTAGAATTACCAATGTGGATTTACCAATCCTGGGGCTCAACCCGTTCTCCATGCTGACTAGAATGCAGAAGCAGTATAAGATAGTGATCGTTAAGGAAAATGCCAAATTCTCGATTCCAGCGAAGCATAAATAAGCATGAATGGGCTAGAGGCCATTCAATGAGCGATATGAAGTGTTTGATACTGATATTGTTCTCGTTGCTGGTGACGGCGGCTCTTACTTGCAGTCAAATGCCCGTCAGACTGAACGGCTCCGCAGGCGTGACATTGCTGAATAGCCTGACTGAAGGATCCCTGAATCAGACCAACGGTTCTCTGAATGCAACTAACAACTCGACAAACCTGAATGGATTCAAGGACACCTTCCCCGACTTTCGGTCCTGGGGAACTGAGCCCAAAAACTATCCTCTATTTGTCTCCGGTACCGGGACCGATTATCTTAACGACACAAGCATTTAAGTGTTGGGTTAGATGGGATGGAGCGGGAAATCGCTGGACGCATGCCCTCCAGGAGAAGTCTCCATCATCTATCATTCATCCATGATGCCTCAGGAGCTGGTGTATCCATTAGGGTAATTCGGATCATATCCTGGATAATTGTTCCAGGGATCATAGGAGGACTTCTCATCGGAAAGAAGGCTGGATATATCATATCCGGGAAGGTATCCGGTAGTGAATCCCGTGGAATAATGGCTTAAATTTTGGAGATTATTCTGCCCGTAGGGAGAGACGCTATTATTGTATCCGAGATTAAAACGAGACGTGTAGTAATCCAGAGGATACTTAAGCGTCCCGTTGGAAGTGGAAAAACCCCTTGGTGTTCCTCCCCAGCTCCAGATATCGCCGTCATTCGCTGATGAGCTGTTAGTAGACTCTGCATTGGTTTGGGCGTTTGTTGCGTTTGTTGCTATTGCGGCTGGCGAGAGAGTGGTTTGGCTCAGCTGAGATTCTGAACTGGAGTTATCCTCATATTGCCATACCACGGCGAATACAGGCAGACATGAAACCATGACTGCTGCGATCAATGCCGATAAAATCCTGTATCTGCATACTCTTGTAACCCGCATATTATGCCTCTGCCCCCGATGCCTTGATCGCCTGGCATAAATATATGTGGTGAGAACGTGGGCATAAAAATGTCGACAAAAAACGTCTGATATTCTTCAGGCAGCAATCCGTTCAAGGGCTTGAAATCTATTCGGGAATGTATATGTCTATTTAAGTCGGGAATATTAATAGGTATATCATGGCATTGATGAAAGCAATTCAGGTAAGTTCCCCAGGGAATGACTTTGAGTTGGTTCATAGAGAAGTTCCCCAGCCAAAAGAAGACGAAGTACTCATCAAAGTGGAGGCTTGCGGGGTCTGTCATGGAGATGCGATCGTCAAGGAAGGTCTATTTCCCGGGCTGCAATATCCCAGAATCCCCGGCCATGAAGTAGTAGGAATAATAGATCAGATCGGGTCCGAAACAAAGTATTGGAAGGTCGGACAGAGAGTCGGCGTGGGATGGCTCGGAGGACACTGCTTCCAATGTCCGGCGTGCCGGAAAGGCGAGTTCGGAGCCTGCGAGGAATCGTTGATGACGGGCATCACAACCGACGGGGGCTACGCCGAGTTCATGGTTGCCCGCATGGAAGCTCTGAATTCCATTCCAGACAATCTTGACCCGGTAGACGCCGCACCTCTCCTTTGCGCGGGAAGGACGACCTTTGGAGCCCTGCAAAATAGCAGGGCAAAAGGCGGCGACCTGGTGGCAATCCACGGTCTGGGAGGGCTCGGACATCTGGGCTTACAGTTCGCCATCAAGCTCGGCTTCGAGACCGCGGTCTTATCACGCGGCAGGGAAAAGGAGGCACTGGCTCGCAAGCTTGGCGCCCACCACTTCATTGATACCAATGCATCCGATGCCGCAAAAGAGTTAATGAATCTGGGGGGAGCAAAGGTGATCCTCTGTACGGCACCAAGCAGCAAGGCCATCTCCGGGCTTGTCTCTGGCCTGAGCCAGGATGGACAGATGATCATAGTCGCCTTCGCCAATGAAGCAATGCAGATATCTCCTGCCAATCTGATGCGAGGCAGCCGATCCATCTGCGGCTGGGTAGGAGGCAATCCGCAAGACGCTTTGCGCTTTAGCGTCCTCACAGGAGTCAGACCAGTGGTCGAAGTGTTTCCACTGGAGCAGGCAGCTCTTGCTTATGAGAGAATGATGTCTGCAAAGGTTCATTTCCGGGCAGTCCTTAAAATGGAAGGGAGGTAATTATGAGCGAAATTCTCAGAATCATTCAAGACAGGCATTCGTCCAGAGTTCCTTTTGACATGGACCATAAGCCATCGAAAGATGACTTGATGCAGATACTTGAGGCGGCACGCTGGGCGCCTACCGCCCACAACATGCAGAACTTTGAGATAATCGTCGTTGACGACAGGAGACAGCTGGAGGAGCTGGGAGATATTAAATCCCGGATTTCCGAAGATTTCCTCAGAGAGAACTATCAACAGCTCTCATTCTCTGAAGAGGAATTGCTGCAAAAGAAGGTTGGAATCCTGGGGGGCATGTTCCCTACCTCGTGGAGGACGCCCGGCGATTGGGGCAAAGTTGCGCGTGAAAGTGAGCCTTCTTCTCTGGACCAGACCATCAAGGGCAGTCCGGTGCTGATGATCGTGACCTATGACGCCAGGAAGAGGGCTCCGGCATCAGTTGGTGATATTTTGGGCTTCATAAGC
Source organism: uncultured Methanosarcinales archaeon (assembly GCA_963798205.1). Lineage (GTDB taxonomy): Archaea > Halobacteriota > Methanosarcinia > Methanotrichales > Methanotrichaceae > Methanothrix. Next base: position 28,865 of record CAWCSK010000024.1, read on the forward strand.
CTTGGCTGTGTTATGGAGAACATGTGGCTTGTGGCCGAGAGGCTAGGAATTAGTCTCCAAATAATGAGCGTCTTTGGCGGAGACGAAATTGAATCAGAGGTGAAGAAGATTCTCGATATTCCCGAATATCTGAAGATAGCCTATGCCATTCGTCTGGGATATCCTACCTCGAAATCGTCTAAACCGCGGAGAGTGCGCCGGGATATAGCTGGATTTGCCCACCATAACCTGTTCGGAAATAGATTGGAAGAATTATGAGCGAATACGTACACGGCTACTCGGGCCGCGAGTCGGAGAGGCTCTCTGATCAGGCCAGGACGCTTGCAGGCCTCCTTCATCATGACACATCCTACCCTGCCGGCGCAAGAGTCCTGGAAGCAGGATGCGGTGTAGGAGCCCAAACGGTTATCCTGGCGAAAAAGAGCCCGCAGGCACAGATCATCTCCATGGACATCTCCCAGGGTTCGATAGATCAGGCAAGGCGTCTGTTGAGGGATGAAGGCGTCTTTAACGTCCAGTTCCATAGGGCAGATATCTATCAATTGCCATTCCAGGAAGATAGTTTTGACCATATCTTCCTCTGTTTTGTCCTGGAGCACCTTTCCGACCCCTTCCTGGCTTTGCAGAAGCTGAAGAAGGTTCTGCGGCCCGGGGGCACACTGACTGTGATCGAGGGCGATCATGGTTCCTGCTATTTCCATCCCGAGACCCGGGAGGCTCTGGCCTGCTGGCGCTCTCTGAATGCCGTGCAGGCGGAATTAGGCGGGAACTCGCATATCGGCAGAGAGCTCTATCCGCTCTTATGCCGGGCGGGTTTTCGAGAGGTCAGAGTCTCGCCGCGCATGGTTTATAGCGACGCCAGCCGGCCAGAGATGAGGACCGGCTTTGTGGAGAACACCATCATTGCCATGGTGGAGGGGGTAAAAGCTCAGGCTCTGCAAAGGGGAATCGTGGATAGTGACGGATGGATAAAGGGCATAGAAGATCTCCACAGAACCGCAGGACCGGATGGGACATTTTGCTATACTTTTTTCAAAGCAATCGGGGTTAAGTGAATTGTTCAGGACAGCCGCTGAATGACATCGAGTAAACCGAATAGAAAAGCTGACATTCATTCGGTTTTGTTCAATCGAATCTCATATTGCTTGTAATATCGTCTTATCGCGATATGTTTATATCTGAATACGTTTTAGATATGTCCTATCATGACCCAAAAATCTGTCTCGGATCTGCGCGTAAAGATCCTTGATGCGCTCTCAGACCCCACCCGTCTGGAGCTGCTGGAATTCCTCTCTCAGGGAGAGCGATGCGTCTGCGAGATTCTGCCTGCCTTTCAGAGATCTCAGTCTACCATATCCAAACATCTCAACATCCTCCACGAAGCCGGCATCCTGGAAAGAAAGATAGACGGCAAGAGGACCCTCTACAGAATAAAAGACCCCCTGGTATTCGATCTGATCCGGATGGTGGATGCTCTGGCCCTGAGACAGATATCGCTGTTTGCTGATGCAGGAAAGATACTGGAAGAGTCCCTCCACAATTCTCAATTCAGTGCAGAAGCCAATCGGTGTTGATCTCAAATGGTTGCATACACGATTACTATTATGGCGGCCCTGCAAGCAGGGCTCACAACATTGCTGGGATACCTCTCGGCGCACGTTTTGACCTGTCTGATACCTGCATTCTTCATAGCCGGGGCCATAGCCGCGCTCCTCAAGACGGAAATGGTGCTGAAGTATTTTGGAAAAGACGCACCCAAGTGGCTGTGCTATAGCGTGGCAGCTACATCCGGAACAATACTGGCGGTCTGCAGCTGCACCATCCTTCCCATGTTCGCAGGAATCGAAAAGAAGGGTGCAGGAATAGGTCCTGCAACCGCTTTCCTCTTCTCTGGCCCTGCGATAAACCTTCTGGCCATAGTTCTCACGGCCAGAGTTCTGGGTTTGGATCTGGGAATTGCCAGGGCGGTATCGGCAGTATCCATGGCGGTTATCATCGGCCTGATCATGGCAGCCATATTCGAGAGAAGCCCCCAGAAGTGCGAGACTTCGCCAGGCAGTGCACCGATTCAAACGGACCAGGCGACGAATGAGACTCAAAAAAGTGGTCGGACTGAACGCATCGCGGTTTTATTCATTGCGCTCCTAATTGGAGTGTTGCTATCTGCCACCTCGCAACTGGAGTTCGTGATGAAATGGACAATTGTCGCTGCATTCATAGTGGCTGCCGCGTATGTGCTGACAAAATATTTCTCCTCCGAAGAGAAGAGCGCCTTCTTCAGTGAGACCTGGTCTCTGACCAGGAAGATCTTTCCCCTGCTGGTGGTTGGAACCTTCATAACGGGCGTTATCGGTTACTTTATGCCCACAGAGCTGCTCAGGATCTATTTAGGTTCAAACAGCTTCCTGTCGTGCTTTATTGCCTCTATCGTGGGCGCTCTGCTTTACATGCCGACCCTGCTGGAAGTACCCATAGTGGGCACGCTCTTCGGTTACAGCTCCGGAATAACAGCCCCAGGTCCGGCGCTATCTCTGCTCCTGGCCGGGCCGTCGCTGAGCCTGCCGAGCATGATAGTGATCACAAGAGTCATAGGCTTAAAGAAAGGTGGTGTCTACATCAGCCTGGTCGTGATAGTCTCCACTCTCGTGGGCATGCTCTACGGAGCGATTGTCTCATAATCTAGGAAAAATAGATGTGAATCGGTTTGAAATTGTGCATAAAATGGCCGGATAGAACCTCCATCCGGCCGCCTCCCAATTTGCAGCTTTATTAACATGATACATCTATCCGAGAAGACTGGAATCAGCAAGACTGGAATGCTGAGAGTGAGATACTGCATCAGAGCAATTCTACTGATAGTAGTATTAGTCGTGATACTATTGCCGGCCTTTGCCAGTGATGGCTCGCAGACCACCGTAATTGCCCCTCCCGCATGTGCTTCTGAAAATGCTCTTAAAGATCTCACCATATCGTCCGCAGCCGCCGTTTTTGCAGCCGGCCTGATAGCCGGCTTCAACCCCTGCCTTCTGGCAATGCTCGCCTTTCTGGCAAGCTCAATGCTGGCAAGCACGGGCCGCAGAAGAGATATCTTGACGATGGTTGTCTTCTTTTCCCTGGGCGCATTCGTGGTCTACATTATTTTTGGAATGGGTCTATTCAGCGTTCTACAGGAAAAGTCCTATGCCGCCGTGTTTCGCATTGTTTTGGCAGCCGTCCTGTTGGTTTTGGGGCTAATGCAGATGGAGGACGCAAGAAGGCTGCATAGTGGAGGCACGTCCATCTTTCGTACTGACTGGACCCGGAAATATGTCCACAGTGTCATTGCCGGCCGAAGTCTCAGCTCCTATTTCCTCTTAGGAGCTCTCTTCTCCCTGGTAAGGGCACCCTGTGTGGGAGGGATGTACATCGCCATCATCGGCATGATCTCCAGCCACGGGTTTGCCTCGTCAGGGCTAATTTATCTCTTGATTTATAACCTGGGAATAGCACTTCCGGTGCTGCTCCTGGGAGGAATCATCGCATTAGGCATGAGTCCGGAGCAAGTGGATAATTTCCGGAACAATCATAGAGTTGCCATCAGGTTGATAACGGGAATCACGCTATTGGCTCTGGCCCCGCTCATCTACTGGCAACTGATTTAGGCTTTAGAAATGAGATCAAGTTTATTAGATCAATTGGCAAATCAAACTCTAGTGGTGAATGAAAATGGTAAAGATAGAAGTTTTGGGAACGGGCTGCGCCAAATGCAAGAGCCTGTTGAAGAACGTGGAGAAGGCGGTCTCTGAGTCGGGCATTCAGGCGGAGATCATCAAAATAGACAGCATACAGGAGATCATGGACCGCGGGGTGATGATGACTCCGGCGCTCTTCATAGACGGCGAGTCCAAAATGATGGGTAAGACCGGCACCGTGGAAGAGATCAAGAAGATGCTCAAGAAATGAGGATTGATTCATGGAAGAGAAAAAGAAATGTTTATGCAGCTCCTCGGGTGTACGGGTCGTTGCCTGTTCCGGAGCCTCAAACGTAGGCCAAATTGCAAATCAGGCAGCAATAGAGCTGGCCAGAGAGAAGGTGGCTGGATTCTTCTGTCTGGCGGGAGTGGGTGCGCATATCAAAGGAATGGTCAAGTCCGGGAAAGAAGCCAATCTGATGGTGTCCATAGATGGATGCCCGGTGCAGTGTGCTGCCAAGACCTTGCAGCATGCTGAGATCGAACCTGCGATACAGATAATTGTAACGGAACTTGGGATCGAGAAGTCTCATGATATAGCTATTGATGAAAAGGCATGCTCAAGGGTAGTAGAGAAGGTAAAGGAAGAATTGGCGGCCTAGAATGAGTGGTGGAATGTAATGAGTCTGCCAAAATCAAAGCTGATCTTGGTTTCAATAATCTGCATTACCTTATTAGCGGTCGCTGCCTTATTAATCTTTGAGGATAAGGATGCCATTAATACCGTTGAAGCTTCAAAGACTTTTCAGAATGCAGCTCCCGCAGACCAAGAAATCATTCTAAGGATCAACGAGGTAAAAGCGATTCTCGTGCCCTTGGATGCTGTCACAAATGCAGATATTCTGCTGGATGTTAGCGAGAATTCCAAATCGCATATTGCAGGCTCAGTGGTCATACCTTATACGGACTTTGAGGCGCAAGCAGGAGTTCTGAAGCCCTGGCCCGAAATCTCCAAGATCCTTGGTGACGCCGGAATCTCTCGTGAGGATTCCGTTGTTCTTTATGGCGAATGCCTGCCTTGCGGCGGAGGGCCGTCTGTTGCGACTTATGTCTACTGGATTATGAAGAACATGGGCCACAAGAACGTAACGGTTCTGAATGGAACAGTCGAAGATTGGGAGGCAATGGGGCGAGCTACTACGACAGACACGAAGTTGCTCCCAGTCAAGACCTATTCTCCTGCAGTAACGGCAAACTACACTGTGACCTACGACTACGTCAAGAGCGGCCAGGTGCAAATCGTTGATGCCAGGACCTTGCAGGAGTTTATGGCCCAAACCATTCCGGGATCAATCAGCATACCCTATGAAAGCGTGCTGGACGGAAAAAAGATCAAGAGTCTGGACCAATTGAATAAGGTTTTCATGGCGTTAAAAAAAGATAAGCCGGTAGTGGTTTTCACTTACACAGGAATGAAGGGCTCGGTGGCCTGGTTCGCCCTGATGATGATGGGCTATGATGCCAGGCTCTATAGTTACCAGGATTGGATGGCAAATCAGCCTTCGAAAGGCTATTTGGGATAGTGTGGAGAAAAGAATGATATTAATCAAATCAGATTCGTATAGAGCGGAACGCAAGGGATTCTCTGCAATAGCGAAGACGATGCTCATTTACGGGATCATTTCCATCCTTTTGCATGGCCTGGTTTTGGCTGCGCCCGTCTTAGCGGGCACAGAAACGGGCGAGTTCTGCCCTACCTGTCCTGACTGGAACAACATGGATGGCTGGCTGGCGAAGAAGGCGGCATATGATCAAGAACAACAGAACATTAAGCTCCAGGTCCAGCAGATCGTACCTAAGACTCAGAATGCAGATCCTGCTCCCATTCAGAATACCAATGCATCCGTCCAGAGCAACTATTCTCCAGCTCGGACAGGCAGGTTTGCCGATGCGCTTGCATCTCCTACGGAGGTCGCTCCGAACGACATTGTGCTCGACATCAGCCCCAGCGCGACAAGATACATCGAAGGCTCTGTGAATATCAACTACGAGGGCTTCATGGGCGATGGCGGTCAGCTCAAGTCCGTCTCAGAGATTGCAAAGTTGCTGGGCGATGCCGGAATATCTCGCAACGATTCCCTGGTGATCGCAGGCGAGTGTCTTCCCTGTGGTGGCGGTCCGTCCCCGTCAGTCTTCACCTACTGGCTGCTCAAGTACCTGGGGCTCGAAAAGGTAAGAGTCCTGGATGGCAGCATCGATGACTGGGCAGCAGCCGGGCTAAATACCAGCAACAAGTCTGCCACAAGGCCGAGGACGAACTACACTCCTCTGATCAAGCCCGAACTTCTCGCTACTTACGACTATGTCGTTCACGGCGGGGCTCAGATCGTGGACGCGAGGTCAGCCGTAGACTTCGGCATGGGCTCTATTCCCGGAGCCGTAAACATTCCCTATGAGAATGTGATCGAGAAGGAAAGAATAAAGACCGAAGAGGATCTGCAGAAGGTTTTCATGGGTCTGGAGAAGGATCGGCCAGTTGTGGTCTATACTAATGTAGGCGTCGAGGCTTCGCTGGTCTGGTTTGCTTTGACCCTCTCCGGCTATGATGCCAGGCTATATTCCTGGCGCGACTGGACTGAAAATCAGCCTAAGTTCAATTTCGAACTGACGGATGTCTGGGCCAAGCCCAATCCAGTGAGGTCTGGCTCGACCACGACCATAACGGCATCATTCCGGGAAAGTCAGACTATGGCTGCAGAGAATTCATCGCAGAACGGCGATACCCGTCTCACAGTTAAGGGATGCTCCACCTGCGGGTTTGAGGGATTCGCTCTCGGCACCTCAGGTGCCACGGGGGCCTCCGGGAACAAATCCGGGATGGTCCAACTGAGTTCATCCGGCAAGACATCGCAGACGGGCGGAGTGCAGGCTGTGGACAGCTCCCTGCGTTGCACTGCCATCATAAACAGTCCTGACGGCTCCGAAGCAGCAAGAACAAGCCTCCTGCGCACCTCCGGATACAAATATATGGGGATCTGGAATGCCAATGTAGCCTCCGGAGTTTACAAAGTGAGTATATTGGCCACGGCATCTGGCAGCGCAAAGACCTTTGCAGATGTCCTGGAGATAGAGGTGACCGGTTAAGGCCTGGTGGCCTCGCCGGTCTTTTTTTACTGCATTAAAGCTTGCCTTTCTCCATTGGACAGACCACCGCGCCCTGGCCGCAGTTATTCCCTTCAAGCTGGATGGTGGTATGCTCTATCCCGAAAAGCTTTTTCTCCATGCTCACTAATGCCTGCTTATCTCCCGCCAGTATCTTCGCTCTTTCTCTGATATCCTTGGGAAGGACCATCTGCCCGCGCTCATCAAAGCCTACTGTGGATTCCACTCTACAGCAGCTCATCGCTCCCGGAAGGCAAAGGACTGCTTCTCAGATTTTGCAGTCAAGTTTGTACTTCAGGTTATTGCTGTAATTACGGATGA
>CAWCSK010000025.1:0-24645 GCA_963798205.1 uncultured Methanosarcinales archaeon
GAAGGGATTACAGGTTAATCATACTGCTAAAGCTGGGATCAGCCCGTCAACCCTCGCTCGTTACCAGGTGATGATCGCGTAGGTCATCAAAACCCACTGCTAATCCTCATTAACTTGATTTGCTTCCACTCCTTGCCACCCCATCCGCCAGTCTGATCTATCACTTGCAGCTCGTTATCTGAGGTGACATTTAGCTTGAGAGTACCCATCAAAGATTCATTGCCCTTGGGCACATCGGCCCAGTCCAGCGAGACGTTGTTGCCTTCCAAGGTGCCATAGGCGAGACTGGTCCAATTCCCATTTGTTGGGATCGATTCACCATAACTCCAGACAGTGCTATTGACCTGTCTAATATAGAAATTCTCTCCAGTGCTCGCTCTCCAATCACCAGTTAGGTCTAAAGCCAACGTTGTACCCAGAAAAACTGCAAGTATTATGGGCAAGAGTAAAATCTTCGTCATTATCTGTCCTCCTAAATTTTTAAATATATTGGATCGTATTGAAATATAAGCTTACCCTTTGCTCGATCGATGCAAACTCTGTACCATATAAGGTTGCGGTCTTGTCCCCTTCCACAATCCTGATCTACTCCCAGGGTCCGCTCGTGAAGCCTGGTGAAATTGGCTATTGGCGTGTTGAAGCGCCAAGAAGATAAGTCCGGAACTGATAGGAAATGTGGCAGGGGCATGAAACGAACTCTTGCCTGAGTTCGGAATTTAAGAAGGAGATATTAAGAAAGGAGATATTATGAGAAATTCAGAAATCCTGCTGATCCTTGCACTTATGTTCATATCCAGTTCGGCTCATGCTACATTGGCGACATGCCCGGCTTGCAGTGGAGAGCAACCGGATTGGACCAAAAGTGCAACTTCTTTCTTGGAAGGAAACTCCATACAGGACACACCATCCACTCTGAATGGCGCGCAGCAGGCTAGACTCCTGGATGCACAAATCGATGCCAGGAAAAACGCTAATAAAGATTCAAATGCGGAGAATAATATAGCGGCAAGGCCGATGCGCAACTCTACCCCAATATTCGACATTCATCTGAACGATTTGTATGCTGTGCCCAATCCTGCAAAATTCAATGATGCCGTCAAAATAGTTGCGGCCTTCGGGAACATCAGCAATAACTCAGCAACTCGGATTGACCCATCGAAAGCGGCAGATTCAACCAATTTGACGGTTTACATAGACCTCAAGAATTCAGCCGGATCGGATGTTGGCAGGGTGAATCTTAATCGATCATCTGAGAATGAATATTCCGGAATCTGGAATGTCAGGGTAGGATCTGACACCTATAATGCAACTATTGAGGCATCCGGACCTGAAGGATCAAAAGTCTTCAATGACGTCTTGCAGATAATAGTAAGAGGCTCCGAGAATACAACAGGCAACATCAATGCTATTTAGATGCTCGTGCCATTTCAATCTGAAAAATGTCGGATTCCTGTGACCCACAGGAACCCACACAAAATGGCGCAGAACCATTTATTTTTCCATGCATTTCGAAATCAGTTTCCTAAACATTCCCTAAGCAATTTGTCCAGGAAGCGATCCCCTGTTCAACCTTCATTATACGCTTTGGGGCGGCACAACCTGGCGGATGCAGATGGCGGCAAGCAAGCAGAAAAGCCCGAGGTACAGAAATACCAGGAAGAAGTTATCCCCGGTCCTGTCCAGCAGGTATCCGGAAAGCGTCGGCCCGAGAGGCCCGGCGACGAAGCCATAGGCGGCAAAGGTGAGGCCGAAGATGGCCCCGAAGTGCTCCGGGCCGAAACAGTCAGCCACCAGTGGAGCCGAGACGGAAAATAGTGTCCCGAAAGAGAATCCCACCACCGCCGCCAGGAGCGCGCAGGATGTCAGCCCGCTCGCCCAGGGAAGAGACGAAATAGGCAAGGCCTGCTGCCAGAAAGGCCAGGCTCATAATCCTGTTTCGCCCTATCTTATCCGAGTAGTATCCGCTCACCAGGCGGCTTGCGCCATTGGTCAGGTTGAAGGCGGTCAGGATGAGAATGGCAGACTCCAGTGGAAAGCCCCGGAACAGTCCGTAGCCGGTGGAGAGAACCGTCATGGAGACGCCTGCAGCTCCTGCCAGGGTCCAGGTAATCCAGAGAAACCAGAAGCTACGGGTGTGCAGGCTCTCCTGCACCGTCAGAGATCTTCCTGGCTTTTTGATGCTGGCCGGCTTTTTCGAGTTGTGGTCTGATGCAAAGGAAGCTATCTCCTCCGTTGACCGGTGCCCTGGCAAAGTATGCGCCTGCCAGGCCAATGACCAGAGTGAGAAGGGCAAGAGTCAGGTTCATGGGCAGGTAGCCAAGAGCTGCCAGCATCTTTCCAAAAACCGGAGCCATTATGGCGGCGGCAAGTCCAAAGACCATGCTCACGACTCCGGATGACAAGCCCCTTCTTCTCCGGGTACCACAGCTGCACCAGCGTCAGGGTCGGAATGTAGACGAAGCTGGAGGCAAGCCCATTGAGAAAAGCCCAGGCGTAGACCATGTAGATGGAAGTTGCGTATGCTGCGACAACAGAGCTGCAGGCGGTGAGAACGATGCCGAGAATGATCATCTTCCTGGTGCCGTAAGTGCTCCTGCCAGCGGCCCACCAGGAACATGAAAATGCCCACTGCGGCAAGCATAAAGAAGATAGTTATGCCGGTGGCGGCGCGTCCCGACATGAAACATCTCCTGCCAGATCGGAGCCATCACTCCCGGAAAGCCGAAGGTGAGGGCACCCGGCCAGAAGATGGCGATGCATGAGCCGATGACGGCAAGAAGGGCAGTATGTTTCCCGGGCAATTCAAGTCAATCTCCTAATTTCCCCGTGGTGTAAGCTAGCACGAGACATACATTTGGCTTTCGCTTCGTTCAGATGTGATCAAAAAATACTATCCCGCCAGAAAAAGCTCTCCTCTATCCCGGCTGAGATCGGTGTGAACCGGGATCTGGCGGATTCTAATAAGTTCGCACCCCTGGAGACGCGCCATGCCAAAATTCGTGGTGTTGATCTTTGATCGTCCTGGATGCCTCCTTCATCGTAGATCTATTGCGGGGACGAGAAGGCGCGCAAGAGATGCTTTCCCGTCTTGAGGATGGCAATGAATCAGTTGTTTTGATCTAGCGATGGATAATAATAGGTAGGAGTAAGGAGCCCGGACTCCCTACTTCCAAGACAAATTCATATATATGGTTTATTTCTTCGCCGTCTTCTTGTCATTCATCACGCATACAGGTCCCCGGAGATAGACATACCAGTAGAGCGCGGCTACAAACAGGGCCGCTCCTACGATATTGCCCAATGTTACCGGGATGAGGTTGGTGATGAAGAAGTTATACCACCCGGAACCGCCGGCAAGGTTCGCTGTGGCTACGTTGGCCGTGGCGAGTTTGGCGGCGATGGCAGGATTGTTGGCGGCAAAGATGCCCAGGGGGATGAAGAACATATTGGCAACGCTGTGCTCAAAGCCGATGGTCACGAAGGCCATGATGGGGAACCAGCAGGCCAGGATCTTGCCGGTCACATCTTCCGCACTTATAGCCAGCCAGACTGCCAGGCAGACCAGCCAGTTGCAGCCTATCCCTCTCAGGAATGCTGTGCCGAAGTCCAGGCCGCATTTGGTATTGGCCACGGATGCCGCCCAGCTCGCCCAGGGCAGATTATCAAAAAACCCGCACTGGTAAGCCAGGAAATAGGCTACAAAGATCGATCCCAGGAAGTTGCCCAGATAGACGAGAGACCAGTTCTTAAGAAGGCCCTTGAGAGAGGCCTCTCCGTTCAGGACGCTGATGGGGGCGAACATGCAGTTTCCTGTGAAAAGTTCAGAGCCGCCGATTACTACCAGCATGAGTCCCACAGGGAATACTGCTCCCGCTGCGAACTTTACCAGGCCTGTCGGCAGGGCGATCTTCCAGATCGCGCCATCTGCTACGGTGATGGTGCCGTTGGATAGGCCTCCTGCCACGATCTCGCTCAGCAAGGCTCCGAAGGCGATGTAGGCTCCGGCGAGAAAGCCCAGCACCAGGAGCTTTTGCGTTGTGGTATTGCATTTCGTGCATCCGGCAGCAATCGCTGCCTTGGCGATATCAGCGGGGACTTTGAATGTCATACTCTCCCTCCATAAAGCGGGCTGCCTTTCTTGCGATTGAGGCGTCAGTGGCCTGGATATCCAAATCCAATCGCCTTTGCTTTAAGGCGGCCCGCAGGTTGGCCACTCGTCCTGGCGGAATCGTGTAAAAAGATTGCGCTTGAATTCAGCAGATTTATGAAATGTTATGAAAAATTATGAAATATTGTGAAAGATTGTGAACTTGCTTGAGGAGACATTGTAAAATTAAAGAGAATTATGAAACGTTCTGATGAATCTGAAAAATAAAATTCATCAACTTATTATAATTCTTAACTCAATGATTTACACATATCATGAATTCGAACTTAGCGAGGCATAGCAATCATGTGTTCCAAATTTTGGATTAAACACTAATCAAATTTCCCAGGTAGGCAGAAATGGATCTCACGCGCGTGGCATGGGCGGCAATGCACCAGGGCCCGCCCGTGAAAACGCTCGTCCAGATGCAAGTCTTGCCTCCGCTTGCCCGAGATTCCTCTACCCTAGAAAATTTCTCGAATTCCTTGGTTTTGAACGAGAATTCCCGGATTTGGGGTTTATCAAGCTCTATTTCGCCTGAATGGTCTTGAGAGATCGCGGTCTCGTTCCATTGCGATGCGCTTTTCTCTTGCCGGTGCGCTCGTAGCGGCGCGCCTGGATTTGATTTTCGGCCTCACTCTGCATTACCTCATTCAGAAAACTGGCGGTTAGCTTTCTCATGCCCTCTTCTCGATTTTTCACCTATGGGGAAAGTGTCCGATCTCAATCGGGACATCGATAAGATAATCTTCTGCTAAGAGTCCGACATATTCATGGCTCTGTGTCCCTCCGAAAGTTTGACGACTTAGGGATACAGGGCTAAATTATAATATCTCGTGAAGAAATAGTCTGCTGTTATCTCAGTTACAGCAAGTTAGTTCCTGCTACGGTATATTCCTGCAAAATTTGCATCAAAACTGGCACGCTACCGCATCATCTTCGTCGCCCAGTGATAAACGGCATGATCTCAAAGTATTGGATCATCCATTAAAGACTTAAATTGGATGATATATTAGCCTCAATGCCGAGAACTGTACCATATTCAATGCATGATCAGAATTGGCTGCGGTGACATTATGGGATTGGAGAAAAGCATCGAAGATCGAGTGAGGGAGCTTCTGGAATGCCTTCCGGGGAAGGATGGTGCGCTCATACCTCTTCTTCAGCATTTGCAGTACGATCAGGGATTCATATCCCCTGAGGCGGTAGCGGCGGTGGCTGAAGAGCTGGGCGTCTCAGAGAGCTTCGTTTATGGAGTGGCAACTTTCTATGCGGAGTTCAAGCTTATCAGGCCGGGCAAGCATCATTTCAAAGTCTGCCTGGGCACATCCTGCTACCTGCGCGGTGGTCAGAGCCTTCTCGACCATCTCTCCAGAAGACTGGGCATCGGGCCCGGAAAGACGACCGATGACGGAAGGTTCAGCCTGGAGACCGTAGCCTGCTTGGGTTGCTGCTCCCGCTCACCGGCAATGGCCTATGACGGGGTCATTTATGGAGGCGTCTCTTCCCATCAGATCGATTCCTTACTCGCGGTCGAGGATTGAGGGACCATGAAGAGAGCAACAGACCCCCAAGCATTGCAGGAGATCAGTAAAGATGCCAGAGAAGACTGGCTTGAGCTGCTTGATGGAGAGCTTCCCCTGATCTGCGCCGGCTTTTCTACCTGCGGCATCTCAGCCAAGGCATCGGAATGCTTGTCCGGCATGATAGGCGAATTGAATGCTCGCAAAATTGCCTTCCGGAGCATGAATGTGGGTTGCCTGGGGCTCTGTTATGCAGAGCCTCTGATCTACATAAAAAAGCCCAACCGTCCCTTGATCTGCTATGGCAATTTGAATGTCGATAATATCGCCCGGCTGGTCGAGGAGGTATTTGATAAAGATAACCTCAACAACGATCTGGCACTGGGCGCAATCGATCTTCCCGAGATCAACGTGTCTCCTGTGCCCGGCCTTTCTTCTATTTGGGATCATCCCATGATCAAGCCCCAGGTGAGAATAGCTCTGCGCAACTGCGGGATCATCGACCCGGAGGACATCAGGCAATACCTAGCCCATGGCGGCTACGCAGCCTTGGCCAAGTCCCTGGCTATGAAGCCGGAAGAGGTGACGGAAGAGGTGAAGACCTCTGGCCTGCGCGGTCGGGGAGGAGCCGGATTCCCCACAGGCATGAAGTGGGAGTTCTGCCGCCGGGCTCCGGGTTATGAGAAGTATCTGATCTGCAATGCCGATGAAGGTGATCCAGGGGCCTTCATGGACCGTTCCATATTGGAGGGTGATCCTCATGCCGTCCTGGAAGGCATGCTTATCGCGGCTTACGCCATAGGCTGCCATAGAGGCTACATCTACTGCCGCGCCGAGTATCCCCTGGCACTCAAGAGGCTGGATATTGCTCTACAGGAGGCTCGCGAGATCGGCCTCCTGGGAGAGAATATCCTTGGCTCGGGGTTCAGCTTTGATATATCAATCAAAGAGGGTGCTGGAGCCTTCGTCTGTGGCGAAGAGACCGCCCTCATGGCCTCCATCGAGGGCAAAAGAGGAATGCCCAGGACTAGGCCGCCATTCCCGGCCAACTCCGGCCTCTGGGGCAAGCCCACCAATATCAATAATGTGGAGACACTGGCCAACCTGCCACAGATAATCGATCGTGGCGGGCAGTGGTACTCCTCCTATGGCGTAGGCCGCAGCCGGGGAACCAAGACACTCTCCCTGGCAGGAGCAGTGAGGCGACCGGGCCTGGTCGAGGTACCCATGGGAATGACCCTGCAGCAGATCATATTCGAGATCGGTGGTGGAATACAGGGAGATAAGGCCTGCAAAGGGGTGCTTACGGGCGGGCCATCCGGGGGGTGCCTTCCCTATGCCAGCCTGAACGCGGCCGTTGACTACGAATCCCTCACCGAGAAGGGCTCCATTATGGGATCCGGCTCTATGATAATAATCGATGAGGACACCTGCATCGTTGATCTGGCCAAGTTCTTCCTCACCTTTACCCAACGCGAGTCTTGCGGGAAGTGCACCCCCTGCCGCATCGGAACCCGTCAGATGCTGGCCATTCTCGGCAAGATCTCGGACGGCCGGGCCCAGATCGAGGATATCGCCCGCCTGGAGAAACTCGCCAATGCGGTGAAGAATGGCTCTCTATGTGCCCTGGGATCCACTGCCCCCAATCCTGTTCTGACCGCTTTGAGGTACTTCAGAGAAGAGTTTGAAGAGCATATACTGAACAAGGCCTGTCCATCACTCGTCTGCAAGAATCTGATCGCCTACACCATCGATGCGGAGAAGTGCAAAGGATGCGGCTTGTGCACCGAGGCCTGTCCTGTCGGTGCCATCCAGGGTGAGAAGAAGGCGGCGCATGTCATCAATCCCTTGACATGCATCAAATGTGGATCCTGTCGGACAGTGTGTCCCGATAAATTCAAGGCCGTGGTAAAAGAGGTGGCAAGATGCGCTTAAAAGTGGACGGTCTTGAGGTCGAGGTGCCCCCTGGAACCAGTGTGAAGGATGCAGCCATGAGGGCGGGAATCAGGATTCCTGGACTGTGCGATCACCCTGATCTGGAGCCCTACGGGGGCTGCCGTCTCTGTTTAGTGGAGATCGATGGCATCAGAGGCTATCCCTCCTCATGCACCACGCCCGTATCCGAGGGCATGGTGGTGAGAACGAATACCACTGATCCTCGGTGAACTGAGGCAAAGGATCCTGGAGATGCTCCTCTCTGAGCATCCCTGCATATGCCTGGTCTGCGAGAGGGCAGGGCAGTGTGATGAGATCCGAGAGGCTATGAGGAAGGCGCCCCAGGCCATGGGCTGCCGTTATTGTCCCAAGGACCAGAGGTGTGAGTTGCAGGAGGCTGTGCAGTCGATCGGCCTGCAAAAGGCGATACTGCCCCATCTCGGCGCCGAGAAGGAGGTGGTGAGAAGCCCCTTCTTTGACCGCGATCCGAACCTCTGCATACTATGCGGCCGCTGCGTCAGGGCCTGCGAGCAACGTGGTTTGGGCGTGATATCCTTCATTTCCAGGGGATTTGAGGCAGGTATCGGCACGGCTTTTGAGAAGCCTCTGGAGGATTCAGGCTGCCGCTTCTGCGGGGCCTGCGTGGACGTTTGCCCAACAGGCGCTCTTATCGAGAGGGGCGGCAAATGGGCCGGATGTGCCCAGGAGCTGATTGTGACCACATGTCCCTATTGCAGCTCTAACTGTCAGATCGGTCTGGAGACGGCCATGGGAAGGATACTTCGGGCCAGGCCAAAAGAGAGCAGGCCGTGTGTGCGTGGTCGATTCGGCCTGGAGTTCGTGGCCAAGAGCAGAATCCATAGTCCGCTCATCAGGAAGAACGGTAAGCTGGTGGAGGCGGCCTGGGATGAGGCTCTGGATTATGCTGCCCGAGAGCTGGCCAAATTCCGGGGCGGATTTGCGCTCTTTACGTCGGGCATCTTGAGCAATGAGGCACTCTATTTGGCAAAGAAGTTCGCCACATCGGTGATGAATGGAGATGCAGTGGCCGCTGACATATCCTCTCTTGACTTCAGAGCAGAGGATCTTCAGGGTCCAGTGGTCGTGGTGGGTGATCTGGCCAGGACCAATCCTGCCACGGAGCTGGTCATCAGGTCAAAGAAGCCTGTGGTATTAAGCGCGAAAAGAGACTTGCTGGCCAAGTTTGCCGGACTGTGGCTGCAGGCAGATCCGGGCAGAGAGGATTTGGTGCTCGCCGCCTTGACGGAGGCTTTGAAAGGCAATGCTGGATCTCCGGCAAAGGCCATCTCGGGCAAGATCGATCAGGCGGCCAGGATGCTGCCAGGCGGCTCTGTGATCGTAGGGCCGGACTGCAGTGCAAAGACAAGAGCGGCGGCCGGAGATCTGGCCCGGGCGATGAAGGGAAGGTATGCCTCGTGGGAAGGAACTGCAACTCCCGGGGGGCAGTAGCACTGGGTTTGAATATCAAATATGAGCCAGCCATAAAGGCATTGGCCTCAGGCGAACTTAAGGCGGCTTACATGGCCGGATTCAATCCCGTTCGAGCCGATCCCAAGTTAAGGGAGAGCCTATCCCAGCTTGATTTCCTGGTGGTGCAGGACCTCTTCTTGACCGAGACGGCCGAGCTGGCAGACGTGGTCCTTCCGGCAGCAAGCTTTGCGGAGATCGATGGAACATTTCTGGGGCCCGCAGGCGAAACGTTGCCGCTGCGAAGGGCAATACCGCCTACAGGAAGACCCGACTGGCAGATTCTGGCCGATCTGGGACGCAAGATGGGTGAGAAGGGATTTGAGTTCCTCGATTCCAGGGCTGTGACCCATGAGATGCTGGCCTCAGCCGTTCTGGACCAGAATATGCTCTTGCCGGGACCAGTCGGTCTTACGGACTGCTCGCCGCCAGGGCTCGCCCGCCTCTTTCAGTTTGGCAGCGGCACCAGGACCTCCAAGGTTTCAGATCTGGAATATCTAACCCGGAAGCAGGTGAAGTGACATGTATGAAGTTTTGGAGACGGAGACGATAGCTCCCGGGATGGTGCTCTTGCGGATATCGGCACCACAGGTTGCCTCTACAGCCAGGCCGGGTCAGTTCATAGTAACCAGATGCGATGAATTTGCGGAGCGAATACCACTGAGCATAGCTGATTGGGATGAGAGCACGGTGACGGTCATCGTCCAGGACATAGGCGTGTCCACTCGCAAGCTCTGCGCCTTGAAGAAAGGGGACAAGATCCTCAACTTGGCCGGACCTCTGGGGTCTCCGAGCGCAATCGAGAAGTTCGGCACAGTGGCCATAGTCAGCGGCTGTTTTGGCTCCGGACCGGGCTATGCTCTGGCCAGAGCCCTCAAGGGAGCCGGCAATCGCGTCATCTATATCGTCGAAGCCAGGAACAGGAACTGGACCTTCTGGCTGGACAAGATCGAGAGCGTATCCGACCGCTTGGTAGTCGCCACCAATGATGGCACGACCCATTATCGTAATGCCAATAAGCCCCTGGAGGAGGTCCTGAATTCAGAGCATATCGACCGTATCTACGCTATTGGCTGCACCTTCATGATGATGGAGATCTGCAAGGTGACAAAGCCCAGTGGCATAAAGACGCGCGTCAGCCTCATGCCTCTCATGGTGGACGGCACGGGCATGTGCGGTGCGTGTCGCTGCTCCGTAGGGGGAGAGATCAAGTACGGATGCGTGCACGGCCCTGAGTTCGATGGGCAGCAGGTGGACTGGCGTCTTCTTATTGAGCGGATGAGGAGCTATCTGGACGACGAGACGACTGCCCTGGACATCTGGGAGAGGGAGAACTGGCACCGTGCGCTGGATCAAAAGAAGATGCTCCCCAGCAAATAATATACGGCTATGCCGAGCAGGATGCGCCTTTATGTACCGCTTCGGGCAGGAACTGCTTCATGTGGAATCGCATGGCATCCCAGTTCACCTCGTGAGCATCAAATTCGGGGCCGCGCATGCAAGAGAACTCGGGTCTTGCCATCTGCCTCCATCCGACAGGCTTCCACATGCCCGTCCACTATGATGGTGTCAAGCTCACCATGGTCTGACTCCCACCCGTCTGATAAAGGAGCAGTCGCGCAAAGTTAATGCTTCTTGTATGGATTTCTGAAATCTGCGACTTGGTCACGCCTTGCAGAGCGACCAAACTATCCTTTGCACCAGCTCTCCATTCCTGTTTTCAGAAATGTCGCATAATTTGGCATATCAAAGCACACCGATTTTTCTGTAATGGACATTTATGTTCATTTATAATCCCCCGAGATTGGCGAAGATTTAAGTCTTGGGAATGGTTGCAATGGACTACGAAAAAAAGGTAGGGCCATGGGAGAGATAAGCCATCTATTTCGATAACCGCGAATCGGGATCTTCGGGGAATTCTATCTGCGTTTCTAATAAAGTCTCCATCGACCAGAGGTGTGTGCCTTTCTATGAATTCCCCAAGTCTCGATCTTCGAGGAGCATGGTCAGATCGGAAGCGGAGCGTGTCAGGACCTTGAAAGCGAAGATTGATCAGGATGCGGTTGCAACAGGGCAGGCGCAGGTCCTGGAGCGGCCGGACAATGGATCAGATACCGTCTCCTTGGAAATATATGCGGGAGAATCCAGATCATTAAATGTGCCTTTGGTGAATCAGAATGGCTTCTATTCGGCTGATGAGCGTCTCAAGAGAATCGATCTGATGAAGGTCTATGAACTCCCGGGATACGACCTCACAAGGAATTCCCATAACCAGAAAAACGATAGGAGAAAGGGTTAGATGAATTACATCGTTCTGGTGAAACAGGTGCCGGATATAAGAAAGATTCCGGTGGAGGCCTGGGATTGGGATAAAGGGATTCTCAAAAGAGGTCTTCTGGACAATGTTTGCAACGAACTGGATAAACAAGCCATCGTTTTTGCCATATCTATGCGTGAGAAGCTGCCGGGACAGATAGTCTGTCTTTCCATGGGACCGCCTTTCGCCGCAGAAGTATTGAAATATGCCCTGTCGGTAGGTGCCGATACTGGTGTTCTGCTCAGCGATAGAAAGCTGGGCGGAGCGGATACGGCTGCGACCGCTTATCCGCTGGCTAGAGCTATCAGAAAGATCGAAAAAGACCTATTCAAGGGCGACAGGAATTACATCATCATCAGCGGCATGCAATCAGTAGATGGCGACACCGCCCAGGTGCCTCCACAGGTTGCTGAAGACCTGGGGATATCCCAAATCGCTTACGCCACATCCTTTTATATCGATAAAGATAAACACCTGCATGTTAAGAGGATTTCCAGACGGGGAACCCAGATCGTCTCCCCGCTAGCATATCCCTGCATGATAACCGTCACTAATTGGACCCTTCCTCCCAATGCCACCTTCAGGCGGACGAGATGGGCCAATTCACAGAGAATTATACAGTGGAGTGCTGCGGACGTTAGCGTGGATGAATCGCGAGTAGGCCTTGCTGGTTCGCGCACCTCAGTCTTCAAGATATTTTCCCCCAAAGATGTGAGCACCAGGAAATGCGTATTTGAGCCTGACTTAGCTAAATTGGCAGGGCTATTAAGAGATGCGTTTCTCAGCAAATCGGAATCATCAAGCCAAATTACCGCAAAAGCAACTTACCAACTTCCTGCCGGCAAGAGTCCAATGTATTCGGGCGAGGTGTGGGTGTTCGCAGAACAGGGGGCCGGCGAGATCAACCCCGTCTCTTATGAATTATTGGGAAAAGCACGCGAACTGGCAGCTCAGGTCGATGCCAAAGTGGGAGCGGTCCTGGTCGGCGAGAATCGTCCCCAGTTGGCACGCGATCTGATCTCTTATGGCGCAGACAAGGTTTACACAATGGAGAGCGACAAGCTTAATGATTTCCTTCCCTTAGCTTACGCAAGGCTCATTTGCCAGCTCATTGATAAATATGAACCTCAAATAATGTTATTCAGTGCAACACCAATGGGAAGAGAACTGGCTCCCCGAGTTGCTTACAGGGCCGGCTCAGGACTTACCGCTGACTGTACCGCCCTGGATATCTTTGATTACAAAAAGGGTGGGCAAGATTATACGGCCATCTTAAGGCAAACCCGGCCTGCGTTAGGCGGGAACATCATGGCTTCCATAATCACCCAGAACTCAAAGGTGCAGATGTCCACAGTCAGGCCGGGCGTGATGCAGGCGATGGATCCGGACGAGAGTAGAACCGGTGAGATAGTCAAATATGAGCCGGAGCTTAATGAATCTGATTTCACAGTGAAGATCATCTCTTCTGAAGATTGTCCCGCCGCCTCAGAGCTTAAGGATGCCCCAATAATCGTGGCCGGTGGCGGTGGCTGCAGAACAAGAGCCTGTTTCATGAATCTTATACCGGCATTATCAAATGCCTTGGGCAAATTTTTGGGAGAAAAGGCGATGGTGGGAGCGTCTCGTGTAGCGGTAGAAATGGATTTAATTGACCGGAGCCATCAGGTAGGACAGACCGGCCAGACTGTAAGACCAAAATTATATGTCGCTGTCGGCATCTCCGGGGCGGTTCAACATATCAGCGGAATGCAGAGCTCGAGTCTTGTCCTGGCGATCAATAAAGATCCCAATGCCAATATCTTCAAGACAGCGGATTTCGGCATCGTTGGTGACTTAGAGGGGCAGATCCCTAAACTCATTGAGATATTGAATTCCTAAAGGAGCAATGCATGGATGAGCCAAACGAGATAGATGTGCTGTTCATCGGCGCCGGTCCGGCCTGCTTGGCAGGAGCCATAAAATTAAAGCAATTACTCAATCAGAAGGGAATAGATCGATCGGTTGCCGTCATTGAAAAGGCGGAGAAGGTCGGCCAGCACCACCTCTCCGGAGCGATCTTTGAAGTACGGGTAATAGATGATCTATTTCCGGGATGGCAGGACAATAAAGAGGATAAGTTCATCACGAAATTGCTTGCCAGCCGGATAAAAAAAGATGAATTGTTTTTCCTGAGAGACAACGATAATGCGTTCCGAATTCCGGACACCATCATCCCATCATCCCTGCACAACAAGAATGCTTATGCGGTATCCATCAGCGAGCTGGTCAACTGGATGGCAGAGATCGCCATCAAACTCGGTGTGGAGATATACACCGGTTTCGCGGCCAAAGAGGTCATAATCGAAAATAACCGAGTCAAAGGCGTCAAGCTTGGGGAAAAGGGTTTAGACAGAGACGGACATCCTCTCCCCAATCATGTGCCGGGCGAAATAGTAAAAGCCAAGGTAACAGTCCTTGGGGAAGGTTCCGCAGGGCTGCTGGCACAAGAAGTGGTAAAGAAGTTCCAGCTCGATAAAGACAAAAATCCCCAGATCTACTCAATGGGCGTAAAAGAGATAATCAAGCTGCCGGAAGGGAATGCCTTCGGATCCAACCACGTGATACACACCATTGGCTTTCCTTTTCCATCTGATGTTTACGGTGCCGGTTCGATCTACAGCATGAGGGATAACCTGGTCGCAGTCTCTGTGGTGATGGCACTTGATTGGCGATACGCTAATCTATCTCCTCAGCAAGAACTGCAGATCTTCAAATCCCATAGCATGATCAAGAAGATCCTCGAAGGTGGAGAGGTGGTTGCCTACGGTGCCAAAACATTTCCGGAAGGCGGTTTCTATTCAGTTCCTCACTTAGTGGCCGACGGGGTTGTAATTGTGGGAGATGCGGCAGGACTGACCAATACCAAGAGACGAAAAGGACTTCATTATGCAATACAGTCTGGCGTCGCCGCCGGCGAGGCCATATATCAGGCAATTGAGGATGATGATTTCACAAGCTCGTCGTTGAAGAGATATCATGATATTCTAGACCGGAGCTTTGTAATGAAGGAGCTATATGCATCTCGTAATTACCGGCAGATCTTCTCCCGAACCGGAAGATTGGGCTATTATTTAGGCGTACCTCTATCTTTCTTCCAATCATGGATACCGAAAAGACTCGAGACCAGACCGGATTATAAACACATGCAAAGGGCAAAACTCAATAGACCTTTGGCTAGCGACATCGATAGATTGACGGCAGTAAGCCTTTCGGGAACAACGCATAGAGAAGATGAACCGTCTCATATCAACTTCCTGGAAGCGGACCATGGCGACAGATGCCTAAAAGAGTTCGGATGTCATCCATGCACATCATTTTGCCCGGCTGAAGTCTATAAATTCGAGGGTGAAAAGCTCATTTTGAGTCCATCGAACTGTCTACATTGCCAGACTTGCCGTTTGAAGTGCCCTTACCAATTGATCAAATGGGAGGTTCCAGAGGGAGGGGATGGGCCCCGATATAAAATAATGTGACTTATTGGTTTCCGGTTCTGGCCAGACCAGACTATATACCAAAGTGTGGGAACCTTTATTGCAAACCATGCCATCATCTCAAGTTAGCATCAATATTTTCCAGATATCTTTAACGCTTACAAACGCAACAATCCTAAAAAATGTGGAGATTTCGAATCATCACTGAAGACCAAAATACACATAGGAGCATCTTTTCCAGTCAAACTCATGCCTCTGCGCGCTACTGGCCTGATCCCCCTTTATAATTGATGATGAGTCTTCTCGGCGAGTCCAGGATACTTTCAGGCCCCGGCAGACAGGCTTCAGATGCACAATCAACATTGCGTGATGCAAAATCAATTCAATTCGAATAATAACATCTACAGCCGCAAGAAATATGCAAGCTAATCCTAACTCTCATAAGTACTTACCACTAAGCTATCTAACCAAGAACTCAACAAAAATGTTATTGTCTTTAAACGTTTCTTCGATCCTATAAAAAGGTATACACAGGCTTCATTATTCTGCTGGTATTGATGGCATTGGCGCATTGTTAAAGCAGCTGCTAATACCTTGGACTATCGAGCGGCTTTAATATCAAAGAAGTAAAAGGCATCGTAAAAAGAGCAAGTATAAACCAACCATTGAATTAGTTGAGTGGTCAAAAAGCCAATAGATTGACATCGTATGCATATTATTAGTTAATATATCTTTTCCAAGGCTTCTTAAAAAATGTCTAGCATTTGCTGGAAACATACCTGACATAAAGGCCTTCTATGCACAGCCATAGCCAGCACTATAAAAGATAGTTTTAATACTAGCTGACTTCTTGGATGTGCTACCATGTTGAGAGATTCTATGGCAAGCCCTTCGATTATCATAAAATAAACAACTGCACATTTACGATTATCTATTATCATTTTATCACGACTCTCTCCTTAGCTTATTCTCATGGCTTTTCAAGTAAACGATATTTAAAATACAAGCCGATGATTGCAACACCTAATATCAAGTAATTATTGGTTAAAAATTAGCTTTGTGCAACTCGCTTGTAATTTAAAATAAGATTTATCGAGCTATAAATGCCCCCTGCAGGCCAAAAGCCTATTCCTCCGATGTTCAAATTGACGTCCTTGAATGGCAAATGTTATTCCTATTCAACTGATTATATTTGCATAAGCGATTTTATATATCATTTCAGTATGGTATTACTATTCATCTCATCTATTATAGTCATTCTCCCAACTTCTTAATGAAGTCCGTTTTCTGAGTCCCAGTTCTCTTGATTACTGTTATCTGGGCAAGAAATAAAAGACCACTATCGTTACATCAAGGTACATGTAACTCTTGAGTCACCCTTCTTTTATTCAGCCATAGGAATTCATAGACTCAATTTTATAATACATTCATCGATCACAAAGGCCTTATGGTGCGCACCACGTTTTCCACGTTCCCGAATAGATAGCTGTAATACAATTAATCGATAGCAGTAACCACTCAAGAAACTTGATCTTCATTCTCATAGTGATTAGAATGACTACTTTGCCAGAAGAGGATTTCAGCCAATTCGAGATGATTGTATAAGGCAGTATGAATAACTTGCAAGGTCTGGCATATAAGCCGGGGCATGAGATACAGGAAGCTCCGCCGAAGCCTGGCAGGGACGGGCCGTAGCTTGCCGGGCTTGCATAAGCCTGCAATGGGGCAGACGGAGCCCCGAGGCTAAGGACGAGGCACATATCTACCTTGTACAACAACTCTCGCCAGGCCCTGACAATCCCGATTCTCCTCCCTGATCTAGGCCTTTGCTGCGTGAACCTGGCCCGCTCAAAAAGTGTATACAACTTTCTGCACCATCGCCTCGCGCTCGCGCCCGAGCAGGGAAGGGCATTGCGGTATCGGACAGGGAGTTGCAGCTTCTATCTCACAAAAAGAGCTATTTTCCGAATGCCCAAATGAGTCCTGAAATTTTTTGATCTCAGCGCTCACATCTTCTTTGGCAACGACAGAGGATATGGCGCAAAGGCCATCGGCCCCCGCTCTGATAACATCCATTGCATTGGAATGATCAATGCCGCCTATTGCTATGAGTGGAATGTTCACAATAGCTCGAATCTCTTCAATCAGGGATATGCCGGCTGGCTTTCCTGCGTCAGGTTTGTCGCCGTCTGGAAGATGGGCGAGACTCCCAGATAATCGGCGCCGATGCTCTCTGCCTGCACGGCTTCGGCGAGATTATGGACAGTAATGCCTATGATCTTCTCCTCTCCCAGCAGCTTGCGGGCGGCTTCACAAGGCATGTCGGATTGACCCAGGTGAACCCCATCGGCATTTACTGCGAGCGCTACGTCGACGCGATCATTAATCAGGAATAGCGTATCCCGGCATATCTCCCTCAGGCAGACGGCTTCCTCATACATCTCCCGGGTTTTTGCGTTCTTATTCCTGTATTGAACAACACCGACCCCGCACGCCACCGCCATGGATACATCGCTAATGTTCCCGGCGCGGCTCAGTTTGGAGTCGGTTATGAAATAATATCCTCTCACTCTTTCAATCCCTTTCAATAACAATATTCTGCATTCTTTTTATGGTGCCGGAATCGAGGTTGTACACGGCGTCGATTAGCAACTCCTTAAAGCTCCCCGGCCCGCTTGCATTTTTGGCCGCTATCTCGGCGGCAACCTCGTAGCAAACAAGGCCCGCGACAGAAGCGACAACCAGATCCTTTTCGACTGCGGCAAATGTCCCTATCACCGATGTTGCCATGCACCCGTGCCCACGATATCTGCCATCATGGAGTGGCCATTCAATACCTGCACCAACCTCCTTTCATCGGCCACAATGTCCTCTTTGCCGGTGATAACGACGGTGCAATATCTTTTTTTGGCCAGCTCCCGGGCCACATCCTGCAGGTTCTTCTCGACGGACACGGCATCCACGCCCTTGGTCTGAACATCTTCTCCGGCAATCCGAGCGATCTCTGAGGAGTTTCCCTTAATGATGCTCACTCTTACTTCATCCAGGATCTCGAAGCATTTGTCGTCACGAAATTTTGTGGCGCCAGCTCCGCAGACATCCAGAACCACAGGAATATGCTTGCAGTTAGCACTCTTTCCTGCGAGCACCATGGCCTCGACAATTTCTGAGGTCAGAGTGCCGATATTGAGAACCAGGGCAGAAGAATGCCCGCCATATCTGCGACCTCTTCTCTGGCATGAGCCATGACAGGCGAGGCTCCAAATGCCTTTACAATATTGGCACAGTCGTTTATCGTGACAAAGTTGGTAATGTGATGTATCAGCAGCTTTTCTCTTCTGACTTTTTCCAGTGGTTCGGAAGAATCAATTAACACTCTGCGTCTCCTGCCATATCGTCTGGGATATCAGGCTGGCACGCGATGCAATAAAACTTTCGAATGGGGTCGAAGATCTTCCCCTGGCCCCTGACGATAGTTATTTAGACATGCTTGCAGGCAGAATAAGTGAGAGGTTCTCAATGGATCCATCGATCAGAGCTTTGGGCTGGACTGAGCTTGATGGCAGGCGCCTGACGGGAGAGGAGGTTGAGGCCATATTATTGCAGGATCCGGAAAAGATCACGAGGCTTGGGGGGAATTTTTCCTGGAATGGGATGGATGCCGTGCGCGCGATCATTTCGGGATTATGCCGGGAGACTGCCCACCGGGAGCCATGGTATGTGGCGATAAGGTGAATGGATAGAATCGATCCCAATTATCCCGTCATGCGTTTGGGTGACGCCATTGAGATCGCAGTCCGGCTTCGCAGTGATGAGGGTGTTGTGGCAATGTCCGGTGGAGTCGACTCGGCCCTTGTCGCTCGCCTGGCCGGAAGAGAGTGTGTGGTGGTGGGAATAGAGGGCTCCCATGACCTGCTACATGCAAAGCAAGTGGCAGATGAGCTCGATCTCTCTCTGGAACGGGTCCTGATAGACCCGGGCTCGATTGAAGACCGGCTCCGCCAGGTTCTGCTAGTGATCCCAAAGATGATCCGGTGAATGCGTCCATAGCCACGACTCTCAACTATGTGGCGGAGTGGGCCGCGCTCCGCGGGCACAGGCGCATCCTGGCGGGCCAGGGTGCGGACGAGCTCTTCGGTGGATATGCCCGATATTTGCAGACCGAAACCCTGGCCCAGGATCTGGAGAAGGATTTCCTGGGGCTCTCAATTCAGCTGGCCAGAGATCAGGCCGTGGCTGCACTCCATGGCACATATTTCTCGCTGCCCTACATGGATGTGAGAGTAGTTGCGGTGGCATTGTCCATTCCCGCCGGGGAAAAGGTGTGCCATGGAGTTCGTAAGAAGCCGCTGCGGGAAGTGGCAGAAATGTACATGCCGTTCGCAATCGCCCAATATGAGAAGAAGGCCATGCAATATGGCAGCGGTGTGATGAAGGAGATACAAAGGCTGGCGAACCAGAAGGGATACAAGAGATCAGTGCAGGACTATTTGATATGCCTATGCAAGGAAGAAGGTCGAGAGATCGGATAGCAGATAGCAAATGGTCGATTAAAAGGCCCCTCGGAAAGATCGTGGCCGAGGTTGTATTCTCTATTGGTCTACTGTTTAACCGCCGTCGCTGCGGCCTGGAAGCGGGCCCCAACCAGCGCGGGAGGCCAGCCGGGCCGACTCGCGGCACCCCCGTAAGAATGCGTTGATGTCTAGTCCGGCGAGCATCAGATAGATACCATCTACAGTTAATGAATAATTGAGTCTGAAGAACTGTCCAACTCTTCTTCCGGAGTTCCGCGCGGTTTTACGCGCGGGGGCGACGGGCCCACTCCAGGCCGTGGCGGCCCCCCTGACCCCGCGTCCGCGGGGGACAATTTATGAAGCTCTGCCCTTTACGTTAGATCTTTTTGAGAGAGCCCCAGTTAGAGAGACTGAGTAGCAACTGTGAAAAACATGATCCATGCCCGTATTCACCTGTTTTTAAATCAGCATTTTCAGTCGCTTTAACCAAGCCAGCCCGGCGTTGAGGGCGCCCCCAACCACAGCGCGGGAGGCCAGCAGGCCGACTCGCGGCACCCCGGAAGAAAGGGGTGATCCGTCCTCATCTACATCTACTCGCGCCAGTCTACAGTCGAATGACATTGGCATATATCCAATAGAATGCATAAGTTGTCCTCCATTGCATTGGGGTCCCGCGCGGGTGTTACGCGCTGGGGTGACGGGGGCCCACTCCAGGCCGTGGCGGCCCCCCTGACCCCGCGGCCGCGGGGAACAATTTATGAAGCTTTGCCATTTATTTGGATGTATTCTGAAAAGGCTCATGGACTCAAACTCAACACTCTCCATCGTTTTATCCAAGCCAGCCCGGCGTTGAGGGGGCCCGAGCCATAGCGCGGGAGGCCAGCCGGGCCGACTCGCGGAACCCCGGAAGAATGCGCTGATGTTGTCCTCGCTTGCCATCTACAAAGTTCCATCTGCAAGTTGAATGACATTACTTATCTTATAAATAGACGCAAAAATTATCCACTACTTCGTTCTGGTTCCGCGCGGTTAAACGCGCTAGGGTGACGGGGCTCCACTCGCGGCCGTGGCGGCCCCCCTGACCCCGCGTCCGCGGGGAACAATCTATGAAGCTTTGCCCTTTATCTTGAACGTGTTTGAGATGGAACCAGACGGAGTGCATATCTGTGCACTTTAAGGCACAACCATTACTGCCAGAACTCTAGCATAATCAAGGTTAGCCACTCAAAATCCACAAAGAGACAAATTTCAATAAGATCAAACCTCATTCAGCACATCTATAATAGAATTCGCGCCGCTGAATTCGATTTAGCTTAATAAACTTCCGCACCATCTTCGAGGTCCAACGCATCCTTCTAAAAATATCATAGGCTCTGATTTCCTGTCTAGAATAGTTCGTATAATCAAAATACCTTTATCCACAAGATTCCAGACTTTACGTCCCAGGTTATCAACATGCCTCAAGCTCTTTCCAATTTATTGAGGCATTCTTGATATTCATATCCTAAAGCATCCCATTATGACAACCTTCAGCTCGGCAAAATGTATCATCTTAAGTCTCTATTCAGCTCTAAAATTTATACCTGTCTCGCAAGAATAAAGCTCTTTCGGCTCGATTGTCAATATGTGCCAGGCTAAATTGATGAAGAGCTTTCCAGCTCTAACTGCGATTAAGGTCGGATTGAACATTACATTCCCTTGAATTGATCCTTTGCTTGAATATAAGAATATTAGATATACCAAGCTTGACATTTATAACGGATCTAACTAAAAACTGCTTAAAAAAATTGTATATACCCTATTTTATAGTTATCGCTCTGCGAAGGATTGAGTTTTGCTTAATTAATAATTTATTATAACAAATAGCTAAATAAAATACAGTTTAATTTAAATATCTTTAGCACCATTTACATTAAAGGTGTTTTATATGTCAACTAATTAAAGCAATAAACCACAATTGAGAGAAAAATAAAGTCATCCCGAGGAGTTCCGATCGATCGATGTTTGAATTGAGCACTGTGTCGTCCAATAAAAAAAAAGTTCGGTAAGAGATTATCCACAAACCGGATATAGTCATTAAGCCTTTGCCGACCAATCGAGACATCAGCATGCTATCCTCAAATAATCTGTTCGCCTTCCTTTGGTTGTTTTCCGGATCAAATTGATCTGTAACCTTTTGCCGTATTATTCTGTTTCGCCCACTTTTGGTTGTTTCCTGATTAAAAAAATAATGTATAACCTTGGTGACCCCCCTCTTACGCCTACTTTTGGTTGTCTTCCTAATAAATATACAAACCAATCTACTATGGCGAGGCTAACGTCCCAGGCACACGTGGCCCCACGGTCAATCTTCCAACCAATCGCCTACAACAAAATCGTCAAAGCAGTTAACTATTATAAAAAAAGATAGCTCAAAATGTCAAAAAGAAGATTGGCGCTCAAAAATAACCATTTAAGGAAAAAAGGTGATAGACTATAACACTTTTATTTCCTCTTTTCGGAAGAGCAACGTATTTTGTAATCGAATAGAAACCTCTATGCATCGTCAATTTCAAGAAAGCAAGAATATTCAAAGCCAACGAATATACAAAAACACGTTGTCGGGCTTAACAAGAACGAGTCACGAGTATATGAAGCTCTTAAGGTGTTGATATTTGAGAGCGCGGATCTGCAGTCTTTTATCAAAGAGTTTTCCGACAGAATCTAATTCAGCTTTCATATTAAGACCCAACCAGATAAACAAGAAAAAAAACCTACGCATCAGTTGAACTTTTTGTGGATTAAAAAAATAAAATATCAATGTAATCTCCGTTGTTCACATTGCTACACCGATGCCCAACCCAACTCGTCGCAGATCCATGCACAGAAGATATTTAAGAAATGGCTCGATGAAGCCTACGATTTGGGTTAGAGGAATGTCCATACACAGGAGGCGATACCGCAAGTACAAAAACAGTATTAAAGATCTAATTGAGTAGTGCCAAAGAAAAGGATTTGAGTTTATTGAGAGTTTTACTAACGGCGCTTTGCTGACTGAGACCCTCATTCAATATTTCTCCAAGAATGGCATTAAGGTCACATTATCGCTCTATTCGTATAAATATGAAACCCACCAAGCAATCACAGAATCCAAGGCAGTTTTATAAAGACATTAGATAGTCTTAAACTTCTTTTGCGCATTGACTCCGTGACCTTACGATGTGCAATAATAGCCATAAAACAAAACAAGACAAACTAGATGGATTTTGCTATTCCTTAAAAAGAATGGGTATCCTTAGCAAGTCTCCCAGATCCAATAACCAACAGGTAGAGGAATCAATAAGAAGAACTAAAATAGTAAATATGGATTGCGCACTGTACGAACTAAGCCCCAGTTTTTGGTGGACAAAGATTATTCAGCCAAAGTTATTTTTCGAACAACTGCTGGTTTGGCAAGATAGCAATAACAAGCAAGGCAAAGTTTTGCCATGCGTCTTCTCCAGGAACATATTCCTTCGCAACATTCAGGATAAAAAAGCCTCAGCAGAAATTATAAGAAAAATGTGTTGAAACTTCTGGGTTTTAAATAAAGATCAAGTTAAAGGTCTGCAAAGATTGAGAATATGGTTGCTTTGTGCCATGACTGCAGGCCTTGGGCATATGGTTTTGCAGGTTGAGATCTGTTTGCAAAATCACCAGAATGTACCTCAGTCCATATAGCAGTAAGTGGGTAAGGCAAGAGAGTTGCTGCTATTAACAGAAAAGGTCTGGAATGCGGTTATATACAAGCCTTTTTGGTTTATGCACGTTAATGTATTAAGTATAAAAAAAGCCAATTCAGCTCTTAGAATTGATGCATATAACTATACTCTAATCAAATCTCTCATTTTTTTTGAATGCATTGAATCATAGGAAATTGTTGTAATAAGAATTCCCCACTAAAGCTCCCTTATGTTGCACCCCCACTTTCCACATTTGCAAGAAATAGGATATATCATCTTGGACTTTGAATTGATGGATACTGAGACCACTCCATTTTACTTGATCTTTTTCATTTGGTGCTGAGTTGCTGGATTGGCTCCTTGCCCAGAGGATTCAAGCCAATTCATTATGTTGTATAAGAAATATAGCTGACTGCAAGGTCCAACATGTGCGGAGGCATGAGGTTCATGGAGCTTCTCCTGAAGCAGACCGGGGGGCCACAGCTTGCCGGCGTTGCAAGGCTGAATGGAAATGTGGCCAAGGCAAAGGAGTAAACAGCACATGTACCATGACCCTGCTCTCCGCCAGGCCCTCAATAACCCCAACTTTGCCTTTTCCGCGATCTGGGCCTTTGGTTTGGTGACCTCAGCCAGCTCAGAATCTGCTCCGTTCTCCACCACCACCTGCGTGCTCACGACCGAGCACTCGCACGCCCACATAACTGCAAGCATTGCGGTACTCGGACAAGGGATTTGCAGCTTCTATCTATCAAAGAGCTATTTTCGGGATCCCCAAATAGTACCCTGAATTTTTTTAGTCTCAGCGCTCACATCTTCTTTGGCAACAACAGAGGAGATAGCTGCACAGGCCATCGGCCCCACTATAATAACATCAGTTGCATTAAAGTGGTCAAAGGCCTGCGATTGCAATAAGTGGAGTGTCACAATAGCTAGAATCTCTTCAGATAAGGGTTATGCCGGCCGGCTTTTCTGCATCGGGTTTCGTCGCAGTGTGTTCGAGGATGGGAGAAAATCCCCAGGATGAGTCGGCACAATTATACTATCCTGCGCCGGCTTCGGCGAGATTATGGACGGTAATGCCTATGATCATCTCCTGTCCCAGCAAGCCAACTAGCGGCACCCCATAAGAATTACGCTGATGTACGTCCTTTTGATAGTCTCAGAAGGTTCATCTGCGGGTGAATGATTTTAAATAAGTGAAAAAAATATCCGATTCAGGGTCTTTCCGGAGTTTCCGCGCGGTGTTACGCGCGGGGCAATGAGGGCCACGCCAGGCCGTCGGCAGCCCTCTGACCCCCGCGGCCGCGGGGACAAATGTGCTGAAGATCTGCCTTTTATGCTGGATGTATCTCGGAACTCAGAGACTCTGACTCAAACCTCTCCATGGTTTGTCCGAGCCTCCCCGCGTTGAGGAGAAACAGCCGTAGCAGGAAGGCCCGCCCGGGCCAACTAAGGAACCCATATAAATTAGGTGATTCTTTTCCCTACTTAGAGTATACAAAGTCCAGTCTGCAATTGAAAGAATAGTAACTATAATATAATTAGACTCA
>CAWCSK010000026.1:0-11659 GCA_963798205.1 uncultured Methanosarcinales archaeon
AATAAAGAATATAAGCTGATCGAGGTCTGATTTGATTTAGAGATCTAAAATGATAAGAGATGCAGATGAACCCGATGAAATTAGACCGCTTGCGAGCAAATTTGCCGGGTCGCATTGGATAAATATACAGATGAAATATGTAGCTCGGGTGAAAGAAGCATGAAAGTTGTTGCATTTAATGGCAGTCCCCGAAAGGATGGAAATACCGCAACCCTACTTCGGGTTGCTCTTTCGGAGCTGGAAAGCCAGGGCATAGAGACAGAACTGGTTCATCTAAAGGGACCATTATCGGGCTGCATCGCCTGCTTTAAGTGTCATGAGAAGAAAGACGGCAAGTGCGCCCTGGATAAGGACATTATAAACGAGTGCATCCAGAAGATGGCCGGAGCTGATGGAATTATCCTGGGATCGCCCACCTACTTCAGCGACCTAACCCCGGAGCTGAAGGCTCTCATCGACAGGTCGGGATTCGTGGGCAAAGCCAACGGGGATATGTTCAAACGCAAGGTGGGCGCGGCTGTCGTGGCTGTTCGGAGGGCGGGAGCGATTCACGTCTTCGACTCCATCAATCACTTCTTCCTGATCAACCAGATGGTAATTCCGGGCTCAAGCTACTGGAACATAGGCATGGGACTCGCGGAGAAGGATGTGGAGCGAGATCCGGAAGGTGTGCAGACCATGAGGGTTCTGGGCCAGAATATGGGCTGGCTGATGAAGAAACTCAAAGAGTGAGCAAGAGGCGAGAGCGCCCTACTCCGGGAAAACCGGCTTCATGAGCCCCGGATTTGGGCCACCGCCCCCCTGACACGTCGCGGACCGTGGGTCCCGATTGCATCTTCTTCTCTCCTCTTTTCTATTCCACCCATTCGTAGCCTGGGTCTTTGAACTCATTGAAATTTCTGATGAGTTCGGCGGCGTCCTTCCGGGTCATATTGGCTTCCATCATCCTTGTGCAGACAAAGCGCAGGGCTATCTTCTGCATTTTAATATCATTGTTGTCGTCGGCTTTAGAGGCCAGGCCAAAGCTCTCGAAGAGATGCTCTTTCTCATTCATGTGCGTGCTCTTTCCCCATTTTCCGAACATCTCTGCCGCATGATCGAGGAGACGCTGATCAAACATCTCGGGAAGCATGATGCCCTCGATCTGCTCCAAAAACTCTTCTTTCTTCATGGCTATCACTCCATTTATCGTTCGAAGATTCTTGTCTTCGCCTAAATATGGCCTTTTTGGTTATAAAAAGTTTTAGAGATGCTCGTTCTAACGGCTCGGCTGGATCTTGACACAATGGCCAAAGCATTGTCCCAAGAGCAATTGGTCCTATTAAGATCATCAAAATCTTGCCATAAACTGGTAACAAACAATTGAAATATAGCTTTGATGTATATATCGAATATATTGAAACTAGAATTACTTGATAGGAGGGTCTGCCAAATGAAGTTAAACATGCCCGCGGCATTGATAGTCTTATGCCTGGGAATTGCGTTGATTGGTACTGTCTCCGCCGGGGAAAGACAATCGGATACGCAAGGAATTCAACTAGAGAAAAACATGACCGTTGTTGGGCAACCGATGACATCTTGCGCGTACTCTTCGCTACAGTCTTCCCTTCCAGCTATGCAGACAACAATATTTCAGACAAAAACCGCGCCTGCAGGTGTTATTGCCGCCTATCCGGGGGCACTGTCAAGCACGGGTGCGGTAACTGCAATTTATTCGACTCAGGCTCCGCCAGCCGGTCAGCAGAAAGAGCTGCTATCTTACAATGTCCAGGCATCTCCTCCGAGTGCAGTATATTATAATGAAACATTCATGCCCTGGACATCATTCTATCAAATATTCCCGGCAAAATCACCCGTCCTCTGGATTGCCTCATCTGCGGGATGGTCGTGGTATGCAACCTGTCCCGTAAACAACTGGGTGCAAGAGCTGATGTACGTCCCTGTTACGGGAAATATGAGGATCTGTGATCTCTATCCGGATGGAACAGCGAAATACTTCAGCTATGGCTTTGCTACGCCTGGCTACAAGTACAGATGGTTCAACGCATCCGAGCCAGGTAGGTTCATAACTATGCTCACTATAGCCGATATTCCGAGCAACTATATCATAATCGATGTGCATTAGGTTTGAGCACAATCACGTTCATTAAAAAGAGGATCCGGGAATCACGGCATCCATTTCTCAATATGCAGACTCAATAAGGCATGCCAGTGGTATAAACGGTACTGGCCGCTGGCACATTTATAACCTTGGTGACACCTCACTCGAAGTAAACGGGCTTCTCATAATTGTTCGAACCATCGAAGATCCTAATGGTGTGTGTCTGGCCGCCAACTACGTTGAATCTGAAGACACCATCCAGTGCATAGCCATTGGTGCCATCTTTGCCCACCATCACACCATCGAGATAGAAATCGTAGCCCCTCATTGTTGACTGAATGGTCACAGGGGTGTCTCCGGCGACGCTTCCCGTCTGTGCCGGATAAGTCGAGGTCGAAGAGTAAGTCTGGTATTGAGTGGACGTGCCGACCGACTGGACATAGCCGCTCGCTGCCGAGTTCGGTGCGCTGTAGCCTACCGGCTGATTTGTGGACGGCGGCATCTGCCCTGCAGCCATGACCTGCTGAACCGGTGGTGCCTGACTGATCACATCCACAATGATGGAGTTGCTGGGCTGGTTGTTGAGCACGAACATGAGAATGTGCCGGCCGACTTTGTCCGCCATGAAGTTCAGGCTATTGTAGCCGGAGTAGAAATTCAAACGCTTGCCGGTTACGTTCATAGAATCCGTCTGGAGTAGCTCGTAATAATCGGCCTGCCCGCCCGCGGGCGCAAAAGCGATGAACTGCATTCCTGTTCCGACAGGAACTATGGCGTACTGGGACCAGTCTGCTCCCTTCTGTATCCAGAGCTCATTTCCTCTGCTGGAAGCCATTGCGGACTGGTATTGGGTGTATTGAACTTCCTGGCCGCTGCCAAAGTAAATCCTGGAAGGCATCTTATGTGTAACATCAAACTTCACAGGCGTAAATCCGCTGATCACTGGAATACTGGTATTGATGTAGAACTCGCTGAAGAAGGAACTCGCGCTGCTGGAGTTATCAAACTCGGGGCCGAACCAGGGGCCGCTCGCCTCTGAGTACCGCGCCGGAGCCGATACCGAACAGGCTATTCACAAAATCTTCACTAAAGGCTCCGCCGGTCATGTCCAAGGAATGAGACAGGGACATGCCCTGGCCGGCTGCCGCTCCTGCGCCCAGGAGCAGGGCCAGAAGACAAAAACATAAATGACTGAATTTCAAATTATCATACCTCTGCTGCGTGCGCTTAAGGCCGTATCTTATTTAGCCTTAAGTCTCGCCTGAGCCTCATCTGAACTTCATGGAAACCAGAGAGATCTTTAGTGGCCGAGCTGCTGGCTCATTCCTCCTCTCAGGCAGACTGCTGGCTTCTTTCTTTTCATAGTCGCCTGAAACTTTTACGGAAATCCCCCATCACCACCTGTCATCATAGATCTCTTCTGCGGAACGGCGGCCTAAGTGCTCGGAAGTTTGGCGACGAGCCTGCCCATGCGAGCGCTGTGTTCGCTATCAGAGCAAAACCACCTGTTGTGGGAGTAATAGGCCTTACATGGCGGTGATTGTCTATTTATTTTTTCAAGATTTTCTGCATAGCCGCTGAATTTTCACGGCTATTGCAAACACATCTGCTGAATAGGCCAGCCTTCCGCAGGGGCTTTTTGGCGGTACATTTGGATTAAATTAATATACCGCATCAGAGACCCATATCATATCCACGAAGGAGGGAAAATATGGCTGAGATGAGAAATTTCGCCCTGAGGGATGCCCAGGGAAATGAGATCGGAGTATTCACAGGAAAGTCGCCCAGGCAAGCTGCCCTTAAGGCCGCCAACCGGGGGTACACAGATATCAAGCTGCGCGAACGCGGTACCAAGAAGGTGCATGTCTTCGTAGGAGAGAGAGTGCAGGTTGACAAGCCGGCCGGAGCGCCTGCCTGGATGCCGGACAAGATCTGGAAGCCGAAGGTAAAGAAGACAGGCATCGATAAGTTGGATGAGGTCTAAAGCGATACTATTATCATGAAAGTTCTCGCGCAGGCCAGCTTGCGGTTCCGGCCTGCCGAAATCTTTGGCCGCTCTTTGACGGGCCCTGTGACATTTTTCGCGAGCGTTTAAGGTCGAACAAGATCGACTGATGCCTGCGCCTTCAAAGACAAGATAATGTCAAAATACGATAAGGATATGATTATATTATCTTAATTTTAAAATTTGGTCCCGGTTAAAACTCCTGCTCTTCGTGATATCCCAATGGAAAAAGAAAGATGAAAAAAGAAAAAGAAACGAGACCAAATAGGCACAACTGGCCCCGGCTTCAAGGCACCAGGCGCTTTCGGTCCCTTGGGAAGATCACAGCATCACGAATGTTCTCCAATTTAAGCATGGTCATGACCAACCGGGAGAGTCCCAGCCCCCAGCCAGCATGAGGCGGCATGCCGTAGCGGAAGGCCATGAGGTAGAACTCGAAGCCGTCCGGATCCAGCCCTTTCCCTATTATGCGCTCTACTAATTGGTTATAGTCGTGTACCCTCTGGGCCCCGCTAGCCAGCTCCATGCGCGGATGCATGAGGTCAAATCCCCGGCAGACCTCAGGCTTATCCTCGTAGGGCAAGGTGTAGTAGGGCTTGATGGAGGACGGCCAGTCCGTGAGGAAGTAATGCTCGCCGATGGTCTCGCCCAGGAACCTCTCCGTCTCTGTGTCCAGATCATCTCCCCACTGCATCTTCACTCCCGCCTTCTCTCCGGCCAGCTCCAGCGCCTCGGTGTAAGTGATCCTCTTGAAGGGAAGCTTTGGAACCTGTAAGTCCAGGCCCAGGACTCCCAACTGGTAGCGGCAGTTTTGAGCTACATACTCATAGGCCCCGGCCACTGCTCCTTCCAGTATCTCCATGACATCTTTGTCGTCGGCAAAGCTGACCTCAAGGTCGATGGAGATGGCTTCGTTCAGGTGGCGGCGCGTGTCATGCTCCTCCGCCCGGAAGATAGGCCCTATCTCGAAGACCTTGTCCATGCCCGCACTCATAAGCATCTGCTTGTAGAGCTGTGGGCTCTGGTTTAGAAAAGCCTCCTTCTCAAAGTAGCTGATGGGGAAGAGATCGGTTCCACCCTCGGTAGCCGCAGCCACTATCTTGGGGGTGAAGACCTCAGTAATCCCTTTCTCGTAAAAATATTCTCGGAGGCTGCGAAGCACCGCACTCTCAATCTCGAAGGCGGCCAGAATGCATGGTCTGCGAATATCCATAAATCTGGCGTCCAGGCGAGTGTCCAGCTCGCACTCCACCTTCTCTGTGGGGTCCAGGGGCAAGGGCACCTGTGCGACGCTTAATACTTTGATCTCCGTGGGAAGGATCTCGTATCCACGGGGCGCTTTCGGCTCTGCCTTCACATTTCCCCGAACCATTACTACGCTCTCCCGGCTGATGGTGCGCGCGCTCTTAAACAATTCTTTTCCGAGCAGCTTCTTGACTAAAGTTATCTGAGCCAGGCCTTTTCTATCTCGCAGCACCAGGAAGGCTATGCCTCCTAAGTCGCGAGTCTCGTGGGCGAAGCCTGCCAGAGTAACCTCTTTTCCGTCCATTTCTGCAGATATATCGCCTGAATAATGAGTCCTAAGGATCAAGTCATCTCACGCTAGCGAGAATGAATTCCTGATATAAAAGCCGTCTGATATACAAAAACATATTTGAAGAATAAAGACAAATAAGATAAGGTACTAATAATTTCTAAACAGGTCTTGAGCCGTTCATAAGCGCCCCACCCGCATAATTGCCCTGGGTATTAACCATGCCCTCCCGGGTACCGCATAGAAGATGAAATCAAGATCCGCAAGAGAATGGGCCTCGAATGTATAGGAAAACGAGGTGAATGGATTTGAATTTTATAGAGAGAATGCCTACAGGAATTCCCGGTTTGGACGATATGATTGAGGGCGGGCTCCCAATACCGTCCATCACTCTTGTGGCAGGCGACGCGGGAGCGGGTAAGACTACATTTTGCACCCAGTTTCTCTGCAAAGGTGCAGATCGAGGGGAGCACGGGCTCTACCTCCTAACTTTCGGCGGACCGCCTGATCTGCTGTTCAATTTCGCCTCCAGTTACGAATTTGTA
Organism: uncultured Methanosarcinales archaeon; assembly: GCA_963798205.1. Lineage (GTDB taxonomy): Archaea > Halobacteriota > Methanosarcinia > Methanotrichales > Methanotrichaceae > Methanothrix. The sequence continues at coordinate 6,186 of CAWCSK010000026.1, forward strand.
AAGAGAACCTATTTCGAGAAGGAGATCTACTACGTAGAGCTGGAAGACATAATAGAAAAGGCTGGAAGATCGAACGAACTTTTAGAAGCCGTCGAGATGCAGATCGATAACGTCAAACCTGCTCGAATCGTCATGGAAAATCTATCTGTCCTGGAAGGAGTCCTCAAGGACGAATACTGGCACTTTCTCATCAAGCTATCGCACCTGATCAGGACAAAGGGGTTGGTAGCACTGGTTGCAGAGGATGCACTTCCCGGAGCTCCATATCCTATACCAATAGCACAGGTTGCAGACGGAATAATATTGCTGCATAATGTTGAAATAAATTTAACAAGAAGGAGGTCCATCGAGATCCTGAAGATGTGCGGCACCTCTCACCATTTAGGAAAGCGCGCAGTAGATATATCCGTTAAAGGAATAGTAATTTATCCGGGTCTATAGCTATGCCGCTATCCTTCCACGATCTCCTCGGCCAGAAAGAGTTCTGGGCATACCTCTTCGTCTTAGGATGGCTGCTCCTTAACTGGCCCATGCTCACTCTCAGCTACGGCTACGCCGTGATGGGCATACCACTGATATTGATATACATAGGCGCAGTATGGCTCGCGATCATACTCATGCTCTATCTATTCGACCGGGGGATTTACGAATGATAGGACCCGATGTAGCTCTGGTCGCTATGGTCCTTTATTTGCTACTGCTCTTTGCCATAGCCAGGTATGCCGACCGCCGGAAGCACTTAGGCAAAAGCATCGTTGCCAATCCTTATGTTTATGCTCTTTCTCTTTGCGTCTATGTCTCCGCCTGGACCTTTTACGGCTCCATAGGAAGAGCGGCTTCCACCGGCCTGGAATTCTTGCCCATCTATCTGGGACCTGTTTTAGCCATGACTTTGGGCTGGACAATCATCCGCAAGATGATTGGCGTCTCGAAAGAGCACAGGCTCACTTCCATCAGCGACTTTCTAAGCTTTCGCTACGGGCGAAGCTATGCCATAGGAGCGGTTGTAGCGTTATTGAGCCTTATAATGGTGACACCCTATGTAGCCCTGCAGCTCATAGCCATCTCCACATCGCTGGAGATCCTGAGTGGTCCTCACATATTGCTGGGCTTCCCGGTAGAAAGCAAGCTATTGGTGGCTCTTCTCCTGGGAGCCTTTGCTGTTATTTTCGGAGCACGTCATCTCGACCCCATGGAGCACCATGAGGGATTGATCGCAGTGGTGGCTTTTGAATCTCTGGTAAAGTTAGTGGCATTCCTGCTGGTGGGGCTCTTCGTCGCCCAAGGCATCTTTGGCGGCTATGGAAATATAACGAGCCAAATGGTCGACCAGGCGAGAAACAATCCGGCGTATGCCGATCTCATAGACGTCGAGTATCCCCTCTGGTTCTCCCTGACTCTGATATCCTTCTTCGCCATCCTGTTCTTGCCCAGACAGTTTCACGTCATGGTAGTGGAAAACTGCGAGGAGCAGCACCTCAAGAAGGCAATGTGGCTCTTTCCACTCTATCTTTTATTGATCAATCTATTCGTTCCGGCCATCGCCTGGGGAGGATTACTCCTCAATACAGGAGGCCTAAAGGATGCCTTCATAATAACCATACCTTACACCCATAACCAGGACTTACTTTCGCTCTTCGTCTTCATAGGAGGGACCTCGGCCGCCACGGCCATGATCCTGATAGAATCCGTTGCAGTAGGCACTATGCTGCTCAACGATCTGGAGCTGCCCTACATCTTAAGGCATATTAAAAAGCAAAAAAATATTGCCGAGGCACTCCTCAACACGAGGAGGCTGAACATTCTTCTTGTGGTGTTCCTTGGGTATCTCTACTCGCGTGCTGTAAATTACCAGATACTGGCAGATATTGGCATCGTCTCTTTTCTGGCAGCCAGTCAGCTGGCACCTGCCGCCTTGGGAGGCCTGTACTGGAAGAGAGGCAACCGTCAAGGAGCCATGGCCGGGCTGGTATCCGGCTTCTTGCTGTGGACCTATACCGCCCTCATTCCCACAGTTGCTGGAAATAATGAATTGCTGGGAAATTTAGTCAGGGATGGACCCTTCGGCATTGCCTTCCTCAAGCCCACAGATCTCTTCGGCCTGGACCTGGACGTCTGGAGCAACTCTGTCTTCTGGACACTTCTTGTCAATTGCAGCCTGTACGTGCTCGTATCGCTCCTCACAAAGGCCAGTTCGGAAGAGGCGGCCATTGCCAACTGTTTCGTAGACGCATGTCATGAAAAAGCCCCGTCTCCGAATAATGAACAACGAGTGATACGTCAGGGAACGCTTGAAGAGCTGGAGGCAACGCTGGCACGCTACATTGGCGAAGAGACTGCGAAGACCCAGGTCGATACATACCTGGAACAGCTCGGCACCACCCGAGAGAAGATGGAGACAGAGCAACTCCTGAAATTGTGGGACCAATTCGAAAAGACGCTCACGGGCTCGGTAGGGCCATCCGCCGCAAGGATGATAGTAGAAGATCAGGTGCCAGTAAAGCCGGTGAGGGAAGAAGCAAAAGCAACGCTTCCCACTTATGATTTAAAGACGGGAAAGATCTATATCGTGCCTGAGATAGCCTACGAGGTCTTCACAGATCAGATCACCCACGGTGTGGAGGGGCTGTGCATAACCCATTATGCTCCTGAAGATGTGAGGCTTCGCTGGGGTTTCAAGGAGACGCCCATCATCAAGCTTAGCGATGAGAAGGGAAGTGATCGCTACATCTCTCCGCGAAATTTGCCGCTCCTTTTCATGACCATAAAAGCATTCGTCGAATCCAGCAAGAATAGCATTGTGCTCATTGACAGCATTGAGCAGCTGGTGAAAGAGAATGAGGACCTGGTTCCGGAGAGAGAGATGCTCGAATTCGTCTACCAGATGGAGCAACTGGGCCATAAGACGCATCTGATACTGGCGGAGAAGCCGGAGTTTGTTCACGTGGTCATGACATCCAGCGTTAACGAGGTCAAGGAGCTGCTCTTCTCTCTAGGCCAGCTCTCTATGTATCTATTCCATCTCTTCTCGGAGACTATGCTCTCTGGTTTGAGCGAAGGAGTGAGAAGAGAGGTGATAACTGTTGCCAATGAAGCAATAGCATCTGGCGAGTTATTTGAGAGCACGGCCAAGGACGGGAAGATCTCCGATGACGCCATGGTAGCCTGTGAGCCGGATATGCAGGATGCTTTGCATTCCTTGCAATCTTTGAATATCAGGTCTGATTTGGTGCTGACAAGACGCGGCTTCTTCACGGCTCTGAGAAGGCTGGCCAGAATCATCAAAGCGCACGAACCCACCTTTGACCTTATCAATACCCTGTCAGGTCTCATGAAGAGCTACGGGCGAAGTCCCTATGAGATATCTCTCATCCCGGGAACAACTTACATCATTGAGGAAGAAAAGCCGCAAAAAATCCTGGAGATCTTCAGCGAGCTGGTGATGCATGGCATGGAAGGCCTCTGCCTGAGCCGCTACAATCCCGAGACTCTTTATGAGAGGTATAACGTGCCGGAAGATACCGTCATATGGCTGACGCAAAAGAGCGAGCCGGGATACCGAACCGTGGACCCGACGAACTTCCCCCGCTTGAGCAGTGTGATATCCGATTTCCTTGACAGAGCAAACTATCCTCTTATCCTCCTGGAAGGCATGGGGTATCTCATTACTCAGAGCAATTACGAGACCGTACTCCGGTTCGTTCAGTCCCAGAGAGATGAAATCGCCCTGAAGAATGCCATAATGCTGGTGCATATAGATCCCCTGTCTCTGGACATAAAAGAGCTCCACCGCCTGGCCAGCGAGATGGAGGAGTTCAAGGTATGATGCCAGAAAAAGGAGACTTTTTAATAGTTTGTACTACCTAGTCTGTTGATATGATTGAAGCCGGATTCGTGTTATTAATCATTGTCATAATCTTCGGTGCATTCTTGATCTTGAGATCCATCAAGAACTTCATCATAAATGCAGTTGTGGGGCTAGTGATTCTTTTTCTTGCCAACCATGTTGCCGGCCTGGACATAGGTTACAGCTGGCTGGTAATATTGATCTGCGGCATCGGCGGGATCCTGGGCGCTTTTCTGGTCATCTTGCTGCATTTCCTGGGCCTTGGATTTTAGCCCGTGCCCGATCTACGATTCCGAAAAGGAGTTGAAAAGCATCATGGATGCTATGTGCGATGAATTGTCCATTCAGCCATATGAGAATGGATTTATCTCAAAAGGGTCAGATCATATCGTGAGACAAGCGCTCTGGGGCATCATTGCACACTGAACATCAAAGGCGATGATTACACGACCTGCGTTGAGGTCGTTGCCTCCTTCAAAAATGGAACACTGAATGAACATATTGTGAAAGCGGCCCAGTTATAGCGTGCGGGATCCTCATACCCCGCACATTACCAAATCACGGAACACGTATCAAAGGCCCAGACGAGCTTGCTGAGGTACATTGACGTTGGCCAGGACTTTCAGCCGGTAATCTTGTTGCAGCGTGGCCTTGAGTTTGCCGGAATAGACACTCAGTGTGATCTCTTTGGTCCTGCCGTACCTGCCCTTGCTGATCACGATAGTATGCAGGATACCCAGCATATCCAGTTCGGCAATAAGGTCCGTTATTCTGCGATGAGTCAGATAGTCTGTCTCAACCAGAGGACATAGCTGCTTGTACATGTTGTAGACTGCGCTGGTGGTGATGTTTCTTGTGCCCTGTTCCTCTAAGAGAACAATGCTGTAGAGCACCAGTTTGGACTGGGTGGGCAGAGTCTTGATCACTTCTTCTACTCTATCCTGCTCTATCTTCTCTCTGGCCTGGCGCACATGCTCCTCGCCTACGAAAACTGAGCGTGCTCTTTCTGCCAGTTCTCCGGATATGCGCAAGAGATCAAGGGCACGACGGGCATCACCATGCTCTTGAGCAGCAAATGCAGCACATAACGGTATGACGCTCTCCTGAAGGACTCCGGGACAGAAGGCAACCTTTGCTCTCTGTTCCAGGATCTCTCTGATCTGCTCGGCATCGTATGGCGGAAAGATGATCTCATCCTCGCCAAGAGAGCTTTTCACTCTTGGATCCAGAAACTCTGTGAACTTGAGGTCATTTGAGATGCCAATAATGCTGACTCTCGAACGAAGGAGATCGGAATTTACTCGTGAGAGATTGTAGAGAACGTCATCTCCCTTTCGTACCAGCTTGTCCACCTCGTCCAGCATTATCACTACGACCTGCTTCTCTTCATCCAGAGCGTTCCTGAACTCTGCATAGACCTGATCTGTAGGCCAGCCGGTCATAGGGATCTCTTTGTCGAAGTGTCTCGCCAGGTGTGCCAGAATCCTGTACTGAGTGTCTACAACTTCGCAGTTGATGTAGATCACTGCGCATTTCATGTCGCCAAAGCCTGCTTCTTCCAGTTCTTTTCCTACATATTTGGCTACGGCAGTCTTTCCGGTACCGGTTTTTCCATAGATGAGAACGT
>CAWCSK010000027.1:0-17596 GCA_963798205.1 uncultured Methanosarcinales archaeon
AGCAAAGAGTACATACTGATCGAGATCTGAAATAATCATGAAAGAAAATGGCCGCAAACGATGAATGATCTTTCGTGGCCGGTTTGCCCGGGTCTAAATGATCAATATTGTTAGGAGTTAAAAGTATGAAGGTTGTAGCATTTAACGGCAGTCCTAGAAAGGACGGAAATACCGCCACCCTACTCAGCGTTGCTCTTTCGGAGCTGGAAAGCCAGGGCATAGAGACGGAACTGGTTCATCTAAAGGGGCCATTATCAGGCTGCATCGCCTGCTTTAAGTGTCACGAGAAGTTGGACGGCAGGTGCGCCCTGGATAAAGACATCATAAACGATTGCATCCAGAAGATGGCCGGGGCTGATGGAATTATCCTGGGGTCGCCCACCTACTTCAGCGACCTGACCCCGGAGCTGAAGGCTCTCATCGACAGGTCGGGATTCGTGGGAAAAGCCAACGGGGATATGTTCAAGCGCAAGGTGGGCGCAGCTGTGGTGGCTGTTCGGAGGGCGGGAGCGATTCACGTCTTCGACTCCATCAATCACTTCTTCCTGATCAACCAGATGGTAATCCCAGGCTCAAGCTACTGGAATATAGGCATGGGACTCGCGGAGAAGGATGTGGAAGGGGATCCGGAAGGGATGCAGACCATGAGGGTTCTGGGCCAGAATATGGGCTGGCTGATGAAGAAACTCAAAGAGTGAGCAAGAGATGAAACCACGCTCGGAAGCCCCGGAAGACCGCTTCATGAGCCCAGGATTTGGGCCATTCGCCTCCCGTCAGAGAGGCAGATAGGTCGCGGACCAAGGGTCCCGGCCGGGTCTTTCTCTTTCCTTTTATCTACTCCACCCATTCGTAGCCGGGGTCTTTGAACTTATTGAAATTCCGGATGATATCAGCAGCGTCCTTCCGATTCAGATTGGCTTCCATCATCCTTGTACAGACAAATCGCAGGGCTATCTTCTGCATTTTAATATCATTGCTGTCGTCCGTTTTAGAGGCCAGGCCAAAGCTCTCGAAGAGATGCTCCTTCTCGTTCATGTGCGTGCTCTTTCCCCATCTTCCGAACATCTCTGCGGCATGATCGAGGAGACGCTGATCAAACATCTCGGGAAGCATGACGCCCTCGATCTGCTCCAAGAATTCTTCTTTCTTCATGATGATCACTTCGTTTTATCGTTCAGTCGATTTCCTGTCTTAGTACAGATTAGATCTTTTTGCTTTATAAAAAGTTTGATAGACGATCTTTCTAAGACTTGGATTGGATCTTGACGTCATGGCCGAAGCTCTGGTTCAAGAGCAATTTCGCCCGGGCAAGATAGTCAAAATTTTGCTATAACTGGAATCAATATCAATGGACGAGAACCGGACAGCTCAAACAAAATTATTCATCTTATACATGATACATATAGAAGTTTTGTCAACTTTTGTGGTGGTTATGATCGAAGATAAGTCAGAAATTTAATTTGGTTTCCAGATGGAACCACTTGGTACTACTGCTATGGCTTGCTACATCTGGTTACAGTTACAGACGATTCAACGCAAACATACCCGGCAGGATATAACTACGCTCACTATAGCCGAGATCCGAGCAACTACATTAGAATAGATGACGTATAACTTTAAGGCATATATCAAACTGCATTTGAAACTAGAATTAGTTAATTGGGAGGGACTGCAAAATGAAGTTTAACATGTCCAAAGCATTGTTGGTCTTTTGCCTCGGAATTGTGTTGATCGGAATCATCTCAGCCGAGGAGGGACAATCGGACACATATGGAACTGATCCGGGAGAATCCGCGAACATCGCTGGGCAACCGACGACATCCAGCGTGTACCCGACCCAGATTCCAGCCGTGCAGACAACAGCACAAACAAAAACCGCGCCGGTGGACGTTATCGCATCCTATCCGGGAGCGCCGTCCAGCACGGGTGCGGTAACCGCAATTTATTCGACTCAGGCACCGCCAGACAGTCAGCAGAAAGTGCTGCTATATTATAATGTCCAGACTTCTCCACCGAGTTCTGTATATTATAACGGAACATTCATACCCTGGACATCATTCTATCAAATATTCCCGGCAAAATCACCGGTTCTCTGGGTTGCCTCGTCTGCAGGATGGTCGTGGTATGCAACCTGTCCCGTAGGCAGCTGGGTACAGGAGCAGATGTACGTCCCTGTTACGGGAACTCTGAAGCTCTACGATCTCTATCCGGACGGATCTACTAAGTACAACAGCTATGGCTTTGATGCACCTGGTTACAAGTACAGATGGTTCAACACAAACATGACTGGAAGATACATAACTATGCTCACCATAGCCGATATTCCGAGCAACTATATAATAATCGATGTGGCATAGGATTGAGGCGTATATCAAACTACATTGAAATAAGGTCGTGCATCTGTTCCACTGAAAATCGTGATTAATAGGCTCAAACTTTGAAATCATGTAATTACGTCCAGAAATACAGGTTTTGAATAGAGCTTTAAATTAATCTGATGCACGACCTGAAATAAGATACCGAGCAATGCAGAACCTTTGATGGACATAGATCAGAAGGAGTGAGAAAGATGATGCGTAAATAGAAAGCAATTACCACTCTTTGGAATACCGAGCCAAGGAGGCAAGATTAAAAAAGAGGAAACCGGAAAAATCGGCATCCAATTTCTCAATAGGCAAGCTCAATAAGGCATGCCAGTAGTATAAGCGGTCGTGGCCGCTGGTACGTTTATAACTTTGGTGACGCCCCTCTCGAAGTAAACGGGCTTCTCGTAATTATTCGAACCATCGAAGATCCTGATGGTGTGTGTCTGACCGCCAACTACGCTGAATCTGAAGACACCATCCAGGGCATCGCCATTGCTGCCCTCTTTGCCCACCATCACACCATCGACGTAGACATCGTAGCCCCTCATTGTTGATTGAATGGTCACGGGGGTGTCTCCGGCAGCACTTCCCGTCTGGGGTGGATAAGTCGAGCCGTAAGCCATGGTCTGAGTCGATGAGCTTGCAGACTGGTACTGAGTGGATGTGCCAACTGACTGATATTGAGAGGATGCACCGGCTGTCTGGACATAGCCGCTCGCGGCCGAATTCTGTGCGCTATATCCGGCAGGCGGATTCGTGGAGGGCGGCATCTGTCCTGCGGCCACGACCTGCTGGGCCGGTGGTGCCTGGGCAATTACATCCACTATGATGGAGTTGCTGGGCTGGTTGTTGAGCACGAACATGAGGATGTGCCGGCCTACTTTGTCCGCCATGAAGTTCAGGCTATTGTAGCCGGAGTAGAAATTCAAACGCGTGCCGGTTACGTTCATAGAATCCGTCTGGAGTAGCTCGTAATAATCGGCCTGCCCTCCCGCGGGCGCAAAAGCGATAAACTGCATTCCTGTTCCGGCAGGAACTATGGCATACTGTGACCAGTCTGATCCCTTCTGTATCCAGAGCTCATTTCCTCTGCTGGAAGCCATTGCGGACTGGTATTGGGTGTACAGAACTTCCTGGCCGCTGCCAAAGTAAATCCTGGAAGGCATCTTATGTGTAACATCAAACTTCACAGGCGTAAATCCGCTGATCACTGGAATGCTGGTATTGATGTAGAACTCGCTGAAGAAGGAACTCGCGCTGCTGGAGTTATCGAACTCGGGACCGAACCAGGGGCCGCTCGCCTCTGAGCTCGTGCCGGAGCCGATACCGAACAGGCTATTCACAAAATCTTCACTAAAGGCTCCGCCGGTCATGTCCAAGGAATGAGATAGGGACATGCTCTGGCCGGCTGCCGCTCCTGCGCCCAGGAGCAGGGCCAGAAGACAAAAACATAAATGACTGAATTTCAAATTAACAACCTCTGGTGGAGGCTTAAGGCCTATCTTATTTAGCCTTAAGTCTCGCCTGAGCCTCATCTGAACATCATGGAAGCCTGGTGGCGATCTTTAGGGAACGAGCTGATCGTCTTCAAGAAAGGCTTATCCCGCCCGCTCCTGCCCCAGATAGCACCGTCGTGGGGATTCGACTCGAAGGAGTCTCTCCCCCCATACCCCGACCGGCTTATTTCTCCTCCCCGATCTTCTTGTGAAACACCCTTTTCGTCTTTCCATCCAGGCCTACGGAGCCTTAAGCACAGAGCAGATAGCACCTTTTCTGAAGAATCCCGACGGACTGGCGCCATTCCTGGCCACGACAATTCTTCCTCCAGGCTTTGACAGCATAATCCTGCTGGCCGCGATCTCAGCCGCATAGTCTCGGCAGTCAACGTCCCCCAGCAGATCGTGCCCCTGATCTCAGTGAGCATGGGTGTCATCGCCTGCTGCGTCTTCGTGCCGCTCATCTTTGGTCTCTACTGGAAGAAGGGCACGCAAACCGTCTTTATTGCCAGCCTGTTGGCTTCCTTCTTTTCCGTAGTCGTCTGGAACTTCTCGGCAATCCACTCATTCACCCCGTCTTCATAGGTCTCGTCTGCGGCACGGCGGCCTGTGTAATGAGAAGTCTGGCGACGAGAGGGGCCAGTAGAGTGCAGGCGGCGGATCAGAGCAAAGCTGCATAAACGATTGGCAGGGGGATATGTTTTTCCAGCCTCCTGCCAAATTTTTCCTGAATTATTAATGTTTTGCTGGAAATTTTTCTGAATTGCCAGAAGCGTTTGCGGCAGAATTCCAGCATCCATCCACCTCTTTTTGGGGTACTTTTGGATTAAATTAATATACCGCATCAGAGACGCATATTATATCCACGAAGGAGGGAAAATATGGCTGAGATGAGAAATTTCGCCCTGAGGGATGCCCAGGGAAATGAGATCGGAGTATTCACAGGAAAGTCGCCCAGGCAAGCTGCCCTTAAGGCCGCCAACCGAGGTTACACAGATATCAAGCTGCGCGAACGCGGTACCAAGAAGGTGCATGTCTTCGTAGGAGAGAGAGTGCAGGTTGACAAGCCGACCGGAGCGCCTGCCTGGATGCCGGACAAGATCTGGAAGCCAAAGGTAAAGAAGACAGGCATCGATAAGTTGGATGAGGTCTAAAGCGATACTATTATCATGAAGGGTTCTCGCGCAGGCCCGTTTGCTCCTCCGGCCTGCCGAAATCTTTACGATCTTTGATATCTTCTCACATTTCTGGCAGGAAATGTCAGACCATTTTTCGCGAGCTTTAAGGTTGATCAAAGATCGACTGATTCCTGCTCCTGCTCCTTCAAAGAAAAGATGATTGTCAAAATAAGATAATGATAGGATTATATTATCTAAATTTTCAAATCGGTCCCGGCTAAAACTCTGCGCTTCCTGGATATCTCGATGCAAAAGAGAGATGAAAAAAGAAAGACGAGACCAAAATAGCTACCAACGGCCCCGGCTTCAGGGCACCAGGCGCTTTCGGTCCCTTGGGAAGATCACAGCATCACGTATGTTCTCCAATTTGAGCATGGTCATGACCAGCCTGGAGAGTCCCAGCCCCCATCCGGCATGAGGCGGCATGCCGTAGCGGAAGGCCATAAGGTAGAACTCGAAGCCGTCCGGATCCAACCCTTTCTCTATTATGCGTTCCACTAATTGGTTGTAGTCGTGTACCCTCTGGGCCCCGCTAGCCAGCTCCATGCGCGGATGCATGAGGTCAAAACCCCGGCAGACCTCAGGCTTATCCTCGTAGGGCAAGGTATAGTAGGGCTTTATGGAGGACGGCCAGTCCGTGAGGAAGTAATGTTCGCCGATGGTCTCGCCCAGGAACCTCTCCGTCTCCGTGTCCAGATCATCTCCCCATTGCATCTTCACTCCCGCCTTCTCTCCGGCCAGCTCCAGCGCCTCGGTGTAAGTGATCCTCTTGAAGGGAAGCTTTGGAACCTGTAAGTCCAGGCCCAGGACTCCCAACTGGTAGCGGCAGTTTTGAGCTACATACTCATAGGCCCCGGCCACTGCTCCTTCCAGTATCTCCATGACATCTTTGTCGTCGGCAAAGCTGACCTCAAGGTCGATAGAGATGGCTTCGTTCAGGTGGCGGCGCGTGTCATGCTCCTCCGCCCGGAAGATGGGCCCTATCTCGAAGACCTTGTCCATGCCCGCACTCATAAGCATCTGCTTGTAGAGCTGTGGGCTCTGGTTCAGAAAGGCCTCCTTCTCAAAGTAGCTGATGGGGAAGAGATCGGTTCCTCCTTCGGTAGCCGCAGCCACTATCTTGGGGGTGAAGACCTCCGTAATCCCTTTCTCGTAAAAATATTCTCGGAGGCAACGAAGCACCGCACTCTCAATCTCGAAAGCGGCCAGAATGCACGGTCTGCGAATATCCATAAATCTGGCGTCCAGGCGAGTGTCCAGCTCGCACTCCACCTTCTCTGTGGGGTCCAGGGGCAAGGGCACCTGTGCGACGCTTAATACTTTGATCTCCGTGGGAAGGATCTCGTATCCACGGGGCGCTTTCGGCTCTGCCTTCACATTTCCCCGAACCATTACTACGCTCTCTCGGCTGATGGTGCGCGCGCTCTTAAACAATTCTTTTCCGAGCAGCTTCTTGACTAAAGTTATCTGAGCCAGGCCTTTTCTATCTCGCAGCACCAGGAAGGCTATGCCTCCTAAGTCGCGAGTCTCGTGGGCGAAGCCTGCCAGAGTAACCTCTTTTCCGTCCATTTCCGCAGATATATCGCCTGAATAATGAGTCCTAAGGATCAAGTCATCTCACGCTAGCGAGAATGAATTCCTGATATAAAAGCCGTCTGATATACAAAAACATATTTGAAGAATAAAGACAAATAAGATAAGGTACTAATAATTTCTAAAAAGGTCTTGAGCCGTTCATAAGCGCCCCACCCGCATAATTGCTCCGGGTATTAACCATGCTTTCCCGGGTACCGCATAGAAGATGAAATCAAGATCCGTAAGAGAACGGGCCTCGAATGCATGGGAAAACGAGGTGAATGGATTTGAATTTTATAGAGAGGATGCCTACAGGAATTCCCGGTTTGGACGATATGATTGAGGGCGGGCTTCCAATACCGTCCATCACTCTTGTGGCAGGCGATGCGGGAGCGGGCAAGACCACATTTTGCACCCAGTTTCTCTGCAAAGGTGCAGATCGAGAGGAGCACGGGCTCTACCTCCTAACTTTCGGCGGACCGCCTGATCTGCTGTTCAATTTCGCCTCCAGTTACGAATTTGTAAAGAGAACCTATTTCGAGAAGGAGATTTACTACGTAGAGCTGGAAGACATAATAGAAAAGGCTGGAAGATCGAACGAACTTTTAGAAGCTATCGAGATGCAGATCGATGACGTCAAACCTGCTCGAATCGTCATGGAAAATCTATCTGTCCTGGAAGAAGTCCTCAAGGACGAATACTGGCGCTTTCTCATCAAGCTATCGCACCTGATCAGGACAAAGGGGTTGGTAGCACTGGTTGCAGAGGAGGCACTTGCCCGGAGCTCCATACCCGATACCAATAGCACAGGTTGCAGACGGAATAATATTGCTGCATAATGTTGAAATAAATTTAACAAGAATGAGGTCCATCGAGATCCTGAAGATGTGCGGCACCTCTCACCATTTAGGAAAGCGTGCAGTAGATATATCCGCTAAGGGAATGGTAATTTATCCGGGTCTATAGCTATGCCGCTCTCCTTCCACGATCTCCTCGGCCAGAAAGAGTTCTGGGCTTTTCTCTTCATCTTGGGATGGCTGCTCCTCAACTGGCCCATGCTATCTCTGAGCTACGGCTACGCCGTGATGGGCATACCTCGATATTGCTATACATAGCCTCAGTATGGCTCGCGATCATACTCATGCTCTATCTATTCGACCGGGGGATTCGAATGATAGGACCTCATGTAGCTCTGGTCGCCATGGTCCTTTATTTGCTGCTGCTCTTTGCCATAGCCAGGTATGCCGACCACCGGAAGCACTTAGGCAAAAGCATCGTTGCCAACCCTTACGTTTATGCTCTTTCTCTCTGCGTCTATGTCTCCGCCTGGACCTTTTACGGCTCCATAGGAAGAGCGGCTTCCACCGGCCTGGAATTCTTGCCCATCTATCTGGGGCCTGTCTTAGCCATGACTCTGGGCTGGATAATCATCCGCAAGATGATCAGCGTCTCGAAAGAGCACAGGCTTACCTCCATCAGCGACTTTCTAAGCTTTCGCTACGGTCGAAGCTATGCCATAGGTGCGGTCGTGGCAGTTATTGAGCCTTATAATGGTGACACCCTATGTGGCCCTGCAGCTCATAGCCATCTCCACATCACTGGAGATCCTGAGTGGTCCTCACATATTGCTGGGCTTCCCGGTGGAAAGCAAGCTATTGGTGGCTCTTCTCCTGGGCGCCTTCGCAGTTATCTTCGGTGCACGTCATCTCGACCCCATGGAGCACCATGAGGGACTGATCGCAGTGGTGGCTTTTGAATCTCTGGTAAAGTTAGTGGCATTTCTTCTGGTGGGGCTCTTCGTCGCCTAAGGCATCTTCGGCGGCTACGGAAATATAACGAGCCAGAATGGTCGACCAGGCAAAAAACAATCCCGCATATGCCAATCTCATAGACATAGATTATCCTCCCTGGTTTTCCCTAACATTGATCTCGTTCTTCGCCATCCTCTTACTTCCCAGACAGTTTTACGTCATGGTCGTGGAGAACTCCGAGGAGTCGCACCTGAAGAAAGCCATGTGGCTCTTTCCACTTTATCTTCTCCTGATGAACATCTTCGTTCCAGCCATCGCATGGGGTGGACTGCTTCTGAACACTGCGGGCATCAAGGATGCCTTCATAATCACCATTCCTTACACTCACGGCCAGGATTTGCTTACCCTATTCGTCTTCATAGGCGGCGCTTCGGCCGCCACGGCCATGATCCTGGTAGAGTCGGTCGCTGTGGGCACCATGATGCTCAACGACCTCGAGATGCCTTACATCTTGGGAATATGAGAAAGCAAAAAAATTGCCGAGGCACTCCTCAACACGAGAAGGCTGAACATTCTTCTTGTTGTGCTCCTGGGGTATCTCTACTCGCGGGCTGTAGACTACCAGATCCTGGCAGATATTGGCATCGTCTCTTTTCTGGCAGCCAGTCAGTTGGCACCTGCCGCCCTTGGGAGGCCTGTACTGGAAGAGAGGAAACCGTCAAGGAGCCATGGCCGGCCTGGTGTCCGGCTTCTTGCTGTGGACCTATACCGCTTTCATTCCCACAGTTGCTGGAAATAAAGACTTGCTGGGAAATTTAGTCAGGGAGGACCCTTCGGCATTGCCTTCCTCAAGCCCACAGATCTCTTTGGCCTGGACCTGGACATCTGGAGCAATTCGGTCTTCTGGACACTTCTTGTCAATTGCAGCCTATACGTGCTCGTATCGCTCCTCACAAAGGCCAGTTCGGAAGAGGCGGCCATGGCCAACTGCTTCGTAGACGCATGTCATGAAAAAGCCCCGTCTCCGAATAATGAACAACGAGTGATACGTCAGGGAACGGTTGAAGAGCTGGAGGCAACGCTGGCACGCTACATTGGCGAAGAGACTGCGAAGACCCAGGTCGATACATACCTGGAACAGCTCGGCACCACCCGAGAGAAGATGGAGACAGAGCAACTCCTGAAGCTGTGGGACCAATTCGAAAAGACGCTCACGGGCTCGGTAGGGCCATCCGCCGCAAGGATGATAGTAGAAGATCAGGTGCCAGTAAAGCCGGTGAGGGAAGAAGCAAAAGCAACGCTTCCCACCTACGATTTAAAGACGGGAAAGATCTATATCGTGCCTGAGATAGCCTACGAGGTCTTCACAGATCAGATCACCCACGGTGTGGAGGGGCTGTGCATAACCCATTATGCTCCTGAAGATGTGAGGCTTCGCTGGGGTTTCAAGGAGACGCCCATCATCAAGCTCAGCGATGAGAAGGGAAGTGATCGCTACATCTCTCCGCGAAATTTGCCGCTCCTTTTCATGACCATAAAAGCATTCGTCGAATCCAGCAAGAACAGCATTGTGCTCATTGACAGCATTGAGCAGCTGGTGAAAGAGAATGAGGACCTGGTTCCGGAGAGAGAGATGCTGGACTTCGTCTACCAGATGGAGCTACTGGGCCATAAGACGCATCTGATACTGGCGGAGAAGCCGGAGTTTGTTCACATGGTCATGACCTCCAGCGTTAACGAGGTCAAGGAGCTGCTCTTCTCTCTAGGCCCGCTCTCTACGTATCTATTCCATCTCTTCTCGGAGACTATGCTCTCTGGTTTGAGCGAGGGAGTGAGAAGAGAGGTGATAACTGTTGCCAATGAAGCAATAGCATCTGGCGAGTTATTTGAGAGCACGGCCAAGGACGGGAAGATCTCCGATGACGCCATGGTAGCCTGTGAGCCGGATATGCAGGATGCTTTGCATTCCTCGCAATCTTTGGATATCAGGTCTGATTTGGTGCTGACAAGACGCAACTTCTTCACGGCTCTGAGAAGGCTGGCCAGAATCATCAAAGCGCACGAACCCACCTTTGACCTCATCAATACCCTGTCAGGTCTCATGAAGAGCTATGGACGGAGTCCCTATGAGATATCTCTCATCCCGGGAACAACTTACATCATCGAGGAAGAAAAGCCGCAAAAAATTCTGGAGATCTTCAGCGAGCTGGTGATGCATGGCATGGAAGGCCTCTGCCTGAGCCGCTACAATCCCGAGACTCTTTATGAGAGGTATAACGTGCCGGAAGATACCGTCATATGGCTGACGCAAAAGAGCGAGCCGGGATACCGAACCGTGGACCCGACGAACTTCCCCCGCTTGAGCAGTGTGATATCCGATTTCCTTGACAGAGCAAACTATCCTCTTATCCTCCTGGAAGGTGTGGGGTATCTCATTACTCAGAGCAATTACGAGACCGTACTCCGGTTCGTTCAGTCCCAGAGGGATGAAATCGCCCTGAAGAATGCCATAATGCTGGTGCATATAGATCCCCTGTCACTGGACATAAAAGAGCTGCACCGCCTGGCCAGCGAGATGGAGGAGTTCAAGGTATGATGGCAGAAAAAGGAGACTTTTTAATAGTTTGTAATTCCTAGTCTACTGATATGATTGAATCTGGATTCATATTATTAATCATTGTCATAATCTTCGGTGCATTCTTGATCCTGAGATCCATCAAGAACTTCATCATAAATGCAGTCGTGGGGCTAGTGATTCTTTTTCTTGCCAACCATGTTGCCGGCCTGGACATCGGTTACAGCTGGCTGGTAATATTGATCTGCGGCATCGGCGGGATCCTGGGCGCTTTCCTGGTCATCTTGCTGCATTTCCTGGGGCTTGGATTTTAGCCCAGAACCGCCTGTGATGGAGGCAAGAGAAGTTTCATTTCTACTCACTTGCTCATAGGTGCGACTATCCTGTTAGCCGCAGATTTAACGGGACTATATTTTTTCAGTATGGCTCACAATATGCCCTGAAATTTGGTGTATCACCAAAAGTATTTATCCTGCCAGAGAAAAGGACAAAATATGGAAGACATCACCGGTCTAGAGCTATCTCCAAAAAAGAACGAGTACCTGAAGTATATCCTGAAACAGGAAGGACCAGTAAAGACCACGGATATATCCACTCAGTTTAAGGTTGATCCTTCAACCACAACTAAGACCATCAATGAATTATCCACCACCGGCTTAATACAGCACATCCCTTACCGTGGAATAAGTCTTACCGAAAAAGGGAAGAAGTATGCAGGGTTTTTGGTCAGGCGACACAGGATCTTGGGACTCGTGTTGACCCATTACGGCCTCTCGGCAGAGAAGGCATGTGACGCAGCCTCCATGTTCGAAGGATATGTTCCCAAAGAAGTCATAGATAAAATGTGCAATTCGCTAGGGCACCCCATCATGGGAATCTGCGGAAAGATAGAACATGATACATGTTGCTGCTGCCCGAAAGACTAGAGAATGCCTCACCGATGTCATTGAAAAGAATCAGGTGGTGAATTGCCATACGCGAGTCGAATATATCCGGCCATATCCCAGACCTTGATCTAATCACATATTACAGTGAGAATAACCATTCCTTTTCATCGCGAGTCAGTCCCTGGACTAAACTGGCAGCACTCGTAGCCATCGTTATATTCGTTACTATCGTTCAAAACATTGCCTTTCTGACGGGGTTGTACTTGACCGTGCTGGTTGTGTACTGGCTATCAGAATTACCAGTCAAGACGTTATTCAGCTGGTGTCTCCTGCCTGTTCTATTTGTCCTCTCGCTCGTAGCTATATTGATGTGGAACGAGCCTGGTACACCTTTAATAGGCTTCCATTCTTCTTGGTTATCCTTGACGCTGACAGATAACGGTTTTCTGTTAGTGTTGAGGCTGTTATTAAAAGCGCTCACATCAGTGACATTTTCGTTCTTCTTCCTGATGACCACGAGGTACGCCAATCTTTCGTCTATGATATACCGGATCTTTCCCGCCCCGATCGATCAAATATTTCTCATGTCATATAGATTTATCTTTATGACTATGAAGATGGTCGGTTCCATGATCAAGGCCATCAAATCCCGGGGAGGTGGGCTGGTAAGAGGCATAAGCAAACAAAGCCAGATGTTCGCTGAGGTCTTCGCTCTGGTCTTTATAAGGTCCTACGACCGGGCAGAGAGGGTAAATAAGGCCATGGAATCCAGGGGTTATAGCGGGAAATATATTGCTGCAACAGAGATTCCCCGAATGGGATCTATTGAGCGCCTCTTCTTGTTAGCTCTCCTCTTGATGAATATATATCTGATAGTATTCTATAAACATTAATCTAAATAGGTGAATGTATTGTCAATGATCGAGCATCCAAATAACGAATCACCCGTTTGCATAAAAGGTGGGGAAGAACACGAACTTATACACGTGGACTGCGTAAGTCATGTCTACCCAGATGGCAGTAGAGGAATCCATAATCTCTGCTTCAGGGTCAAGGAGCATGAGATCGTTGCCATATGCGGAAGCAATGGCTCGGGCAAATCAACGCTCCTTGAACATCTGAATGGCCTCTTGCTGCCCTCTGAAGGGAGCGTATCGGTCTTAGGAAAGAATGTGGATAACAGTACCAAGAAGGTGCTGTGGCGTGAGGTGGGCATAGTATTCCAGAGGTCGGATGACCAGCTGTTCGCGCCGACTGTCCTCGATGATGTGATGTTTGGGCCCTTGAACATGGGCATGACCATCGAGGACGCTAAACAAGTTGCTCTGGAATCTTTAAAGGCGGTTGGAGCTGATGGGCTCATAAATAAGATGCCCAACTACCTTAGCGGCGGCCAGAAAAGGCTGGTATCGTTAGCAGGGGTCCTATCCATGAAGCCCAAAATCATGGCCCTGGATGAGCCTACATCCGATCTGGACCCAGGTCATGCCGAGATGATTGAAAACATAATAATCGAGCTAAAAAACAAATACGACATAAGCATCGTTATAGCAACCCATGACCTTGACCTTGCTGCTCGCATTGCCAATCGCATATGCATTGTGAAGAATGGATCCATTATGGCTGAAGGGAGCCCTTCTGAGATATTTTACAATGCGGAACTTCTTGAAGAGGCAGGGCTGAGAAAGCCAAAGATCGTTCAGATCTACGAGGAATTTTGCAAGCGCAAAGGAATAGAGCTTGTAGGCAGACCTGTAACTATAGATGAACTTGTAGCGTGCCTCGCCAATGCATGATGTACCCCGGGTCCAGTCCCGTGTTTGGTATGTATCCAATTTAAATTTCCTTATTAACACTTAGTTGAACTAAGTTCGATTGATTGTGAATTAAGCATTGTATTTAGACATAAGACATCATATCTTCAGGGTCAGCGCGAAAGTCACTCGCCAATTGCAAATAAAGTATTAAATCTTTGTGGTATACCCAAATTATTTGGTATAATACCAAATTTTAAATACCTTGAATGCGCTAGGCTGACGCAATGATGCTCGTATATGTTGAAGATATTGCTATGAGGAGGCTTAGTTATGGCCCATATACACCTTGAAGACGGCGCATTCACGCTGCAATGGATCTCAGTATGGTGGCTCATCGCGATAGTTCTGATCGGATTATGTCTTTACTGGATGAGGAGAGGAAAGGGAATCGATAGCAAGACCATAACGATCGCTGCGATGCTAACTGCTGCCTCATTTGCCATCTTTCAAGTGAACATACCTCTGTTCGGCGGCGTCCATATGAATCTCACGCCTCTTATAGGCATCCTTGGAGGGCCAGCAGTAGGTGGAGTAATTGTACTCATAGTCAACATTCTATCTGCCGCCATAGGGCATGGCGGATGGGGCATGATTGGTGCAAATGTTCTGGTCAATATGACTGAGGTCTCTGCAGCTTACGGCACCTATAGGTGGCTGGGTAAAACAAAAGTGAGCACCTTTGCCCGGGCAGGCAGTGCAGTGTTAATTGGCCTGTTCCTGGGAAATATAGCCATGATCGCCATAATATTGATCTCCGGCGTTCAGGGCGTGACTCAGAGCCGCATCGATATGCTCTACGGGCTATCTCTTCTGGCAGGAGTCAACATGGGAGTGGCTGTGATAGAAGCCTTAGTTACGGGTTATATCGTATCGTATATCGAAAGAGTCAGACCAGATATGCTCCGGGGGTAGAGGACATGTTTAAGACAAACAACAAAAGAGGTTTGATGATCTTCGGTGTGTTAATTCTCATCTTTTTAGCCTTGAGCATAGCTGCATACGTGATCTCAGGCAATATGGGCATTGAAGAGAGGTTTAACAATGCAGTGGGAATTCATGCCGATTCAGGAGAAGAAGGTCCATCCGGCATATTTGGGTTTAACATCGAAGGCAACCTAGTGTCCTATGTAATCATCGCTTCTGCTTTGATTATAATATGCGTCGTTCTATACACCAGGTCAAAGCTATGAGATCTGGAAGGAGCATAAGAATGAGCAGCAGCTCAATGGCTCTCTATTGGTGATAGCTGTGACATCACAATTTGCTCATAGTCAACGTCCCCGGAGCTATTTTAATGATTGAAATCATCTCTGATGCTTTTTGGGATTCTCTGAACGTCGTTCCGCTGCTGCTAGCGAT
The DNA here is from genome assembly GCA_963798205.1 of uncultured Methanosarcinales archaeon. GTDB lineage: Archaea > Halobacteriota > Methanosarcinia > Methanotrichales > Methanotrichaceae > Methanothrix. The sequence goes on from CAWCSK010000027.1 coordinate 15,005, forward strand.
CTATATCGTCATCGGCCTGGTGGAGTATAAGTTCGGAGATGTCATAATCACAAATGTGAAAAAAGCGGGCCGGGCTGGACCGCTTATCGGTGCACTAGCGGGAATTTTCCCACAGTGCGGGTTTTCAGTGATCGCGACCGCACTTTATACTCAGAAGCTGGTTACCATAGGAACTTTGCTGGCGGTCTACATTGCGACTTCCGATGAAGCGTTACCAATAATCGTGTCCCAACCCGGAAAGATCGGTATTGTTTTCCTCTTGATCATGACAAAATTAGCCATTGCCTTGCCCGCTGGCTATGCCGTTGATTTCGCGTTTAGAAAAAGGAATGAAAAAGTCCTGGACCATATCGCAAATTATTCGAGCGGCAAGGACGATAAAAGCCATCACCATGAAACAGCGTTTGAGGAACCGGCTTGTTGCGGCCACCACGTCGACGCCGAGTCCAAAAAATTCAAGCCCGCCGAGATATTGTTCCATCCCATAATCCACACGTTTAAGATCTTCATTTTCATTTTCGCAGTAACTCTGGCGATTAACTTCTCAGTTGACCGAATCGGAACTGCCGCGATCGAAAACTTTTTTTCAATAAACGCATTTTTTGCACCATTCTTGGCTGCGCTGATCGGGCTGGTACCCAATTGCGCGGCATCTGTTGCTATAACCGAGCTTTATCTCAAAGGAGTGATCTCGTATGGCGCCACAATTTCCGGATTGTGCGCCAGTGCTGGCCTCGGGACCTTGGTGTTGATAAAGGAAGACAAAGAAAAAAATGATGTTGCCCTGATCATCGCCATGCTTTTGGGCATAAGCATTGCTAGCGGCCTGGTGATCCAGTATCTTCTAGGCTAATCGCTGGTAAGTGATCTGAAGGGACAGAGAACCGAGATCTATTTATCTCTGCGGCTGGTGATTGGCCTGACTCATGTTCGCCATTTGGGGAACAACACTACCTTCAATATTACTTTCATGCGATCAGGTGAAATAGATATGCGTATGCTAATATTTGTCTCAATATTTGCCTTTATGGCCTGTGTAATTTCGGCTTCGTGCAGCCCTCAAATCGTATCGCTCGGCAGTCATAACATCTCCCTGGATTTCGGAGGGCAAAACATCACAGTTATGCCAGTGACATCAGCTTATGAGTGCTGTCTTGGTGTAGATACAAATTACACAAAAATGGTGGATAACGACACCAATAGTTCAAGCTTTGCATACCTATTCAGCTATGATAGCCCACGCCCAGTCATCGATTCCGAAAATGAGTTAAAGAGTATCATGGATGCCCTGTGCGATGGTATGTCCATTCAGCCCTATGAGAATGGATTTATCTCAACAGGGTCAGATCGTATCGGGGGACAAGCGCTCTGGGGCATCATCGCACCACTGAACGTCAACGGTGATAATTACACGACCTGCGTTGAGGTCATTGCCTCGTTCAAAAATGGAACACTGAATGAACATATTGTGAAGACGGCCCAGTTATAGCGTGCGGGGTCGTCATACCCCGCATATTACCAATATCATGAACGCTTATCAAAGGCCCAGACGGGCTTGCTGTGGTACATTGACGTTGGCCAGAACCTTTAGCCGGTAATCTTGTTGCAGCGTGGCCTTGAGTTTGCCGGAATAGACACTCAATGTGATCTCTTTGGTCCTGCCGTACCGGCCCTTGCTGATCACTATAGTATGCAAGATGCCCAGCATATCCAGTTCGGCAATGAGGTCCGTTATTCTGCGATGCGTCAGATAGTCTGTCTCGACCAGGGGACATAGCTGCTTGTACATGTTGTAGACAGCGCTGGTGGTGATGTTTCTTGTGCCCTGTTCCTCTAAGAGAACAATGCTGTAGAGCACCAGTTTGGACTGGGTGGGCAGAGTCTTGATCACTTCTTCTACTCTATCCTGCTCTATCTTCTCTCTGGCCTGGCGCACATGCTCCTCGCCTACGAAAACTGAGCGTGCTCTTTCTGCCAGTTCTCCGGATATGCGCAAGAGATCAAGAGCACGGCGAGCATCGCCATGTTCCTGTGCCGCAAATGCAGCACATAGCGGTATGACGCTCTCTTGAAGGACTCCGGGACAGAAGGCAACCTTTGCTCTCTGTTCCAGGATCTCTCTGATCTGCTCGGCATCGTACGGCGGAAAGATAATCTCATCTTCGCCAAGAGAGCTTTTGACTCTCGGATCCAAAAACTCTGTGAACTTGAGGTCATTTGAGATGCCAATAATGCTGACCCTGGAGCGAAGCAGATCGGAATTTACTCGCGAGAGATTGTAGAGAACGTCATCTCCTTTTCGTACCAGCTTGTCCACTTCGTCCAGCATTATCACTACGACCTGTTTCTCTTCATCCAGAGCGTTCCTGAACTCTGCATAGACCTGATCTGTAGGCCAGCCGGTCATAGGAATCTCCTTGTCGAAGTGTCTTGCCAGGTGTGCTAGAATCCTGTACTGAGTGTCTACAACTTCGCAGTTGATGTAGATCACTGCGCATTTCATGTCGCCAAATCCCGCTTCTTCCAATTCTTTTCCTACGTATTTGGCTACGGCAGTTTTTCCGGTGCCGGTCTTTCCATAAATGAGTACAT
>CAWCSK010000028.1:0-14852 GCA_963798205.1 uncultured Methanosarcinales archaeon
GCGATCATCACTTCCTGCCGGGATACGCTCTTCCGGTGTGCAGAGTCACTCTACTTTCCTGAGAGGACCTACGAGCGAATGATGGCGGAGGCAATTGCCCTGGTGCCGGAAAAGGAGCTGCAGCGCTTTCGCGCATTTTTGGTCGAGGAGAAAAGGGACTTCAAGATGGAGGATGCATTGATGGCGCTGCAGCGGGTGAAGGAGATCGCAAATGTTGGTTAAGGTCAGGTCTTTTGCCGGTTTTCGAAATATCCTGGGAAAGGAGATAGAGGTGGAGCTGGCGGATGGGAGCAAGAGTCGAAGATCTGCTGAAAGCACTATGCGCATTGAAAGCGAATTTAGGCCCACAGCTTTTCGATAAAGCAGGATTGAGGGAGGATGTGAACATCTTTGTGGGGGGCAAGAATATCGCATCTTTGGAGTCGGTTCGAACCATGCTCGCCGAGGGCGATGTTGTGGCCCTGTTTCCTGCGGCCATCGGCGGATGAGCACGGATGAGCGAGAAAGTTAAGGTTTCTCGATAATACTAACAATCACGCATGGGATCCCCCAATAGTGACCTCAATTTGACCAATGTTCTTCCAAATCGTGAATTTAAATCAATCTAGGTTTAATTGAGATAATAGTATTAAGTATATCTATTAAATAGGTTGAAATAATAGTTTCCCCGACTTTGAGAACGTTCTCGATTCCTATGATAGAAGAGATTCAAGCTTTGAAGAAGGAACGCCGGGCGACTATCCTGGCCCACAACTACCAGTTGCCCGAAGTTCAGGATGTGGCGGACCTGGTGGGCGACTCCCTGGAGCTCTCCCGAGCTGCAGCCCGGCTGGATTCAGAGGTCATCATCTTTTGCGGTGTGGACTTCATGGCCGAGACCGCAGCCATCCTTTCGCCGCATAAATGCGTTGTCATTCCTGAGAAGGGCGCCTGGTGCCCCATGGCCCATATGATCACGCCCGACCAGCTAGACGATCTGAAGGCGCTGAACCCTGAGGCGGCTGTAGTCTGCTACGTGAACTCGACGGCCGAGATCAAGGCGAAGAGCGATATCTGCTGCACATCCGCTAACGGCGTGCAGGTGGTAAATTCATTGGCTCAAAAAGAGGTTATCTTCGTGCCGGATAGGAACCTGGCGGCATACGTCGCCCGCCATACGGAGAAGAAGATCATTCCCTGGAACGGCTACTGCTATGTTCATGACCATTTTACACCTGCAGATGTGAAGGCTGCCCGGGCGCTTCATCCTGGCGCGGAAGTGCTCGTGCATCCGGAATGCCGCCCGGAGGTCATCGACGAGGCCGATTTTGTCTACAGCACGGCGGGAATGGGCAAGCATGCCCTGGCAAGCCAGGCGCGCGAGTTCATCATCGGCACAGAGGTCGGCATGATCTATCGGCTGAAGAAGGAGAACCCTCAAAGGAGTTCTATCCACTGAGCGTGAATGCCGTCTGCCAGAACATGAAGAAGACAACTCTGGAGAAGGTCTTGAAAGCGCTGCAGACCCTGGAGCCGCGCGTCACTGTGCCCGAGGAGATCGCGGGAAAGGCGAGAGGGGCGATCGAGAGGATGCTGAAGGTAAAGATATAAGCAACTGAAAGGCAAATCCCTTTCTATTTTGTGATAGTGATGTAGGGATTTATGCATGCCTCATTTTTCCTTTGAATCCGTATACAGCTCCAGGAATTCCTCCAGGCTCATCTCCAGATCTTCTCGTATTATCTTGCGCAGAAGTCCTTTTGGTATATCCTTATTACTATGAAACGGAACCGTAGTCACTCGTCCATCTTCGGAACGGAGTCGCACATGAGAGCCTTTCGTCCTGATGACGACGAATCCAAGAGATTTCAGAAACCTCAAAAGATCCTGGGGATTAATCGCAGGAAGCTTTTGCATCTTGAACGACTTCCAGTTCTCTGAAACCTACAAAGGTATTGAGGTTCTCAATCTTTGTCTCTTCCAGACACATCTCGATGACCTCCGATATGTTCTTCATGGCTTCATCAATGGTCTCACCCCAGGAATGACATCCCTTTAAAAGCGGGCAGCTAACTATGTATAGGCCGTCTTCATCGATTTCGATGAGAATTGGCAAATGCAGCTTTTCCATGAGTGATTCAACCATTTTACTCTTGCAAGCTACAAACTTAAAGATATTTCGCAATAGACTGGATGCACTATGACTCCTATTAAGGCTATTCGATCGTTCATATATGATCGGTTGAACCTGTTGCCATAGAAGCGGATCTCGCTTGCCGTCAACCCCTCACCCAAATCCAAGACCATTGAACAAGCGATTTGCTCGTCATCCTTTGAGCTTTCCCAGCAGCTCGCAGGCCTTGCACAGATCCTTGACGCAAGGCTCGCCGCATTCTTGGCAGCAGCCCAGCTCCATCGGAGCCCAGTCTCCCCGTGCCCTTCTCCGCAATCTTCTCGAACCCCTGCATCGTTGTCTGCCGGGTTCCTGGAAAGAGGCTCTCCAGGCGGTTCATCAAATCTCTGACGTCCGCCCGCAGAGAAAGATTGGCATAAGGGCACTCCCTGGATTCTGTGAAGACGCCATTCACCATGCAGTAGAGGGCGATCTCCTTTTCCGGCATCTCTCGCAGCGGCTTGATGCGCGGAACAAGACCCGGCTGCGCCCTTCTGGGCCGGAAGCGCATGAGCCGCTCCATGTCGCCTTTCAGGTAGTTCATCATGACCGTCTGCGCCTCATCGTCCAGGTTGTGGCCTGTGGCAACCTTACTCGCACCCAAATTTTTTGCCATGCGGTTCAGAGCGTTCTTGCGAAAGACTCCGCAATAGGTGCAGGGTGCGACATCTTTTCCCTGTACCATCTCATCCAGATCGTAACCGTACATCTCCCGGAAGGAGACGATCTCCTGCTCGATGCCCAGTTGCTTCGCAATCGCTCGTGCAGCCTTGATGGTGTCGTCCCTGTACCCGGCAATGCCCTCATCTACAGTGACGGCCACCATCTCCACATCCCTTCCGGCCAGGATCTTATGCAGGCTGAAGAGAAGAGCTGTGCTGTCCTTGCCGCCGCTCACAGCCACCGCGATGCGCTCGCCGTCCTTGACCATGCCGTTCTTCTCTATGGTCCCGGCCACTCTTCGCTCAAAATCCTCAATGAAGTGGCTCTGGCAGAGATGCCGCCCAAAATAGCGCTGGGAGAGGATGGCGGGCTCTCGGCAGAAGGAGCAGATCATTCTGGAGTCAGGCCCTTATGCATTAGAAAGAATTCCAGTTTGCAGCAATCTGTTTCACTGCGAGACCGAGCACGTATGACATTCAATCAATCTTGAATCTCTCCGGGTTGGTGTACACGCTGAGCCTCTTTCCCCTCAGGAAAGCGATGATGCAGAGATTTGTCCTCTCGGCAATGGAGATGGCAAGACTCGTTGTAGCGCCGCGCGAGACGATTATGGGGATGCCGGCCACGGAGCACTTCAGTGCCATGTCCGAGGAGATCCTGCCTGTGCAGGCGACAAATGTCCTGCTGAAATCCACGCCTTCGGCAAGAGCGTGACCGATGGCCTTATCCAGGGCGTTATGGCGTCCGATGTCCTCTATGATGCAGACCGCCCCATTTTCGTCAAAGAGGCCCACGGAATGCACTCCGCCTGTGGCTATATGAACCTCGGAGAGGGAGATGGCCTTCATCGCCTCCTGAGCCTGTTCTTTCCCGATTACTAGATCGGATTTTATATCGGGAAGCTTCGACTCATCCAGAAAGGAGGCGACTCCGCCGCAGCCGCTCACAATCGGCCTGCTGGGTACTATCGCCCGCATGGGATTGGAGACGATGGCGCGGGCAACATTTCCCTCAATCTCCAGGGACTCAATCTCCCCCCGTCCGGATACAATCCTCTCGGCAAATAAATGGCCGACCACGAACTCCGACTTCATCTCAGGACTGATCATCGCGGTTGCGAAGTGCCGCCGTTGATGAAGATGGAGAGAGGAACCTCCTCCACCACCTGGCAGGTCGTCTCCTCAACCTCAACGCCATCCAGCTTCAGGCATCTAAAACTTTTTAGCATTCCTTTATGACCCTCTGTTACCCCATCCTGGCGATCTGCTCCAGTGCCGCCAGAAGCTTTTCGATCTCGTCTTCGGTATTGTAGAGATAAAGCGAGGCGCGGACGGTGCCGTATTTCAGTCCCAGATGCTTCATGAGGGGAATGCAGCAATGGTGGCCGGACCGAACGGATATGTTTGCGGCCTGATCCAGCATGAGAGCCACCTCATGAGGCAGCAGGCCGTCTACGCCAAAGGAGACCACACCGCCCCGCGCCTCTGGGCTATCCGGTCCCGGGCCAAAGATCTCTATGCCGGCTATCTTCTCCAGCCCCTCCAGCAGCTTTCTGGTGAGTCGCATCTCATGCTCATGAATCTCCTCGACTCCGGCCCGGGTCAGATAGTCCACGGCAGCGCCCAGACCAATGCCGGCCGAGATATCGGGCGTGCCTGCTTCAAATCCCTCGTAGCCCTGCTTGACGACATAACCGCCATCAAAGACGTCCTCCACCATTCCGCCCCCCACCAGAAGGGGCTCTATCTCTCTCTGTCTTCTTCCTTCCTTCCTCATCCAGAGGACTCCCGTGCCCATGGGCCCGAGCATCTTATGGCCGGAGAAGCAGAGAAAATCGCAATCGATATCTTTTACATTTACGGGCATATGGGGCACAGACTGGGCCCCGTCCACCAATAGGGCAGCGCCCCGCTCGCGGCAGATCCTGGCGATCTCTTTTACAGGGATGACTGTTCCCAGAGCATTGGAGAGCTGGGTTGTCGCCACCAGCCTCGTGCCTTCAGTTATCGCTTCTTCCCAGTCAGCCAGATCAATTCTTCCCTCCCGGTCCGGCATGTATGACATCCAGCTCTACGCCCATCTCTTTCAGCCTCATCCAGGGCAGAAGGTTGGAGTGATGCTCCAGTAGAGTGGTGACGATCCTGTCTCCTTTCTTCCAGGAGAGGCCGCGGGCAACGATGTTGATGGACTCGGTGGTGTTCCTGGTGAAGACGGTCATGCCTTCCTCTCCACCCACAAAGGATGCAGCTTTGCGGTGAGCATCTCTGTAGCGCTGGTCGGCCATCTGAGCCAGCCTGTAGACTCCCCGGCCGACATTGGCTTTGTATGCTCGGTAATAATCGAGAACTGATTCCAGAACGGGCTCCGGAGTAAGGCTGGTGGAGGCGCTATCCAGATAAATAACATCCTTCAGGATAGGGAAATCCGCTCTTATTTCATGGACTTTCATAGAACCTCGTTCATGCTTCCCGTCCGGAAACCTTCCAGATCCAGGGTGACATACTTAAATCCAATGCCCTTGAGCCTCAATACGATCTCGTCCCTTTTATCCAATGCTCTTTGTGCATCTGATTTTAGCAGTTCAATTCGTGCCGTCCGGCCGTGAGCCCTTACCCGAAGCTGCCCGAATCCAAGGCATTCCAGATATTCTTCTGCCTCTTCCACCATTTCGAGGTTGCCTTCTGTGATCCTCTCGCCATAAGGAATTCGTGAGGCTAGACAGGCAGAGGAAGGCTTGTCCCATACAGCGAGGCCGAGGCTGTGGGCTAGGGTTCGAATATCCTCTTTGGTGATTCCTGATTCTACAAAAGGATGCCAGATTCCTTCTTCGTTGCAGGCCTGGATTCCGGGCCGAAAGTCCTGGTAGTCGGAGAGGTTGACTCCATCGGCAATGCATTTTATGCCATTCTCCCGAGCGATGTTCTTAAGAACGGCAGCAGACTTTTTTTTGCAGATGTAGCACCTTGTGGCAGGATTTTTTGCGAACTCGTCGTCCTCAAGAATAGAGAATTTTGCCACCCTAAAATTCAGTCCCAGGGACTTTGCTAGCCGTCTCGCCAGCTCCAGTTCGCTTCGGGCAGCAGTCTCAGAATCCAGGAAGACAGCCAGGGCGCACCCGTCCAGGACGTCATTTGCCACCTTGGCCAGGAGACTGCTGTCTACGCCTCCGGAGTAGGCCACCAGGAGCCTTCCTTTCCCGGCAATCCTATCTTTTAGGTCCTCCAATTTCGCGGCCAGGCTCATTTTAGCGACCTTTTGAAGAAGTTGCCCGGGAGCTATTCATAGGAGCGGATCTCACATTCCTTTACACTTGGTGGAGATGCAGGCGTTCTCATCATCCTGAAGCATGCGGCAGATCTCGCAGATCCTCTTCACCAGATCGTCGACCTTTTTCTCGATAAGATCATCAGCGAGCTTTCCTATGGCTTCCCGAATGTCCTCTCGGAACTCGATATTGTAGCCTCTCTTCTTGGAGACGTACTGGGACACAGCCGGTGGTGTGATGCCCAGCATCTTGGAAACCTCCTTTTGGGATATTCCTCTCTTGATCAACTCTTCCGCGATGGCGGCCCTGATGCTGGGCAGCACATCCCAAACAATCTCCTCACATGGCGATTTCATCTGTCTATTGCCTCAAATCAACGATAACTACAATTATTTATCACGCCTTATTCGTATAATCCTGGCAGAATCCTATGAATTTAATCCTTGCTATTCAACCATAAACAAAGATTGCCAAGGTTTGTTATCCTCTCGTAATCCTCTCCGCACCTACGCGGGCTCGCCCCAGCTTTGGCAAATCTCCCCACAAGGCCATCTCCTCGCCCCGAATCACCAATGCGCCATCGATTCCCGGCCGGTCGATCGCCCGGAAGCACTCCTGCAGCGGCCCTATGGCCCCCACAGCATTCCCGAGGGCCGTGGCCGCAGCATCCGCCAGGGCCGCGTCCTCTGCGATAACCATGGCCGCATCTGCACAGCCAAAAGAGATGGATGGTCCCACCGTTCCGGAGCTGGTGCAGATGCCTATAGGTTTAGAGCGCGCCGGAAGCTCAAAAGCCAGATCTCGAATGGGCGAGCTTCCTGCGTATATACCCACTTTTATAGGCTGGTCGTTCAGGATGCAGATGTCTCCGCCATTATCGACGACGGCATAAGTCGCATCTTTCGCCATCATCGCCAGTACTGCAAACTTGGCAATGGCTCCTGCCACTGACGCCATCGGACCGATGCCAAAGACATTGCAGCATTCGATCATCTGTTTCACAATATCAGGGGCATCATCGGCCTCTGAATCGTAAGGGTCCAGAGTGAGCATGAAGAAAGGATCTTTCCGTATATAATCCTCCAGATAGGAGCGCTGCACCCTTATCGACTCTTTGGCAGCATCGATATGCCTCTTCTCGCGTGCGGTTATGGTGACAATGGTCTCCATCAGCCGGAAATGCTCACGCAATAGCTCCTTCATGAATCTGGCCAGCGTATCAGATTTCTGTCGAATTCAGCAACATGCTCAATCCTTTGCCTGTGAATCCGAACTCTCTATCTTGAGCCTGGCCACGGCTTCACCTTTTCCCCGCAATTTCACCACCAGCTCCTCACCATAGCTCACACTAAGAAGCTCTGCCGTCTCATAAAGCCGGGATAGCTGGCTCAAACCCTCGGAGGTGTTAGGCAGCCTGATCTGGTACTCCTGCAAGGGCTGCAGCCGCTGATAGATACATTCTTTCAACTCCGCAAGGCCTTGTCCGGATGATGCGGAGACCATCACGGGATTGGGAGCCAGGTCACGGATCAGCTCTTCCTTCATTCAAGGCTTCGCCCTCAACCAGCCGGTCCACTTTATTGAGAACGGTAACAATAGGTGCGGTAACCTGGCAGTCCCAGAGGGCTTTGTGGGATGCGACCATCTTTCTATGCAGCAGCTCGGCGGGATCGCTCAAGTCAGCCACCAATAGGACAAGATCCGCCTCTGCGATCTCGGAGAGGGTAGTATGGAATGCCTTGATGAGAAAGTGCGGCAGATCGTCGATGAAGCCTACCGTGTCCGTAAGCAAGACCCTGCGGCCTTTGATCTCCAGGCCCCTCGTAGTTGGCGAAAGCGTGGTAAAGGGTTGATCTTGAGCCTCAACTCCAGAACCGGTGAGGGCATTGAGCAGAGTGCTCTTGCCGGCGTTGGTGTAGCCTGCCAGAGCTACAAGATCGAAACCCTGCTCTCTTCTCTTCGAGCGTCTGTCCTCGCTCATCGTCTCCACGTCTTTCAGTTCCGATTTTATCTTGGCCATCCTTCCACGGATGTCGTGGTACATCGACTGCTCGTAAGCGCCGGCGCCACGAAAGCCCGGCTGCTCGCCGCGCTTCTTGAGGGCGAGCTCACTGCGAACCTGAGGCGCATCATAACTGAGCCGGGCCAGATCAACCTGCAGCTTGGCCTCTCGCGTGGACGCACGGGAGGCAAATATCTCCAAAATAAGATTGAATCTATCGAGAACCTGCACCGAAAACTCGCTTCTTATATTGAAGACCTGATTGGGGCTAAGCGGATTGTAAAATATCAGTTTTGTCGGATTGTAACTCTTGGCCTCGGCAATCTTTCCCATTCCCATCTGGTAGCGGTGGTCCCTTTCCCGGCGCTGTTTGATCTCCGCCAAAACCTGGTATCCAGCAGCTCTTGCCAGGCCCCGCAATTCATCCATCGTATAAGGGTCCGTGGACTTACTGGGGTTCTCACGCATAAGCAGGACAGCGGTCTTTTCTTCATTCATCGATTATTATCTTCTCCCGGCTCAATAATAAGCCTTCGTCCTGCCACCGATATATGATGGGCCATCTCTATCAACGTCCTCTCAGCTATGGTCTCAGGATATTTGATATCTCTTCCCAGGATGCTTCTTAACCCTCCAGATCTCCTGGTTGTAGAAGTCACCGGATTCTGCGACAATTGTTCCGGGAAGGCACATGCATGCATCGCTGATGAAGTCGGCCACGACATTGAGGTCCAGAGCCTCGGCCACGCGAGGCATAAGCCTGACCGTATGAATCTTCTCAACAAAATTGGGCGATACGCGAGCCGAGACGACGGCGCATACCATTTTGTACTTGCCCCGCACAGCATGTCGGCCCGAGATGTCAATTGCCACGATGTCTATCTATTCAACCCCTGGACCTTTAATTGCAAATCTGATTGCTCATCCCAGAATAGCGTGATGCTCCACGATCATCACTGCCTCTTCCCGGGTTAAGCCTGCACCCATAGCGATCTGTTTGGCTCGCAGGCTGTCGATGAGGTCATCCGGCGCATGCGAGTCCGTATCCACCACCATTTTTGCTTTGGCAAGGCCTCGCCATGCGCGCCACATGGCCGTTGGTGATATTATGGCCCGACCGGGATGTGATCTCCAGGCAGACATCATTCTCCCTGGCAAGTTCTGCTTCCTCCAGGGTGATGAAGCCGGGATGGGCGAGGATATCCACCCTCGCCTCCAGGGCCGCACGATTGGTTCCCGGCCTGACGGGCTCCGCCGGCGTCTCGCCATGCACGACTACGATCTCGGCACCGAGCTTGCGGGCCAGAATTGCCAGCGGCCCGATCTTCTGAGGGGGAACATGAGTGATCTCTACACCCACCAGAACCCTGATATCCAAAACGTCCTCCAAATATTTGGCTTTAGAGACGCAGGTCAGGACGTGCTCGATATTGGTATAGTCCACATGATCGGTTATGCCTATGGCCGTATAGCCCAGAACCTCTGCCCGGCGAACCAGCTCACTGGGGATGAGCTCTCCATCGCTGAAGATGGTGTGAGTGTGCAGATCGATCATATACCTCCGGCAGAGACTCGTTTGAGTATTAAGCATTATCCACAGAAGATATTTGTCGCGATATCTGTTGATGATTGACGATTGTCGGTTGAAAAACGATAGAGACTTCGAGTGCAAGGCACGATCCAGGGCCGTTTCACTCGCGGAATATTCTCTTTAAAAAATTCTCGCCCAAAATTCCCTTAATATTTCTTGCTCTGATGGCTATGCTTCTTATATTTTACTTTCAGAGACCGCGATTCTCTTCAAGATGACGGATTTAGGGCCTTTTTTTGCCACAAGTATTCTTCCCGTAGACTCTGCCTGGATGCCAGGTCTTAGTGGTGCAACTTTCACGCTCGATTTCCGGCTTAAGACCGGATTTAATTGCGGCTGTGATTACCATATCCAGGTCGGGCTCATTGACGGCATCCTTGAGTGAAACCATCCGGCCCTCAACCTGGTGCGGTTTACGTCGAAGTAGATGGGCCGATACAAATTGTTTTCTCAGGCATACGATCATGGAGATCTTATGCATGGACCTTCCTGGTATTACTTTATGACTCTTCAATACTAAGCGTCTATTCTTAATATCTTCTTGCCCTGATGGCCATGCTTCTTATATTTTACTTTCAGAGAGCCCGCGATTCTCTTCAGGATGGCGGATTTAGGGCCGTTTTTTGCCACAAGTATTCTTCCCGCAGCTTCTGCCTGGTGCCAGGTCTTAGGGTGCAACTTTTCCCGCTCGATCTCCGGCTTAAGACCGGATTTGATTGCGGCTGTGATTACCATATCCAGGTCGGGCTCATTGACGGCGTCTTTAAGTCGAAACCATCCGGCCCTCGACCCTGGAGCGGGCAGCATCAAAATATATGGGCCATATCACAAATTTATCCTTCTCAGGCATAGACTGCAGTCTTGCTCGGACATCCTTAAAGAATCTTTGTCTCAATTCGGGGCAACCTTTCTATGTTACGCAAGTCTTTTAGCTATGTTGGGCCAATAATGGTGAGCCAGAACAACGTGGAGTTCCAATCATGAGCCAAGAGACTTTTCCCGTTGCCAATGTCGGTGGAAAGGAGATCCCATACGACCCAGAACAGCTCAGAAGGATTCAGGAGCACCCGTGTTTCAGTGAGAAGGCATGCCATGCCTTTGGCAGGATGCATCTGGCGGTGGCCCCCAAGTGCAATATCCAGTGCAAATACTGCGTGCGGGACTTCGACTGCGTGAACGAATCGCGGCCTGGTGTGACCAGCCAGGTTCTCAAACCCGAGGAAGCTCTGGAGCGAGTGGACCAGGTTCTGGAGAAGTACCATTACATCAAAGTCGTGGCAGTAGCGGGACCGGGAGAGCCGCTGGCCAATGAGGAGACCTTTGAGACTCTGCGCCTTGTCGGCCAGAAGTATCCTAACATCATACTCTGCCTCAGCACCAACGGCCTGCTTCTGCCCGACAAAATCCAGGAGCTCGACCGTCTGGGGGTCTGCAACATCACAGTTACCATGAATGCCATAGACCCGGAGATCGGCCAGCAGATCTATGAGTACGTAACCTACCGCGGAAAGAGATATGAAGGCCTGGAGGCGGCGACGCTCCTACGCGACCAGCAGCTAAAGGGCATTGAAGAGGCCCTCAAGCTCAAGAAGATCGTGAAGGTCAATACCGTCCTTATCCCCGGCATCAATGATAAGCACGTCTTCGACATCGCCCGTAAGATAAAGTCCATGGGCGTCTTCATCCATAATGTCATGCCCCTCATTCCCCAGTACAAGTTTGCGCATATCAAACCGCCCTCGCCTGAGGAGAAGCGAAAGATCCAGGAAGAGCTGGGCACAATCATCAAGCAGATGAAGCACTGCCGGCAGTGCCGCTCCGATGCCATAGGGCGGCTGGGTTGCGATGTGCAGCAGGAGTTCCAGAGCAGAACGAAAGAGCAGGCTTAGAGGTTAGAGGAAAAAGAAAGTCCTGCGCACAGATTCTTAAATAAAATGCCCTAAAAATGCTTGCGTCCGGACGCTCAATATTGCGCTCGGACCGATCATTCTGTTTGTTCTATCAATACAGAACAGTCTATCAATGCTTTAGCATTTTTGTTATGCTGTTAGTGGCACTGGAAATGCTGCTGGAGATGCCTGAGATTATGCCCTTCTGCTCTCCGGACTTTGCGCGCGGAGACAGATTTCTTCTCACCGGGCTTGCCTGCCTTGGACTTTTTATTTTTCTTAGAGAGTGAATTGCCATTTTTCATCTGATAATTGCTATTGCGATCTTGCGGACCCTTGCTCTTCTTTTTTTCGTTTGTCATATTTACCACTGCCTTCCCTTTATGTCAAAATTTATATAGATTGCGGCCATATGATGCCAATTTTGATCCCTAATAAAATCTATAAATATATCGATAGATAGTAATCATATTTGAGAATCGCGTCTTGCATTCAGAAAGGTTCTGCATTGAGGACATTCATGTAAGCGTAGCTGCCATCTTCAAAGAGATGTCTATCCGCGGCCCAGAACAACGGGAAAGACAATAAGCCGGTACTCATCGAATCACGGTCATATTGCATTCAGTATGTCCACAAGACCACCACTACCGGCGACCAACATATCCTGGCCGGGTTGCCGGTCATTCGGCATTCGTCCGTCAGCTTTGTCCTGCCATTAATATCCCCGAACGTACATATTTCGAGCAGTACATGGCCGGGCATACCCTCAAATTCAATGTTTGGACCTGCCTTCCAGGAGAAAACTCGTATACAAGCCGTGAAATGCAAAATCATTGCGGTCAAGCGTCCCGCTGGAAGAATCGCCAAACTCCGCCTCCATAGCAACAGGCGCGAATCAGGATTTAGGGATGCATTCTAAAAGATCCCCTGATCTTTTGATGATTCCGAAGAAAATATGCATGGGACCAAAACCATAGAATCTGAATCTAATACTAAAAAGGGTAAGGATTTACAAAAAAAGATCGCAGTTATCGCCACATATTCTTAACCCTGTGAACCATCTCGACACGATCATCGGTGCCTTTCGTTCGCTAACAGAGACTAAATTCCAGAGAGCACACTTACCTGATGGAGAGCTTCCAGCAGGGTTTCGCCTTTTTCTGTGGTTTCATACATCTTCTTTTCCCCATGCTGGACCTCTAATAGATTATTTTTGACCAGGAGGTCCAGATAAGGCTCTACTGTTTTGAAGTTGAGGTTTGCTTGATATACTACCCGGGTCTTAATGGCACCGTTTCTGCATACATTAAGAATTTGCGATATAATCTCTTCTCTGTTCCTCTTCATACCACCCACTCTCCTATTTGTTTCTAATTTCCAATCGGGTCTTGTAATACATACTTTTGCATTCATCTAATTTAAGGATCTATGACACAGATTGCGAATTATAGCACAAAGTACGAACTGATATACTACTATTTTTAATTATTTGCAACAGTTATCGACGAGAGTTTATCGAGGATCTCTATTTCGGGACCTCTTGAAAGTTGTTCGCAGCACTATACGCCTATTTTTCCGATCAGCGTGACTCTCGAATCCACCCGATCCATGCCGAGAGATCCGGATACGTCTTTCGGATGCCCTCGGATATCCTGCCGCTACAAAGCGCTGATTTAGAAATAGTTTTGATCTCACATTCTTGGCGTTCACTGAAATCGGGAGGATTTGAGTTGCCCTCCCAACCGGACAGGAGACGCTCTGTGTTGAGGTTACATTATAAAAAGTGCGGGTCCGTCCCTCTGGATACACTACCGAGAGCTTGGCGATGCCGGTCTTTAGCGGATTATTCTTGGAGCCGAAGGGATGAGGATCAAAAAGATAATAGCTGCCGTTATATTTTCCGGCCCCTTTCACCTGCAACGCCGCACAGTCCGCATCTGCTTTCAAAAGCTTGACATCCCTGTATCCACTCAGAAAGGAGAGCAGTTCAGGTTCCAAATGCCTGCATCCCAGGGCTAGAACATAGAAGCGGGTAAACGTATCCAGGGAGTAGTTGAGCTCAAAAGTGGCATCATCTCCATCCAGATGCATGGTGATATCCTTCACATAGATACATTCCCCATCGGCACTTCTGCAGACGACCATAGTTGCCATGACCAAGATGGCAAGTGTTACGGCAAGGTATCGCATCTCTATCCTTTCATTTTAAGAATTGAAGGCAAGAACAAGACCAGTCCCATTATTACGATAAATGCCACGAATAAAAGCTGTTGCTTTCTTTGAGCTGACTTGAACTTAGATTCGCAGAGCTCATCGCAGAAATTCTCATCCGGGCGCACGGCATTGCCACAAATCAGGCAGTGCTTGTGCAGCGGTATCTCTGTCATCAAATCACCAATTACTCCCGGCTTTGGGGGAGTGAGTAAATAAGGTTTTGCCCGGGTAAGGCTTTGTTGGCAAGGTTTTTGTTGGCAAGTTTGAGGGTAAGTTTGTTGGGAAGGTTTGTTCGCAAGGCTTTGTTGGTAAGGTCTTGCCCGGAAAGTATTGCCCTGGTTCCTTTTCAATAACAGAGGAGATCAGATTGGATATCGAGGCATCTATTGAGAAGAGGTCATTGGCAACTATTGAGAAAGACGGCCAGCAGGTACGCAAAATTAGATCTTTAGAATGATCTGTCATCCTTTTTCAATCTGCAAGTTCGGAACATTTCTCTGCATGCAGAGAAGTTATTTGAGCATTTTCCCGTAAATGGACACATTTCCGAGTTAGAACGTGCCTCGTATCCCCATAGAACATATATAACTTATAAAATAACATTAATAAGTAAATCATACATTTTGGTATTACTTGAAGATGAGATCTTTTCATTTGGGAAAAAATTTGAGGTTTATTTTTCCAGTGGAAATAAAGGGGTTGGTCTGCCGGAGTTCGTTTGATTCGTTCCCATAATTCTGCATTAACTATAAAAGGAGCCTTAACAAGTAGGTACTCATGCCTAGACTGATATTGATCATCTTCATAGTTCTGCTTGTATGGCTCTCACCAATAGACGGAGCAAGAACCTATATCGTGGATGATAACGGCTTTGCCAACTATAAGACAATACAAGAAGCCGTTATAGCCGCAAATAACGGAGATACGATATACGTCAAGCCTGGAATCTACAAAGAAGAGGTTATCTTGAACAAGAGCTTATCCATTATGCCTCTTATCGGTGAAAGCGGCGCGATTATTCTAGATGGAGAAGGTTTGCAGACGGGAATTACAATCACCTCGAACAGCTGTTCTCT
>CAWCSK010000029.1:0-16821 GCA_963798205.1 uncultured Methanosarcinales archaeon
AATATGAGATAGAGCGACATTTATTGCCGCTCTTTGATTTAATCCATGCCTCTTACCTGGAAATGAGCCCAGAGAAGCTGAGCTAGCCGGGTGTCATATCCTGCCCATTAGATGGATTGATTCGTTGAAGTATTATTCTGAGACTCATTCGTTGGGCTGTTACCGTGGATTATTTTCTGCTTGACCACCTGGGCACCAAAATCCGGCTCCGCAACAGGTGCCGATATTTCCTGGGTTAGGAAGGATAAATCGGAATTCGTAACACCCACTTCATTTTGCGGAATAGTTGGAGCCGAGGAATTCAAGTGTCCTGGATTTGGATTCTGGTTTGAGAAAACGGTTGAATTGAATACCGCGGGATTCGTATTTCTTAGATCCAACGCAAGAGGTCCACTCACCTTGCTCTGGCGCACAACATCAGCAGGCGTTATAGCGGAGCTAAGAACCGTCAGAGTAATAAGTGCAAAAATAATGAGTATTAGCTTCATTCTCCTCCAATCCTAACCCCAGGTGCTTGATGAGATGACTTCTGAGTCTAGTTGCAGCCCACATGGCTAAGCCATCAGTGTGTTTTACGTTGTTGTACCATCCCAGCCGCGTGTATTGCTTACCGCCATTGGGGTGGACGACCACTATGGCCTCTGAATCTGCGCCTGCGGAACCAACGATCATGGCAATTGAATTCTCGTTCAATTGGACATTTAAGATGTCCATATCCACAGTGACCTCGCTCTTTTTTATAATCTTGAAGCCCTCATCTATTTCCGCATCCAAGATAGTCACGGATTTGATCAACCTTGTAACATCCCTTATGCTTGGTGGCAATATGACACCAACAGGAAAATCCTTCTCAAAACCTGTCCAGGGAATGCATTCGAGCCAGTTTGCATCATTATTGGGATCCCCTCCCTTTAGAATTTTTGTATTTGCACTTGGTGTATTCATTTGAGTCACCCCAGGTATACTCTAAATCGTACTAGATTCTTACTGTCTATGTTTCTAAACTATTTATACCATACTATACTATTTTAAAAATTTGATTTTAAGAATATGGAATTAGAATAGCACATACTTATCTTTATTCTCTGATTTAATTAGCGAGATAGTTAATTAGACTCACCCTGATCAAACCAAATTTCTCCCAGGGCTTTTTAGCATGTTAACTGAGAGAATAGTGTTGATTCGTGATTTAGGAATGTGATTCAACTCGCTCTGGATTAGATATTAAGATACCAAGATTCTTTGTGGAAAAAATGTTTGAAGCAGGATGTTCTGAACCGAGAACGGTCATAAAAAGAAGATATATTTTTCCATGGCGCTTTGCTGGTTAGCATCTTCGCCTGCATCCACCAGTTTTTCCCTCCAGCGTGTCGGCGGTCTTCATGGCAGCCATCGCCTCCCGGTCCCTTCCCAGGCATTGCATGGCCAGGGCCTTGTTATACCAGGCTCCGGCAAAATAGGGGTCCACAACTAAAGCCGCCTCGAAGCAGTTCAGAGCATCTTGATACTTTTTTTGTTGAGCGAGAACCATCCCTTTGTTGCTCAGAGTATAGGCATGTCTAGGAGAGATCTTGAGGACCTCATCGAAGCATTGCAGCGCCTCATCCAGACGATTCTGATTGGCGAGGATTAGTCCTTTGTTATTCCAGGCATCGATCAGGGTCGCATCAAGGCCTAAGGCGAATTCATATGCCTTGATCGCTTCTTCCATCTGACCGGAGTTGCATAGCTCATTTCCTTTTCCCAGCCAATAACCCGCAGATTGCGTCTCTCCGGACGACGGTATCATAAGAATGGCGAGCATGAGATTATGTGACGACATGTTCATGAGCATTCCGTTCAGGGCAAAAAGGTTTTGCAGGGGCTCAAACTTCCTGGTGTTTCGCTCTCTTGAAGGCATCCTCCACTGCATCACGGATTATGTAGCCGCCCTTATGCAGAACGGTATCGCCAAGCTCCGTGTCGCGTTCCATCGACCCGGTGCAGGGATATGCATGATGCGCTTCGGAGATCCTCTCCCTGATGTCAGGCTGATCCGGCTCCAGTCCCAAAAGGCGCTTGGCCACAAACCAGGTGGATCCGCATGGAGCTGTGCGAACGACGTTAGCCGCCAGAATGTGATCTTTGCCCTCCCGGCTCTTTTGCAGCGTCACATCGATCACAGGTTCTCCGATCCCTGCCTCTTTGAGGAAAGCCGCGATATTGGGCTTGGACGGATCGGGGCGAAGTGCGCAGAAAGGCTTGGCGAACGCAGCCTCCATCCCGAGATCAGCTGCCTTCTCTTCCAGCTGCTTCCGCTGGCCTAAGGGTAGATCGCGAGGTGATTCAGAGCCGCCCACTATGCCCTTCACACCGGCTTCTTTCAATTTTGGGAGCAGGCCGAAGAGTATGTCGGGATGGACATTAATGACCATGGCGATGTCTGCGGCAGGGATTTCCTTGGGAAGAAGCGGTTCCACATCATCAATAAAGTCGCCCAAAGTCGTAGGATCGGGCATCTCCACCAGGGAAACAATATTCGCGGCATAACCCGGCCTGACGTTACGGCATAGAGTGCAGGCCTCGCCGCAGGAGATGCAAAAACCCGAGTAATTGATGAGGTTGCCCACTACCCTTTTACCGAACTCCCCATTATAGAATACTACCAATTTCAAGAGATCACCACGATTACAGAGTTAGAATCAGAACAGACAATCTATCGATTTAGCGCACAAATAATGTTTGCGGGTCCAGACGGGCCCGCAAAAAGCGTCTATCTTAGCAGCGCTATTTTGCCGCAGCCTGTGCATTCCCAGTCCTAAAGAAGTGGCGCGCCGCATAAAGGAGCGCCGCAAATCCCAGGCTCATGGAGATCAGAGAGATCAGACCGCCAACATATGGCAGCAGGAAGAGGACATTGAGTATAACGAAGCCCAATACGAAGAGGATCAGATCTCCCTGCTTCATCTTTGCTCGCTCTACGATCCATTTTCCCAGGCTGAAGGAGACAAAGGTGCCGCTGAGCATCAGGGCGGCAAGTATGAGGAGAGATGAGATCAGAGCGATCGGCAAGCCCACCACGGTTATGGCCACCAGAAGCAAGGCGATGAATGAGGCAATGATCAAGACAAAACCTAAGATTGTTTTGAGGAGGGTAGAGCTGCGAATCTCGCTATCTACTGCCGCGAAAATTCCGGGAGCGTATTTTACCAGGATCAATCCCAGAATGAAGTAACCGATGATGCTCAAGAGGGCAAAGACATTGAACTGACCCCGGTTCTCATCTCTCTGCGGAGTCCTATTCTCTGTCTTATAGAAGTCCACCTTTCCTGCCGAGCCGCTATTGGTGAAATTATTGGAGTGGACGGTCAGAGTACCATTGACATGACCTGAATTGAACACATCGCCGCCGCCTATGAGAGCATCTTTAGCAATGGTCTTGCCGGGATGTATGCTCACAAGGCCGCCTGCAGCTACCAGATTAGTGCCTATGTTGCCCCCCAGATTTACGTTCCCTCCTGCTGCCACAACCTTCCCGCCCACATCGGAGTTCACATAGACCTGGCCTCCGGCAGCAATGACGTCACCTTTCACAGGTGCATTGATATTCACCGTGCCTCCTGCCACCACAGCCGAGTTCACCGGGGCATTAATGCTCACCATGTTGCCCGCAGCAAAGACATCATCCGCGATAGGCGTGTCTATGGAGATCGTGTTCCCGGAAAAGGTCCTCAATGCCTGCCCTCCCGAAGAGAGCAGAATCAAGGCCATCAAAATAAGTATTATGTTAACGCACTTCATCACATTCACCAGAATATAATGGGATCTTATCCAATAAATAACCAACATATGCCTTTCATTACCATCAATTTCAGGGAATAAATTCAAACAATTTCCAGAAGGTCAAAAAGAGAAGGGCTTCTTAGAAAAGACGTTTCGTCAACTACCCCACCCTGAAGAGATGGAGATTCCTGGGCAACAAATTGAAAGGTCCCTTAAATCCATTACTTTCAGGCGTATCCATGTCCCTGGATGCACCCCGATTCCTATCCATAGCGCTCCTCTTTCCAGGGATCGCCGCGATTATGGTACCCGTGGCTCTCCCAAAAGCCTGGCCGATCCTCTGACGTGAACTCCACGCCCGTTATCCACTTGGCGCTCTTCCAGAAGTAGAGCCTGGGAACGACCAGGCGCACAGGATAACCATGCTCAAGAGATATCTCCCTGCCATCGTGCCTGGCTGCCAGGATGACATCCTCCTGGAAGAAGTCGTCCAGCGAGAGGTTGGTGGTGAAATCACCCCAGGCATGAATGATTGCAAACCTGGCTTCCGGCAGAATCTTCACCAGGTCCTTTATGGCAGAAGTCTGCAATCCTTCCCAGAGATTATCCAGCCTGGACCAGCCTGTGACGCAGTGAACATCGGAGAGAACCTTCCTTTGGGGCAAGGCCTGGAACTCCGGCAGGCTCAGGCAACGCTCTCTCTCCACCAATCCAAATATTCTGAGACGCCACTCATCTGGGTTTATCCTGGGAACGTTCCCGTAGTGAAGGACGGGCCAATCCGTGGTCTGCCTTTGTCCGGGAGGCACTCTGACAGTCCTTCTCGTATCCGGACTCTTGATCACAGCAACGGAGGACATACATCATGATCGTACGCCATACCGTACAAAGGTTTCCATGGCGAGGGCTTATCAACTGGCGGCGTTACTGATGTGATCGATCGACATTGAGGAAACTTCCTGAACTTCTCGCACCTGCAGGCTCGCCCGAGGCCCTGCGCTCAGCCATAGCCGCAGGCGCAGATGCCGTATACCTGGGCGGCAAGAGATTTGGAGCAAGAAAATTTGCCACAAACTTTAATGAGTCGGCTATTGCTGAGGCGATAGACTACGCCCATCTCAGGGACGTCAGGGTCTACGTCGTCGTCAACACGCTGGTTAGGGAAGATGAGCTATCGGACGTGGCTGAGTACCTGATCCGGCTCTATGAGATGGGCACAGATGCCGTTCTGCTGCAGGATCTGGGAGTCGCGGCCCTGGCAGGATTGCTTGTGCCTGATCTGGAAAGGCATGCCTCCACGCAGATGACCATCCACAACCACGAGGGCCTTCTCTATGCCGCGAGAGCCGGATTTAAAAGGGCAGTCCTGGCGAGAGAAGTAACCCTGGACGAAATTAAGAAGTGGGGTTCGGGGCCGAAGGCCTCCGGATTGGGGCTGGAGGTATTCGTGCACGGAGCTCTCTGCTACTGCTACTCCGGGCAGTGCCTTCTCTCCTCGGCTATAGGCGGGCGCAGCGGCAATAGGGGAATGTGCGCCCAGCCCTGTCGCAAACCCTATGCGCTGCTGCGCGGCAAGTTGGACGAGTATGGGCGGCCGGCGAGCCTGGCCGCGGAGCCGCAAAAAGAGAGCTTCCTCATATCCACACGCGACCTTTCCGTTTACAGACATCTGGACAGGATCGTCCGCTCTCCTGTGCAGTCGCTGAAGATCGAAGGCAGGATGAAGTCCCCAGAGTACGTGGCCATCGTCACCAGCATTTATAGAAGAGCCCTGGACTCCATCGCCCGCGGCTCCTGGTCGGCGTCCCTGGAGGACGAGAGGGATCTGGCTCTGGCCTTCAACCGCGACTTTACAGAAGGCCACCTCCTCAGTGCTAAGGACGTCATGGGCAGAAAGGCGTCGGATAATCAGGGGTATCTTATTGGCAGCGTTGCCTCTTACGACCTGCAAAGAAGCGAGGCGCAGGTTCGCCTAAGCGGCCCCCTGGTTCCGGAAAAAGGCGACGGACTGGTCTTCCAGGCGCCGGGTCAGGAGATGGGTCTGGTGGTGCAGAACGTCTTCCAGAAGGACGGCCTGCTGAAGCTAAAAACTCCGGACAGGGTGAACCCGGGAGCCAAGGTCTACCTAACGGGCAGCACCGCCCTGACCGGGAAGGCGCAGGAGATCATCAGCCGCAGCAAAGCCGAGATTCCCATCGACCTTGCTATATCCTGGGAGGATGGAGACTGCCGCGTCGAGGGAAGGCTGGAGAAGGGCCAGAAGATCGAGGTCAAAGCGGGATTCAAAATGGAGAAGGCGAAAAATCAGCCCATAACCCGGCAGCAGATAGAGTCCCAGATGAGTCGGACAG
Organism: uncultured Methanosarcinales archaeon; assembly: GCA_963798205.1. Lineage (GTDB taxonomy): Archaea > Halobacteriota > Methanosarcinia > Methanotrichales > Methanotrichaceae > Methanothrix. Next base: position 6,114 of record CAWCSK010000029.1, read on the forward strand.
GAGGAACGCCTTTCGTCATCAGGAAGATCGATATGGACTATCCTGGAGACCTATTTGCCCCTCTGGGTGCCCTGAACCAGCTGCGTCGCGATATTCTGGCAAAAGCCGAGAAGGCTCTTCTGGAAAAGCGCCGCCCAACTGCTGAGAAGGTCGTCCGGGCACGAGACCGCCTGAAAGAGATGAGATTGGATTGTCACCGGTCTTTGAGAAGGCAGGGCAGGCCGCGTTCCCACAATGGCGGTCTATGCCGACAGCCTGGAGACGGTAGAGGGTGCATTCGAGGGGGGATGCCGGCGAATCTACTTCGAGCCGCAACTACCTCCGGGCGAACAAGGAAACCGACGCCAATGAGACCAGGAAAAAGCTGGAGGAGGCAAGGGCCATCTGCCAGAGCGCGGACGCGGAGCTGATCTGGAAGTGGCCGAAGATCACCAGAGCTGAATATCTTGAGTTTGCCCGGCTGCTGCTCAAAGTGTCAAGGCAGACGGGATCATGGTAGAAAATATTGGTGACGTCGAGGCCGTCATGGAGGCGTCGCCGAAGTGCCCGGATCTATGGAGCTTCTGGCCTGAATGTCTGGAACCACCTGACCATCCGGGCGCTCGCACCTCCCCTGCAGAGGCTCACGCTCTCGCCCGAACTATCTCGTGATCAGCTTGCCTGGACCATTGCTGCTGCTCGCGAGCTTGATGTTGTCCCGGAGCTGGAGCTGATGGTCCAGGGCAACCTGGAGGTAATGGTGACAAAGGACTGCCTTCTGAGCCTCGCCAGAAGAAAACCCGATCCAGAGAGACTTTTGGGGCCTGCAGGACTTCAAGCGCATCTTCCCGTTACGACTGGATGAGGGAAAGACACACATCTTCAACTCCGCAGAGACCTGCCTTCTGGATCTCATGCCTGAGCTCTTCCGGATCGGAGTGGACGGCATAGCTGTGGACGCTCGCGGCAGGACCCGGAAGTATGCCCGGGAGATGACTGAGATTTACCTGAAAGCGATAGAACTCACCAACGTGGGTGGCACGTCGCAAGAAGGGCTGCAGGCCTTGAAGGAACGTATCCGGCCCATGGCTCTGGGAGGCATAACCTACGGTCACTTCATCAAAGGATTGAAAGATGAGATCTCCTGAAGACCAAATGAAACAAACGGACAGATAGAACAGTACAGGGAGACTGGTCAGAAGACAAATCGATCAGATGACGATCTTCAACTGCTCCGCCATGACCAGGTAGAAGCTGGCCAGTCCCCTCCAGCCCGACCAGGCTGAGGCAATTTGCCGCGCCTCGTCTCCGGAAATCCTCTCGCCGCCATAGTAGTAGTGAGCAATGATCCTTCTCAGGCCGATGTCGTCTGCCGGGAATGCATCATACTTCTGCATACCCCGGATCATGGTCATCTCCGCAGTCCAGACGCCCACGCCCCTTATCTGGCTCAGCTCTTCGATGATCACCTTCTCGTCCCGGGACCGGAAGTTCTCCAGGTCCAGCCCTTCCTGCACAAGCCTTGCGACGCCCTGCACATACTCCGCCTTCCTGCCGCTCAAACCGCAGGCTCGAAACTGTTCGATGGAGACTGTTGCCAGATTCTCCGGCTTGGGATAGGCGAAGTAGGTGCGGCCTGCAAGGTTCAGGACGCCTCCAAATGTCTCTATCAGCCGCCGCTGCATACTCCAGGCGGCTTTGAGGGAGATCTGCTGCTCGATAATGGAATCGACAAGGGCTTCAAAGACCGTGGCTGTGCTGGGGCTGTGCAGACCCCACAGGTGCCGGGTTATCTGCAGCATTATGCGATCACTTTTGACCGCTTCGTAAAAGGGCAGAAGATCCAGCTTCAGGTTGAAGAGCCTGGTCACAACGGCTTTGATATCCGCTCCGTCATGGCCCTCTTTGAAAGCGTCCTCAGGCTCCAACTTCACCAGAAGCATTGGATGGTCAACAGTTCCCTGCGATGCAACTCTGATCAGAGCCGGAGCGCCGCCCAGGGAAACTGTCTGCGAAAAGACGCCATCCTCGTACCTTTTTGTGCGCCAGTCTCCGGTCGAGAAGATTTGCGCAGACAGATTGAAGTCGAAAGGCGGCAGAGGTTCGAGGGTCAGTTGCATGATTCAATTATTATCAGGAAAGAAGATAAAAGATTGCCCTAAAGATCCCGGCCGGAGATGAACTGACAGTAGCCGTAGCTTATCGGCCCCTGCTTTGTCGTTTCGCAGGGAAATTCCGGGCACCGGAAACACAAATCTACGCCTTTCGAAAAGCGCAGGTGGCAATCTGACACATCCTGTTCTCCCGTGGAAGGCAGCCCGTCTCGCCATTGGGGCACTTGCCTTTACTCATGCGCGGGCGACCTCGCAGGCGATGCCGCACACTCCGATCTTCATTGTAATTCCTCAGACGACGTAGTCCACGACTATCCTGCTCTCGCACACTTTGCCGGCAAATTCCGCCACCTTGACGTGATCAGGATGCTGCTGATAGCTGGACAGGGCCTCTTTGCTGAAGAACTCTGAAATGAGGACCAGATCGTACGCGATGGTGGCTTCGCTGAAGTTGACCCCCACCTGGAAGAATTTTATCTCGTTGATCTTGGCAGGAAGGGCCTCCAGATATGACTTAAGCATATGAGTATTGCCCAATTTATCGTTGCTTTCTGCAAATTTCTTGAACTTGAACATCACAATGTGTTTGATCACCGGATAGAGCCTCCCTGCGCGATTCTGCGCTTGCGGTTTGGACGGGAAGTTTATAACGGTTTTCCTGATGAGAAAGAGCTGTGTAGTCCTGAAATTATTTCGCACCCCTTCGGATTTTATGCGGTTTGAATTATTCATATATATTCACAACCCAAACAATCTTTGACCAATCCGATAATACGCTTCCTGTGGCATCTTCCTTCGAAATGCCTTTTCCGGGGTTTCAAACCTCTCGAACTCCAGGCTTCCATGCGGTCTATTATTATACCACTCAATAAACTCTTCGAATGACGAAAAGGCATGTCTATGTCGCTTATATTCTCCAAAAAATCGTTCCAGCTTCCCATTTGTCTGAGGATGCTTTACCCCGATCAGAATTGGCTTTATACCATATTTTTCGAGATGTTGCTTGAAATCGCCATCCCAATTGCCATTCTCATGCACGCGATGGGCTCCAAACGCACTGCCATGATCGAATATGAGCTCTCTCATCGGGCAAAGCCACCAGTATCTTTCTACCATTTGATCAACGACCTTTTTGCTGTTCTTGGTATTGATCGTTTCAAATTCCCCGCCTGCCAGGATCATTCGTGAAGCGTCGTCCAGAATAACGCAAACCTTGATGCGGGTTCCATCCCACTCATGCCAATCGATATGGCCTGCGGATAGGCTGTGTTTTCGTTCATATCGAACCCATTTGCGTCGCTTCTTCTTGTTTGGATCATCCTGAGCCAGGCCAGATGCTTTCAGATACATGTGGATACGATTATGAGAGATGCAAGTTTTATAGATCTTTCTTATCGCTACTTCAAGCATCCGTGCCCCAAATCTGTAGCGAGCATAGGCCAAAACGACAATCTGAGCTTCTTTTGAATCATAAGGCTTCTTGGGCCGGCCAATGTCTTCGCCAATAACTGGCTCCATTCCTGTGTCGAGATACTGTTTCCAGACTTGCTGGACTCGTCTTGTGGATATTTTCATATCCCGGGCAATCTCGCTTGTTGTCACCCCCTTCTTCTTTTCGCGAATAATCCAGTGGATTTTTCGCTTATTCAATTTCATATTCCGAACTTCGAGTTCGGAACTTAAGTAGGTGCGAAATAGTTTCGGGACTCTACACTGATGAGAAAGAGCGGAAAGCTGTTTGCGTTTCTGGAAATGACAGGAAATTCATCACCATTGTAGATTCGACCTTTTGGATTCTATTTCCTCGACGAAGTGGAGCATGTTCACGCCTAGAGATCGTCTGCACTCAATTCCAAAAGGCTTATCACAAAAGAGAGACAAAGTTTAGCATGAAAATTTTTGCTCAACCAGCCATCCAAACGGAATGAGAGACATGGTTATTGCAATTATCGAGGCAGAGGTCCATCCCAATAAATGGGAGGCCATAAAGAAAGCGTTCAAATCAGAGATAGGTGCACTGAAGCTTTTTCCTATCGCGGAGATATTTCTTATCCAGAACAAGGCGGATCCGACTTTCTGGCAGATACTCTCAATATGGTATAGCTTGGACGATCTTAAAGAGGCACAGAACAGAGGATCGCTCCCCGGCGAGTTGATATTCGTATTGGTCGGTGCATCGCCTGTTACATCCATTTTCAATGTGGTGGCTTATGCCCAGAGATCTCTGGAAGATCCCCCGGCAGATAAAAGTTGATAGATATACGGGAGTAATACGGTGAATTACCTCATAAAATGTGCCCATCCTTTCCATTACATATTGAACATTTGCCGCTGGATATAGATCCGTAACCACTAAAGTAAGCACACCTTGCTTTAGTCGATTTTCACACCAATCCTGTACGGCACATTCTACCTCAGCATCACCTTGCTCATCGTCACCAGGAACAGAGCCATGAGCAGCCACCCTATGAGGGTTTCAATCACCGTTAAGAACTCAAAGCCTTCGAGGACGCTCAAATTCTGCGGGCTGCGGCCCAGAAACTCCATGCTGCTGAAGTAGAAGGCATCGTTTATCGATATGCTAGCTATCCTATGCGCCTCTGAGGCAGAGCTGCTCCATTGCAAGGCATGTCCTCCCCAGAAGATCCCCGTGAATAGGAGAATGAGAGCCACACTGAGCAGGACCGTATGCGAGGGGCGCACTCCATAGCCGCAGGAGAGCCAGGCCAGACGGTCTATCAGCTTAGGAAAGAGCTTGGTCTTACGCGCCTGCTTTTCCTTTCGATACTGGAAATAGCAGTCGTCCTCATCCTCGAACCGCTCCAGATTCCTGAAGTTCCGTGTCAGGTTGAGATAGACCGAACCGTTAAAGGGAATATGATCCCGAATTGAGTTCCAGCGAACCATGATGCGGTTGAAGTTGAAGTCCTTCAGGTACAGGTACGATCCGTCTGCGAAGATAGTATCAGACAACCTCAGGGAGTAGACTTTGGCATTGACGAGGTTGAGATTCCGGTGAAATGCCGCCCTGCCAAAGTCTGCATCGTTGAACCTGGCCCGGGAAAAGTTGGCCTCCGTTGCGAAATGGGCTCGTGAGAAGTTGGCTTCTCCCTGAAACTGAGACTCAGAGAATCCGGCATCCTCCTGAAATTGAGAATCTGAGAAATTGGCAGCTTGGTTGAAGACTGTGCCGTCAAAGTCCACCAGGCCGGAAAAGGCAGAGTGATCGAAGAACACATCCCCCTTGATCACGGAGTACTCAATCTTTATTATAGAATTTATGATCTTACGCTTATTCTTGTTCAGGGGCAGGTCCAGACGGTGCAGATCCAGGTCTCCATAGATGATGACGTTCTCGTACTCAACCGGTTTGCCCTCTTCGATCTTCTTATGGATCTCCTCGGCTTTGATCATCAACAGGCTATCGACCATAAACGAAGTAACAATATCGACATAAACGGATAATACTTTTGCTATGCTCTATCGCCAGGCATCATGCCCATCTGCCCCATGCCTCATTAATAACCAAGTAGTACGAACATTCACCACAGCGTTCACCACAGAGTCACAGAGCGCACTGAGGACTCACAGAGGGCTCTCTCCATTACCCGTCCCGAGGAGCATCTCCTCCACCCAGTCCCAATCATGTTCATAGATATGCGCCGAGGCACTCGTGGTCGAGATCGAGCCCGGCTCTGCGGCGACCTCACGGGCCACATACTCCAGCACTCTGGCCAGGCCATAGAGATTGGCAGGATAGGCTCCGGCAAAGTCGTGGCTGCGGAAGAAGACGGCCAGATTGAGACGCCCATCGCGCAGTTTGAAGTCGTCCACAATCATGCAGGGAACCTCATCCTTGGCTGTGTCAACGGGCGGGATCCAGGTTACAGCCGTGGCCCGGCGCGTGGCGGATGACTCTTTGAGACGGCGAATGGCCTGCTCGATCTGGTCCAGCGGAGGCACGCCCGGCAAGGACCAGGCGCGCAGGCGTTCGCCATAGGTGTACTCGAAGCCCGGATTCACGCCGCTCAATAGCTGCCCGGCATACTCCTCCAGCCGCTCCTCATTCCAGGAGTATTCTTTGGGAATCATCTCTTGATAGGGGTCTTCCACCACCACCTGCAAAGAGAGCAATTCCCGGATCCTGGTGCCCCTCTCATCAGTGATCTCCTGGCCCTGCCGCCATATGAGATTCAGGCCCCGGTGCCAGGCATCGGAGATCGATCTCGCGCGAATAAATCTGCCCAGTTTCGCCATAATACCATTACCATCCCTGCAAAATCAAAGGACTGAATTGTCTAGCGCCTTTTGCTCTTCAGGTCGGCCAGAAACTCCGGCGGAAAGGCTTTGACAATGTCAATCTTTTTGACACGACGCGTGACGATGCCGTATTTCTTGGCCAGTATCTTCAGCTCCCTCATGCAATAGAGCCTGGCGACTTCCTCATCATCCATGGCAAATGCTACTCTTCTCCCGGGTACTTTAAGTTTTTCGGATTTCTTTGGCCTTCGGCCAATATTCAATATTCAATATTTCAGTTCCCGAGCCATGCTGGATTCAGCGTGACTCAGGCAGGACTCAATCAGGATTCAGCCTCTCAGCCAGGCAAGGTTACACAGTTCCAGGCCCAGGCCACCGTAGCTGAATTTTATGCCTATCAGTCCGTTATGCACCAGCACTAATATCAATATTAATATAATCTCAAGAAGGATGAGCAGAGCTATAAGAACGATTCCGAAACCCGGCATCCGGATAACCTCAATTGCGAAATCCCACAAAGTCCTTCCCACTACCATACGACCCTCACTCACAGAGCGCACCGGAAGAGGTTCTGCTGCAGAGTTATTAAATTGTTAGAATGCGAGCGGAGCGAAAGTAATCCGGAAGGAAGGGAGAGGAAAGATATTTTATAAAGAGACTCTTTACATCAACACCAATGGGCGACTTCGAATGGGCAATGGTCAATGCCCTGAACTCATTCTTCGAGAAGGAAGGCATCGCAGCCATAGCCTACCGCCTCCGCCAGTCACGCTTTGCCACGCAGCTGGTGGACATACTGGTGGACTCCAAAACTCCCGAGTACTATCTGGCCATCGAGTGCAAGAGCCTGGATGCGCGCAAGACGAAATCGCTCTACTTCAAGCAGCACTTCAGCCTTGCCGCAGGTGGCCATCAGATGGAGCGGGAGACGGATTTCATCACCCGCTCCGGCAGGCAGGGCATACTGGCGGTGGAGCTGCGCCGTGGCGCGGGTAAGACCAGAACTGCGCACCTCGTCCCCTGGGGGCAGATATTCCAGAGCTACAATGCTGGAAAGGCGGGCGTGCCTATTCAGGAGATCGAGGTCAACCCGCCTTTGGAGAGAAAGAAGGGCGCATACAGGATCTCCCGGCTGGATATAGTGCGCATCTCCGGATACTATGACCTGGCTCTGGAGAGCGACTCTCTGGAAAGCGACCAATCTTATGAGGAGCGGGAGAATGAAGAATTTAGTTAGGGAATTTAATGAGGGCATTCATTTAGGGGCTCAGGCCAAAACCTGCAAGTTATGCATAGCACCTTATGCAACCCATCCAAGTGGCCTAAATCCTCTTCGTCAAAGTCCTTATTTCAGCCACTATAAGAATGAAAATCAAGTAAAACTGAGTGGTTGCAGTATGATATGATCAATTGATCTTATTGCTATCGATTCCGCAAATAGGAAGTTTGAGCGCAACATAAAGTATTTGTAATACAGGATTGATATTTATAAAATTGCGCACTAGCTTATAGATACCAAAAGCTGAAGGAGATTATCTTCCGGTTATACGTACTCATAGGAGTTAAGATCAGCTCATGCAATTTTCTCATCTTTAGACATCAGAGAGTTCACGATATGCAACCTCCAGATTGCTCTGAGTTCCTGCATGATCAATTGGATAACTCGTTATCGTCCATACCTTTAGAGCTTCCTGGTATGCACCGATGGCATATTTCAAATTAGACGCTTTATCCCAAATCTCAGAAAGGGCACGATATGCAACCCCTAGGTTGTTCTGGATCTTTGCATAATCAATTGGATAACTCGTTATCGTCCATACCTTTAGAGCTTCCTGGTACGCATTGATAGCATATTTCAAATTAGGCTCTTTGTCTCGGACCCGGAAAGTAAACTATAGGCCATCCCTAGGTTGTTCTGGATCATTGCATAATAAATTGGATAGCTTTCGATAGTGTATACCTTTAGAGCTTCTTGACATGCCTTAATAGCTCTTTCCGAGTTATGCTCTTTGTTCGGATCTCGGAAAGTAAACTATAGTCAATCCCTAGGTTGATCTGGATCGCTGCATACTTAATTGGATAGCTTTTCGATAGTGTATACCTTTAAAAACTTTTTGACATGCCTTAATAGCTCTTTCCGAGTTATGCTCTTTGTCTCGGATCTCGGAAAATAAACTTATAGGCATTCCCTAGGTTGTTCTGGGTCCCTGCATACCTAATTGGATAGCTCTCGATAGTTTATACCTTTAGAGCTTCCTGGTACCGCACTGATAGCATCTTTCAAATTAGACGTATTATCCTGGACCTTAGAAAGTTCACAATAGGCATTCCCTAGGTTGTTCTGGGTCTCTGCCTGAGTTATCGGATAGTCCTTAGTTCGTATTTTTAGAGCTTCCTGGTACGCACTGATAGCATATTTCAAATTATGCTTTTTGTCTCGGACCCCAGAAAGTAAACTATAGGCATTCCCTAGGTTGTTCTGGATCGATGCATAATCAATTGGATAACTCGTTATCGTCCATACCTTTAGAGCTTTTTGATATGCCTGAATCCCGTGTTTTAAATTTGTTTCTTTATCATCTATTAAAGACAATTCATCATACGCAATGCCGATATACATCTGGCAGATTCCCCATTGATTGGGATATTTTTGAGGAGAAATAGTCTTTGAGAATTCCATCACACTTATCGAGGGCACTTTTATAATCTTTTAAATCCAAAAGGGCGTTTGCATCACGAATCGAAGAATCGATTTTGGCTCTTAAATTCTTTTTCTTTTTTTTGTTCTTGCAGCCAATTAAAGATCCCAGGGAATCCGATAAGTGCAACTATTATGACCATTATGTTTAAGATATTATCTAGAGTTAATCCGGAGTCAGGCATATGCAACTCGCCTTATGTTATGACGTGTATATAATATCTTTTCAGTGTAGACGAGTGCGGGGATCTCATCCCCCGCACTAAAATTCTCAATAGCATCAAATCGTTGTTATAGAGTTTCATCTGGTAAATGGGCGAACGGCTACAAGGCTGAAATCTCTTTGGCACGGTCGTATCATTGGATAGATTCTATCGCGTATTTGGATCGTGTGATATATATCTTTCCCAATTCCCAAAATTTTCTAGCCGATACACCGCCGTCCGCGTATATTTGCTGCTTTTGTATAGTTTTTGTCATTATAACAAATCAGTGCAGTCCCCCCATTACGCGTTGTTTCTCTCAGGAACCGCTAACATCATCATAATCTCGCCAATTGTCCAGATATGATCAGTTATGCCAGCTGCCATAGCAGGAGATCTGGGTTCCCATCGTCGCTGATCATTATTGACCTCTACTCTTAATGATTTAGACGGTCTTGCTAAGTTATATACCACGTCCTCCAGGGCACAAGATGCTCGTAGCATCTCCTCTTCTTTAGAGAATGATAGTGTTTTTCGAACCATTCTTCCATTCATTTGTCGCGAGGTTAGATTCGTCCTTTCGACGTAGGCGGTATTCAGACCCATAAAATCTGGCACTTCGCTTGGATCGCCGTAGACTACTTTGTGAGTGATTCCAATCAACCTGCTGCCAGAACGATGTTTGATCACTTGAAGGCATTTCCATCTGGGTTGCGGTTGTTTTTGTGTTGGAGGTCTTCCTCGACCTGTATATTCAGGCAACTTACCCCAGATTTCAAGCATTGCATCAGGATAGCTATCGTTTCCGTCGCTTGATATCGCCGGGGGTTCAATAGGATTGTAGCGATCTCTTATTTGCGACATCATAACCACTGCAACTTCTTCCTCATTCTTTCCTATAGCACGTGCCACCCTCAGCCTCGTATCAATATCTATAGCGGTGCCTCGCCAGAAGGTACCTCGATTGGGTTCCTCGGGATGGTTGCTTTTTCCCCCTTATGACCTACATAAGTCCACATGGCATCAAGCTGAACACGAGTCAGATGTTGGTTAGCAATCAATAACGTTTCGATATCCTCAGCATGGTTTGCAGCTTTGCGGAGCCAATCCAGAACGGTTTCCTCTTTTATCCCTTTTACTCTATGGATAGCTGCCAGACTGTTCCTTTCGGCAAGCATAGCCAGGCATTCTAGGATTTCTTTTGAGCTATGATGCAAGCCGTAAAATATGGTCCCTTTATTCCCTACGAATACTCTGCCACAGATTTTGCATTTCAAACGCTGCGTGCCCTTGTCAGTGCGACCATACCGGACTATGTTTCCGTGATCTACTTTGCCATAGCCAGGACAGTCTCTATTCCAACAAAACGAACCTGCTAAAGCTAATCGATCTGTCTTCATTGCTTTCCCCGATTAAATCATGCAACGAAGGCATATAAACTTATTTAAGGTAGA
>CAWCSK010000030.1:0-44437 GCA_963798205.1 uncultured Methanosarcinales archaeon
CTGATATCATCTATGACATCAAGATTTGCCTTGATCAAAAATACCTGGACGGGATCTATTCCATTCCTAATGGCTTCTCTGAGTTCGTCCTCCTTTTTCAGAATTCTCTTCGATGGAATTCCAGATATGATCTGATCGATCGTCTTTCCTTCCAGAAGCCTATCTATGATGTATCTTCCAGATTTGCCAAAAGAGTCGGATATGACTGAGGAGAGCTTGATGCAGCAGGTCGAAAGTGATTGATGAATCTGGTTCTTGACTTTGGACCTTGCATCGACCAATGCCTCTCGAGCGCGAGTTATGCTTCTTAGATCTCGGTAATCCTTGGGATAGATTCTGGAGGGCGTGATGAGATTATTGAGACAATATATCGCGATTCGTTCCGAGTCGAGTTTATCGGTTTTCTTGTGCTCAATATTCCGGATCTGATATGCATTGGCCAGGATAAATTCGACATGACCTTCCAGAATGGTGAAGATAGGATACCAAAAACCTCCCGTGGATTCTACAGCCAGCCTCTGGCATTTGTGGTTTAAAATCCAGTATCTAAACGCCAAGAGGCCATCTCGGTTCATATTAAAACGTTCTTGAAGCTTCAATCCACTCCGCGATATTATTGTAGCGATAAGAAAATCCCTGTGGATATCTGCTCCGCAAACTATTTCATTTTCGGGGTTCATCATCTCCCTTGCCTGATACGGGCAGATGATGATCACTCGTGAGTGCAGCTTCACATACGCGTTCAAAGACGCATTGGGGCATCCGCGAGATCATGGTTGTCTTTGTGTCGAGATCGAGTCTCAGCGCACAGATCAGCCTTCACTGCCCATATCAGCCTTGCCTATGGCTCTATGGGTTTTTCATGCTTTGGGCATGATCCCCGCCTGAGGATCATGGGCTCTTTGTGGTGAACGTCCGTAACCATTTGGTTATAACCAACATGCACGCGACTTTTTCAACCACAGAGCTCACAGAAGCTCCACAGAGTACGTACGGAGACGAACTAAAAACTGGAAAACCATAGTAAATTGAGGATAGCCACTGGAAACGGCGGGGAGCCCATTTTTTCCGAATGATTTCAATTCGTGCCCTAATTTCCATAACCTTTAAGTGCTGATTGATCGATCCATTTGCGGGGAATTCAGTATGGGGAAGACTCACATTATATCCATGGGATTAATACTTGCCCTATTCTTGGCGGGACATGCGTCCTCGCAGGGCATGGGCAACTCGAAGAGTACGACCAGAACAGCTACGTAAACAGCGGTCAAACCAACGCCATTGTTTCGGATTATCTGAACCCCTACGGGTCCCAGAGACCCGATTGGGACCCATATGGACCGGGAGCCGTTCCAGAACTGGGACGACCGGAGTGGGATCCCTACGGCGCAGGCTCGGTCTCGCTCGCGCTAAGCCTTGTCCCCGCGAACCCGGCTCTTGAGAATTTGACGGTCGAAGGAGGCATCAAGCTCTCCAATCAGCTCTATGTGCAATCAGGGTCCCAGCTCGTGAGCCGGGCAAGAGGTATACTGGGCATGACATATGTGCTCTGGGCAAGGGTAATCGGTAAGGGCAGCTTCCTTCTCTACGATTACAACCGCCAGGTCCTAAACCAAGGCTATGTCACGCCGGGCTGGTACAAGATAAACGGAGCTTATGCGGATTATGTCGGCGAGCATATCTATCGCTTTATTTCTGCAGGAATGACCAGCGGCAATCTATCCATCATCGTTGACTCTGGAAGCTATCCTACATCCTTCAGCCTGACCGGCCAGGTGCTGGACAGGAATGGTCAGGGCATGCCCGGGGTGAAGGTAACAGTATCCAATAGTGATGGCGGGAGATTCTCAACAACAACCGGGTCCGGTGGATACTATGCGATTGATGTAGCAACGGGAGTCTATCTTGTCAATGCAGAGGCTCCGGGATATGTGTTCACTCAGTCACTGGTTCAGGCAACAAACGGCGTGGTAACTGCCGCAAGACCTGTGGTGGGGACCCCTGCCGGGAGCGCTCCCTCTGCCGTTTGGCAGTGATGAGTTTATTTATTTATTCGAATACCCCGCAGCTTGCATCGGGGTGCTCAGCCGTCGTTTGACTTAGAGTTAGTGAATTGATCTAAGTCCGAGTACCTTCTAAAGTATAAACACTAGGTTTTGTCGACGAAAGATCTATTTAGCTCTTAACCAGAGAAGCGTGTCGAACTACAAAAATTCATTACCCTGCTTAATTTTAGTGTGTAGTCCTGAATGTTTCTTAGTGTCCTATAATTATTAATCATTTTTCCATTATACTCTGAAATTGATCAACTCCGAAAGAGTCCATACATGGTCTGTGATTCCTGCCGCCATCATGGGTGTCCTCTGCATCCATTTTCTTTCCTTTTGGTCTATTTGGGTCCTCAAGCCTTTATGCGTCTTAACGAAATGATATATTCCGAAATAGATATTTAATGAAGAGATAAGGAGTTTCTTCCTTTTGGAGAAACCAAGTGTCTTTCTTGTTAACCTTCGATTTCTTTCGCGTATGGTGAGGTTGTTTCGTTCGATGAAGGCAATATTAATATGACTGCTAACAGGAGAGCGCGCAATTGCCTTCATTGCAGCATCCTTTTCCCCAAAAACGACCTCTGTATCGACTCCAACAACCCTTCGGCCTACTCTTGTCTTGACGACTCGGGTATAAATTAAATCTGGAAGAGGCAGACGTTTAGGAGCCTTACGTCCAGGAGGGACTTCGATTTGATTTATCCCTTTTCTAGTTCCATATGCTTTCAGGATGGCTTTCTCGTATAGATCCAATTCGTCCGATGTAAAATGAGGGATATTACTATCAGTCCTTTCTTTTACTGTTCTTATAAGCAAGTCTATCTCTTTCTGGTTTCTTTTTCCAACAACGAATGTCATTACAACTTTGCAAACAGGATCAAATGCGATCATGATCCAGGCATTCCCATACTCCTTCAACAAGCACTCAAGTTCTGTCAAATTCTTTTCTTTTTAAAAATATATCCCCACAATTCATCCAATTGGCATTCCTCAAGATGATAATCCGTCATAAGAGTCGCAGCAACATCCTCCATGTGATCTCCAATACGATTTATTATCGATCCAACGGTATCTTTACTTACACCGACAATGCGAGATGTTGCGCGAATTCCATTGCCTTCACTCAAGCATTTTAAGATTTGATAGACCTTCTCGTCCGGCAAATGGCATTCAAATAATGGAGTCCCTCTTCTCTCCGAAAATGTTCTCTTACATGAATTACACTTGAACAGGTTCTGTGTTTCTCCATTGCCATATTTCCGGATAAATATTATATTTCCATTGGCTCTATTCTTGTGATCGATGCAGTCTTCATATGGGCAGAAAAGAGTTGAAGCCCTTGATTTCATCATCTGATGGTATGGTTCATTCTTGGCCTTCCTTGCCATAATCCCCTCCCTAAATATTCTCTTCAGAGGAGATTATAACATAAACTATTATTAATACTTATAGGACACTAAGGAATGTTTGGACTTTATATACTCCCGCCCGATATTTACATTCTTTTTCTAGCATTTAATTCAGTCTCCATGCGATTCAAGAACATTCCTAATTTGCAACCTTCCGGCAGCCTAGCCCAGAATGCGATATCTGGCGTCTGTAGATACCACTTTGTGTCAAGCGATTCATGGAACCTGACTGTGTTATACCAATTCATGAATTTGTCAAAACTATCAAACCTGGATCGATTCTTTTCGTACGTATCATTCCATTTTTCAATTTTGCCATTTACCTGAGGGCGCTTAACTGGTGCCAATATGTGAACTATTTTATTCTTTTTTAGGAAATTTTCAAATTCGCTGTTAGCGTTACCATTTTTATCCCGCTTATTGGCATAGAACTGAGTCCCATGATCTGTCATCACCTCGCGAATCGATGTCAGCCACTCAAAACTATCCAAAGCCTCCTGGAGGAGCATGATGCTGTTTTCCGTTGTCTCCGCATCGAATTCGCCACCAGCAAGAACGCGGCGCGAACTGTCATCGAGGACTACGCAAACCTCTTTGCCATTACACTTGCTGACGTGCCAATCTAGATGTACAAGGCTTAGGCTGTGATCCCTTTCCCAGCGAACCCATGGCTTTCTGCGCTTCGATTTGTTTGGAGTTATTTTTGCCTGACCATGAGCCATTAACACATTATGGATGGCATTATGCGGTATATGTTTTCCAAGCGTGAATTTTATGATCTTCTCCAGACGTCTTGCGCCGAGATTTTGCTCTTTGTTGATTCTGAGAATCAAATCCTCAGAGGTCTTGTCCAATTTCTTTTTCTTTCTTCCAAATTTACTAATGTTTAGGGGCGTCTTGGTTCTGATCCAATGCATCCAGACTCGCTTTACAGTCGATTCGCTAATTTTGAGATCCTTAGCGATTGATTTAGTGCTATTGTTATTGGTTTTGTAGCGGATTATGTATCTGATTTTTTGTGGAGTTAGCTTTACGATTTTGTTCTTTTTTCCCATGCACCAATGATGGGTATATAAAGTCAAGAGTTTCGGGACTACACACCCTGCTTAATTTTGGAAAAAGGTTTTAATACATAGGGGCTTTTTATAAGCGAGCATAATGTCTCAATAATACGAAAGATTATAGAGCAAATGTTAATGGCCAGGGGCAATGTGTTTCTGATAAAGAAATATCCCGAGAAATTAAAATAAAAATGCATGACAATTTTGACCCAAACGAAGCCGATGGTGTTCTTGTAGGCGAATCGCCTAAGCCGGGTATTACATTGCGTTGCAACCTATGGGGACATAAAGATTGGATTGGACGCATCGCTTGGTCGCCGGATGGGAAGCTATTGGCCTCACCATCTGGAGATGGAACGATATGCATTTGGGAAGAAGACCATGTAGAATGCTTGGCCGTGCTTGAAGGGAATAGTGCTATTTTTTGCGTTATATGGTCGCCAAATGGAGATAGATTAGCATCATCCTCGCATGACGGCAAAATCCGCGTTTGGAGTACCGAAACCTGGCGACCTATTATGAGTCTCGACGGACAACTTGGCATGATAAATTCTATTGCATGGTCCGCAGATGGATCAAACCTGGCATCTGGTTCATACAACGGGATGATCCGCATTTGGAATACCGCAAATTGGGACAATGTAGTCGCGCTTGAAGGGCATAGATGTGCTGTATGTAGTGTTGCATGGTCAGCAAATGGAAATGAATTGGCATCGATTTCTCTTGATGGATTGATCATCATCTGGGATACAACAGACTGGAATATAATAAGAAAGATTGAAAACCATGCAATAGAGGGTTATTCATTTATTCTTATCTGGTTAAATGGTCTATCTTCTCAAATTTTATGTTCTAATAAAAATAATTTAAATCTTTGGGATGTGCCAACGGGCAGACTCGTCCAGGTTCTCGAAGGACATACAGATAATGTCAATTCAATATCGCTTTCATCTAACAGACAATTCTTCCTTCAAAATCACAAGATGATACTATTCGCGAACATGCTCAATATCGTGTGGATATAGATTTAAACCAACCCAATGTAGTAAAATTATAAATAGTAATAGTATCTAACATAAATATGTGAATGGTAGTATAGAGCAGGACGTATCGCACCTGAATGCCGACATTCTTGATCTAAAGCATCTAGAGAAGATACGTGCTCAAATTTGTAGTCCCTCAGATATAATTGACGTTCAAGACCATATCATAAAAAAGCTCAAAGAGGAGAATCAGCAACTTCGAGATGAAGTCGCGCGTTTGAAAGGTGAAAAAGGCAAACCAAAGATACTGCCAAATGTCCCTGATATTCCTCGTGACAAACCCAATCATCAAGTAAGTAAATCCAAACCCTGGGAAAAGAATGCCAAAATAACCAGAGTCAAGATAGATCGCATTCAGAAGTTCTGCGTCGATAGGAGCATTCTTCCAGATGATGCGATTCCAAAGGGCTTTCGCAGCGTAGTTATTCAAGACATTACATTTAAAACATGCAACACGGAGTGCCTTCTTGAGCGATTCTATTCGCCTTCCTTAAAAAAGACCTTCGAAGCGAAACTTCCAAAGGATCTGCAAGGGACCAGTTTTGGAAGCCGCCTGAAGGCATTCGCGATCACCCTCCATAACCTGGGAAGAGTAACCGAGAATAAAATCCAGAAGATCTTTGAGAGCATCGGCATAATCATTTCTGAAGGCACGATCTCAAACATCATGATCGAAGAGAAGCGCGAAGAATTTACCGCCGAAAGAAATGCGATATTTAAAACCGGTATGGAGAACGCAGATTATTTTCAGATAGATGACACTGGTGCCAGGCACGCAGGGAAAAATCATTATCTGGACGTGGTGTGCAATGATCAGTTCGGCTCGTTCTTCATTCTAGGCGGAAAAAGCAAAGATGATCTGAGACCCATTTTCGGATTGAAAGAAGGCGAGCAAATAGACAAGCCAATGGTTTCGGACGCTGCCCCGCAATTCCATTCCATATCTTCAAAGCAGGGACTATGCTGGATACATGAGATACGGCATTATAGGAAACTAACACCCGTTCTTGAACAACATAGAACTCTGCTGAGTGATTTTATCGATCGGCTATGGCACTATTATGAACTGCTGGCGGATTTTAAAGAGAATCCTGATTGTGGTTTTGGGGTATATCTTGAATGGCTCTTTGATTTCGTCTTCTCGCCCACAAACACAACAGGTTATGTGATGCTGGATGAAACAATAGCATCGACGAGAAAGCGTAAGGGTAGGCTACTGAAGGTTCTGACCTATCCTGAGCTGCCGTTACATAATAACGGTTCAGAGATAGCTGTGCGGGAAGGCGTAATCAAGAGGAAGATCAGCTACGGAACGAGAAGCGAAGCTGGTAAAGATGCTTGGGTGAATCAATTGACGATCCTCGACACGTGCAGAAAGCAAGGAGTTAGCTATTTCGAGTATATTCTGGATATTATATCTGGTAGCTACTCGATGCCAAGGTTGTCCCAACTCCTTATCCGGAGCAAGTCCTCCACAGTCTATTGAGCATGTTCCTATTCGCTTATGGCGTACCGATACATGGGAAACTATAGCAGTGTTGAAGGAAACAGACGGCGCAAAATGGCCACCCGGCTTATCATTCCATCCATACTTGCCACGCCTCGCAACTCTCGGGGAAGAAGATTCTGTCGTTCGTATTTGGGACCTTGACATCGATACTCTGCTTCAACGCCAATCAGCAAACAAATTCATAAGCTATACTAGCGCTAAAATAGTCCTAGTTGGCGAAAGCAATGTTGGCAAGTCGTGCCTGGCAATGCGCTTGGCTGAAGGTCGCTACCCAAACGAGCAGGAACAAGGCACAACACATGGGATGCGGTTCTGGCCGATGAGACCTGAACAGCTAAATCCTAAAATCACGGTACCTAAAACCGAGAGACGTGACATAATCCTTTGGGATATGGGTGGCCAAGATGAATATCGCTTAGTACATCAATTGTTCTTGCATGATACTACACTTGCACTCGTGCTCTTTGATCCGACACGTGGCCGTATTGCCATTGAAGAGGTAGAAGCTTGGACAATGCGCTTAGAGAAGCAGCTGCAAGGACGCAAAGCGGCTATGCTCCTTGTTGGCTCTAAAATGGATATTCCAAGTGCTCTAATTGATCATAAAGGCATAGATCATCTATTGAACAAATATGGTTTTGCAAATTATTACGAAATTAGCGCATTTACTGGTCGGGGCATTTCAGAACTACAAAATGCTATTGCGGAAAGACTCGATTGGGGTGGCCTTGCTAAGACAAGTCGTCCGGAACTCTTCCAGCGCATAAGAGATGAGATAGAAGCGTGCCGCAAGTCAGGCGACTAGTGTTAAATATGAATGATTTGATCCGCCGTTTTCCATCTCCCGATTCCTGCGAGATGATTTGCATCAAGGCACAATTCCCTATTTCGTACGAACCAGACGCAATTAAGGCTGTGGTGGAACAACTTGCGGCACAAGGCATGATTGCCGTGACGCGTTTAGCTTCAGGCAATACAGTTCTAGTCCTGCAAATCGGTGAGATCAGCGATACGCGGGTTCAATAATCGTTGCTGCAAGAGAGAATCCGCGCGGTGTACCAGCCCTGGAAGAGCGCAGTATTGTTTCGCACGATCTAACACTACCAGGTATTTTGGATAAAGATAGGCTCAGATTTGACCAAGAACGTACTGTGCTGGAAAGCGTGATCGAATTGCTCATCCAAAATGGGATCTGTTTTCGTAGTCAAGGGCTATTGGTTTTTCCGACATTATTCCCAGAAATTGAATGTAATACAAGTGAAAAAGTTGAGCATTCGGTTTCACTCTTTTATGATTTTACAGGGGCTATTGACAATATATATGCATCGCTAGTAGCTTGGCTGGTTATAGGGGGTGAATTTGGCTCACCAAGGCTATGGGCTAACCGTGTTGAGTTTGATGAGCCAAGTCAAGGAATATGCGGCATTCGACAGATTAAATATAGAAGTGGCTTATCACACCTCGATCTCTATTTCGCGGAGACAACTATAAGAGGGCGTCGCGATTTTTTTATAAGCTTCATTGAAGACCATCTGCGTAGTCATGGTGTAGAGGTATATGAACACCGAGCCATAATGTGCAGAGGTTGTGGATATGAAATTTCGGAGGATCTAATTACGCAAAACATAGCCCGTGAGCAAAAGGACGTAATCTGTCCCAGATGCCGAAAGCTGACGCTTATTAGTGAGGGTGTCGATGCTATTCGTAAGCGAGATCCCGAATCCGATCAGAGGATTGTAGCTCTACGCACAGAAATCGAAAGGAACTCTCAAACAAGTTGAAACGGTCAAGAAAGTAATGGCGTCCAGTTCTGGGATTCCGGCTCAAAAAGAAGGGCCAATTAGGATTCTACACCTAACTCATTTGCATTTTGCTGACGATACATTACCGCATTCCCGGCTCCAATGGTTGATAGACGACATAACTAAAGGAGATTGCCTCTGCTTTGATACCATCGAATATCTTGTTATTACGGGTGATATAACTGATAGAGGGAGGGAAGAGGGATTCGAGAAGGCGCGCGAATTTGTCCAGCTATTGACCGAGCGATTTGGACTGTCAGCGCAACGATGGATCCTTGTTCCTGGCAATCATGATGTGCAGGATCGACATGAATCTTATGATTGGAGGGCTGACGTCAATGATCTCCGGCCAGAACAATACCTGAGGCAAGGAGAGATCTATCTAGTACGGAATGATGATAAATACAATTTGAGGCTAAAGAAGATCTCAGAGGCATTCTTCCATAAAGTTGTCCAGGAGCCGTATCCTCTAGATTACTCTGAACAAGGCATAGCGTACTTATTTCCTGAGACAGGTATCCAGTTCCTTGCGCTTAACTCATCTTGGCAGGTTGACCAGTTTCACCGTAAGCGCTCAGGCATTCACCCAGATGCTGTGATGCATGCAATTCAAGAGGCAGATAAGCAAGTGCAGGATGCAATCGCAAAAGACCAACTTAAAAAAAATTGTGACATTCTGCGCATAGGTGTTTGGCACCATGCAATTACAGGTCAAAATATGATGGCCAATGTTGATTTCTTGGGACACATGCAAAAGAATGGTGTAAAACTTTGCCTACATGGCGATGTGCACGAATTGAGATGCGATCATATCGGTTATCGGCATGAAAAGGAATTGCATGTTATTGGCGCAGGTAGCTTTGGCTCGCCACCAGAAAGCAGGCCCGAATCTACGCCACGCCTTTATAACATATTGGAAATTCGGCGTGATTTAGCGTCAATTCGAGTGCATACGCGATTCCAGCCCAGAACTAATAGCGAATGGAGAGGTTGGTATGAATGGTCGAGTACAGATGGTTATCCAGGTCGATTTCCATATTATGATATCATATTAAAGCGATAAAAGTTTCTGATTTTGAAGTCACGGAAAAGATGGAAATGAGATGCAGGCCCACGCTCCTGCTTCTCACTATGACGATCGGAGGAAGATTGCCAATGATATCCTTACGGGATCGATAACTAGTAATGCAGCCAATTACATGGAACAAATTCTAAGTAGCAGGCATCGGGGTATGCGATAAAAATCAAAATAGTTGGAATAAAATAGTAGGGATAATTCTCTTCTCTCGGCTATGCTTACCTTGGCGGCGTCATATAGTTCCAGCGCCAGACTTTGAAGCTCGTCGCCATTATCCCGAGGAAGATCGCCAATATCAACAGGGATTGAAGCCACTCAATGATAGTAATCGCATCCATACCTACACCAATATGAGAGGCTTCTCTTTTATCTGATAAAGGTTTTGCATGCAAAAGATGATATGGAGTAAGGTTATCTTTTCCCGAGAAATGCAGCGAGGCCAAAGATGCTCAATGTGACCTTTCTTGGAACCGCCGGATCGCTACCCACGCCGGAGAGAAATCCCTCGGCTATCCTGATCAACCGCGAGGGAGAGATGATGCTCTTCGATTGTGGAGAAGGCACTCAAAGACAGATGATGCGCGCCAGAACCGGCATGATGCGCTTGAACTATATCTTCCTGACACACCTGCATGCCGATCACATCCTGGGCATTCCCGGCCTTTTGGAGACCATGGCTTTTCAGGGAAGAGTGGAGCCGATCACTATAGCCGGTCCCGTGCATACCGAGCGCCTGGTGGAGAGCTTTAAGGCGGTCTGTTACTTCTCCAGGAAGTTCGATGTTAAAGCCGTCGAATTGAAGCCGGGAGATGTTCTGAAGATGGACGGCGTCCGGGTAGAGGCCATTGAGACCCGTCACAGTGTGCCGAGCCTCGGCTATGTTCTGGAAGAAGACCGGCGTCTGGGCAGATTCAACCGCGACGAGGCTGTATCCCTGGGCATACCACCCGGGCCGCTCTTCGGAAAGTTGCAGCACGGCCAGACGATCGAGGTAGATGGCAAGACAATTCAGCCCCAACAGGTCATGGGCCCGTCTCGACCAGGCAGAAAGATCGTCTACACAGGAGACACGAGGCCCTGCAAATCGGTAGAGGTCGCAAGCCTAGGAGCCGATCTTCTCATTCATGACTGTGCTCTGGCCAACGATATGGCGGATTGGGCCAGGGAGACGAAACACAGCACTGCCGGAGAAGCGGCAGAGGTGGCCAGATGCGCCGATGTTAGGCTGCTCGTCTTAACCCATATAAGCTCCCGCTATTCTGAAGACACAACCCTTCTTTTGAACGAGGCAAAGTCCGTCTTTGAGAGAACCGTGGTGGCAGAGGATCTGATGTCACTGGAGGTCAGGCTGAGAGATGAGTGACGGCCCAGGAGGGAAGAGCTAAAGTGGATTGCTCAGGGAACGATGTATCGTTGCTCCCTTATAGCCCAAGATGGAGACTCCATATATCATATCCGAATATATCCATATTTGATTATATTATTAGTGATTCACTTCTTGTCTTGATCCTCTTTCGCCATTTTTTCTCGCTCCTCGTTCAATGCTGACAAAACCTGCCGGGAGACTTCATCATCCCTGCCTATGAGGGCAATATCCAGAGATTCCAATGCGCAGTCGATCATATCTCTGGTGTGAGCAAGGTCCATACCGCTGCTTTCTGATTCAATTCCCCTCTGGAAGAGTGCATCGACTTCGTTGGGAGGTAGACCGAGCGCAGTCGCTGCGGAAATGGCATGCCCAAACATCTCCATCTCGATGTAATACTGCAGGCCTTCCCGGTATAGATTCTCCGATTCGCCATCCCTATTCGCGTTCTTGGCGATCATTGCTGCCCAGAGGTAGTCTCCTGCGTCTACCAGGATCTGGATGGCCTTATCTATCATCCCTTTGTCTCTGGCTAAAACGACGGCATATTCTATCTCGCCAGCCTCGGCGAGCGCCTTCACACCATCCAGTGCGAGCTCGTCCGGCAGCTCGTTTCGGTTCGCTAGCAAATAGGATACCTTTTGATCGAAGGTCATACGCTCAAATTCTTCTTTCAAACTCGAGATTCCCCTGAGAAAAATAGAAATTCGCATACCAAATAAGGCTTTGGTCGGCGTCGGCCTGAATTAGCTGCATTTTTCTTTTCTCCGCACATCCACACCACTCATCCACATCATCCTCCACATCCACATCCAAACCATACATCCCTACCACACAACCCTCCTCCACGCTTCCTTCCTCTTTTATTCTCTCCCCTACTTTTACCGGCAGCATAATTATTTCCATCGATGAATCTAATTTGGCAAAATTTCAAATCATTAAATAGATATTATTGCAAAAAAGTAAATCTCAAAGGCTCCAGTACAGCCGATATCTTAAAGAAAATTGTAATAAGTTGGTCAGTGCGCATATCGAATCTGGCGGTAAATCGATGATAAAATAATCATCCATCTTAGGTCTCGCCCAAATAGTCTAATCTAAAAAAAGATATATAGATGTACTTACTATTCCTAGGATATCAAATCAATCTCAATGCGGGGCGAAAATAAAGGAGCAGGAATTAACTGCATGAATAATGATATTCCAGAGGACTTGATTAGATCATCTTCAAATCTAAAACCGTCGCGGTACAACCGATTCGATATGGTAGATAATTGGATATCTGGATTAAAGGAACAAAATCAATAATAAGTGATAAAGATGGGGATATCTGCACAGATAATCAATGCTTTTCAAGATAGCAGCTTAAGTCCATATTTGAAAGAGGCAGGACGAGCTGACCTGATCAAACAGATTCCATCTTTCTTCCATAGTCGGAGAGTCAGATTCGGCTCGAAAAGGGGATTCGAGGCTACTGGGCTACTCCTTTATTGCAGCAATAGCAATCTATCTGGCTTATCTATTCGTAGGATATCTATTGAGGGACGACCCCAAAGCTATCATATTTTTTACGGATTGGATTGCTTTTCCCATAAACATATTGATGACTTTTTGCATGTTCTATGCCGCACGCTTATCTCTGAATGTGAGCCGAAAGGTATTCCTCGCCTGGTTCATGATGGCCATAGGAGAGCTTTGCTTCACTCTGGGAGATGCCTTTTGGGCCTATATTGAGACGGTTCAGAATCTGGATCCTTATCCATCACTGGCAGATATTCCAAATCTCTTGTTCTATCCCTTCTTCATTATAGGCCTTCTTCTCCTGCCATCGGCACTTCGCTCAAGGCGAGACAGAATTAAGATGGCGATGGATACGAGCATCATAATCATAACATCGGCCCTCTTTTTCTGGCCGCTCGTTATAGAGCCTACACTGGATCAAAATATCGCAACTGACGTCCTGGCATTAGCCCTCTCGCTAGCCTATCCTGTTTTGGATTTGATGCTGCTCTTTTTTGTGGCCCATTTGCTCTTCCGGAAGATGAATCTTCCTGGACACGAGGCACTCATGCTCCTGGTCCTTGGCTGTTGTATCTTTATTGCTACAGATACTTTTTTCTTACGCCAGAATCTGGACGGAACCTATGTCGCGGGTGGCTTCGCCGATAGCGGCTACATTGCAGTTTATCTCTTCATGGGTCTGGCAGCTATTGCCCAGATAGTATCTGTGAAGAGTGGCGACTTTAGCTCGGATCATCATTATGAGGTGAGATATGATCAGAATGCATGGCCCTCATATTTGCCCTATCTGTGTGTGGTGGCAGCTTTTATTATGCTCATCTGGAGTCACGATCATGAAATTGCCTTATCCTTTACCGCCCTTTCTGCGAGCGTAGGAATAATTGTAGGCCTTGTAATTGTCCGGCAGGTCCTCGTATTGAAGGAGAATGCAGAGCTTTACGGTGGTGCACAGCAAGAGATAATGGAACGAAAGAGGGCAGAGCAAGAGATCATACGCCTCAATGAGGGTTTGGAAGAGAGAGTGAGGCTTCGCACCTTTGAACTCGAGGCTGCCAATAAGGACCTCAAAATAGCCAAGGAGAGTGCGGAAGCGTTCACGAGAGCAAAATCGAAATTCCTGGCCAATATGAGCCACGAGATCCGCACTCCCATGAACGCAGTCATAGGCATGACAGGCCTGCTCCTGGGGACCGATCTCAAACCGGAGCAACGCGACTTCCTGGAGACAATCCAAAATAGCGGAAATGCATTATTATCCATCATTAATGACATCCTGGACTATTCCAAGATCGACGGAGGCAAACTGGATCTGGAACGCCATTCCTTCGATCTATGCGCCTGCATTGAGGACTCTCTGGATCAGGTGGCAGCAAAAGCTGCCGAGAAGGGGCTGGAACTGACATATTTCCTGGAAGATGGAATTCCTGAAAAGGTCGAAGGAGATGTAACCCGTCTGCATCAGGTTCTGGTTAATCTCCTGGGAAATGCAGTGAAGTTCACGGAGACGGGTGAGGTGACACTGTCTGCCGGATCTGCGCCGACTGGAGACGGAAAAATCGAACTTCATTTCGCGGTTAAAGATACCGGGATTGGCATATCCAAGGAGGATCAGGGCAAGCTCTTCCAGTCCTTCACTCAGGTGGATTCCTCCATCACCCGGAACTATGGCGGCACGGGCCTCGGTCTCGCCATAAGCTGGAAGCTGGTGGAGCTGATGGGCGGAAAGATCTGGACTGAGAGCGAGGAAGGAAAAGGAAGCACCTTCCACTTCACCATAGTAGCAGAGTCGCCCAGCTTTAAAGTGAAAGCAGTCAATTCAAGGCTGGCAGGGAAGAAGGTTCTTGTAATAGATAACAGCAATTCCGTTCGAAAGATGCTGCTAGCTGCGGCTCGATCCATGGAGGTTGTCGCGAGCGAGGCCGCCAGCCTGCAGGAAGCGAGAAAGATGCTGGCAAAAGAATCTTTTGATTTTGTGATTCTGGAGGCCAGAATGCAAGATATGGCTGGACTGGATGCAGGCGGCAGTGATATGAGCGATCAGGATCTTGCCCTGGAGATCAAGAGCGGCAAATATGGGGAGGCTCGGCTACTGCTCCTCGCGCCCGTTGGCTACCGTTCCTCCTCAAAGATGCAGGCTGACGGTTGGCTGACAAAACCGGTCCGGACTCTTATGCTTCACAACCGTCTCATCGAACTGCTATCTAACGATGTGATGGGGAATACGAAGGCCAAGAATAGTACGCCGAATGCTTGCGGATAAGAAACAACTGCCGCTTCGCATTCTGATGGCGGAAGACAACCTGGTTAACCAAAAAGTAGCCATGAGCATGCTAAAGCGTCTGGGATACAGAGCGGATGTGGCAAACAACGGATTGGAAGTTTTGCAGGCCCTGCAAGAGAAGCCTTATGATGTGGTTTTAATGGATATTCAAATGCCGGAGATGGATGGACTGGAGGCAACGCGCCGCATTCGGGACTCCGGAATGAATACTCGCATCATCGCCATGACCGCCCATGCCCTGGAAGGAGATAGAGCTGAGTGCTTGCAGGCTGGCATGAATGAGTACATTACAAAACCGATCAACATGGAAGAGCTACGCAAAGCCCTGGAGGTTTCCGGAGAGATCTGTGCGATTGCCGGATAGGCGCCGTGTTCGCAAATTCGTATTGCAGGAAATTTTGATGTGAAGTTTCCGGCAGCACTGCAGTTTTTCGATCATTGCGGCACCTTCATCCCCTGCACCGATCACCAGTGGTTGCTGGCATTATTGAGCATATCTCCATTTGCGCACGGGTTCCCGCCCGAGCTCCAATCAACACTGCTGCCGACAGCCCTCCAACACCCAGGAGGCACGACATTGCTGGATTTTCCAGGATCAAGTTAGATCTATGACGCAAGTGGATCAATGAAGCAAATCACAGCGTTTCCTTGCATACCGGGACGAATACTATTTTCTCGTTATTCTGGTTTTTATCTTGATCTGGCGAATCTCCCACTGTGTTTCCAATGCCATCTTCTTTTTCAGAAATATTCTTTTCATTCTTTGGATATATAGTTCCTGAATTTATCTGCCAGAATAGTAGATAGAGCCGGTATGACTTTTCAAATAGCGATTTTGCTTCCTCTTTTTACCTTCTCCAAGGAGCTTTGTTCCAGTTTCCATGAATCTCATGCAGGCCGTAAGCAAGTGCTTGCTGATGCACCAAACTTCACCTTCGGATCCCTTAATGATTTTCTTGAGGAGTTCAATTCTCATTTTCCTAACTTCTATCAAAAGATCAAAATATTCATCTTTACCGGTCTCTTCTGCTGTAAAGAACAGGTGCTCTTCTAAGTTAATGAGGTTCATTATACCGATGCTCAAGTCCGCATCGGTTGATAAATCCATCTCCCTTTGCTTCGTTACCTTTTCTACTTTGTCAACTAAATTGTTCACATCTAATTCAGTAACCAATAAGTACACCTTCTGCTAACATTTTGTTATCGAGCTGATCAGATTGATAATAGTCGTTTTGAGTATAAAGATTCTTGGGTATTTTTGCACTGTTGAACAATTCCTCTTTATTCTCTGTATCCCATTGAATGATAGATGATAGGACGGCTCTTGGAGCCATGCAAAAGACTTACGGCGTCATTTATGGGACTGAAATGCTCATAAGCCTCAGGACGGGGCTTACACGAGGCAGATGAAAATCGAAAGGCATCGACATCATGAACTTCAATTTACCTGGAAAAGCAAGATGCCTAAATCAGGGTGGATAATTTCGAAAGACGACGTTTCAAGAGCGGTAAAAACCCATCTCTCACTTTTAGCTTGAAATTGATCTTATCTTTAAAAATAGGTTATTTAATATTAATAATAATTTAAAATTAATTAAACTAAATAGATATGAAAAATTTACTAAACAAACTAAAAAATTATATAATCAAAAATTCTAATATGTACAAAAAAAATTTTTAAAATAAATATTAAAAATAATTCTTTTAAATTGATAATTTAATTATAATAGTTTAAAAATTAAAAAAAGAAAATTTTAGAAATTTAAGTATACATTTGAAATTTCGATGATCAAGCTGAAGCTCTTAAGTTGTGGTAAGAAATGCTGGAATAAAGCTTCGATGCTATAAACTATGGGTACAGATATTTTCCTGGTCCTGAACAACCATGGTTTTGCCAACAGGCTTATTCCATATACTATGTGAATATGCCCCTCTCCCCGCCTATCCCCATCCTTTGTGACATGGAAACTAGGCTCCTCGAAAGAAGAAGGTATTGCGTTCCTTTCATTCGTATAAACTATCAGAATAAGCGATAAACACGGTAAAAAATGTAATAATTTTATAAATACTAAATCCCTCATGAACATATAGGATTTCCATGCCTAATTATTATTTATAAAAATATGACTTCTAATAATCACAATCTCTCAAATAGGTTTATTTATAAAATTATAAACTATATTTTATCTGTAATTTTAAATTAATAACTTTGTGTCTATAATCTTATTTATTTATAATATCATTGAATCAATTATGTTTAGATAGAATCATCAAATATAATATTAAAATTTAAGTTTTATATTATTTTGTTATTTAATATTTTAGTAAAATTTTAATCATATATGTTATTTATATTATCTACACTAGCAGATCAAAAATATATATATAAAAAATTTAAAATTGTTTTTACTTCCATAATACATATCGTTTCATTCAAAAAGTTAAGGTTCATTAGAATCTATTGGCATACCATAAAAAATATTTAAATTATATTTTAATCATAGCTATATTTTAATATCAGCATGACGCTAATCCGATCTTTGCGGCATGAAGCAATTGGACTCCGCCCGCCACATTCGTGCCTTTATGA
The DNA here is from genome assembly GCA_963798205.1 of uncultured Methanosarcinales archaeon. Classification (GTDB taxonomy): domain Archaea; phylum Halobacteriota; class Methanosarcinia; order Methanotrichales; family Methanotrichaceae; genus Methanothrix. Next base: position 17,710 of record CAWCSK010000030.1, read on the forward strand.
TTCGGGCATCGTGCGCCGAGTTCAACCCGAAACACCTGAAACTAAGACCCGTTTCCAGAAATCCTTATATCGATCTGTCGCAGCCAAAGGTGCTAGTAATTATATCGAGCTCTATGAAGAAACTACTGGAAGATCTCCTGGAAATTGCAGGCGATAGGGTATCCGCCTCGCTGGCAGAGAGATATTGCTATTCCTGCGATGCATCACAGATCGTCGGCCTGCCCGATTTTGTTGTTCGGCCAGAGAACACTAGCCAGGTCTCCCAATTGATCCGCCTATGCAGCGAACGCCAGATTCCCGTCACTGCACGGGGAGCCGGCACCGGCCTCGCAGGAGGTGCATCCCCTGTCTTGGGGGGCATTGTCCTGGACATGTCGGGCATGAACCGCATATTAGAGGTCGATATCGAAAACCAGCAGGTGATAGTCGAGCCGGGCGTGGTGCACGAGAAGCTCAATTTGGAACTGTTGCCCTACGGATTCTTCTTCCCGCCAGACCCGGGAAGCAGTGCCATGTGCACCATCGGAGGAATGCTATCATACAACAGCAGCGGTATGCGTTCGGTCAAGTATGGAACTGTGCGGAACTACGTCCTCGATCTGGAAGTGGTGCTTTCAGATGGCCGCGTCATAAATACCGGCTCGAAGGTGCTCAAGTCCGCAGCAGGATATGACCTCACAAGAATCTTTGTAGGATCGGAAGGAACATTGGGAATCATCACGCGAGCCGGCCTGAAGATTGCTCCCCTGCCAAGAACCAGGAGACTGGTGCTGGCCTGCTTTGAAGAGGCAGAAATCGCAGGACACGCTGTAATAAAGGTATTTTCCAGTGGCATCACGCCCTCCGCCTGTGAGATCCTGGACAGGACCACATTGCAAGTCTTGAAGCTATGCGATCAAGGATCTGGCATTGCCGGACAATGGCGATGTGATCCTGTTCGAGGTGGATGGGTCTGTTTGCTCGACGGAGGAGACGGCCTCGCAGATCTTGGAGATTTGCCGCCCTATGGCAAAGAGCCTGAAGATAGCCTCCGGTCCGGAGATGGAGCCAATTTGGGCAGCAAGGAGGCTGGTAGGAGCGGCAATCTCCCGGCTGGACCCCAGCAAAACTCGCATCTACATAGGCGAGGATGTTGGTGTCCCCATCAAGCAGATTCCAGCCTTAATCCGAAAAGTGCAGCAGATTACGACCAGCCTCGATATTCCAGCCATGAAATACGGCCATATAGGTGATGGAAATCTGCATGTAGCACTCTTCATCGATGTTGATGATAAAGATCAATGGGATAGACTTCGGGTTGCCGCGGATAGAATACATAGAGCAGCTTTGAGTCTTGGTGGGACGGTCAGCTCCGAGCACGGAATAGGGCTATCCCGGGCAGAGTATCTGCCGGAACAGGTGGGGATTGAGGCACTGCAAGTGATGCGATCCATCAAGAAAGCCCTGGACCCAAAGGGGATATTGAATCCCGGAAAGATGGGGCTAGGATGAAATGAATGATGAAATGAATCTCGATCTTAAGGGCGTCAATCAATGTGTTCGCTGCGGAACATGTCGCTCTTTCTGTCCCGTCTTCGAGCAATCCGGCTGGGAGTCGGCCAACACCAGAGGCCGTATTATGGTGATAAAGGCAATGTCATCCGGCCTGCAAGCAGACTCAGATCTCCTCGATAGCCTGAACACCTGCACGACTTGCGGAATATGCACGGAAAACTGCCCGGCAGGAGTTAATCCTCCCGATCTTATCGAGAGAGCCAGGAGGGAGCTTGTAACCAGGGGCAGTATGACAAAGTCGCAAGCGGACCTAAGCCGGAATATCTTTGAGAGCGGCAACACATTTGGAGACCCACGAGATCGATTAGCATGGCTCCAGGATAAGAGACTATTGAAGAAGAAGGCGGAATATGTCTATTTTGTAGGCTGTATGAACTCCTACCGCTACCCTGAGACTGCTGCCCGTACTTTTACAATATTAAGCCGCTTTGGAGCAACTCTCCTTCCCGGCGAGCAGTGCTGCGGGTCGCCTTTACTTCGCACGGGTTTCGATGCCGCTCGATTTGTGGACGAGAACTCGATGCAGATCGAGGAGATCGGAGCCAATACCGTGATCACAGGCTGCGCGGGCTGCTATACAACTCTCAAGAAGAATTATGCAAAACAATTCGAGGTTGCCAGCGTGTCCGAGTTCCTGGCGGAGCACATCTCAGAGCTGGCCCTAAAACCGCTCGATATAACAGTAACCTATCACGATCCCTGTCATCTGGGCAGGCATAATAAAATCTATGATCAGCCACGCCGTCTGATTGAGGCCATCTGCCGTTTCAAGGAGATGAGGGCAACGAGAAAGGATTCCAGATGCTGCGGAGGAGGCGGAGGTGTGCGGGCCGGGTACAGAGATCTCTCACTGCAAATGGCCAGGAGACGGTTGCAGGATGTTCCGGATGGAGTTGACTATATTGTCACAACATGTCCTCTGTGCATCAGGAATCTCAGAGACGCGGGCGCTGGAGAGAAGGTGATCGACCTGGTAGATCTTGTAGCCAAGGCAATTCTTTGAAAAACCAAAAGGTGTAGTGGTTTGGATAATACTATCTGTCTCAATCTTCCTGTCTGCGCCTCGACGTCAACTTAGAATCAACTTAGAATCTCCGGTAGAATACTTCCGGATATTCGGAGTCAGAGGTTACTTCGAAGCCAACGAAACCTTTCTTCAAGAGATCGATCTGAGTTTTTATATCCGAACATCGAACTCTCGACCTCATCTCCATGAATGTTGTCGCGAGTCTTATTGAAAGTCGATGCCGTTAACCGTATCTAATGCCATATTAGCGTCATCACTGATGCGCAAAGGACGCAAGATATCTTTGTACATGATATATCTCCACCATCCTCCAAACTTGGGGGCCAGGCTTTTTATCACAAAACCGCAGGACAGAATGTTAGCCAGGCTTATGGGATTTCGTGGAGATATCGTGCAACAGACATGCCTGTATCCCATATTCTCCAGCACATTTAGATGTGCGCTCGCCATCCTTCTCTGGAGACCGTTGCCGCGAAAGTGAGGGTGGACGGCAGTGGCCTGAAGATGGGCAACCTTCATTTGCTCTCCTTTTGTTAGATTTATATCCCGGCCGAGATTGTCCTTCGCGAGCCCTGGGATGCGAATTATGCTATATGCCGCCAATCCTTCAGAAGTTGTCACTCCAATTACGGAATGCTCCGACTGGAAAACATCCCTAAAGTCCTCATCGTCATGCAATCTAAAGATCTCAGGCTCTGGGAGGTTCTCTGCTATCAGGCTTTGCAGGCTCACCAAATCCTGCATGGAGTCTTTTCTCAGGAATTTCATCTCGTATGGATGATCCTTTCTCTCAGATTCGCCTCGTCCGTAGGGTTTCTTATCCAGCCGGATCATGCCCGACTCAATCAAATGACTCATCTATTTACCTCGATAACAACAGGCACTTTTCTACCAGGAATGAGAGGCTAGTCGGCTCTAAAATCGTAAACCTTTCGCTCTTCCTTCTCTTTGTTGTTGCCTTCCTGCTCATTTGTGGAAAACTATATATCGTTGATCTGCTTACGAGGAGGCCCGTGCATAATCTAGAGATAACTACTGAGACGATAATCACCATATCAGGCTTTTTCGGAGCCATTTTGCTCCTCCTGGATATCGTGGTTTTCAAGTAAATTCCCTAAAAATATCCAAGAAAACACTTAAGGTCATTAATGATCATTCCAGCGAGGCTCTCTGAAATAACGAAACTCAAATAAAATAAATCGTCAATCCTGAAATTTCCTTATCAAAATAGCGAAAAGGAGGTAAATATCCAGGAAGGAGGATGCACCTGAAAATCTACCTCTTAGCGGATTCCATCAACCCTATTTTGGGATACTCCTGCACATATCCCCCATGTAGAATATGGACCTTATTGGATTTAACTCTTTTGGTATATTAAGTAAGTATACAATCAGTAATCAAGATTTTATTATCTTTTCATAGAGAGGTCAATGGGCGAAGAGTAGATGTAGCAGCATTCTTAGATTGATGTATCAGGAAGTTCAGGAGGCTTGGCAGCAATAATAGAGCATTGGGTAGTATCTCCTATTTCAGCAATCAGAGATGTTGTCAATCAGAAGGTGCTGAAATGAACGTCGCGGATGATGCCGAGTATGAAAAGGCCATGAAGGTGTGTGAGAGAATGCTGGCCTTTGAGATGGATAATTTGCAGAGGAGTAATATCCAGAGAAAGATGGGTGATATTTGCCTTGAAATTTTCAGGCAAGATAAGAATTTGCAAACCTTCGAGCGAGCAATTCAAGCCTATCGAGAAGCCCTCCAGTTCTACACGCCGGAGCGTTATCCAAATCCTCATGCCAGGATTATGAGAAGCCTGGGCTTCGCCTATGCTGAGAAGGCAAACCTGAGAGATCGAGCAGAAAATCTCAAGCTTGCTATTAATTTATGGCAAAAGGCTCTGACTGTCTTTTCCGAGGCCAGCGCTCCCGAGGATTACGCATCTATTCAGGACGAACTGGGCTCGGCATTTCGGAGACTGGCAGAAGTCGAAAATAGACTGGAAAACGGCAATAGCGCAATTGTTGCATGCAAAAATGCCCTACGTATTTATGACCTCAAGGATCGACCTTTAGAGTACGCGAAAGTTTTGACCAACCTCGGAAGTGCGTATCTTACACTGGCACAGTTCATAGATCGCGAAGATAACTGCAATCATGCTATAATATCGTATCAGAATGCTCTTTTGGTTTATTCTCCAGATCGCTATCCAGAGCAGTATGCGGCCGTGAAAAATAATCTGGCCATAACCTATCTCTCCCTTTCTGAAGCGGTGGATAAGGCAGAGAATTGCAGGCGTGCCATTCAGTCATGCAACGACGCCCTCCTGATCAGAACGACAGAGACCCGGCCGGAGGCCTATGCAGCAACCCAGAACAACCTGGGAAATGCCTATCTCGATCTGGCCGAAGAAGAAGATGGGCTTGAGAACTGTCAGCGGGCCCTGGAGTCTTACAAGAATGCTCTGAGGATATATTCTCTCGAGGAATTCCCTAAGCTCTATGCAACTACGCAAAATAATCTCGCGAATGTCTATCTCACAATGGGTGAGAGCCTGGATCGTCTCAGCAATTGCATGAAAGCCATCCGTGCGGCTCAAGAGGCGCTGCGGATCGTCAAGCTGGAGGATTCGCCCGGGGACTACGCCGAAGCCCAGGGGACACTGTGGCTTGCCTATCTGACAATAGCCGAGATCGAGTATCGTGCTGAAAACTGTCTGCTTGCTCAAGAAGCCTGCCAGGAGAGGCTGCGCGTATACTCCATCCGAGACCAGCCATTGGAGTATGCTTCGTGCCAGAAAGATATGGCGATCACCTGCAGCATGCTGGCGGATACGGAAATCTCTGCTGAAGCCAAAGCTAGTGATTGCAAGAGGGCGGTGAATGCAGCTATGGAGGCCCTGCGGATCTATGATGAAAAAGATCATCCTCTGGAGCATGCTGAGACGCAGATCTTGCTCTGGGCTGCATATTCGGCTCTGGCGGAGGTAGAGGAGAGGCAAGAGAACTGCCAGAAGGCCATTGATGCAAGCCTAATAGCCGTCAGGATCTTTGATAAAATAAGCCCTGCAGAGCATGCAGACGCCCTGAAGAATCTCGGCTATAGCTTCATCACGCTGGCAGAGAATGTTGATAAAGCGGAAAATTGCAAAAAGGCCATCGAGGCCTACGAGAAAGCCCTGCAATATCATACCCAGGAGAGGGCGCCTCTGGAGGCGGCTGAGATCTTGAGAGATCTGGCGTTTGCCTATTTCACTCTGTCCGAAGTGGAAGACAAAGTGGAATGCGGCAAAAAGGCCCTCAAGGCCTACAAAAAGGCTTTCAAGATCTACGACGGAATGGCCGAGGAGCTTGAAGAGGCCGACGATCCGGCTGCCGGCGAGATACGGGATCTGGCGGAAAAATGCCACCGGTCACTGGAATCATGCAAAGGCATCCTCAAGGCCGGCCGGAAATCCGGGATCTGCTGATCCAGAGATCGGGAGGTCGGAAAGTTGGCGGATTTGACGGATGAGCAAAAGACGGAGTATTTTCGCCGGTCCTATACGGCAGTGGACGGTCTGTGGTTCATGATGGTCGAGGAGAAGTATGGTTTTGAGGCGACGCTGAAATTGGACGAAGCCGTCTGGAAGGTTCTGCCAAAGATTCAGGCCCGCACCATTAAGGCCATGATGAAACTGAGTTCTGGGCTGGAAGGGATTACAGGAGGCCGTTGCCGCCAGGCTTTGCCTGGAGGGCTTTGAATACGACTTGTTGGACCTGGAGAACGGCTTTGAGGTTATCGTCAAAAAGTGCCCCTGGCATGATCTGATAATAGGGTCGGGACGTGGGGAATTGTCGGAAAAGGTGGGCGACCTCATCTGCCGGGTGGAAAATTCGGTCTGGTCTCAGGAGTTCAGGGAACTAGATGCCTGATTCTGGGGAAATAGGATTCGAGCGAGGAGATATGATCTGCAAAGGAAGTAGCAGATGCGTTCTTCGGTTCTGCAGATTGACAAAAAGGGAATAATCCCGCTCGAAATTGCTCACTGGAAATTTCCGCCTCGGGAGCTCCGGCCAGGACTACAATTACCTGGTATCATCGAATCCGATCTTGATGTGCGTCCCATCGCATAAGGGCTTTTTCTTGGATCCGCCGCATCTGCAGAGTGCATACGGTCCCCGGACTTCAGCATCTTTGCCTTCCGGGTCGATCAAGGGGCAATTACCTTCTACAAGGAATGGACCGTTTTTTACAACCTTGATCTTTGCGGAGTTCTTTTCTCCATCTTCAACAGATCCTGCCACTCTTATATGTCAGAGCTCCGGAAGGACATCGATCTATGACCGACTTGATCTCTTCAGAGCTCGCTCCCTGCATATTTATCCAGGGCTTGCTCTGGTGGCTGAACACTTTAGGCAGACCTTTCACGCATTCCCTGGCATGTATGCATTTTTCCGGGTTCCACTGGACGATTAGCTCTCCATTGGTGTATTCTTTCATCATAATAGGATGCTCTTTCTTTCTACTAAGGTTTTATGCTGTCTACACCTAATATCCTTTACCAAAAGAATTTATATTTTGGGCGCGTAAATTGTATTAAATTGATTAAACTGCAGTCATTTTGTGGGGTGAGGACTATGGGATTCATAAGCGAGTTTAAGGATTTTGCCATGAAGGGCAATGTCCTGGATATGGCAATAGGCATCATTATCGGCGTAGCCTTTGGAGCGATAATCACATCACTGGTTAAGGATATAATAATGCCGCCTCTAGGACTGCTCCTGGGCAGCGTGAACTTTGCAGACCTTTTCATACCTCTGGATGGAAAGACCTATGCTACTCTGGCAGCGGCTCAGGCGGCAGCAGCGCCCACCATCAACTATGGTCTCTTCATAAACACGATTATCAACTTCCTCATCGTGGCATTGGCAATATTCCTGCTGATCCGGCAGGTAAACGCCGCCAAGAAAAAGCCTGCTCCTCCAGAGCCAAACACCAAGGAATGCCCCTACTGCAAAGAGAGCATCGCGAAGACAGCTGTCAAATGCTCGCACTGCACAGCGGATCTGAAAGGGTAAAAAAGCCGCACTTTCTCTTTTTATTTTGGAGCTTGCGTCAATCATGCTGTATATTTATATAAGAAGTTATGCCTTATGGGCACTTAGTAAAGGCAAACTTTCCTTTTAAGCCTATTGATGCCTGAATCCTCCCAATATTTCCCTATATTTTTTGGTAATATACTTCCGTCCTGTAAATTGCTAAAAGAAGACCGTAGAGCATTGGTCCTACAATAATGCCCACCATTCCCAGGACGAAGATGGGTGCGATGAAGGCGAGCAGTGTTAAGATAGGATGAATCCTTGCAGTCTTCAAGGCCAGCTGCGGAGCTATGATGTTAGTGGGTATCAATGTGATTCCTATCACTCCGAAAACCAGCAGGATAATGCTCGTCTGATAATCCTTGATCAGGGAGTAATAGATGGCCATGGGCACGTAAACCCCCGGAGGACCGGGAATCGGAACCAGGGCGAAGAGGGCCACCAGCGTTCCCCAAAGCAAGGGATTGGGTATCCCCAGCAGATAGAATCCCAGGGATGCCAAGCTCCCCGAAATTATTGCCGTGCTGAAGTATACGGTAAAAAGCGTTGTGTATATACCATCCAGTTCTTTCAAAAAACGGCGGAACATCCCTCTCCTGGTCTTGGGCAGCAGTTCGACAGCCCGGTCCAGGATATGTTTGCCGTCAATGAGCATCCAATATGTGAAAAATATCACCACTAGGGACTCAGCAAATAATATTGGCAATGCTGAAACAAAGCCCGATAGCTGCGCTTCCACAATGGGAGTTACAGTAGGAGGCTATGGCTGCAGGAATATCGCCAATCCCATTCACATATGGGACAATTGATGCTGGAAGGCTGGCGTTCATCCATAGGAGGAGGTCATTCGAGATGCCTGAGAGCTTTATGGCTGAAAGGCTCCCTGAACTTTGCAGGTTCATTATCTCCACCAATAGAACTCCTGATAATCCAATGAGTACTGCCAGTATTATTGCGAACACTATTAGCATGGAAAAGAGGGATGAGAGCCATTCGCGTTTGGTGATCCGGAAAATGCCTGCATATATTGGCTTTAGCAGATAAATCAGGACTATGCTAAAGAGGATTGTAGAAAAAAAATCTTTTGTTACATAGATGGTGGCAATGAAGATCATCAGAACGACTGCCTCCACGGCGATATCAAATCGACTGCGAATCTCCATAGAACTACATTGCCATAAAGACGAATAAACTTTTCTCTTGAAATCGATAATTGATCCTTTTCCGCAATTCTTTACTCGATAGGGCTGACTTTGCCCTACTCCTGCCACTAGAAAGCCAGATAACCATGCTTCCAGGAGGGTTGGGAATAGCAGGGCCAAATAAGAAAAGAAAATGGCCTCATGAAAAATTAGATTCAGTCGGATAAAATTGAGTTTCAGCTTACTTATTACGGTTTCGGAGTCTATTCCTAGATTCCGAAATATTTATAGCTTTAGAGCCCTAATATCGATCATGAAAAATGTAATCACATGGTTTGATATCCCAACTGAGGATTTTGATCGCGCTGTGAAGTTCTACTCTAACATCCTGGGCAATGAGATCCGCATAGATACATTCATGGGACAAAAACTGGGATTTTTCCCGATGGAGGGGATGGAAGGAGTAAGCGGAGATTTGGTGCCGCCGGGCCCTGGAAACAAGCCTTCTGCAAATGGAACCCGTGTCTACCTGAGCTGCGAAGGAATAATTGATGAGGTCATTGGAAGAATAGAAAAGTCCGGCGGGAAAATTGTTAATCCAAAAACCAAGATCGGAGATATGGGATGGATCGCTATGATTATGGATACGGAAGGAAATATGGTCGGTCTACATAGTTTCAAGTAGACCTCGCTCTCTTTTTAATAGCCGGGAGATAATAACTAATAAAGTCCCGGCCATAAAATATTGTCGACCCTGCAAGGCCCAGCTGTCTATAGACAATTGGTGGCTTTTTTGGAGACCCGCGCAGTTCTCAAGAAAACCGTAAGCCATACCAAGATCGGCTCATGATCCCTGATAGCGTCCTTCTTTAGCCCTATTTTTAGTTCTACCATGCACTCTGCGACTTTGTGGGTACGATTCCGCTGACGACCATGGGTTTAATTATCAAGATAAGATTATTAACCTCTGATGCACATGAGTTCACAGAGCATCCATCATGAGACGAACAACAACTGGAAACCACAGTAACCTGAGGTTAGCCAATACGAAATAGCGAAGAGAACATTATAGCTCCCACAAGGCGGCCTTATTGATTAAATTTTGATACCAAAGTTTAATAGTATCATAATCTATATAAACTCAAACCCTAATAGTAGCATATGCCCAAGACTACATTGACACTCACTGAAACCATGGCTAGAACTCTGAAGGTTTATACGGTACAATCGAAGGGCAATTTGCATGCTCAAAGTCAAGTTGTAGAGGAGGCTTTAGTTGAATTCTTCAAGAACCATGGAGTTAAAATCGAGTGATGATCGGCTTTCTTGATCGCTGGATCTTCTGGATAAAGATAGAATGCTCTGTAGCCGAACGCAGCACCAAGATTCAAAATAGAATATTATTATCAGTAGAGAATGATATTACCATACTTCAAGATCTGAAGAGTCTATGAGCTTTGTCTTTCTATTATCCCTGGTTAATCGCGCATTTATCAAACTTTTGATCAACATGAGCTGCCAACACGATGTGAATATCATCTTGCCTTTTTTGTGAATATCAATCGATATGCCTCTATCCACTATCCACTCAACGAGGTTCTCTTGGAGGCTCTCTGGGGAAATGCTCCAAAGACAATGCTGCTTCGAGACATAGGAAAATTACAGTTTGGACAATGTGGTATCCGCAGTCCATAATAAATCAAATAGAATATACCCAAACCGCAAATGAATCCTCTCCAGGAAAAGTACGTCTCCGGCTTTACATTCTCTCGACAATTTCCACAAAGTACCATATATCCTCAATCTAATTTAATCCAATATGATGAAATTTGTATGCTGAATAGCTCCAGGAGGGAAATTGGGCTATCCAGCGCGGGTTCGAAAACATCTTGCCCGATAGTTGACAGTAGTAAGTTCTCCCCGGATGTATTTAAGATATATGACACAAATTAGCTTATTATAGCACAAAGGGCGAACAATAGATTTCTCGCCTTTCATTATTCTGATTTTAGTAGCACTTCGCATATTCAAAATACCATGAGGAAAGACGGCCGGGCCCACTCTTCTGGCCCGGGCGACTCCATCTTCAAATATACTGCTGAATGAGACCTTCAGGCTCCATTATCCGGTTTCTCTCTTTGTTAAGGATCTTTGCCGCCGCGCTTTCAAAGTCGCTCTGGTAGACGATTGTCCTCTCTTCTCGAATAGCATACATGCCGGCCTCAGTAGATAGTGCCTTGAGATCCGCACCACTCGAACCTTCTGCGAGGTCCGAAATCATTCTGAGGTTTACATCCGGATCCAGGCTCATGCCTGCTGTATGGATCCTTAAGATGGATTCACGTGCATCCTTATTTGGCATTGGAATCTCAATGACTCTATCGAAACGGCCCGGCCGCAGCAATGCAGGGTCCAGCATATCCAGACGATTGGTGGCGGCGATGAGCTTTACCTCGCCTCGAGCATCGAATCCATCCATCTCCGCCAGAATCTGCATCAGAGTCCTCTGCACTTCGCGATCTCCGCTGGTGGCTCCATCCATGCGGCGCGCACCGATGGCGTCAAGTTCATCTATGAAGATTATTGCCGGCGACTTGCTCTTGGCCAGCTCGAATAGCTCGCGCACGAGGCGCGCACCCTCTCCGATGTACTTTTGCACGAACTCCGAGCCCACGACTCTTAGGAAGGTCGCTTCCGTGCTCTGGGCTACAGCTTTGGCGAGTATGGTTTTACCCGTGCCCGGCGGCCCGTGCAGCAAAACTCCTTTTGGCGGCTCGATGCCTACGGCCGTGAAAAGGTCCGGACGCTTCAGGGGCAGCTCCACAATTTCCCTGATCTCGGAGATTTGAATTTCGAGCCCTCCAATCTGGGAGAAGCGCACATCGGGAGCCTCTTCGATCTCCATGCCAAAGACTGCGGGGTCGCGAGGCGACGGCAGGACGCACATAACAGCAAAGGACTGCTGGTTCAGGCCTACCTGGGCTCCGGGTTTGATCTCTTCTTCAATAAATTGCGATAAATTTACAACGAATCTGGGGCCGGTGCTGCTCTTAACTATCACTCTGTTCTCATCCAGAACATCAACTATGGTGCCCACGATCATGGGACCGACGCGCAAGCGCTCCAGCTCGCTGCGGAGCTTGCGAGCTTCTCGCTCGAACTTGAGCTTCTGATTCTCAATGAGCCTCTTCTCGCCTTCCACTCGGTCCTTCTGCTCACGCAACGCCAGGTTGCGCTCTTCAAGCTGGCGCATACGGTCCAGGATGTAGCGCGAAAAGTCCGCGCCGGCCTGTGACTCATTCATGCCTTCTCCACTATCCATAATTACAAAGATTATTAAACTCCGACCCCTATAAAGGTTTCCGAAATGACCGAGAAGCAATGCGAGATTTGCGGTGCTGAGATCGCAGGTTTACCTCAAAGGATAGTGATCGACCGCTCAACGCTGGACGTATGCAAGAGCTGTGCGCGCTTCGGAAAACCGGAAGACAAATGGACTCCAGTTCCGAGGAAGATGGTCCCCGTGGAGAGGGCCTTCATAGTAAAACGGCCCCCACCTCGCGACCATTTCAAGGATTTAGTGGAGTTGGTCCCTGAATTCGGGCGCAAGATCAGAGAAGCACGCGAGGCCCAGGGGATGTCCGTGGAACAACTGGGCGCGAGAATCAAGGAGAAGGCGACCCTCTTAAAGAAGATCGAGAGGGAGGACATATCTCCTGAAGACGAGGTTAGAAAGAAACTGGAGAAGGAGCTGAAGATCAAGCTAACCGACCAGGCAAGCGAATCCCGGGTCAAGGCCGGGAGCGCAGGCAGAGGATTGACCTTGGGTGATATTGCCAGCATCAAGCGGAAATAGTAAATGATCGCCAGTGCAGCTCGTTTTATCATCGGCGGGGGAGTAATAGTCTACCCCACCGAGACCGTTTACGGCTTGGGCGCCAATGCTCTCGATGAGCAGGCGGTGATGAGGGTCTTTCAGATCAAAAAAAGGCCTCTTTCCATGCCCATTTTTTTGGCTGTCTCAAACTTTGAAATGCTGAGGAATGTGGCTGAAGTCACCAGAGAAGACCTGGATATTCTAGAACAGCTCTTGCCAGGGCCGGTTTCAGTTCTTGTCAGGCGAAAGAGCGTAGTTCCGGATATTCTCACCTCTGGCTCGCCATTTGTCGGCATCAGGTATCCAGACCACGAAACGGCTCTGAGGATCATCGATCTGGCAGGACCCATAACCTCCACCAGCGCCAACCGAACCGGAACTCCCGCACCGACGAGTGCCGCCTCGGTCTCTCGCGAGATCGAAGATCGAGTTGATACGATAGTGGATGGTGGGAAATGCAGTTACGGCGAGCCCTCCACTCTGCTGGATCTGGAGAAGAGAGAGATCATTCGACCGGGCGCAGGCCTGGATAAAGTGATGAAGGCGATAAGGTGAATGTCCGCATAAGAGACTTCTTTGAGACCAAAGCAGGCTGGATATTTGCCGTCTCTGACTACGACCACTCGGAAGGTCTTCGCTCCTTGCTTCGTTATGTGCCCGATGCCGCAGGAGAGCGCAAGGCCGATGGAAAATGTTTTCGTAAGATGGACTTCGAACAGGGGTTTGAGTTTCTTAAGCGTGTCCGGCCCGATTATGTTCAAGACCTCCATGTTGTTCCTGAATCGGATGTGGTCAGGATATTACCGACCATCCGATGGCTTGAGATCCGTGGCCGGGAAGGACCCCAGGGTTATGAAGATTGCCACGATTCTGCAAGAAGGAGGCGTTCCCTGGCAAGATATGGGCATCACCGGTTCCATGCTATTGGGGCTGAATAGTTCGAGCTCAGATATCGATTTCGTAGTCTATGGACCCATGTGGTGGAAAGCGAGGGCAATTGTAGCGCGAGCTAAGGCCAATGGTTTGATTGAGGATCTGGATGAAGCCACCTGGAAGAAGATCTATTCCAAGCGAAAGCCGGAAATCAGCTTTGAAGAGTTCATGATGCATGAGAAGAGAAAGGGAAATCGAGGAATGATCGATGGCACTTACTTCGACCTGCTCTTTACCAGAGACTGGAGCCAGATCTGCCGGCCGCCCGCCGGGAAGCCCATAGGCCCGGGCCTGATTGAGGCCAGAGTGATAGATGCGGAGTTTGCCTTCGACAGTCCAGCCATCTTCCATCTGGATCATCCTCTGGTAAGAGAGATATTCTGCTTCACACATACCTATGCCGGCCAGGCCCTGCCCGGCGAGATGATAGAGGCGAAAGGCGTATTGGAAGAGACGGATCAGGGCCAACGACTGGTGGTAGGAACCACGCGCGAGGCACGGGGCGAATGGATCAGATCGCTAACGCTCCTTGAAGGCGCAACTTAAAGTTTTTGATGAATATTACGAAAGAGGTCTTTAAAATGCTGAAAGTTCGTCCCTTTGATATTGAGATAGGTCAGCACAAAGTCATGCTTAATGTTGTGGATGCCAGAGAGAGAGGCCTCAATGCCGGAGACCGCGTCAGGGTAAGGACAAAGGGTGCCGGGACCACGGCCATACTCGACACCACCCTGGAGATGGTCAAGGTCGGGGAGATCGGCATCTTCACTGAGGCCCTGAAAGATCTGAAGAATCCCGTCACCGTGGATGTGCTACCGGCACCGAAGCCCGCCTCCCTTTGCTATATAAAGAACATGATGGACAAGAAAAAGCTCAATGAGGACCAGATCCGAACCATAGTGCAGGATATTGTCGATAATAACCTCAGCGAGATTGAGCTTTCTGCTTATGTCACAGCCTCCTACATCCACAACATGGACTCCGAGGAGGTCATGTGGCTGACCAAGGCCATGATCGAGACCGGTGAACGAATTCACTTCGATACTCATCCTGTCATGGACAAGCACAGCATCGGAGGCGTTCCCGGCAATAAGGTCTCTCTTCTTATCGTACCGATAGTCGCAGCTGCTGGCCTTCTCATTCCTAAGACCAGCTCGCGAGCCATAACCGGTGCAGGCGGAACGGCAGATCTGATGGAGGTTCTGGCGCCAGTGGAGTTCAGTGCCGATGAGATCAAGGAGATCACCGAGAAGGTGGGCGGTGTGATCGTTTGGGGAGGTGCCACCAATATTGCTCCTGCCGATGATAAACTGATCAAGGCGGAATACGCTTTATCCATTGACCCCTACAGCCAGATGCTCGCCTCGATTATGGCCAAGAAGGGGGCGGTTGGTGCGGACGCTGTTGTGGTGGACATGCCGGTAGGACCCGGCACTAAACTCGCAACCGCCGAGAATGGCCGAACGCTGGCCAAAGACCTCATTGACCTGGGAGAGCGCCTGGGCATTCGTGTGGAGTGTGCCATGACCTTCGGAGGATCGCCCGTAGGCCGAACCATTGGGCCGGCCCTGGAGGTGCGAGAGGCGCTAACGGTCTTGGAGAATAAGGGTGGACCAAACAGCCTGAAGGAGAAGAGCCTCTCTCTGGCCGGCATCCTTCTGGAGATGGGCGGAGTTGCGGGACGTGGGGATGGCTATAATGCGGCAGAAGAGATTCTCACCAGCGGAAAAGCCCACGCGAAGCTTATGGAGATCATCGGAGCTCAAGGCGGCAACTCCCTCGTCAAGAGCGAGGATATTGTTATCGGCGATAATTGTGAGGATATCTTAGCTCCGGCGGGAGGCTATATCGTGGCTTTCTTCAACAAGAGGCTGGTGGAGCTGGCCCGTATGGCAGGTGCGCCCTCAGATAAGAAGGCAGGAGTTATAATCCATAAGAAGATGGGTGAAAGAGTAAAGAAAGGCGAGCCTTTGATCACCATCTGCTCCACCTCGGACTGGGAGCTGGAGAGCGCTGTAAAAGATGCCAGGAGACAGATGCCCATCGTTGTAGAAGGCATGCTGCTGGAGAGATACCCTCGCATCACTGAGCTCTAGGGATTTGGATTAGCATGAGGGCTGGCGTTTGATAAAAAGGAGTCAGGAAATGTTGGTCGCAATTACATATCATGAGGATTTTGGCAAGAACGGATTCAGCGTACTGAAGGAAAGGGTCCGGCCATCCTTCGAAAAGCTGATGGAATCGGGGCTGGTGGATGGAGTTGAAGTGCAGGTATTTCGGGCGAAACCCGCTCCTTTGGAGCTTGTCGAGAAGGCTCATACTGCGGCCCATATGGCCAACATGCAGACGGATCCGTACAGGGAGGTGGCGCTTCTCTCGGCGGGCAGCGTGATGATGGCGGCAGAGATGGTCGCCACCAGCCAGGCCAGATCAGCCTTCGCTTATACGGGAACCGCCGGACATCATGCCTCTCGAGGAAGCTGCTGGGGCTTTTGCTACTTCAATGATGTGGCGATCTCCATTGAGCGTCTGCGAGAAATGGGCATAGAGCGTTTCCTCATAGTGGATGTGGACCCTCATTTTGGTGACGGCACACGCGACTTTTTCAGAGACGATGCCAACGTCTTTCATATTAACCTCCATAGCGGCACCGGAGAAGAGCACGACCCCAAGAGAAACAACTACGATATTGGCCTCACATTTGGAGGCAGCAATGAGCGGTTTCTTGCGGCTTTAAAGAGTTCTCTCGAGCTGGCCAAGGATTTTGACTTTCAGATAGCCTTCGTCATTTTCGGTCATGATTCTCACCAGGACGATTATGGCGGCTTTATGCTCACATTCGAAGCCTATCCCAGGATGACGAAGATGATCATGGAGGCCGTCGGGGAGAAGGGCCTGATCTTCGTATTGAGCGGCGGATCATGTGTGCATGTAGCAGAACGAGTGATCCCTGACGTCGTCCGGGTCTTATCGGGAAGGTGGCCGTCTTGAGGATGGCTTCCAATTGCTATCCCTGCATCCTGGACCGGGCCAAGTTCGAGTGCGATCTCGTCTTTTCCAGGGAAGAGGAGAAGAAGGCAGCCGTCGAGGAGCTGCTGGACTACATGGCCTGCCATAAGGGAGGAGTGCCGGCATTAGTAGGAACGGAGCGAGAGGTCATCATCAAGAGGCGCAGCGGAAGTTCGGACCCGTATCAAGACCTGAAAGAGGAGAGCAATCGCGTGGCAAGAGATCTCCTGCCCATGGCCAATGAGTTCTTCGAAAAATCTGACGACAGGATCGAGGCCTTGATTCGCATCGCTGCGGCCGCAAATTCCATGGAGTTTGGCGTCAAAGGTCATGATTTTGATAACTCCACATTTGGAAGGGTCTTTGCAGATACGCTTCGCGAGAAGCTGAAGGCCGATATGGCCGAATTGAAGAGGCGCCTGCAGGTCTTTAGCAATATTTTCTATCTGACCGACAACTGCGGAGAGGTCGTCTTCGATCTATTCGTGATTGGAAAACTTAGAGCGATGGGCAAAAGAGTCGTGATAGGATCAAAGTCCGAGCCGGTCCTCAATGATGTCACAGTCAATGAGTTAAAAGCCATGACCGATGCCGAGGTCATACCAACAGGCGACGTGGTGGGAACAACAATAGAGCACCTCAGCCCTGAGGCCTCGACTCTTTTGTTCGACCCTGACTGGTTGGTCTTATCCAAAGGCATGGGCAACTTCGAGACCATGTCTGAGTTCGACGAAAAATTAAGAGGGAGGCTTATCTACATTTTGCGGGCCAAGTGCGAGCCCGTTGCGACGCAAATGAATGTCCCCAAGGGAACACTGGTGGCAAAATCAATCTAGCGGATTCGAATTTATCAATGCAATTGATTGAGAGGCGAGGGAATGGTGATGCCGGTCTCCATCACCGATCAAAGCTCTTAATCTCAGCAATAGTTCATGTCCACTTCTTCAGACGGGATGCTCGTCTGGCTCTTCATAATCGGCTCCATCAAGGAGATCTCAATGTCAAGATGAAATAGCTTTTTTATGGCTTCCAGCAGATTTGTCGCCGCCGGTATATCCACCGGGTCGGCTCCCGTGCTGGTGCCAAGCAGACAGAAACCACGCATACCATGCAAAGGAGCAAGCCCTGCTAATAGGCCGTTTAGTCCTCCAATGGCTCCGCTATGCAGCAATGGGATATCAGAGCGCCCTAAGGCTGCGGCTGATTCGGCATCAGTGGCAGCGCCAAGTATAATCTCATTTGTATCTCCGACATAGGCCGCCAGGGTGATAACATCGGTTACACCCTCCGCATGAATGGCTTCCAGGATATTTCCTGCCAGCTCATGCATTCCCACAACATCCAGGGGCTGGGCATCCCCTGAGAGGATGAACATGTTCTGTTTCTCACGGGGTCGCAAGAGTTCAGCATGCATTAATTCTGCCAATCCGCTCGAGACCATAACTTGTGGCGGAAAGCTATTCGAAAAAAAGGGTTTTATTGTACTGCATTCCAAAGCGGTGACCAGATAATCAGCAGCTACTTTGCCGACGCTTCCGATCCCTGGAAGACCGCAAATGCAGACGATACCAGACTCAAACATCAGAATGGAGGTTGGCGTGCAGCTATAACATACTTTCGCCAACCCCCGGCAAAGTCAGATTATTTAGTCCTTTCACTCCCCTAGAGCCTCAATCATCCAGTTGATCTTGTAGGTCTGATTTGTTGCCGCGATGGTTCTCTCTGCTGGCTCTAATATTCCATTCCCGAAGTAGAATGATTTGCCGATTCCACTGTCTTGCTCCCTGAGAATTTCCATGCTTGCGCGATCGTAAAAGACTACATAGAAGTCTCCGGTTACGGGCAGTGCTGGTATCTCTATTACGCCAGAGACGGGACCTGTCGGAGACAGGAAGTAACCATTCTGTGCGTCTGCAAATTTATAGAGAAGATTGAGATCTTTGTCCCTTATCTCAAGGAGGAAATTCTTATCCGCGGGGAATGTTTTAGTAGTATTATTGAATCCGCTCCAGCCAGCTACCTGCACACCTCTGAGCTTCCAGCCGGCTTTGGGAGCAGTGAACTTCACAGCCTCACCGATATGCAGACCATCCAGGCCAAATTCACTTAGCATGGTGAATAGAGAGAGATTCATCAGGGAAACATTCTTTCCACTATCTTCTCTTAATATGGTAAGCTTTGGCGCTGTTGTATCTGCTCCAAGAACACTGATGCATAGCGTCAGGCAACATAGACAAGCAATCAATAATATTGTCTTCTTCAAATTATCACCCCAATATAGATCAGTTGAATTTTATCCATATAAAGATTCTGATGAAAGGCTGGAATGTATTTTCCTATCTTCAAGAAATGTCGAATTATGCCCCAATTCAAACAAGTAATCTTCTGACGGATAGTCTTTTTCTGGTTGACAATAAGGAAATGACACAATTTGCCTCGCAAGAGATCGAAGCTACCGATTGAAAGTATCGGTCGTTTGGCGCTAACTTCAGTCCGGAGAAAAAACATTTTTGCAGGTCGGCATTTTATCCCTTTCTCCAACCTGCAAAATCAACCTGGTTATTCTATTCACCGACAGCTCTGATGACCCAGTTAACTTTGGTGGATTTGTTATTGGCATCTTTGAAATTTGCAGGAATCAATTCGCCAGTTAGACTATCGTAGAAATAGGAGTTTCCAGTTCCATTTTGCTGTTCCATTCCCATAACCATTGCACCTCGATCATAAAAGATGACATAAAAATCGCCTGTCACTGGAAGAGCCGGTATATCGATTGCTCTGAGAACTGGGGCAGTAAACGTGAAATACGCATTTTGCGTGTCAGACATTCTGTAGAGAAGCTCCAGGTTCTTGTCCCTGATCTCGATTAGGAAATCATTTGCAGAAGGGATTATTTTAGTCGTGTCATTATAACCATTCCAGCCAGCGACACGTACTTGCATCAATTTCCATCCCGACTTTGGTGCGGTGAATTTGACGGCCTCGCCTACGCCAAATGCATCGATGCCCCAATCAGTAGCAGCAGAGTATAGTGTCATATTCATTTTAGAAAGATTTACTCCGCTGTCCTGCTTGAGGACTGTCAGCTCAGGAACAGCACTACCTGCATTATTTTGAGCTATAACAATGCCCATTAGAGTCATAGAACAAAGGACAGAAATCAGTAAGATCATCTTTTTCAAGCAATCACCCAAAATGAGGGAATTAAATCCGTTCTTTATATAGATGATGCTAGATTGCTTTGCTGTAGATTGGAGACGAAAAGAGGTCTCACCTATTTATTCACAATGCCATCTAAAAATCGAGACGTGTTGAATCACTTCAGGCATAAAGTTGGAGCTATGGCGCCAATATACCAAAGAATGATACGCAAGTATTGCTTGTTATACGAATTGCACTAGAAACAGTCCTTGATAGTTGAATAATTATATCCATGAATATTCATATTGTCAATCAAGCATAAGAATCGTTAGAAATTTCATACTAAGTATGCGTATCCGAAATCCTTTTATAATCAGAAGTGATTTCTAGGTTTGGTGAATTAATGCATATTCCTGATGGATATCTGGGGCCATATACCTACATTGCATTCTGGATCATAATGTTCCCCATCTGGTATTATGCGGGAAAAAGGCTCAGTGCAGAGCTGAAGTCGAGGCAGGTCCCTCTGTCTGGCGCTGTCAGCAGCGTTCTCCTTTGTTATAATGATGTTCAATATCCCGATTCCAGGAGGCAGCACCGGCCATGCCGTGGGCGGCGCAATTATCGGCATAGTCCTGGGCCCCTGGGCGGCAGTGATTGCCATCACTGTGGCACTAGTATTGCAGGCATGATGTTCGGTGATGGTGGAATAACGGCCATTGCTGCCAATTGCTTCAACATGGCAGTAGTAATTCCTTTCGTCGGCTATTACATATACAAGCTCGTCAGCAATGGCACGGAGATCACTTCTCGAGAAGGATAATTGCCGCGGCCATAGCTGGCTGGGCCTCTCTGACTATAGCAGCAGCTTGTTCGGCATTTGAGTTCGGAATACAGCCTATTTTGCATCATGGTGCAGAAGGTGTTCCGCTCTATATGCCGTACTCTCTGAGTGTAACTGTTCCTGCCATGATACTGGAGCATGCTCTTGGATTTAGCATCCTGGAGGCTCTGATTACAGCACTGATCTTCGCCTACATCCAGAGAACGGATACAACTCTATTATATGGAGAACGATCTATGGCACGAGAAGAACAAAATAAAGAGAGCGAGCACCAGCCTGAGATGTGAAACCATGGAAAGAGTTACAGAAACTTTGCCATCGGCTTGGCATTGTTGATAGTTCTGGCTGCCTCTAGGCCTTTTTGCCGCTGGTGATACCTTCGGCGAGTGGGCGCCCAGAGGAGCTCAAGGAGAAGATTGGCTTTGTCCTCCCGGCCTGGAGCAGCTCTCGGGTATCTGGAACGCTCCATTGCCGGATTACGCATTCCCCGGTGGCGATGAATCACAGACCGTAAGCCGCGGCGGACGTACATCTTATCGGCAGTAATAGGCATAGTGTGTGTAGCGGCATCCTGTTCTTCGTCGGGAAGAGGGTTGCAAAAGACTGATTCTCTTTTATCATTATTTTTTGTTGAGAATAATAGAATGCAAGTGATTAATAGTTAGCTGAATTGCTCCCGAAAGGAGAATGATGATACCGGACTGGATGAAAGAAGTGGATGTCGGTCCTTGTAGGTGCTCTGCGATATACCACGGCAAGAAGGGCTTCGTTGGAAAGACAATAGATGGAATTTTCGGCTTTTTGGAGGAAGCTTTTGTCTCGGAGAGCATTCTCAGGCGAGCGGCCTTCTGCAGAGCCTGGACCCCAGGGCCAAGCTGATTTCCATCCTGGCCATTGATATTCGCAACCAGTCTGATAGGAAACTTGAGGGTACTGATATTTATTTATGTACTTAACCCTCCTGTTTGCGTATCTCAGCAAGATCGAAGTCTGGTTCTTCATAAAAAGGGTCTGGCTCTTCATTCCCATATTTGCGGGCATCATCGCCATACCCATGATCTTCAATATTTTCTTCCCCGGCGATCCTCTCTATTCAGGTGGCATACCTCGGAGCCGGTAGCTCACCTGGGACCCTTTTCGCTGCCGGAGAGCATCTTCATCACCCGGCAGGGCGTCAATGCAGCGGTGATCTTCACCATGCGTGTCGCAACGTGTGTTTCTGCTGTTGTCTTGCTCTTTCTCACCACACCCCAGCAGATCCTCTTCAAGTCTCTGCGCACTGTGGGCGTTCCTAAGCTCTATGTCCTCACTCTGGAGATGGCCTATCGATACATCTTTCTCCTGATGGACCTGGTACGAGAATGTATGTTGCCAAGAAAGCCAGGACCATAAAGGCCAAGAGGCATGTTCGAGGAGCAGAAATGGGTCGGAGGGCGTATGGGCTACACCCTGATAAGATCTCTGGATATGAGCGAGAAGGTCCATATGGCCATGATGTCCAGAGGATACAACGGCGATGTTCATGATCATGCAGGAGTTCAAAATGCGAAATCGCGATTATATTGCAGGAGCAGATAGCGATAACATGAGTGTGGTTCTTGTGTTGATCTCTCAAAATATCATCCGGGTATAAGAACATGGAAGCTATCTTTGACTTGAGGAATGTATCATACTCATATGTGGGAAAGATCGATGCCCTAAAGGATATAACCCTCAAGATAGACCGTGGGGAGCGGGTATCCATAATCGGCTCCAACGGCAGCGGCAAATCGACATTGTTGGCCATCTTGAATGGGCTTGTTTATCCCACCTCCGGGGAGTTCTATGCCTTTAATAATCAGATAACCGAAGAGGTCTTCGATGCCATTAAGGACAATGAGTTCCGGTCCTATTTCCGCACAAAAGTGGGATTCGTCTTTCAGAACTCGGATGTTCAGCTCTTCTCGCCCACCGTCTTTGAGGAGATTGCTTTTGGACCCCTGCAGCTTAACATCACTCCAGAAGAGGTCAAGAACCAGAGTAGAGGATGTCCTGGAGATGATGAACATCACCAAGCTCAGGGATCGATCGCCTCATACTCTTGAGCGGAGGGGAGAAGAAAAAGGTATGCATAGCCACCGTTCTGGTTAACAACCCCGATGTTCTTTTATTGGATGAGCCCTCCGCCGGCATTAGACCCCAGAACTCAGCTCTGGCTGGTAGAGCTTTTCCAGGAGCTGGGGCACGCAGGAAAGACAGTGATCACGGCCACTCATGACCTGGAGATCATAGATCAGATCAGCAAGAGAGCCATCGTCATGGGCGAGGACCATAGGGTTAAAGTGGATGATGACGCCAAGACCGTGCTTTGCGATTATGAGCTTCTCCTGGCCTCAAACTTGATTCATGAGCATATGCACATTCACGGCAAGCTGGTGCATGAGCATCTGCACGACCATGAGCAAGAGCACAAACACGGTCATTTGGCCGTATGATGAAAATGATCTTATTGGACCCAATTTGGGATAGACTCAAATATTTTGCGAGTCATATAGGTATTTATGATAATAGCAGTTTCTGATGTCCATCTGGGAGAGACGGGTTTTCAAGAACAAGACAGACAATTTTCGAACTTCCTCGACTATGTCCAGAATAATTTATTGAAAGAAGGAGGCGACCTTGTACTATTGGGGGATATATTCGATTTCTGGAGGGGGGATTTGGTAGAAGTTCTTGAAGAATATAGTGGCATTATTGAAAAGCTTCTCAATTTTCCCGCTAACGTTAATATACATTATATAGTCGGGAATCATGACTTCTATGTAAATGAGATACCCGAGTATTTTAATGAAAAACCATTTAGATCTTTCGGGAAGAGCATGAGAATTAAAGATGTTCAATGCTTCAGATTTATACACGGATACCAGCTCGAAGTAATGACCAATCCTTACACGAAGGACATGGAACTCTATGAGTCCTTAGCCAGGAGACTATCTTATCATGCCGGCATAACAGGTCATGCGGCAAGCGACATATGGCAATGTGCTTACTTCCCTAACTCAGCATGAAAGTGAATATATAAGTTCGATGTTGAAAAATCCATCATCAAGACTGAATGGCGACCATCAAAGCGGTGACAGGATAGATGTCTTTTCAAAGTCAAAGACCAGGCAGTTTATTTTGGGCGGCAAATTTGACTGGCTTGTATACGGGCACACTCACCATCCTTTTAAGGACGACGGAAGCAGGACCATAAATACCGGGTCATGGGGACGCGATCAGGATCCAAAACGAGATGTGCTATTTGAAGATAGAGAATGGTACACCGGAACCAATGATATGGTCTCCGTAGTTGTGGTCTTCGTAGTTATGGTATTCGCAATCGATTAGAATTGTTATGCCCAGGAGAACATAAGGGAAAAAGCCGGAGCGTCTCCAGGTTGCGGGAGGGCCGAAGGCCATCCGTCATGAAGCCCAAACATGGGCCTGGGGTTTTCACACGCAAGAACGATTAGCCGCTCCGCCAAAAGATGCTGAATTATCTGCGAAACCTCTGCCTTTCGATCTCTCCTGTAATTCTCTCTCATCGGTCAGATCGGGTTCTTCCAATTCATCAACTGCTTTCTTACAGCCACTCAAACCATAAATCCCTTCCAGAAGGCAGTTCGTTCCTCTTCTAGGATAATATTCGAGAATTCGAAAAAGGAAAGAACATGGGAAAAATTCCACTCTAATTGTAAACTCTTGGGAAATGGGCCTGAGTTGGTAACTTGAAGACGGTACAATCAAAAATGCCAGTTGCCGACTTGAAATGCATCTTCTTCCCATAGTTCATGTCCGCGAAGCCGCTGAAATAGATCGGAAACTGAACGAAGTTTACCGGAATCACTTCATTCAAAGGCACTTGGATATCATAATCGTGACTGCCCGAAAGACTAATAGATCCACTACTACCAGATATGTGAATCTCTATAGACTGTGCTCCGGGAACAAGAATTAAGCAGGCTAACAGGCCTAGCAACCAAGATAACCGCAACAAGTCAATCCCTCCCAAAAGTCAATGAGCTATCAGGTTAAAAGCCTTTCGAAAGATTAATCGATTCTTATTCTGAAAGTTTTATGTCATTTCTGAGAAGAACCAATTGTTGCAATATAGCGATGGTGAAGATATCCACATGCGCCCTTCAATCGATATTTTCCCATGAAAGAGATGCCCGAAGATATCGCTTTCATTTCTAGTATGAGCCTCTGCCCTGTTCTTCAGGCTCATATGGTTTTCATATATAAATTTACATGCTTGCTTCCCTATCTGTTTCATCTGTAATAGCCCCATGCAAGATGCAGAACGAGTCTAAACCTGAAAAAAAATGGGCAACGTTTTTCTAAAAAAAAATGATCAAAGCCAGGGATAAACTCCCGGGCTCCGCATAACAGCCGTTCATACCTACTGGCTCAGCTTCTTATGGCAGAACCACCAGTCCTCACAGACGATCTCCCCGCCCGTCTTCCTGGTGGCTGCGGTCTTCTCATCTGCCGGAGGCGGGATGATGACCTGTTCGCCGATAAGCTCATTATTGGGCCAGTTGGCAGGGGTCGCTACCTTGTTTTTATCCCCAACCTGCAAAGCCTTCAGGGCCCTCAAGATCTCATCCATGTTCCTGCCCACTTCCTGGGGATAGAAGAGGATCAGCCGGACGGTGGCCTCCGGGTCTACGACAAAGACCGCTCTTACGGTATTGGTGCCTTTGCCGGGATGGATCATGCCCATCCTTGCCGCAATCTTTCCCTGGTCGTCGGCGATTATGGGGAACTTGATCTCCACCTTCAGGTTCTCCTTGATCCACTGGGTCCATTTCATATGAGAAAAGACCTGATCGATGGAGAGGCCTATTAGCTCGCAGTTCAGTTTACCAAATTCCTTTCGCCTCTTCTCAAAGGCTACGAACTCAGTGGTGCAGACGGGCGTGAAGTCTGCAGGATGGCTGAAGAGCACGAACCATTTCCCAGCAAAGGCATCGGGCAACGTCATCATACCAAATGTGGTCTTAACCTCCATCTGAGGCATCTTATCACCAATGAGCGGAAAGCCTCCCGCATCATGATGCATCATACCCATGTGTTCCATATGTCCCATTCCACACTTCACCCATTTTATCCATTCCCATATGTTTTCCTGCTGGTGTTTCCATTTGACACATATATTTTCCTCCAATTCATTATATGCTTTCACTATTGTATTAACAGCCAATAATAAGACCAACATACTTATTAAAGGTTACTATCGTCAAGTGAACAGAACGGATCATATCCTTTTAATTCTTTGGCAGGTATATGATTATACGTGAGCTTAGATCTGAAGAGTGCAATCCGAAGAAGATGCAAGAAGATGGAGATACCTCTGGTGGGAGTCGCCAGCGTGGAACAATGGAAGGTGCCTCCCTACATCCCCTGGATGCCAGAGGAGTTCTATCCGCAATCGATATATCCTGAAGCTCGATCGGTGATAGTCATAGGCCTGCCGATCAGCCTGCCGGTGCTGGAGACCTCGCCTTCCATTTATTACCGGGAGCTGTACAATACTGTGAATGCCTTGCTTGACCAGTACACCTACCGTCTGGCCAACTTTCTTGACGATTCGGGCCACCCCTCCATCTTCGTTCCCAGAGACGGATATTTCGGCATCAAGGCGCTGCTGAAAAATCCAATCGCATTCTTCTCCCACCGCCATGCTGCCTTTCTGGCGGGCCTCGGCAATTTTGGTGTGAACAACATGCTTCTGACGCCGGAGTTTGGACCGCGAGTACGCTTCGGCTCCGTCTTCACTACGGCAGAACTGGAGCCTGATCCAATCCTTGAAGATCAGCTCTGCACCCGATGCATGCGCTGCGTAAAGATGTGCCCGGCAAAAGCTCTGGAAGAGAAGGACTATCCTCTGGGATTGACCGACAAGAAGACCTGCGCTGATCATGGCAATGATCTGAACCGGCAGGGCATCTCTCCCTGCGGAATCTGCATCAAGGTCTGCCCGGTGGGCGATGATCGCAGGCTTTACAGTCGGATGGATGCTTCGATCTACTCCAAGAGAGATCGATTTCCAGAAGGGCACAGGGCCTGGGAGCATGTCAGGTCCTACGGAGGAATTTG
>CAWCSK010000031.1:0-85252 GCA_963798205.1 uncultured Methanosarcinales archaeon
GTGGTGAGGCGAAAACCGTCTCGAACGACCACGCTTAACGTTCCACGACTTCGATTTATCATCGGCCTCCCTCGATGGACGGCGACGGCTTTAGATGCGGTTATTATAGGTGACCACTTCATTATCAATTGATGGCGATTAAGTACGGGTAACTATAGCCACGCTCCACAAGGCGAAATTAGGGTATTACTTACGCTTATTTCATCCCCCTGCTTGGCATGAAGAAGAACGATTTCCTTCGACAGGCCATTGCATAGGATATCTCCTGCATTGAGAGAAGGAACAACTTCTCGCTTCGACCTTCATATCGAGACCTAGTTAACGAAGTATTAGAAGATCTGAAAAGAGAAGGACAGGCAAAGATGCCATGATGCAGAGATTATCCTAGTCCATGCTCATTTATATAAATTGATAGAATGGGCCAAATTCTGATTTTGTGAATAAATTATAAGAAATTAGAAGTACGAAGAGAGCTCAAACCGAGGCCGGATCTCAGAGGCAACCAATGGTTATAATGACAATCTCCGATCCTTAGTGATGCGGCCAAATCGGGCGGGAGTTAGAAAGAGCTTTATCGTATTAGTTTAGTTGATCACTCTTAATCCATCGAGGCATAGATCATATGCGAATATCAAATAAGCAATTGCTTGATGATATCGATAAAGGGTATCTTTATATATTATTTAGAAGTTTCGATGGAATCTATGGAATTTTATTGGCTGCATTAAGTTATAATTATCACAATAATTATAGGAATTTCCGGAACAATTTCACTGTTAAAAGCGTTGTTTATGCTTTTTTGCATTATTTGTGTGATATCTATTTTAACTTTTTTTAAGTCCTCCTTGGAACTGTTTGAGATTGTTCGAAATTTAAAACATAAAAATTCGCTTCCAAAAGTCATTGAGGGCCTAGAGCCGTATATGCAAAACGAGGGCGCAAAGGCCTTATGCATCCTAGAGCCGTACAGAGCTTTTTTATAATGTAGAAGTTTCTTTTTACTATAGCAAACATCATCATGAGGAATTAATAGGCTACGGAGAAGTGATTAATATCCAAGATCATTATATTCAAGTTCAAATGAATGAGGTTCTGAACGGCTATGAAGATCTTGTTAGAAAAATAACGCAGAATAACGCAGAAACCCTAAAAAATTTAAATATTAAACCTTTCGTTCCGAAGCGACATGATAAAGAGGTAAGTAGATAAGAGGTAAGATTATGCCTAGTCGAGGATTTCCTGCTTTAGTTGCCGAGGTGTTAGATCCATGCCAAGTCATTATCAACCGAGGATCAGATGACCAAGTCAAAATAAAACAACGATTTCTGATTTATGAACTCACCAAGGAAATAATTAGATTCCAGAAACACACGAAAGTCTCGGACGGTTACAGGTATCGAAGGGCACGGGTATCTCTGTTCAGGTTCAAGAAAAAATGGCTGTAATTTATTCAGACAGGACTAACTTCAACGATGAGATTGTGCCTTTTGATAGGCCCAAAAGAGGAGATATGGTGAAATATATATAAATTATTTTTCCCTGGTCTGACTACATGCGTTAATATGTATAACTTTACCAGCGAAAGCATTTCCCACCGCCAGGATTATATCTCAAAATCAGCGAAGATTTTCCCATGAAAGAGAAGTCATCAGATCTCGCTTTCATCTTTCGGGCGTGAGCCTCCGTCCTGATCTTTAGGCCCATGTGGGTTTTATAAATATCTTCGTTGACTCCAACCCCATTATGTTGTGCTCCACCTTCCGCATTTGGAATCGATAGCAGTAATACCAATTGATCTATAACAGCAAACCGCGCAAGAAAATTTTATTTTCATTCTTATATAGATTAGAATTAGGATTTTGCCGGAATGGAATTTAGGAAATCTTGGAATGTTGTATAATTATCATATGTATAACCTGCATGTTTTGGTCCCCGTATTCTAAAGAATTCTGTGGATCAGGTTGCTGAAGAAATGGGCATTAGTAGGGCTCGACGTCTTGGCACCGCAAAAGAAACATTCTTGCGCCAAACGGGTGATGAGCTGGAGAGCCTACGCCGCGAACTAGTGCAAGTCCGTACCGAAGGATGCAGACCTGGGGAGAATCGGTGCAACTTGGCGCAAAGAGGACCCGGGAGCGGTGCCGCAAAAAAATAGGTTATCACCGGAGACACCGCCATAGATTCGGTAAATGTTAAACCAGATGGTTCTTCTCATTGGATTGGGAAGACACCGCCTGGTAAATCCTAATGGATTGCTTTTGTTCCACTCAATCTTCATGATCGCCGGCGCTTAACTGTTGTACTTTAATGTGTGCGTTTTTCGTGTGTGATCAAAAACGGTCAGCAAATATCGATCGCCGGTCTGATCGGTAAAATACAAATACATTAATCCCGAGAAGAAGCCTTCTGGCCCATGGGCGTCAACGCTGAGTTGGTACTCATATGTTCCTGACACTTTGTCAAGACGAATTCCAAAGACCTTTCCATTGTCGTTTGCGACCATGCAGCTCGACAAATCCGATTTGCCGTTGAGCACGACGGACTCTGTCGGCTGGAGACCCGCCACCGAAACCGCAGGCGAATTCTCACCGCACCTCCCTGTAAACGCTCCCTGGACCGCGCCAGGCATGACTTTAAAATTGACGAAGAGGGGATGCCCTTTTTGCGGAACCTGCCCTGGTGGCAACCATGCCCCCGTCCCCGGCCTTTGCCTGGAAACTGCTTCCTCCGGAGCAACTATTGGGATAGAGGCCGGTAGCGCAGTCAAAATTGAAGACATAATCTGTACCGACATCTTTCCAAAGACCGCGGAATCAAGGAATCAATTATCGACAATTGTCAGCTATCAAAAAAGCAGCATCGGCGAGAACCAAATTTCGGCCCACAATCCAGAGCGCAAAATCAGGGATTACGAGGTAAGAAAGGGTTTAAAAACCCACATGAACCTAAAGATCAGGGCAGCGACTCATGCCCGAAAAATGAAAGTGATATCTGCGGGCATCTCTTTCATGGGAAAATATCCCGACCCTCTAGACTGATCTGGGAGTTGTATAATATCTATATGGATAACCTGTATATGAAAATCAAAAATAGTTTGTTAACCCTTCCACATGGCAGACTCCCTCAAAACCTACGAGAATATCTTCTGTAAGATCAAGAAATATTAAGGTGAAAAACGATAGTGATAAGTACCACCTAGTAAAAACCACAAAAACTTTTCTATGATGAGAACGTTATTAGATAGGAATAAAGGAGGAATTAGCATAAGAATCCTGAACTCTTTGATAATTGGTTCATTGATTTTGGTCAGTATACTTGGAGCTATGGCTACTGAAGAGAATTCTGGAATAACCGCTGATCAGGCTATGAAGAATCTGACGGAAGGGAACGCCAGGTTCGTCTCTGGAAATGCAATCCATCCGGAACAGTCTATAGCAGATCGACGGGCAGAGTTGGTAACCTCCCAGCATCCATTCGCAGTAATAGTGACCTGCTCCGATTCCAGGGTCCCTCCTGAGATCTTATTCGATCAGGGCCTGGGGGATATCTTCGTGATCAGGACCGCGGGTGAAGTCATGGATAACGTCACCCTAGGAAGTATAGAATACGCTGTGGATCACTTGAATGTTCCGCTGGTTTTGGTTCTTGGACATGACGGATGTGGTGCAGTAGACGCGGTCGTCTCAGGCGGCGAAGCTCATGGTCACATTGTCGACCTGGTTGAGGCCATAAAACCCGCCGTCGAGACGCGAGAGGGATGAAGGGTGACCTTTTGAGCAACTCCATCGACGTCAATACTCAGAACATCGTCGCCATGCTAAATTCTTCGGAGCCAATCCTCTCGCTGGCTGTCAAACAGGATAAGCTTAAGATTCTTGGTGCCCGCTACCATCTAGATAGTGGCATGGTGAATATTATGGAGTGACCTGGGCAAATAGCTAAAGTCCTAATAAGCGATGTCGAAATTTTAGCAAAGATACCTTTGCTATGTTGATGGGCTTCAGTTACATAAGGCTAAGCGAGGAGGCATATTTACCTCCTCTCGTATAGCGCATTAAAATCGATTTTTAAGGCCGGAAGCTCTCCTTTTGTGACAAAATCTCAAAAACCATTTTTTCGCTCGACGGTGTAACCGAAATTCCGTTTTCACTGCTTGGTTGGTTAAATCTTGAAGTTTCAAACACGATTTCTTATTACCTCTTATGTGTGTATTTTAAATCATTTATCCGTCAGATAAGTCACAAAAATCTAATGCTGCTGATATTTGCGTGCGGGGAATGAGATTCTAGCGCGATCTTAACCCTAAATACGATCTCATGTCAAAGAAGTAAAAGGCATCGTAAAAAGGGTGAGTCCAAAATGTACAATTCAATTAGTAGAGTGGTTGAAATGCCGATAGATTGGTATTATTATATATCTATCATAATTAATTATATCTCCCAAGGCTTGTAAAATATGTCAGTATTTACTAGTGTCGCGTCAAATGTCTAATGTCGGATAAAGCCGAGAGAGCTTAACCCTAGCATCTGTGGTAGTGAATCGCCAATTAACCTTTGCATCTTTATTATTTCGAGACTCCTGCCATGCCGCTACTTCTTTCCTAACAGTTTCAATATTATCAATTCTTCTATTCAGGCATTGGCTCGTAAGTACGTTTAACTCAATTTCAGCGATATTCA
Source organism: uncultured Methanosarcinales archaeon (assembly GCA_963798205.1). Lineage (GTDB taxonomy): Archaea > Halobacteriota > Methanosarcinia > Methanotrichales > Methanotrichaceae > Methanothrix. The sequence goes on from CAWCSK010000031.1 coordinate 4,680, forward strand.
ACCAACTGCCATGCTTCGGAGTATGCACAAACTCAAACCTATCCCATAATGCTTTTGCCTTATCTGGAGGGAACATTTCATAGAGTGATCCTGCGTTATGAGTGTTGAGGTTGTCCATCACCAATGTTATCATTTCTGCATATTCGTATCGTGCGGCGATTTCTTCTATAAAGCAAGCCCAGTCTCGCGCAGTTCTTCTTTCCGTGACCTTTACCATGCGCTTCCCTGCCAATGGCTCGCTGGCAAGGAAAATGTTGGATTTGCCGCAGCGTTTGTATTCGTAATCGTATTTGGCCGTCTGCCCTGGAGATGCCGGTATTGGGACTCTCGTCTCAGAGATCAATTGTTTTGGGGATTCGTCCATGCATATAATCGGGTGACTTGGATCAAAGGGTCGCTTGTATACGTCCAAGACCATTTCCATACTAGCGACGAAGCTACCGTTTTGATTTGGTGGAATAACCCATCCCTTGCGTTGCCAAGGCTTGATTTCGTTTTTTTAAAATTCGACGCACGGTTTCATGAGAAATGCTGTCAATGTAGTTGAGCTCGACAACCTTGTCGGCCAATAGCCTTAAGGACCATCGTCCAAAACCTTCTGGTGGCTCGCCACAACTCAATGCAACCAAATGGGCTTCGAAATCTCCATCAGTTTTTTTAGTGTAGACACGATTTCCTGCTTTTTTATCAAGTGCAGCATCTATACCTTCTTCTACAAATCGCTTTTTTACGCGGTCGATCTTTCTCATGCTGATATGAAGCACACGGGCTATTTCTTCATTGGTAGAGCGTTCTGTCTGGTAATCCCCTTTGTCACAATCGAGAAGAATCAACGCATTAAGGATTTTCTGTGATCGTTGCGTTCCCTTGGATGTAAGATCGCTGAGAGTTTTGCGCTCGTCTTCAGTTAGCGTTACAGTATATTTCTTCATATCCTATTCACCATGATTGGATATGAAACTAATATGCTTTATACGACGATGTTATTCCTCTTTCAACTGATTATATTTGCATAGCGATTATATATATCGTTTGTGTATGATTGCTTTTCTCTCATCTATTATCTTGATTCTCCCAACTTCTTGCTCGATCATTATGAGTACCAGTTCTCTTGATACTTGTTCTATCGGGCAGATAATTCAGAGAATTCTGGTGAGCAGGAAGCTAGGCGAAGCTGACAAGGACCTTAGAGAGAAAGTAAATCGGGTTTTACCTCAGGCCTTTGCCATCTAACTTTAGGCCAGAAAAGAGGTCAGGACTAAGTGCTGGGACGGCGGAAGTCTGAAAACAGGATGGCGATAAGGAAAAGACCATTCGAAGCCCTGAAGCCCGAAAGATGAATAGATCTCATTCCTTCGCGGCCATGCGGCACAGCTCACCCAAAGCTATAAGCCAATTCTATTTGCCACTCGATGAAGATGAGATGCCCAATTTATCGCACTACCAGCACCGGCACTTTGGAGTTGCGAACTACCTTGTCGGCCACGCTTCCCAGGAGGAACCTCTCCAGACCCGAGGCTCCGATGTAGCCGACGACAATGAGGTTCATGTTCTCCTTTTCTGCAATCCGGATGATGGTATCTGCGGGATAGCCCTCAATGATCTCTCTAGCTGCCGAAATCCCTGCCGCCTTTGCCATCTCTTCAATTTTGCGGTTATCTCCGACGATAACGGTTTAATAATAACAATGAGATGCTCTTCCGACAAAAGCAGGATCGACAAGAGGCGGAAGATGGCAAGCGATGAACTCTCTCGGGGAATATCCAGGCTTCACAAGCAGATAGAAGACCTTCGGACGAGGTGTGTAAGAGACCCAGGAAATGCTGAGGTCTTGGACGATGCCCTGGGGGAGATGCAGACCTGCTTGGAAGAGCTTTGCCGGCAATTCGAGGAGCCGATCGAGCACGAGGAGGAGCTGCGCCGGAGCGAGCACTATAGGCTTTTGTTTGAAACCATGCTTCAGGGTGTGGTCTACCAGGATGCAGACGGCAAGATCATTTCGATGAATCCCGCAGCCGAGCGGATTCTTGGCAAGACACCGGAGGAGTTCCTGAGCAGCTCGTCTGTAGGCCAGGAGCACTTTACGATCCGAGAGGACGGCTCTCCGTTCCCCGGCATGGAGCATCCGGCCATGGTTGCTCTCCAGACAGGCCAGGAGGTGCACGATGTAGTGATGGGGGTTTTCAACCCGCGAGAGGATTGTTATCGTTGGATCAACATCGATGCCATGCCCCTCTTCAAGCCTGGGGAAGACAAGCCGTATCAGGTCTACACGCACTTCGACGACATCACCGAGCGTAAACGGAGCGCAGAGGAGTCGGCCAAAGCACATGCGCTTCTTGATACTTTACTGGAGATGGCACATATCGGTTTCGCCTTCCTTGACCGCGAGCTTCGTTATGTTCTCATAAACAAGAAGCTCGCCGAGACTAACGGCTTCCCGGTCGATGCTCATATCGGTAAAAGGGTCCATGACATCGTGCCGACGCTGGTTCCTGCCATCCAGATAGTCGTCGATCAGATAATCGAAACTGGCCAGCCGCTGAAAGATCACGAGTTCAGTACCGAAAATGCATCGGCACCGGGTGTGAAGCGATACTGGAACGAAAGCTGGTATCCAATGAAGGATAGCATAGGCGAGATCACCGGTTTCGGAGTTGTGGTCGAGGAGATCACAGAGCGAAAACGGGCGACCGAGGCGCTGAGTCGAAATGAGACGATGCTGCGAGCGGTGTTGGAGCAGATGCCTTCGGGTGTGACCATCAGGGACGCCAGGACAGGTGCGCTAATTCTCTCCAACAACCAGGCGCGGGAGATCATGGGGGCTCTGGTCGAATTCCCAGAACAATTTACACCCCAATATCGAGGCCTCCATCCCGATGGCCGTCCATACAGGACCGAGGATTGGCCCATTAGTCGCTCCATGACTAAAGGTGAAGTAGTAAATGCTGAAGAGATCGAATGTGAGCGAAACGATGGTGCTCGGATTACCCTTAGCATGAGTTCTGCGCCCGTCCGAGATTCTCAAGGTCAGATAGTCATCGGTGTAGGTATATTCCATAACATCACAGAGCGCAAACGTGCGGAGGACGAACTCCAAACAGAGCTACAGCGGTTCTACGCTATTCTTTCAAGCATGTATGCCGGGATTTTGCTCGTGAAGGACGACGGTCGGATTGAGTTTGCCAATCAAAATTTCTGCGACTTTTTCGGTCTGTTGGACTTACCTGGGGACTTAATGGGACTTACTTCACCTCAACTGCTAGAAAAAATTGGAGGTGCTTATCATAATCCTGATGAGGAAATCGCCAGAATCAAAGAAATAGTTGATCGAGGACAACCAGTAATAGGCGAAGAAATCGCTATGATCGGAGGGAGGACGTACCTCCGAGATTTCATTCCCATTCACATTAATGGAAAATCATACGGACGATTGTGGAATCACCTGGAAATCACCGAGCGCAAGCGGGCAGAGACGGCGTTGCAGGAGGTCAATGAAGAGCTGGAAGTCGCCGCTGAGGAATTACGCCAACAGAATGATGAACTTGCGCAAGCTCAGTCGTCTCTTCGTGAGAGTGAAGAGAAGTACCGCAACCTGTTTAATAGCATGGAGGAGGGTTTTGCCTTGCATGAGATTATCTGCGATGCAGAGGGCAAACCTTACGACTATCGTTTCCTTGATGTTAACCCGGCTTTTGAAAGGCTAACCGGACTGAAGCGCGAGGAGGCTATTGCCAGAACAGAGAGGCAGATCTTCCCGGATGATGATCCCAGGAGGATAGAGATCTATGGTGCTGTAGCGCTTACGGGCCAGCCGGTTCATTTCGAAACATATTCGAAGGTGCTAAACAAGCATTACGACGTGTACACTCACAGCCCTTCAGTAGGCCGGTTTGCTTCATTTTTCGTAGACATCACAGAGCGTAAGCAGATGGAGGCTGCTCTGCGGGAGAGCGAGGAGAACTATCGCACCATAGTTGAGACTGCCAACGAGGGCATTTGGGTTGTGGATTCCGAGACCCGGACGACTTACATTAACGGAAGAATGGCAGAAATGCTGGGGTATAGCCCTGAAGAAATGATGGGAAAGAAGTCGTCTAAGTTCATGGATGAAGAAAGTAAGGCTCGCCTGGGTCAACTGCTTGAACGACGGCGTCAGGGCATCAATGAGAGCTATGAAATCAAGTTCCTTCGCAAGAACGGCTCGACTTTATGGACAATATCGAGCGCTGCGCCGCTTAGGGACAAAGAAGGCAAGTTTGCTGGGTCTCTAGGAATGCTCACAGACATTACCGAGCGCAAGAAGACCGAGGAGGCGCTGCGAGATAGCGAGGAACGCTTCCGATCGGCTTTTGAGGACAGCGCGATAGCTATGGCGTTGACCGCCCTCGACGGACGCCTTCTGAATGTCAATACCTCATTCTGCCAGATGCTCATGTTCTCAGATTCAGAGCTTATCGGGCATAGATTCATTGAGTTCACTCATCCCGACGACCTGGAGGTAAATCGTGCCGGGATGGCTGCATTAGTCAGCGGCACCAGTCCTACTTTCCAAATGGAGAAACGCTATATCCGCAAGGATGGCCGGATAATCTGGGTCGATATGAGCACGGCATCCGTTCGCAACGCCGAAGGTAGGCCGCTCTATCTAGTTACTCATGTCCAGGACATAACCAAACGCAAAGATGCCGAGGAGGCGCTGCTCAAAGCAAAAGATGAGCTGGAGCTGAGAGTCCAGGCGAGGACTGCTGAGCTGACGAAAGCCAATGAAGAGCTTATGGTGGCCAAAGATGCAGCCGAGGCTGCAGCTCAGGCCAAATCTGATTTTATGGCCAACATGAGCCACGAGATCAGAACGCCCATGAACGCCGTCATTGGCATGACCTCTCTTCTTCTGGATGACAAAGCGCTAAACCCCGAACAGAGAGATTTCATAGAGACAATCAGAATGAGCGGGGATGCACTCATGGTCATCATCAATGACATCCTCGACTTTTCTAAGATGCAAGAGAACAAGGTAATTCTGGAAGACCAGCCATACGACCTGGGAAACTGCGTCGAGGAGGCTTTCGACCTTGTTGCCAAACAGGCAAGTGAGAAGAACCTGAACCTGGCCCATACTATCGATAAAAGCGTTCCGGACATTATCATAGGCGATCCCAACCGGCTCAGACAGATATTGAGCAACCTTCTGAGTAACGCGGTCAAATTTACAGATTGCGGCGAGGTCAAGCTTTCCGTCTCAGCCCAGAAACTCAACGGCAGTCATGAGATTCGTTTTGCGCTTCGGGATACGGGCATAGGAATCTCCCGGGATCAAATGGATAAATTGTTCCAGCCTTTCAGTCAGATCGATGCAACTGTGGCGGCTAATTACGGCGGAACGGGCCTTGGTTTGGTCATCAGCAAGAGACTCGCAGAATTAATGGACGGCAAGATCTGGGTCGAGTCGGAGCCAGGAAAAGGTTCGACCTTTTATTTCACTATCAAAGCAGAAACTACGCCAAGAGAGTCAGGAGAGCATCTCATCGTAAATCAGCCTCAATTGGTTGGTAAGCATGTGCTCATAGTTAACGATAACAAAACCAATCGACATATCTTAGGAGCATATGTCCATTCCTGGGGTATGGTACCCCTGATCGCATCAACGAGCCAGGAGGCAATGGATTGGATTCAGAGAGGAGACCCGTTTGACGCCGCCATCCTGGATATGGATATGCGGGATAAGGACGGCATAACATTGGCGGAGGAGATTAGCAGGTACAACAAAACTCTTCCACTGGTGATACTCACCTCGATCGGACAGCGTCCACCGTCCGATCATGCACATTTGACTAAACCCATCAAGCCCTTCCAGCTGCACAATATTCTAACAAACATCGTTTCAACGCAAATGGCCCAAAAATCAGATTTGGTCTAAGGCGATCGATAAAGAAATCCAGACGAGTTCGTTGCAAATACTTCTGGCCGAGGACAATGTGTCCAGCCAAAAAGTAGCCAAACAGATGCTCAAGCGACTCGGTTATAGGGCCGATATTGTTGCCAATGGCATCGAGGCATTGCAGGCTCTGGGACGCCAGCATTACGATCTAGTGCTCATGGATATTAGGATGCCGGAGATGGATGGTCTACAAGCCACACGAATCATTCGCCAAAGATGGCCGGACAATGGACCGAAAATAATTGCCATCACCGCCTATGCTCTGCAAGGCGATAAAGAAAAGTGTATCGAGGCTGGCATGGATGATTACATCAGCAAGCCTATCAAAGTGAACGAATTAGCCGAGGTGCTGAAGAAATATCAGACCGCAGAAATCCCATAAAATCTATGATGAAGTATTTCGTGCGGGAGATAGGAGATGGGAGATGAGATTCCTGCACACCCGGTTGTTCGACACAAAAGTTTTTTCATCCAGTTTATCATTATACTTACATAGCAGGAGGCGATCATTTGATTTATCGACAAATGGTTAATTGCATTTTTGTTGTTGTGATTGTGTTGGCCTCTCTATGTGTTGCTGTTACATCGGACACAACATCTAAAGAGAAGTCTGCGATTGCAAACTCGACAGTTTTACTCTTCGATGCATCTGATACGCATGAGAAATGTATCAAGTAGCACGGGCAGTGCAACATTAAGAATCACCAGCGCAAATCGCAAGATGGATGTTGCCAAGACAGCAGGCAACCGTCCAAAAGAGCAGAAAAAGGCAGTCAACGGTCCCAGCGGGAGCAGCGGGCTAGAGCCGATGGGCAATGGAACCGTCTATGACGCGAATCTCGGCGTCTTCTGGCTGGCGGACGCCAATCTGGCGGGTGATACGCGAGTCCGCAAGATGCTCGGGGCTGACAAACTCAATATCAATTCCGATGGCACTATGGATTACCAGACAGCGCTTCAATGGGTGAACTTGTTGAACAAATACAATGGTGAAAAGGGGTATCTGGACCACAACAAATGGCAACTTCCGGTGACGCCCGCAAATGACAGTACCTGTTCCTCCCACAATATCGACTCGTTTGGCGCAACCTGCACAGGCAGCGCCTTGGGAAACCTGTACAGCGTTGGATTAGGGAAAAATTTTCCGGACAGCGTGGCTCCTGAGTTCTCGGCCACGGTGGAACCGTTCGAGAACCTGCAGCCTTCGCTATACTGGACCCTGGATACGAACTCGGGCGGAAGTGTGACATTCTCGTTTCTCAGCCAGAACCAGGCATCTAACACGCCGAAGTACAACTTTATGCATGTGCTGGCGACGATCCCAGGCGCCATCGACAATAAGCCCCCGGCTAAATCCGGCGTGGTGGCCTACACCAGCGGCAAGGCCAACCGCCTAGCTGTGTATGACGCAACGGTAAAGGGAGGCAGGACCTGGATCCTGGATGCGAATTTGCCCCGTTCGAAAGACTTTGGCATCACCGGCAACACAACGATTACTTCGGGAGTCAATGGGCAAACATTGTCCGTGCCGAAAATCGATAAGGATGGCGCCATGTTGTTCGAGACGGCGAACGACTCGTATACAGGATGGATTGCGGCCATGAACAAGAACAAGTATGCAGGAGCGAACAGCTGGGCGCTGCCGCACTACCACGATCTTCAAACCTTAGCCGCCGACCTGCAACTGCACGCTCACGACAGCCGGCTGGTGTACAATGGAAGCGTGGGACCGTTCCAGAATCTTCAGCCCTTTTTCTATTGGGCCTGCGAGCGGGACCCAAACGGCGACAGCCAATCGCCATGCGATCCCTATCTCAATCCTCCGCCGACGGGAAAGACTCCCATGCGCTGGAGTTTCAACTTCGACAACGGATTCCAGGGAACCTCGGAAAGCACCAAGCCGTTCTACGTGATGGTTTACTATCCGGCTCAAGCCGGGCCTGGGCCCGGGCGGCCTACGCCGGGTGGGAATTGTGGAACCCCTATGCAGTGCTGCTTCAAGGCAGGAGGCACCTGGATCGGGGGCCGTTGCGAATGAGACGGTCAACGGTCTTACCTCTGACTTAAGCAAAGGGCAGAAAACGTTCGCCCCTGCGCTTGCATGGGCCTCATAAACACAGCCACTGTCTTAGACCCCATCTTGCAGCTGCCTGGAACAATAAAGGAGTGGCTCTCAAGCTATCGTAAGAACTCGATAAGTGAATGCATCCTTTTCCGAGGCCAAAGAACTAGGATCTAGTGATGGGACACAGCACAGTCCCTTCCTTTTTTTAATCTTCGAGCATCAGGAAATCCCTACTAGCAATCTCTGGACGGTATAATTTGTGAAGTAGACTAATGATATTGGTTCTGGATATGCAACTATGTGCGAGGTATGAGATCCCTGCACGAGCACTATGGCCGGGTTTCTCGGTTGGGCATTAGCGCCTCTCGAATCGTACCCTCCCAAAGAGCATTCTTATATAATTTGGATGTTCATATGTATAATCATATCATCGGAGGAGTTTGAATGAGCGTGGAAGAAAATTTAAGGCTAATGAAAACATTAGACGATGCCTGGAATGCGGGACCAGAAAGTCCTGAGTGGGAGACGTTCAGGAAGCGTCACACTGATAATGTGGCCGTTTACTGGCCAGGTCAACCTGATCCAACACGAGGAATACATAACCATGATAGCGAAGCGGTGGAATTCTTCAAAATATTTCCTGACAACCATCTAGTGAACAATCCGTATAAGATCCTATTCGGACAAGGCGACTACACTTGCTCGGTGGCCGATTTTACAGGCACCATGAAGGGACCAATGAAGGGCGCTGATGGGAAAATGATTCCTCCAACAAACAAGAAATTCCATGTCGAGTTCTGCACGGTAGCCACATGGAAGAATGGCGAGATTGTCGAGGAGAGACTAAACTACGACTTGATGGGATTGCTTAAGCAAATTGGCGTGATGTAAGAAAACAACGCTCAAACCACAGACTGATTTTGCAGTGTGTACAACAGTAATCTATCCCATCATTTTTCCGACTTACTTGAACTGCAAGATATTATTATAACCTTATAACGAGACATTTCGCCTCAAACCCCTCGGTTGAATGATGTCATATGTATAACCTGCATATTTTGGCCCTCGTATTCTCAGAGAATTCTGTGAATCGGTTGCCGAAGAGAAGGGCATTAGTAGGGCCCCATGGGTTAGCACCGGAATAAGACATTCTTGCACGAAGGAGGCGAGGACCTGGGAGCAGTGCCGAGCAGAAAAAGGAAAAGACCATTTGAAGCCATGAGCTGAAGATGGTGAGATCTAATCCTTCGCGGCCATGTGGCACAGCTCAACCAAGCTTAAGCCAGTTCAATTGCCACTCGATGAAGATGAGATGCCAATTTATCGCACTACCAGCACCGGCACTTTGGAGTTGCGGACCACCTTGTCGGCCACGCTTCCCAGGAGGAACCTCTCCAGACCCGTGGCACCGATATAGCCGACGACAATGAGGTTCATGTTCTCCTTTTCTGCAATCCGGATGATGGTATCTGCGGGATAGCCCTCAATGATCTCTCGGGCTGCCGAAACCCCTGCCGTCTTTGCCATCTCTTCGACTCGCTTTATGGCCTCATCGCCCTGCTTTTGCAGTATTTCCTTCATGGCTGCAAAGGGGTCCTCGACGATTTTTGAGACCAGATCGCCCAGGGGGGCATACTCCTTGCTGATGTCAACCACATAGAGGATTGTAATTGCGCCGCCATAAAGCCTGGCCATCTCAATTCCCGCGGCAGCGGCTTTCTCGCTGTGGGTTGAGCCGTCAATCGCGACTAATATCTTTTCAAACATGATAGCACCCGTATGTATTGGGCTTTTTTAGGTTATAGTTATTTTTGTGCCATCTTCTAGATCACGCTCAAGGATGAGAGGGAGAAGGCTTCATAGATTGTTCCCCGCGACCGCGGGGTTAGGGGCCGCCACGGCCTTGAGTGGACCCCGTCACCCTAGCGCGTAACACCCGCGCGGGACCCAGAAGAAGAGTCTGGATAGTATTGGCTGGATAATCGTTTGCGCCAAATGAAGAGATATCGCCAATGTCATTCGAACTGCAGATCGGATCAGATGAGTTGCAGAGGAGACTGCTTTCGCATTTTCTTCCGGGGTTCCGCGAGTCGGCCCTGCGGGCCTCCCGCGCTATGGTTGGGGCGCCGCTCAAGGCCGCGGCCGGCCGAGCGACGACGGCGGTTAAGCTGTAGAGGTCAATCAAAATATTCAATCATTATCAATTTAAATGCTTTTGATTAGATGCCCAAAAAGAGGATGCCGCTGGAATGTGCGCCAAATTCCAATCCACTCCTGCTCGCATCAAGCCTTATCATACCCAGCTTCTACCTGCACACGCTCACCAGTCGGCTCACGCCGTCACTGGTTATCATGCCGATGACCTTCTGATCCCTAGGCCGAATCACAATTGTGAATAGTCGGTAACAAGTGTTGTCTATATAAAGTTTAGGTTTCGGGATGTTCTGAAACGTATTTGTCCTGAACAGCAAATGGGGCTGCAAAATCTCTCAGTCCTCATTGCCGCAATTCCTCTCTCAGGTCTCGTCATTCGCCTTCACAATCTAAGCACGGTAGCCGATGCTGACTCGCCCGGTTTTGCTGTCCCTTTGCATAATACTGCTCTTTGCCGTATCCACTACAGTGACCCTGCCACCTGTTGCAGCCTTCTTTTCAGACAAATCTTTCAGAAGGTCAAATTTTCTCTTTTCATAAATCGAGGATGCATTGGTGGCGTTGGTTGCAGCTACCTTTTTAGTTACATTTTTCAGAGATTCAAAATTTCGGGTGTTATTAGTCGAGGACATATTGGTTGTGTTGTTTGCGGCTATCTTTTTAGTTACATTTTTCAGAGATTCAAAATTTCTGGTGTTATTAGTTGAGGATGCATTGGTTGTGTTGTTTGCAGCCTTCTTTTTAGTTACATTTTTCAGAGATTCAAAATTTCTGGTGTTATTAATCGAGGATGCATTTGTTGTGTTGGTAGCGGCCTATCTTTTTAGTTACATTTTTCAGAGATTCGAAATTTCTCGTGTTATTAGTTGAGGATGCATTTGTTGTGTTGTTTGCGGCCATCTTTTTAGTTACATTTTTCAGAGATTCGAAATTTCTCGTGTTATTAATCGAGGATGCATTGGTTGCGTTGTTTGCGGCTACCTTTTTAGTTACATTTTTCAGAGATTCGAAATTTCTGGTGTTATTAGTTGAGGATGTATTGGTTGTGTTGGTTGCGGCCTTCTTTTTAGTTACATTTTTCAGAGATTCAAAATTTCTCGTGATATTAATCGAGGTTGTATTGGTTGTGTTGGTTGCGGCTACCTTTTTAGTTACATTTTTCAGAGATTCGAAATTTCTGGTGTTATTAGTTGAGGACGCATTGGTTGTGTTGTTTGCGGCCTTCTTTTTAGTTACATTTTTCAGAGATTCAAAATTTCTGGTGTTATTAATCGAGGACGCATTTGTTGCGTTGGTTGCGGCCTCCTTTTCAGCCGTATCTCCCGTCAGTTCTTCCTTCTCCCCTTCTGGGATAGTTGGCTCTTTCCACCATGTGCTGGGATCGAATTCATTTTTTTTATCGTCATTGACCTTGGCATAGCCGGCGTCGACAATCATTCTGTTGACAGGCGGCCAGATCGGACGGTATTCGGAATCCACCAGGTAGACGACACAGATCAACTGGCTCCATTCGTTCCGTCCGCTGGTGGTGCTGTTATCGATGTCGAGATATACCGTCTTATTCCATAGCAATGATCGGACATATTTTTGGGCGGCTTTCCCCTCCGGCGTTACCGTCGAGGGTGAGGCGATATCTGCCAGCTTTATGCTGTCGACGTTGTTCGTCCTCGGGTCTGAGATCAGCATTTGAACTCCCAGCGCCTCGCCGCTGATGACGCTTACAACGCGTCCGGCAGCTTCTTCTGGCACGCCAGACGCCACGGGAATGACCATCGCTTGAATAGACAGGAATGCTAATAATAACCCCACTAATGATAACATAATAGACCAATTCATACCAACTTAGCCTCGAAATCCGATTTTGTTCTATTCCGGGCATCCTGACGGGAAGGCCCACTCGAAATCTCTATCCGGCATATGTTCTTAAAGAGAGTTCCGCCCCGAAAACGGTGTTATGCTCCGGATTGGAAGAACGGACACTATCACTCAGGTATCCGCCAAACAATACCTGCAGCTCGCCTGAAATGAACAGGAACTGCATTTCCTCAACTGGTTGTGCCCTCTTCCTGGGCATCCTGATCTCATGGATCGCTTCATCTCTTTGACGACTCCAATCAAATCGTCGCGAAGTGATTCATCAAAATTATTTTATGCTGCTTTCCGTCCGAGTACACGATTATGCCGTAGGGCACAGACTTGTGGTAGGTCTCTTCCACCAGGAGACAGTATGCTGCCAGCTGCAGGACGTGGTTTCGATAAGGATTGGCGGCTCGTCCGCTCTTTATCTCAATGGGAATCAGGCCGCCATATCTTTTGTCGCTAATTATATAGTCAGGCTTGCCGCTGATACCCAATTTCTTGGAGAATAGAGCTTTTGCCGGGCGGTCCAGATCGGAGTAGATCACTCTTCCATATGGGATCCCGTACTTCTCTCTAATCGATTTTGCGGCGCCTGACTCTCGATTGGAGAGAAAATGCGAGAATATCGCCAGGAGCAAAAGCGACAAAATCAGAAGCTCTGTCGTAATAACCACCCGATGAGCAAAATGGCGACCAGCACCGAAAAGTACTCCAGGAGACGAAATGTGCGTGAGGAATTCTCTTTTTTCTGAAGAAGGGATAGCCTCTTGCCGGCGCCAATGTGCTCACGAATTCCTCTCGCGAGGTTTGGAGATCTCGGGGGCAATCCTGCTCGCTTTAGGTACCAGGAAACCGGGCAGTACACGTATTGCGATATCTCAGATGCTGCAATTACCTCGCTCCTGTTAGGGCGCCCTATCATAATGATTTTTATGCAGACTCGATTCCAGATAAAGCTATTTCCGAATTTGTGCTTTTGGAGTCATTGAACCCCCGGATTTGACCAATTCCAGTGAGACAATTTCGGGATAGACTTTCTCGAGATAGACTTTTTTGAGATAGACTTTCAGGACAAAATTTTCAGGACAAATATCTTCGAGATGAATATCTCCGGAGATGAATATCTCAGGATAGATGTATTAATGATTGGCTTCCATTGATCTTGCTGATATTGAGATGCCGGACGATTCGTTAGGTTTAAAGGTCAAAAGATTTTATGGCGAGCGATTTCGCCGGGCTCTGGTGGAGATGGAATTCTTCGATCGCTCCCGCAAGATAAGCTCGGACGAATCCCATGTTTATCTGCCCGTTCTGGAGATGGATGATCAATCGGCGGCAAAGCTCCGCCTGATTGCAGAGTTCGAACTCGTGCCGTTCAATTTTGAGCCGGAAGAGCACATTCAAACCGTCGAGGAGATGCTCGGCTTTCGCCCCAGTTTTGAGGTAGTAGGCGACATTGCCATGGTGGAGGACAATCGATGCGGAAAAGGTTGCCTCCGCTCTCATGTCCACCAGCAAGAGCATAAAAACCGTCATTGCTCCCATCTCAGATGTGGAAGGGGAGTTTCGCACCCGCCGCTTCAGGCATGTGGCGGGAGAGGTGAGCACAGTTACCACCCATAAGGAACACGGCCTGCGCTACCGGGTAGACCTGGAAGGAGCCTATTTCACGCCCCGTCTCGGCACGGAGCGGCTCAGGATAGCCGGCCTCGTTCACCCTGCGGATGTCGTGCTGGACATGTTCGCAGGAGTCGGTCCGTTCGCGCTGCTTTTGGCCAAAAGAGTTGATAGGGTCATTGCCATGGATAAAAACCCCATCGCAGTAAAGTACCTGCGCGAGAATGCCCGACTGAATAAGATCGAGAATATCGAGATCCTGGAGGGAGATGCGAATAAGCTTGCGCTTCCGTACGAAAACATGGCGGATCATGTCATCATGAACCTTCCCCATAGCGCTTCTCTCTTCCTTCTTGCAGCCATGAAAGCGGCAAAGACGGGAGGCACAGTTCATTACTACTGCATAGCGCCTGAAGAAGATCTCTACAAAGACGAGGCTCTGATAAGAGATGCGGCTCAGCAGATGGGTTATTCTGTCGAGGTGCTCTACAGGAGCATTGTGAGAAGCTATGCGCCCCACAGGCACAACGTGGTCATAGACTTTCCAGGGTCCCAGAAGTCCGCAATAAGAATCGGAAGACGCCTACACCTCTTTCCTCGCTTATAACCGAAAGAACTAATTAGCTTAGTAGATAAATAATATGAATCCGGCGCTTCAAAATCGAGGCGCAAATAGGCGAGGGAGCGGTTGATTGTGGCATTACAAAGCATCGAATTTCCCAGAGCGAAGTCGGGCATTCCAGGGTATGACGGATTGGTAGATGGCGGTTTTCACAGGGGGACAGTCAATACCATAACCGGGTCATCGGGTACGGGCAAGACCGTGTTTGCCAGCCAGTTCATTCATTCCGGTATCAAGGCAGGAGAGAAGGGAATGATCATCACTCCCTCTGAGAGCGCAGAATATCTGAAGCGTGAGATGATGTCCTCCTTCGGCTGGGACTTCTCGACCCTCGAAAAAGAAGGAAAATTGAGCATCGTCGATGTTACCGACCCCGTGCTCCGCCTGCAAAAGAGCATCGAGATAGATCCGGTAGATTTTCTCATAAACTTCAGAAAGCTCGTGGAGAGGAAGCTGGAGGAGATGAAGCCTGCAACGACTCTTCATAGACGACCTTACTGCCTTTTTCATGGCTGTGGAGGCGCCATTCAAAATCCGGTCACTGACGGACGACCTCTTCGGCACCATTCGCTCCAGCGGGGTCACATCGGTAATTACCATTGGCACCGCTTTCGGCACCAATCAGTTCCTGGAGTACGGCGCAGACTCTGCCACAGTGCTCAACCGGGAGCGTATCGGCAACACACTCATCAGATCGATATATATTATGAAGATGCGCGGCTCGAAGATCGCTAACAGCATAAGGGTTCTGGACATATCGGACGAGGGAATGACGGTATCTGCACTCTCGCCCTATCCCTGAGGTTCACATGATCGAAAGATGGATCGTACTGGCCGCAGAGGAAGCAGGTCCTGCCTCTAATAAGATGGGAGGCATCTGGAATGTGGTGGATGCCGAGGCCGTAACTCTGGCCAGGCTCGTGGCAAAAGGGGATATCGAAAGCGGCCTACGCATACTGGTGCTGGGGCCGAACTATCCGACCTCGGGCTCGGACTGGAATACGGGCAAGAACCGGGTCACGGATCTCTCGGGATTCGATAAGCTGGATATGGGACCGATGCTTTCGGCCACACTTGTCGCATTGAATAACCAGGGCATTGAGACCGTCACCGGCCAGCGAACCGAACAGGGCGTTTCCATCGGCTATGTGCTCTTCAATACCAACTACTATCAGTCCCGTATGGTGCACTGGAAGAATCAGGAGATGACCCTGAACAATGCCATCAAGACGGAGGCCTTTGATCTGGTGGGCCTCGACTCCATGAGCTTCGAGAAGGAGCACTACGGATGGGAGTACAATCACTACCTGAACCTCTCCTATGCCGTATCCGAGCTGGTGCGTAACCTTGCCCTGGCCTCAGAAGAGCAGACACAGAAGTACCCGGACAAGGCCGTCTCGGAGTTTGCCAAGTCAGTGATGCCCAAAGTGAGAGTCTCTTTGCACTGCCACGAGTTTGGTGTATTCTATGCGGCAGCCAGGCTGGAGAAGCTTGGCATCCCGGTAAAAACAGTCTGCACCCTTCATGCCACAGTTCCCGGCCGGACTGCGGGTTACAAGTCACTGGAAAAGATCGCCCAAAATGATTCCACGCATGGAGCCCGGCACACCGCTCGGTTTTGCCACCCTGGAGGGATTGGCCCGCTATGCCGATGCCGTCACGTTCGTTGGCAACTCGACCATGAAAGAGGCCATGCTCTTCCACCACTTGAAGGGCATTGTCGTCAGAAATGGGATCGATGTTGAAGCCGAGAAGATCGATTGGGATAAGAAAGAACGCTGTCGGGCTAAAATTCAGGATTTCCTCTCCGAGAATCTCTACAAGCATTGCGACGGCAATTGTGTGGACGGGGAAAACATAGTACCCGTTTTCACCATCTCTCGCATAGAGATCGAGAATAAGGGATATCCGGAGCTCCTTGATGCACTGCTGCTTCAGGATCACCTGCTCAAGAACAGGTTAGTGGGTCAGCGCCATGCCGGGGAGAGCAAGGTGGTATGCTTCCTGATTGCTGCGCACGGGCCAAAAAGATAAAGAGAAGCTTCCGGAGGGATTTCCCGTCAATCTGCCTGCACGAGGTTCTGGTGGGCGACGAGATCCGTCTGGAGAACATGATCAAGAATCGTGGCCTGGAGGCGAAAGAGCTGCTCTCAGGCAAGAGAATGGTCGCTGGCGGTGCTTTATCCTCAGTGGTTGGGGCCAAATGACGGGGGCCTCGGCATGCGTGCCGATGAGATCATGGCAGGATGCGTTGCCGGCATATTTCCATCACAGTATGAGCCCTTCCTTCTCACGGCACTGGAAGCGGGAAGAGAGGGTACACCCAATATCGTCAGCCGGGCAGCGGGCTACAGCGATGCCCTGAAGAAAGTCGAACGCCGCGTGCCGGGCATGGGCGGGGTCGTAATTGTGGACAACATAGAGGCACAACCTCAGGAGACTGTTCTGGACTACGCCCTGGCGCTGGACTACTTCACCTGGACCTATCTGGAGGACGAGGTCAAGTACAGGCTGCTCTGCGAGGAGTCCTTCTCCCTGGCCAGGCAGTTCAGCTGGAAAGAACCCGTCATGGAATATTATAAAAATCTCGTAGTTTGAACTGGATTCAGGAGCAATTTGTCAATGCGAATCGCCTATTTCAGCACGGAGTATCCTCCCCTTATCTACGGGGGCCTGGGTGTCTATGTGGATAACATCTCCCGCAATCTAGCAAGCCTTGGCCAGAAGATCTCAGTCTTTTCCTGGGGGCTTGAGGCTCTGCCCAGGCATGAGAATTTCGGTGGCGTGGAGGTATTCCGGGAATCTCCTCTGCCCATGAAAGACGGTATGGAGATATTCCTTTCACCCGAGACTCTGGCCTGGGGAGAGGGTCTCAAATACTTGCTTGATCTTTTCAGCTACAACCAGCTCTCTCTCTCAGATCTCATGCGGGAGGGACCGTTCCATCTCGTCGTCGCCCACGACTGGCTCGGTCTGCCTGGGGGAATGGCCGCCAGGAGCATGGGCATTCCACTGATCTATCATGTGCATGGCTTGGAACGGGGCCGCTCGGAGAGGCCCAATCCGGAGCTGGTAGCCCTGGAGCGCAAAGGCGCCGATGTTGCGGATCTTGTCATCACCGTATCCGAAGCCATGAAAAGAGAGGTTGTCTCGCTGGGCGTCCCGGCGGAAAAAGTCAGGGTCTGCTACCATGGTGTAGATGCCGATTTCTTTGATCCCGAGCGTGTCGATCCCGGGGCAGTGGAGACACTACGAAAGAAGTACGGCTATGCAAAGGACGACATCATCGTCCTATTCGTAGGACGCTTGGAGCCGGTCAAAGGAGTCAGGGAGCTGTTTTCTGCGATGCCTCATGTTCTTGCAGAGCACGCGCGGGTGAAGCTGCTGGTAGTGGGCAAAGGCAGCCTGGAGACCTGGGCCAGGGAAGAATTGCCTAAACAGAGCAACATAAGACTGGTGACGGACTTTCTGGATGATGAGGAGAAAAGGCTCCACTACGCTTTATCGGATTTGTGCGTATTTCCCAGCCTCTACGAGCCTTTTGGTATCGTGGCTCTGGAGGCTGCAGCCATGGGCAAACCCTGTGTGGTGGGCGCTGCCGGAACCAGCGGCCTGGCTGAGATTGTGCAAAATCCGGCAACAGAAAAGCCTACGGGCGTTCATGTTAACGCTCGCGACCCCAAGGATTTGGCCTGGGGGATCAACCTCGCCCTGGCTGATATTGAGAGGCTGAAGACCTGGGGAAGGAATGCCAGGGATCGGGCGATAACGGAATTCAGCTGGCAGAAAGCGGCAAAGAGGACCCTGGAGATTTATGAGGAAGTGGCCTGAACTGTCCGAGGAGGCGACGAAATGCCGGAGCTGAGACGCCATTATTTCCTGGAAGAGTACTGCATAATCGCCTCCGAGCGAAACAAGAGGCCGTCCGATTTCCAGGCTTCAAAAGCTGTCCCTGGAGACGAAAAAACATGTCCTTTCTGTCCGGGAAACGAGGAGATGACTCCGCCAAGCGTTGCGGTCTATACGGATAAAGGCGTCCTTTCCGAGGATCTGGGAAGTGGCCCGGGCTGGCAATTGAGAGTCTTTCCCAATGTTTTCGCTGCCATGGTATCCAGCCCGGCTGCCGCGCCACCGCCGAATGGATAGCTCTGCCGGGGCACGGCCACCATGAAGTGATTGTGGATTCACCTCGATGCACAGGGAAAACCCGGCTGATTTCAGTTTGGACCATATGGAGCGGCTCCTCCTGGTTTACAGGGATCGATATGTCCACTACAGCAACCTTGACGAGGTGAAATACGTATCCATCTTCAAAAATTGGGGCAAGGAGGCGGGCGCATCTTTGTCACATAGCCATTCTCAGATTATCACCCTTCCCATACTGCCGCCGCTGATGAAGAGGGAGCAGGAAGCCATCTTGCAGTCTTCATTCTGCCCGTTCTGCAATATCGTGGAGCGAGAGAGAACGTCATCCCGTCTCATCGCCGAGGATGAACACTGGCTCCTCATCGCACCCTTCTACTCTCTTGCACCCTATGAGACCTGGATTCTCCCTAAGCGGCATCTAAGCAACCTGGCGGAGATCACGGAGCTGGAAAGCAAAAGTCTGGCCGTTCTTATGAAAAATGTCCTGGGCAGCTTGCGGTCCCTGCTGGACGATCCGCCTTATAATTTGATGATATTCCAGCAACCTGCGGGCTACCACTTTAACATCAGAATTCAGCCTGCTGTCTCGAAGATCGCGGGATTCGAGAGAAGCACAGGCATATACATCAACTCCGTTCCGCCAGAGCAAGCGGCAGCGGAGCTTTCGGAACTATACAAGAGGACCATATCGCCGAAAGGTTAATCAATTATCCGCTCTCATAGTATCACAAATTGTTATTTCAAGCCAAAGGACTTTCATAAAGCGTGGGCGAGACGGATTAAAAAAAAGCACTAAAATCCTTATACAGGCTACAATTGCAGCGGCAAACGATCAACAATTATTGCGGAAGGCATAATAAGTACGGTGAATAGATGCGAATTGCAATGCTCTCCTGGGAGAGCTTATACTCAATAAAAGTAGGTGGCGTGGCTCCCCACGTCTCAGAGATCTCCGAAGCTCTGGCCCGAAGGGGTCACGAAGTTCACATTTTTACTCGTAGGGGCGACTATGAGTCCTACGACAAGATCAACGGGGTACACTACCAGAGATCAGATGTGGATAACTCCGGGGACGTCCTCGCTCAGATGGATCGAATGTGCGAGGCTCTTTATGATCGCTTCAATGCAGTGCAAAAAATCTTCGGCAACTTCGATGTAGTGCACGGGCACGATTGGCATCCTGTGCTGGCTCTAACCCGCATAAAGAAGGACTACTGGACTCCCCTTTCTCTTAACTATGCACAGCACGGAATGGGGGCGAAATGGAAACAACTTCGGATACGGCATATCCCAGGAGATCTCCCACCGAGAGTGGCTGGGCTGCTTTGAGGCCTCGAAGGTGATTGTGACTACAAGAAGGATGCAAGATGAGCTTATATGGATATACAATCTGCCTCCAGACAAGATCCCGATCATACCCAACGGCATTATGCTCGGAAAGATGAAGCGGGGAGTCGATGCAGGCCGGGTCAAGGAGAGGTACGGCATCCATCCTCTGGCACCCATGGTGCTCTTCTGCGGCAGGATGAGCATCCAGAAGGGGCCTGACCTCCTGGTGGAAGCCATACCTCGTATTTTGATGAACAGATCCGATGTCTGTTTCGTCTTTATGGGTGAGGGAGGGATGAGAGCTGATTGCGAGCGCAGAGCTCGCGAGCTTGGCGTCGAGAAATCCTGCAGATTCCTCGGGTACACCTCCAGCGCAGAGAAACAGGAGCTTGTGAATGCATGCGACCTCATGTGCGTTCCAAGCCGCAACGAGCCATTTGGAGTTGTCGTCCTGGAGGCATGGGACGCCTGCAAACCTGTTGTGGCGACGGAAGCCGTGAGCATCATCAAGAACTTCGAGGACGGGCTCCTGGCCTATGTGCAACCGGAGTCCATCGCCTGGTGCATAAACCGGCTGATCTCGCAACCCCAGGAGATGAAAAGCTGGCCAGGGCGGGATGCAGCAGGATTGATAGCGAGTTCAGCTGGGATATCATAGCCAAGAGGACGGAAGATGTTTATGAGCAGGCCCTGGAGCAGAGCCTATAACATCATTTCTTTCTCTTTTCGTGTCTATAGCTCAAAGGCAAAAGTCCTGTGATTTCTCGGTTCCAACCGAAAGGTTCATGAAGGGCTAACACAAGGGGCTCTTGGCGCCTCGATAGCTTAGCCCGGTATAGCGCGTCCTTGGTAAGGACGAGGTCGCGGGTTCGAATCCCGTCCGAGGCTTATTTTCTAATGTTTTTCGCTTCTGAATTGGTTTAAGAGACGAATGTATAATAATCAAACACCGTCCTGCAATTGCTGCGTAGATTCTATTATGCTATTTTTGCGCCTCTGCCCAGGCTCTCAGCACTTCCGCCACCGACCAGGCCTGGGCAATGCAGCCGCCCGGCCGTTGCGGCTGGTCGCCGTCAAAGATCTCGGGAATGGTGTTGATCCCACCCGCGTTCAAATTCAGCAGAGGCCCTAAAATCTCCTCTGCCTTCAGGCGAGTCTCGTCAGATCTGCCGTTCGCCGAGAGATAGGCATCGATGTAAGGTCCCAGGAGCCAGGGCCAGACTGAGCCCTGGTGATAAGCTCCATCCCTCTGGGCTGGACCCCCCTCATATCTACCCACATAACGTGGATCCCGGGGCGAAAGGGTTCTCAGGCCGTAGGGTGTAAGGAGGTCTCTTGTAACCACCTCAAGAATGCTCTTCCTCTTGGTCAATGATAACAGATCGGGAATTGTGACCGCGATGATCTGATTGGGCCTAATCGACGCATCCTCTGGATCTATAACATCATAGAGGCATCCGGTCTCGCTGTTCCAGAACCCGTTGTAGCTTTGCAGAACCATCTCTTTGCGTTCTGAGAAATCTGGATCCCCGGGGGCTTCCAGGAATTCAGCCAGAGTCTCCATCCTGTCCAATGCAGAGTACCAGAGGGCATTTATCTCGCAACACTTCCCGGACCGTGGCGTAACCGGCCGCCCGTCCACCCTCGCATCCATCCAGGTAAGAGCCGGGCCAGACGTTATGAGTCCATCCTCGTCCCCTCCAAAGTCCTTTCCCGGCTGTGAGTAGCGGTTCACAACTTCTAGCAGCCTTGGCCAGAGCCGTCGCACGAACTCCAGATCACTGGAGTAATGGTAATAACTCCATACGGCCCGGATGAACCAGAGGGAAGCGTCCACTGTGTTGTAAGACCTGGCGCCAAGGTCATTGGGCACCACCCCCTCGATCATCGATCCCGCAAAGGATTTCAGAACCGACTTGGCCTCTTTGAAGCGGCCTGTGGTCAGGAGAAGACCCGGCAGCGCAATCATGGCATCCCGTCCCCAGTCGTCAAACCAGTGATATCCGGCGATGAGGCTCGAGAAATTGCCTCTCTTGACCAGAAAGGCGTCCGCGGCTCTTGCCAATTCCGGAACTGGTGCCACTAGGCTCTTTAAACGCGTCTCTTCTTTCTCCTTCTCTGCCTTCCAGTCCGCCATAGAAGTCCTCCAGGTGGAGGCAACAATGGCAAAGTTTGTATCCCCGGAAAGTTCCAGGCAGAAGTAGCCTGGTGAAAAGAGGTTCTCCCGGCCGGCCAAACCACGGCGCTGCTCTTCCTCGTACTCAAAATTATAATAAATCGTCTCCTGAGGCACATAGCTGGCCCTGTCCGAGAAAAGGGTCAACCTGGTGCTCGATTGGAGAACCGTTCCATCGTTTCGAGCATCTTGACGAATCTCGGGCAGCTCTGAAGCGGCATGAAAGTTACGGCTGTGAACCAGCGGGAAGACCGACATCTTTCCCTGGCCGCTATGTATTTTGTAGCTGATGATGGTGGTATTCTCTCCATTGATCATGGAAATAGTCTTCTCAATGCGGGTTTTTCCGACCTGATAGCAGAATCTGGGAATCGGATCGATCCAAAACTCCTGTAGATACCGAAATCCTTGGGGGTGGACCACGCCTGGATATTTGTGGTTGGCGAGCTTCTGGCCATTGATCTCCTCGTCCAGTGATGAGAGCAAAAGCCAGCGGTCCCCCGGCGGGGTCAGGGCCGCCACAAGAAGACCGTGATAGGCACGGGTGTTGCAGCCAATGGCAGTAGCTGAGGCGTAGCCACCCAGACCGTTAGTCACCAGCCACTCGCGGCTTGTTCCCAGTTCATAGCTCTCCGGCCGAAAAGGCAAGCCCATCTGTATCATCTTCTCTCCGAGAGTGTGGCGTCCATGGCCTTTAGTAGACTCTTTCGCAGTCTTTCGCCCCTCTGAGATTGCAGCTTGGTCATCTTTTCCGCCAGGAATTCGTCTCCCAGGCTCGTCCTGGCCCAGGACGCATAATCGCCTTCACAATTATGATATTCCAGCGAGGCCAGTGGTAGGGTGCACAAAATCTCTCGCATCCCGGCCAGGGTCCAGGCTTCCTCCCCGGTGAACTCATCAATCCCCGTAGCAAACCGGAAGGGCGAATCGGCCAGATGGGTTTTCTGCTTGAGCCGGTAATGAAGATCGCATAAAACGCTGAAGAAGGTGACCGAGGCGTCATAAGGGCTGCCGTACGGGCTGAAGTAGCTGTGCACCTCTCCCGGCCCCCCGCCATGGGTGAAAATGTAATAGAGATGATCGGAGAGGCCGAGAATCCTCCAGATCTCCAGAAGATATTTGTCGCCACTCTCCTTAGCCGGAGCTTCCAGCCCCTTTTGGTATATGAAACAGGCCTGTTGCAGGGCATTGCCCAGCCAGCAGCTCGTATCCCTCTCCATGTCCGCCCAGGAGACGTATTTTGGCACGGAAAGCTCTCTTTCGGGCCTGACATCCCTGGCAATCTCGCACGGTGTGGCGAATTCGAGATTATGATATCTGAGCACCTGATCCGGCAGATAGCGGAGAAACTCAAAGATGCCTGTCTCCTTCCACTGGTGCTCTCCGAAGGTCTCATAGTCACAGAAGATGTTTATGCACTTGCCTGGTGTTGAGGCCAGCCAGCGAGCATATTTGTCTGCCGTGAGAGGGTACTCTTCCCAGCCATGAGAAGAGAAGCGAAAGCCGACATCGTCCGTGAGCTGATAGTTTCGCAGCAGCAAGGAGAGGCTGGTTTCCGGGGGCCTGTAAACAAAGTTTGGATTCTCGACCACACCCTCTGCGAATATGGCCCTGTATCCCATGGATTCGACCATTCGCGCAATCTCGTCGCTGTAGATCAGCTCGGTATTCTCGAAAGTGGTCGGCTTCACTCCAAAAATATCCCAGATCAGCTCCTTATGCATCCTGACCTGCTCGTAGAACTCCCGGCGATCCTCGTAGAGGCTGGCCAGCGAGTGATAGTAGGTCTGCTCCATCACCTCAACCTGACCCGTCTCCACCAGCTTGACAAACGAGTCCAAAACCTCCGGCCGGTATTTTCGGCACTGCTCCAGGAATATGCCGGAAAAGCTGTATGCGACCTTGAAGGGCCTATCCGATCCCATATGCTTCTGAATGCTCTCCAGGATCACCTTATTGGCCGGCAAATAGCATTTATCGGAAATGCGCTCGAAGATCCTTCTGTTCTCTGAATCATCGAAATAAAAACTCTTCAAATCGGGCACGACCTGCCTTAGCAATGATCTGTCCCAGAAGAAGTTCTTATTTAGCCGGAGAGGCTGGTGGACCTCGAAGCAGAGGGAAACAAGGGTCATATCTTATTATCCGGCTACAAAATATTTACATCCTTCGCACTTGTTTTCGTCAGATATCCACTCTTGATCTGCCCGGCTCTGAAAAGATGGGCGGCATAACTTCGGGAGCGAAAGGCGGAACAATATAGAATTTTTTGACTTATCTAACCGGACTTAAATACATCTATCGATTTAATATTTAATTCTCTTTTCATCATTCTAGCAGAAACTATAAATAGAACTATGATACAAATTGTCGGCTTCAAGTGGGGGAATTTGAATAGTAATAGGATTGACAATGATCAAGGTAAGGTCTGACAAGGAAAGATCGGTTTATGCCGATCTGAAGAAAAGGCCGGAAGTGAGAGACGTCTATCGTCTCTTTGGTGAATATGACTTCTTCCTGGTTATGCAGGCAGATGGCGAAAAAGAGTTAGGTCAAATGCTGAGCCAGATCAAAGAAGGTGAGAACGTTATCAAGACAGGCCCGGTACTTTTCACCGTGTAGATAGCGATTTCGAGAAAATCACCGAGGCGAATTCAGTCACCGTCTTCGGCTGAATTCAATAAGCCTTCTGCGCTCTCCAGGCAAGCCGGCTCGACCAGAGGCGCGAACTTTGTGCCGTAGTAGATAATGCCTCTATCGCCCTCTTTTCCCAGGATGCGAAAGACAGGCTGAACGCGCATACCTATCTTTACCTCCTCTGAACTGGAGATGATCTGGCCTGTGATCTTGGGTCCCTCATCCAGCTGGATGATGGCGAGATTGTAAGGCGTAAGCCTCTCGAACTCTTCTGTAGCATTATAAATGGTAGTATATGTGACGATGGTTCCCGTCCCCTTGAAGGTATATTCCTCCAGATGCGCTCCGCGGCGGCAATTGGGGCAGAGGTTGCGAGGAGGAAAGAAGTATTCATTGCAGCTGTTGCAGTGGGTCCCCAAGAGGTTGTACCTCTGAGGTATGCTTCTCCAGAATCTGGGCGCATGCGTTGTCATCTTCACCTCGTAAATATGTGGACCAGGGCCGTTCCGCCCGAACCGCCCACATTGTGGGCAAGTCCTACTTCCACCTCATCGACCTGACGCTTTCCGGCTTCACCCCTCAGTTGCAGAGCGATCTCGTAGGCCTGTTTTATTCCCGTGGCCCCGACGGGATGGCCGCAGGCCTTCAGGCCTCCTGAGGTGTTGATGGGCAGGTTGCCTCCCAAGGCCGTCAGCCCTTCTTCGGTGGCCTTTCCGCCCTGGCCTTTCTCGACAAATCCCAGGTCTTCAATGGCCAGGATCTCGGCGATGGTGAAGCAGTCATGCACCTCAGCCACATCCACCTGACGCGGCTCTATTCCTGCCTGGCGGAAGGCGGCTCGACCGGCATGGACGGTGGCATCGAGTGTGGTCAGATCGCGGCGATCATGCAGAGCCAGCGTATCGCTTGCCTGACCGCTGCCCACTATTTTGATGGGCGTATCCGAAAACCGCCTGGCTATATCAGTGGGTGCAAGCACCACCGCCGCCGCGCCATCGGATATCGGCGAGCAGTCCAGGACGTGCAATGGATCGGCAACCATTGGCGACTTATTCACGTCTTCGATAGATATCTCCATATGATACTGCGCTATCGGATTCATGCAGGCATGATGGTGATTTTTCACAGCTACCTGGGCCATCTGATCGTGCGTGGTCCCGTAGCGACGCATATGCAGCCTGGCCATCATGGCGTAAAGCGCAGGGAAAGTCGCGCCAAAGAAGCACTCCCACTCGCGGTCGGCAGCGGCGGCAAGCGCGTCCGCGGCAGTGCCGGAGGAGACATCGGTCATCTTCTCGACGCCTGCAGCGATCACGATATCGCTATAGCCGCTGGCCACAGATAGGATACCTTGACGGAGTGCAAGCCCACCTGAGGCGCAGGCAGCCTCTACACGAGTGGAGGGCACGTGCAGGCGCGACAGGCCGGCGCAGTCTGCGATAAGGGCCCCGATATGCTCCTGCTCTATGAATCGGCCGCCGCTCATATTTCCCACATAGAGAGCGTCGATCTGCTCACCTACGATCTCGGCATCCTCAATGGCCAGGACTCCAGCTTCTGCGATCATGTCGCGCAAAGAGACATCCCATCGCTCTCCGAACTTGGTGCAACCGACACCAATAATGGATACAGACCTCATATTCTCAGCTTGCCCTTGTGTTTGGCGTACATGGCATAATCAAGATACTTCGCATTGCCGATAAAGTCGCGAACGCTGGGTGCATTGCAGCGGATGTCATCTATCTTGTCCAGCACTCTGATGCTGAAGGCATCGCTCCCGGCACCCGAGCCAAAGCTGGTCACGAAGATCCTCTCCCCGGGGCGGGCGACGTCCAGAGTGGCCGCCAGGCCGATGAGGCATGATGCCGAGTAGGTGTTTCCAATCATGGGCACTACCAATCCCGGCTCGATCTGCTTCTTGCTGAAGCCCAGTATCTTGGCCACGCGAACGGGGAATTTGCCGTTGGGCTGGTGGAAGACGGCATAATCGTAATCTTTGGGCTCAGTTCCCAGCCGCTCCATAAGCCCCTTCGCGGCGCTGGTCACATGCTTGAAATAGGCCGGCTCGCCGGTGAATCTTCCGCCGTGCTCCGGATAAGGCATGCCCTCACGCCTCCAGAAGTCGGGGGTGTCCGTAGTGAAGGAATAAAAGGCCTCAATCTCTGCGGCCAAGATCCTTGCTGCCGATGAGGTACGCAGCTCCACCTGCCGCGGCAGTGTACTCCAGCATATCTCCTGGCGCTCCCTGGCTCACATCCGATCCAATGGCCAGACCCAGGTCGATCAAATTGGAGGTCACAAGGCCCAGGCAAGCCTGGATGGCGGCGGTCCCGGCCTTGCAGGCAAACTCGAAGTCGGCTGCAGTGTAAGAGGATGAAGTGCATACTGCCTGGCCGACGATCGTGCCCGTGGGCTTCACGGCATAGGGATGGCTCTCCGAGCCTGCATAAATGGCGCCGATCCGTTTCGGATCTACGCCAGCCCGCGTGATGGCGTTGCGGCGGCCTCCACGGCGATAGTTACCGCATCCTCATCCAAGATCGGGCACGGATTTCTCGAAGACGCGAAGGCCCTCTGAGATATCGTCTCCATCTCCCCAAACCCTGGCGATCTCATCCACACGTATCCTGAATCTCGGGATATAGACCCCATAGCTGACAATACCAGAGACCAAGAGGACTCACCCTTTGCTCAAGGCACTGGTGATTTCGTCAACTGAAAAATGTGTCGTTAAAAGAGGAATGTTCTCGACCTCGGCGATCCTTACAGCTACTGGGTCTACGTCCGCCGGCATGAGCCCCTGGAGGACGACTGCTCCGGGCTTGAGGTTGCTGACTCTCACTGCCACCATGGGGGATTTGCCGGAGCGGACGCCGGTAAATATCAGGGCTCGGGCCGTGCTTCGCCCGTAGATCTTCTGGAACTGATCCGGAAGCAGTTCCACAATGGCCTTTCAGCTGTCTATTACCGTGTAGCCCCAGATGGTGATATCAGTGCTGCCGAAGATGACTGCAGGCTTCCGAGTTTCCGGGCGATGTCCACGAGAGGGTATGGATCCTGGATACTCGCAGACACTGCAGATAGAATCAAGGCCTAAGATGTCGCCCCGAACATGGTCTCATAGGCGCGCATGACATTGCAGCCACGAATCTCATCTATCTTCAGCAGCGCATCTATGATCTTGCTCACGATCATTATTCCAGGTGACTTCCTCCTGCCGCTCTCATAGTCGGAGATCACGGAAGGAGAGATGCCCAGATGATTGGAGAGGTCGGTCTGGGTTATGCCGAAGTTTCTCCGCCACTTCCTCAAGGTGTCGCCTGGACTCTGGCGACAGGGTGATCTCTCCGGCGATCTTCTCAGCCAGAAGTCCTCGTGCGTTGGAGATCTCCCCACCAGATTTCATAAAACAACAACTGGTCAAACTAGGATATAAATGTAGCGAAAATAATTCGGCATTTAACGTAATGATGGCCGGATGAAAATAGTGCGTCGACCGGGATTCGAACCCGGGTTGTAGGCTTGCTTCGCAGAATCGATCATCTGCCTGGAAGGCCCAAGTCATAGCCACTAGACCATCGACGCCCGGCCCTTAATCACACAGGTTGAACTTAACTGTTTCGATCCAAATCAGTCTATCATTGCCTCTATTTCAAGATAGGAACTGGATACTAAAAGCCAGAAGGGCCGGATTCCTCCTACAAATTCTATCGAACTATTCTGTTACCGACGATAGACTACAAATCCTGGAACTCATCAGATAATTTGATATATCGGTGAGACCGCGAAGGGCAATCTGAGTAAGAATAATGAATGTCTTGATAATTGCCTTCTGGCTGATGCTGCCCGCCTATATCCCCAACAACTTCGCAGCGCTCTTCGGCGGAGGCATGCCCCTGGACATCGGGCCAGACCTTCCAGGACGGCCGAGAACCCTGGGCGACGGCAAAACTTTCAGAGGAACACCGCCGGAACTGTCTGCGGCATTTTGATGGGGCTCCTGCAAAACCAGATCGCTCCGAGCCTGGGCCTGCCGTCCTTTGGCATTGGATTCGAGCAAATTCCATTCTTCTGGCCCTCGCCCTGGGTGCGATGCTGGGAGACATCGTGGCTGCCTTCTTCAAGCGCCGCCTGGGACTGAAGCGCGGAGCGCCTCTTTTTGTGATAGACCAGATAGACTTCGTCATTCGGGGCATGGCTACTTGACCATAATCATTGCGCCACACTGGTTCTGGCAAAACTTTACTCCTACCATAATGTCTGATAGTGCTGATAATGACTCCTAGTCCTGCACCGTGTAACCAACATCATAGGCTATCGGATCGGAGCGAAGAGAGAGCCCTGGTAGCCTCATCGGACAATGCGTCAGCTCTCGGACGGGATTTATTAGCCGCTCTACTAGCATCTTTTGACGATTATCGCCGGCCTTTCGCGAAAGCTTTATAAGTTTAGGTAATTGATACCGAGAGCGTCATAGCCAATTTTATAGTGAAAAACTATGAAATTGGTGAAATGAAAAGGAGGAGGAATAAATGGACGCATTTGGCATGGGGCTCGTAGCTGCTGTTGGTGCCCTTGCGACAGTTGCAGGTGCTTCTGAGGATATCGATTCGGATATAGGTTCTCAGAGCAACCCCAACTCGCAAGTTCAACTAGCTGCCCAGGTAGGAAATCCCCACCGGATTTACAACAAGGCCATTGCAGGCGAGCCGCCATCGAACGCTCTGTGGTGCACAACCGCATGCCTCATGGCTTACGTGCTCATCGAAGGCTTTCATATGCCTTTGCTCTTTGCAGCAGTCGCTGGTGCTTCATTGGCTGCTCTATTCGACGGAGTAATGTCTACCAGCGCTTACTTTGGCAGGAGCGCCAGCCAGGCCAGGTTCAATCAGTGGATCTACCTGGATATCATAAGATACACTACGACATCAATCATGGCGCATGTATGGATAACATCGTTTTGTATAACATTGATCGCAATTATTCAGGTTTACATGCTCACGCCTCATCATCCCTTCCCGATTCCCGTCATCGGCCTTCATTTGGGGATTAACCGTCGGAGCTATCGGGTCGTCTGTGGGCGATATTCACTACGGTGGTGAGCGTGAGTTCCAGTGGAGGCTTTTCGGACAGGGCCTCAACACCATGCTGTCCGGACAGATCGTCAGGAAGGCAGAGGCGGGCCTAAGAAATTCCATAGACAACGCCTGGTTCTGCGCCAAGTTCGGCGGTCCGTGCACGGGCCTTGGCTTCGGCCTGACAGTGTTCTGGACAACTGGAGAACAACTGTCTTTGACCCCGTCACTCAGGCAACTTATGCCATCGCGATGGGATGTCTTCTTTGTGCTTCTATGAACTTATATAACTTCTATATGGAAGTCTCCGCGAGGAGAAAGTACGGGCCATACCCAGGCTACAAGGGGGACATTGCAGCATGAGCATGATCTTTGATACTAATATGCTCATCTATATGCTGGAGATCATAGTTGGAGGTCTCCTGGTGAGCGTGGGCGTGCACTTTGTGCCTGTGGGCGGCGCTCCGGCAGCAATGGCGCAGGCTACAGGTATCGGTACAGGTACAGTTACCCTGGCAGCAGGCTCGGGACTGACCGGTCTATTATCTGCAGGCTTGATGATGTCGCGTCACAGATCAACATCTGGCCGATTCTGGCTACGGGCGCTGTAGGCTCCATGATCATGATGGACGCCACAATGCTGACTGGCGACTTCATCTACTCTTATGCCGTTGGTGCTCCATTATGCCTCTGCGAAGGTCAACTATGACCCCATCACCATGTTCTCCCAGCCGCCTTATGTGGCTCCGGGAACAGTCGGTCAGGGCATCCCCACGGTCTGCTTCGTGAGCGGCACCATTGGTGCGCTCTTGGGCGGAGTCGGCGGAGCTATGATCTACTACCCGTGTTATGCAGATCAGCGGCAACCCGGCGCAGAGCGCCATCTTCGCCATAGGCATATTCTTCGTGCAGGCTGTGATTCCTTCCTGGAACATCCAGGGAACCATCGAGGGATTCCACGACCCCAAGTTCAAGAAGTGGCCACTGGCCTTCAAGGCAAGCCTGATTGCAGGAATACTCCTGGCATCATGACTGTGCTGATCCAGCCCATGGAGGCGCTTAAGATGGATCAGCTAAAAGGATTCAAATTCGAGCCCAAGCAACTCAGGATGTACGGCATAGTTGGGTCCGTTGTAGGAATATACCTGACAGTAGCTCTGAATGCTGCTGACAGGGACAAACGTATTCTCCTTCGTTGGATGCATTGCAGCCCTATTTGCAGTGCTATGGGGTGCTAACGCCATTCGCAGAATTTGCTCCTACGGTCTCGGTACAGGTGTTCCCGCCATGGGAATGCTGTGCACGGGAATGGCATCGTGTAGCAGCCGTATTCGGACTGAACATCGCCGGACAGATTGGAGTTGGATTGCTGGGCCCCATCATCACCCTGGTTTACGCCCTAATCTTCGGTTATGTCGTTGGCCTGCTCTGCAACAAGGTAATGAGGTTCAACATCCCCATCATGGAAGAAGGATTGATGGACGTCTCCGGCGCATGAACCATGGCAATACTGGGCTGGAGCGTTAGCCTATCTGGATCTCTATCCTATAATACGATATCATCGCTGACGTCTTCAACACCGGCTTCCTGGCAATCATCTTCATCCTGGGCGGCCTGGCCATATTCCATCCATTCAATGCCAACCTGGGACCGGATGAGAAGCAGGACAGGACGCTCATCAATGGTATGATGGTCGGCGGACTGGCCATGTTTGGACTATGGCATATGCTCCCTAGTGACGCTCGGACTTGCCGCCGGCAATGGTGACGATAGTAGTGGGCTTTGCACATCTGGTACTACTTCTATGTCTGGTACTTCAGACTGGCAAAGAGAGATGCTGCAGCAGTGGTCGGAACAGGGCTTCTGCCACCGAGCGCGCTATAAGGAGGTCTAGAAAATGGGAGTTGTTAGAGTATCACCTGAACTGGGTCTGCTATTTGATCCGATCAAGGGAACAATCTCGACAGGAGAGGGATGATGTCGTTCAGTATGCACTGGATCCCCTCTATCCCAAGATAGAGAGACTGGACAGGATAGCGGAGGATATGATGAACCAACTGGTGCCGGACAGCGAGCTCATGGAGTCCTATGCCAACAGGGGCAAGGCCTCCTACATCGGCGGTCTCTACACCAACATCTGGATGGGCTTAATCATCGGCCTGGTAGTGGCCTTTGTGATTCTGATCAGCTCTGCTGTTCGCCAGCCCGGGGGAATAGAGATAGTAAAGAGCCGCACTATGACGGTACAGGAGGTGCCTAGAGATGGTCTCTGAAGAAGAAGCCGAGCGAACCATGGCCGCTGATCACAGGCGAGTATCGAGGTAGGAAACCCGGAGAACCCGGTGGCAGTATGTACCTGCGGATCGCACCTGAAGGCTCGACGAGCTGCTTAGCAGCAGGAGCAGGCCTGGTTGGACCGTGCAAGACTGAGAACATCGGCATAGAGAAGATGACCGCCAACCTGGTCTCCAACCCCAACATCAGATACCTGATCGTTACAGGGAATGGAGGTCAAGGGGCACATCACCGGCCAGGCCGTCGAGGCATTCCTCAAGGACGGCATAGATAAGGAAGGAAAGATTGTCGGTGCCACGGGAGCCATTCCCTTCATCCAGAACCTGAACGAGGAGTCCATAGAGCGGATCAAGCAACAGGTCCAGCCCATCATGATGATGGATACCGAGGACATGGGTGCCATCAAGGCCAAGATCCAGGAGCTGGTCTCCAAGGATCCGGGCGCCTTAGACGTCGAGCCCATGAGAATCGAGATCAAGGCGGGCGGAGAAGAAGAGGAAGTCCCACGGGCCAAGACCACTGGCAGCCGAGGTTGTGGAGATCAGAGACAGGATCAGAATCAGGACTCATGCAGTAACTGTCGATGGTCTACTCAACAAGCTCCAGGCAGGCATCTACGCAGGAAAGATGGAGGGCATTGCCCTGGGAATGACCATCGTCCTGGTCCTCTTCGGCATAATCTTGAGGATAGCACCGAATGGAGGGAATAGAAATGGCAGAGGAGAAAGAGATTGTCTACGGCCAGGGATATCCCACGGTTCACTGAGCCCAAGAATGGCTATGTTCGATGACCTGGTAGAGGACATCAAGTATAAGGCCCAGCTCCTGGCCAGGGAGACGAAGCTGAGTTCGGGTGTCCTCTCTACCGTTTCCATGGGTTCTCCATCGGGTTCATGATCGCCGTCTTGATGATGATCGGGCCGTTCTTCATATTCAAAGGAGGGCTGTGAGCTATGGCAAATGAAGGAAACCAGGCAGTACCTGTTGCCGTTGTCGATCAAGAACAGTTCTCCAGCTGATGGCCAGGATGGACAAGATCGAAGAGAAGATCGAGTTCTACTCAGGCGAGAAGTTCCTGCAGGGCAGGGAAGTCCATCGGCAGGGATCTGGGCGCAGCCTATGGGTCTGCGCTGGATTGATCATGATATTGGCGTATATATTGATTCGTATATGCCGGCCATTGGACGAGGGTGATTTGAAGTGTTTAAGTTTGATAGGAAGCAAGAGGTCTTCGAATTCGGCAAGTTCAAGGTGGGGGGCCAGCCTGGAGAGTACCCCACATGCTGCATAGGCACCATGTTCTATGCCAGGCATAAGATCGTCTCCGATCCGGAGCATGGAGTCTTTGACGCGGCATGCTGCCGAGAGGCTCTGGAACGCACAGGTTGAGATGAGCGACATTACAGGCAACTCCTGCATGAACCAGATCGTCGCTGAGAGCAACGAGGCCATGAAGAAGGAGATCGACTGGTTCGTAGGTCTGTCCGACTATCCGTTCCTCATCGACTCCTCCGCACCAGCGGTGCGCGCCTTCGGCGTCAAGTACGCTTCAGAGATCGGCGTGGCCGACAGGGCAATCCACAACTCCATCAACGCCTCCATCACTCCAGAGGAGCTTGCAGGCCGTCAAGGACAGCGACCTGAATGCCGCCATCGTCCTGGCATTCAACGCTATGGAGAAGGGAACCGTTGGCAAGATGAACATCCTGACCAAGGCTGCCGGCGGCGCTAAGAAGGGAATGCTGGAGTACGCCAAAGAGTGCGGTATTACCAGGATTCTGCTGGATGTTGCTGCCATGCCTCTGGGCAATGGCTCCGGCGCGACCTACAGGGCCTGCATTGCAGTCAAGGCTCAACTGGGCCTGCCCGTGGGCGCAGGCTTCCACAACGCAGCCTCTGCCTGGGACTGGATGAAGAAGTGGAAGAAACAGCATAAAGAAGCCTTCGCACCGGTGGATATCGGCTCCAACCTGGTAGCCGGCATCCTTGGTGCTGACTTCTACCTCTACGGTCCCATCGAGAACGCACCCATGATCTTCCCGGCTGCAGCGATGGTGGACATCATGAAGGCAGAGTCCGCCGAGGAGCTGGGCCTGAAAGTTCTGACTGAGGAACATCCCATAAAGAAGACGCTTTAAGCGCCTTTCTTTTTCCTTTTTTGAGGTTCTTTTGCCTCGCGTTCTAGGTGCAAGACTGCGTTTAATGATGTTAAGATTCAGTGCCAGAGGTGCGGTTCCTGCTGCCATCATAAGAGGCCGCAGGAGTTTGAGGATCTGGTTCCCATGGAGCGACTGTCGGAGTTCTGGGAGAAGTCAAACCTGATCTATCTGACGGAAAAGGACATCGAGATATCAGCCCAAGAGGTCTCGAGCCCGATGATTTCGTGGACACGCTCTACGAGTACAATGGCAAAAGCGTGCAGGGTTGAAGACGGAGGAAAGAAGGTGATCCTGGATTTTCCGGTCATGAAGAGCAAAGAGGATACGACCTGCGTGTTCTACGAGGAGGGATGCACAATTTATTCTGTGCGACCCAGGGCCTGCAGGCTATTTCCCTTTCGGGTGGAAGAGAAGTCAACACCGGAAGACGATATCATCTTGAGCATAGGCTACAATCCCAAGTGTCCGGGGATAGGCAAAGGCAAAAAAGTAGCAAAGAAGGATCTGGAGAAGCTTGTAGTTGACCAGTTCAGGCAGAGGAGCGAACAAATCGCGTCTGAGCTGGGAAAGCTAGCGGCAGAGGGGAAGATCCGAAAAGACGCACAAATATACAGGACCCTGCCCGGGCGTGGGCCCAGGAATTCCGAGCCGGATCCGGAGGCTGACAAATGAGTCACGCATATCGGGCCGGTAAAGTTTTTCTACTGAAGAGTATAACAGAAGACAGGCATGGACTAATCCAGCGCCTGATTACGGGAGGTAAGATTCATGACAGTTGTAAAGAGCGATGCAATGCTGCAGCATGAGAAGTGGATCGCAGAGGTTGTAACTCATAGGCCAAAACACAGAAGAGAAGTAATGCATATAGAGATGAGGAATGTAGTTGCGGTGATAGCTATTCTTGCAGTAGTAGTTATTGCGGCAGCCTCAATGATGCATTAGTTTGGGGAGGCTGGAGACTGTCCGGCCTTCAATACAGCTTTAGATCGCAATAAAACCAATTGGTCAACGCTCTTGGGCGATGGTTTTTTTTGCGGAAAGCGGTAGCACAAAGTTTATGTGTAATGTAGGAAGAATGAGCCAAGTCTATGTACTCATTGCCTGAAGAGGAGGTGAAAATAGATGCCAAACATCATGGACCAATTAATCGCCTTAGTAATATTCGGCGCGCTTACACTCATACTGCCCACTGTGTTCAACAAATGGTCTGACAGCAGAGCACAAGTCAGGTAAATTTGTTCTACCCGATCCTGGCCAATGCCAGGATCCTTATACTATTATCATATTTTGTATTTCTTATTATCGTAATGCCTGAGCGCCAGCTACCTTGAATGATAGATCAGTCACCTTTAAGGCTCGCGAATGAATATATCCAATTCTTTCCCGAGGATTATCAAAATCCGGGAATAAATATGAGCCTGGCTCGAAGGCAAAATCCCTAACACTATATGTTGTCATTTTTGCGGCAAGCTTGAATCAAGTCTTATTGAGAGACAAATCAAGATACGGGCATGAGATGTCCGGTTATTTTATGTATTCTTTGTTTCTTCAAGTGAAAGATCGTACCCATGCGAAAATACTTATACCTCCTGTTCATGTAAACCGTGCCCAATGCTATGGGTTTACACCAAGCATTGTCGTGGGGTTCATCCACTATCCTGCCAGACAGTAGAGAGCCTGTAAAAAGTACTGGCTCTCTATCCTCTCATCACCACTATAATCCTCGGTGAATGGTGATCTCTGCCCGAGTGTACTTATTCCAGTAACTCATAGCACATACCAACATTGCAGTTATAGCAAAGACTTTATAGTATTGTCAACCTTCCTCGCGAAAAGGAGTTTACAAATCGAGAGGAATAGTTCTATGGATCTGGCCGCCGTCGTAATAGTCGTATACTTTTTGGCGATGCTTGCCATAGGCGCTTGGGGGCTCCGCATGAAAGGACTGGAGGATTTCCACCTGGCTGGGCGGAGCATAAAACTGGTTCTTCTTACAGGCACTTTCTGTGCCACCATCATCGGCGCTTCGGCAACTCTGGGCATGGCAGGTTTGGGCTTCAGCAAGGGCCTGCCGGGAGCCTGGTGGATGCTCTCCGGTACGGCAGGCCTGCTGGTGCTGGCGACCTTTTTTGCTGAGAAGGTGAGGGCCACCGGATGCTACACTCTGCCCGAACTGGTGGGCTCTTTCTATGGGGAAAGAGCAAGGTTTGTCGCTTCCTCCCTCATTGTTATCTCCTGGGTGGGAGTCATTGCGGTGCAGATCGTGGCCTCAGGCAAGGTGCTGGGAGCGGTATTCGGGGGAAACGAGACCATACTCATGGTGGCATGCACTGCGGTCTTCGTGCTTTACACAGTTCACGGAGGGCAGAGCTCTGTGATAAGGACCGACCTGGTGCAGTTAGTTATAATATTAACAGGAATGACAGTCCTTTTTTCCAAAGCCTTAGAGGCTGGCGGACCCGGCCTGCTCCTTAACCAGAGCTTTCCTACATCTACTGAGATGGGGTCAAACGATGTACTGACCATGCTATTGGTTGTCGGATCGGCGTACCTGGTCGGTCCTGATATGTATTCGCGTTTATTCTCTGCCCATAGCCCCCGGGAAGCAAAGGTAGCGGCGGCAATCTCAGCTGTCATCCTTATTCCGACGGCTTTCCTGATTACGTCGCTTGGTATTTTCGCCCGGTCGCTCTACCCTGCGGCATCACCTGAGCAGGCGATCCCACTGCTCCTGACAGGATTGCTATCGCCCGGAACAGAGGGCCTGGTGGCAGCGGCCCTCCTGGCGGCATTCATGTCATCGGCAGACACGAGCCTGATGACCGCCACATCCATTTTGACTCTGGATATTTACAGAAAAATAAGCCCGGATTCGAGTGAACGGAAAATGATGGCCGTCTCTAGGCTTTCCGTGTTAGTCATAGGGGTTTCAGCCCTCGCATTAGCGGTCTCAATGCCTGGCATCATCAAGACCCTGCTTATTGCTTATACCGTCTTTACCAGTGGCCTGCTCTTGCCGGTTATTGCCGGATTCTATAGAGACGGCTGGGCCTTACGCCTTCCGGCGCGCTGGCAGCACTGGTTGGCGGCGGACTCACAGCAATCTTCCTGGGCCAGAAGTATCCTCTGCTTGGCATAGCGGTCTCTGCTGCATTTCTATTTGGGGTAAGCTGGCTGGAGAGACTGTACACGGAGCAGGAATGCCAAAACGTAATATAACAATAACAAGAAATTCCACAATTCTATCGAGCTGTCTCTGGTCTTGGATCGATGAAAAGCTAGAGCTGATATAAAAATTGATGGCAAGCATAAAAACTGCTGCAATACGCGGTCCCCAGAAATAGAACCGAACCCGCGAAAGCGCCGGAAATCAGCGATCCGGTGTCCGAGTCCTGCCTCTTAACCCAAACCGCTATGTCGTGTGCATTCAGGCCCAATTTGTAGCCTCTGCGCCTCAGTACTGCCCTTACGGAGTCACGGTCTACTCCGCTTCTCTTCGCGATCCTACCTATCTCAGATCTATCGTAGAACTGCAGCTGTCTGGCTTCGCACTTCGAAATATAATCCTCCAGGGAGGCGATCTTTTTGGCGTGATTCATCCGTTCGCCTTCCTTACTCTTCCAGACCATCCGGCCATGACCGTTATTAGTCAATTGATAGCCGAGACGCCTTAGCTCATAGCGAATTCGATCCGGAGATAAGCCAAAACGTTCTGCCATGGACTTGACCTCTCGATGATCATAAATGCAGGATCTAAAATTGTTGCTGTTTGTTAGATATATCTCGAGATCAAGAATAGTCCTATCGGTATGTTGGGTCGTAGCCGGCATGACTGGATATGAACCTGGTTTCAGGATGCTCTTATTCATATTCGCCCTGGATTGCTCTGGATGATTGGCTGGTGATGAGAGGATAGAGGACCAGCAATCTCTAGGCTGGCCTCGATTGTACGGCGGATGATGGCTGAACCCCGCCACAACGCTCGCGTAAACTTCCAGCGTTGGGCCAGGTTTACGTACCCTTTCGAAGTATAAATGCTTTATCATTCACACAGGTGGTATGATGTAGAGTCCAGACGTCTCAACTTCTTATGCCCTCAAATGCGGATGAGATCGGCCAGATTGTAAACGTCGTGGCAGATTCAAAAATACGCCAGAATCCCTAAACATCGGTGCCTTCGGCCCTCGGGAGAAGGCCTTTTCTCGGATCCCGCAACCAGGATTCATTATCGGGATTGAAGTCGGAGTCGTATTGGGAAAGGGATTTATCCAGGAAACCTGCTATGCCGCCAGGATAAAAGACCTCCAATGCATCGAGTTCCGCCATCTTTCTTGGATCAAGAGAATGAGGTTTGAGATACATCTTGAACAAATCCCGGTTTTCTTTGCAATCTACTCTTCCCTGGACCATGGGAATCTTCAGCTCCAGGACCTGATCCGGCTTGAGACCAATGCACTTCAGTCTTGTATCCGCAAGGCTACCCGGTGGCGTTGATTCTGCTATCCTGGCCGCCAGATCCCGGCAAAAGAATGCGCTGTCAGAGCTTAAGTCGGAGAGACAGAGGATGATGGTCGGACCATTGCAGCGCTGGTAAAAAGCCTTGATGGCATCCGCCGAGGCCCTGCCATTGACCGAGACGAGAGTTACGCCGTGTTTCTCACAGATGGGATATAATAATGGGTTGAGAGCTGACTTATTCAGCCAAACTTCGATGGAATAGGGTCTCTTCTGAGAAAGCTCCGGCAAGAAGACATGCTCTCCAGGAATCTCGTCCAGCATGGCATCCGCGGGAATGAATCCCAGCTTTCTTGCTTTGCCCATCCATTTGGGCAGCTTCTCCCCATCGCTCTCATGATATGGCCTTGTAATCCTGATCTCACCGACGAACCATCCACAGATGGGATAATCTGATACTTTACGCTGCAGTGCATAGTAGAACAATCCTCTAAGCGTGGTCCTCGATCTGCCGATCTCCGCCACAAAGTCGTGATATGTATTTGCCAACCACCTGGACTTGGTTCTATCCGTTTCAGTATCTACAAATGGCTCTGTCATATCTTATTCCTGGGATATCAAATCAAATTTCATCATAGGCGCAAATTCTTGGCTTGCATGTGGCTTAACTTCGCACTGCAATTGCTCCCAATACCAGGGGCATAACATTCAAACGTATACTTAAGATACCTACATATATAGAGTAGAGCGTTTCTGTAAGGATACCATTTACAAGAAGATCCGTTTCCCGGGGCTTTGGAGCGGATGCTTAATGAAGAGCCGAAAGGAAATGATGCATGAACTATGGAGGAGAGTAATTGACCAAGAAATTTACCGATTTAGCACCTAGCGATCTAACCCGTCTGCCCAATTTGTCGCAATTTCACTTTTGCACCGGAGCCGAATGGATTTACCTGCATCTCTTTAATGGAAAGAATACGCACTGGTATCTCGCGGAGTACGGGCCGATCGGCAAGAGATTCTTTGGGTTTCTCGAGGATAGATCCAGCGGAATATCTTCTGGATTTTATAGCGTGGAAGATATTATGAAGCTGTGCAAGAAAGGTGGACCGTGGGAGCCTATGGTTGATGAGAACTGGACGCCGACGGAGGCGAAAAAGGTCGCCACTTTAGAGGGATACATAAAGATGATTGTATGCCCGCCGGACACTCTTTGATCAGAGTGCATCCGGATTTGCCGAAAACGGTCTGTGTTAGAAGATTCTCCGAGATCTGGAACGGGAATGACTGGGCCTCAATCTGCCTGAACTGAAAGAACCATTCCAAATTCCAATCCGATTCCAATAACGTCTTTATATTTTGAACGTCAATCCTATACTGGAGAAGAAGATGCCCATAAGAATTGAGACGAAGCAAATGGAGACCATAAAGGTCGGAGAAGGATTCAGGGATTTTTCTTTGAAAGATCAAAATGGCAAGGATTTCAAGCTTTCCGAGCAATCGAGCAAGAGAGTGCTGCTATCTTTTCACCCCCTTGCATGGACATCGATCTGTGCAGAACAGATGAAGTCCCTGGAAGCGAATAAAAAGAGCTTTGACTCTCTGAATACCATTGCAGTGGGATTGAGCGTGGATTCAGTTCCCACTAAAAAAGCCTGGGCAAAGAGCCTGGGGATAGTCGATACCGGAATACTGGCAGACTTCTGGCCGCACGGAGGAGTTGCATCTCTCTACGGGCTATTCCGGGAAGTAGAGGGATTTTCCCAGAGGGCCAATGTGCTTGTGAATGAAGACGGAAAAGTGGCCTGGGTTAAGATTTACGAGCTGAAGCAACTGCCTCCGATAGAAGAAGTAATCGAAGCGATAAAAAATCTGGGCTAAGGCTGTCACTGTATCCACTTAACTGGCACGCTGCCATTATGCACTGCCGTGGCCACCAGCGCGCCCGAAAAACCCATCTCCTCCAGAGCCCGCAGGTCTTCCTCATCCTTCACGCCGCCGCCAAGGATCAGGGGGTGCTCGGAGATGGCTATGGCCTTTTCCAGAAATGCTTTATCCAGGCCTGACGAAGTGCCCACCCGGTTCAGCTCCAGGAGGATGACGCCTTTCAGAGGCAGGTGGTTCAACCGCTGCAGAGCCTGCAAAGGCATTCCTTCGCCAGCAATGCATCGCGGGCCAGTACCTTCCGGTTCTTCATATCAAGGCTTACAACTATGTTCCTTTGCGGGGCCAGCTCTTCCATCAGCTGAAACGGGGCGGTCTCCGTTCCCAGGATTGGGCAGACGGATGCCGGCAGGCAATCCAGATCACCTGCCTTCGAGATGCCGGTATCCGCCATGGTCTTAGCCATATCTGATATTTCTTTTATTACCGCCAGATTTTCGCCCCGGCCCGTCAACAGATTGAGGTCTGCGATGTAGACCTCCACGGGATGCAGTTCATGAAGTATGTCCCGCGGCTTGGAGGATGAGACTATCTTGCTGTAACCGGCTATGGGCTCATACAGGTTCCTCTCTCCTCGCACGGCATGGACAACAGCACCATTAAGTATATCGAGGACGAAGATGCATCGCACAATTTGCTCCTGTCGGGATTGGGTGAATATGAGATTGTTGGTTAGCCCCATGAATATCGAAGAGGCGCACGCAGCGCTGGCTGGCGGCGCAGACATCCTGGACGTGAAGAATCCTCGTGAAGGCTCTTTAGGCGCGAACTTTCCCTGGGCCATCAGGGCCGTGGCAGACCTGGCCAGAGGTCGAGTGCCTGTGAGCGCTACCATCGGCGATCTGGAATTTAAACCAGGCACAGCGAGCCTGGCGGCCTTGGGCGCGGCCGCATCAGGTGCTGAATACATCAAGGCGGGTCTTCTGGGCGTGAAGACTCCTCTCCAGGCGGAAGAGATGCTGGTGGGCATTGTGCGTGCGGTCAAGGACTTCGATCCACAGAAAAAGGTGGTGGCATCAGGCTACTCCGACTATGCTCGGGTCGGCTCCATCTCGCCCCTGCTCTTGCCGGCGGCTGCTGCCAAAGCGGGCGCTGACCTGGTCATGGTGGACACGGCGGTCAAAGACGGAAAGCCGACCTTCGACTTCATGAGCGAGCAGGAATTGCTGGATTTTATCAATCTTGGCCATGACTGCGGTCTGGAAGTGGCACTGGCCGGCAGCATCGACTTCCGGCACCTGGAGCTTCTCCGTCGCTTGCAGCCGGACATCATCGGCGTGCGGGGCATCGTCTGCGGGGGAGACCGCAGGAGCGCCATCCGGGCGGAGCTGGTGGAGAGGGTTCGAAGCCTGGCTCTGGATTGAAAAATGGGTGTTGTGCGACTGCTCAAACGGAACCATGTTATCCGAGAATACTGTTGTCTGGAACACTTGTATTCGGGTCCGTTGCACGACATTGTGCTGCCTCTCGGCCTGTTCTCGCATGACAACTATCGGAAAGGCGTGACGGGTCTTTAGCCAGGTATAGTTGCTAAATTACTCGCGGAGGGATTAGTTGCCGCTGAGTAAGGGATTGGAGTGCTTCAGGCTATGCTGGCCGCAAAGGCCTGGATCGGCATCAACAGAGCAGTGGCCAGTATGATGAACGTCTTCTGGGCTGTTAGAAGCATTAGACCCATCTTCAACGTTTTTTTGAGACAACAATCGCGTTACCGTCCCTCATAATGGCGAAATCAGCCGCTATATGCACCAAACACGAGCATAATAACGCCCATTATCATAATGAGGATGACCAATGTCCTCAGGGCATAATATACGCGGTCGATTGCATCTGAGATCGACATGAACGCGGAGTACATACATTACAACATATTAAGTTATCTGTAACCAATGACTTTAGCAGCCTATGACTGTTTCGACTGCGTTTGGGATGATGTTTCAATTTATCCAGAACCATAAAAAAAGATATGGCCTCAGAACCCATTAAACAACCCATTTAAACAACTGTTTGCGCTACAGTATGCCCTTTAGCAAATCGAATGGGTTGATCAGCCCAAGCCATTGCCAGATGATATAAAATCCCAGGAGCGATGCGGTCACAGCTCCCACATTCGCCAAAGCTGCTACGAGCACCACTTTGAAGAACCTGTTTTTCATCAAATCGTCAAAGGTCTCCGCGTCGGCCAGTTTCTTCAGATCCGATACGGTAGGCTTGCGTTTCCAGGCTTCTACCATGCCTGCAAACCACCCAGCTGCTGCAAAGGGAACCAGGTTAGTCATCCAGCCAGTCACAAAAGCCGTTAGAGCCGATAGAGGATGGCCTCTAGCCAAGACTACACCCAGGCAACTGAGTGTACCATGAAGGATAAACCATATCCCAAAGGCTAACAATAGAGTCTGTCTTGAGTAACCTTTTGACAGGATCAGCCCAATGGTCGTCAGCATGATCAATCCAATCGCTGCTCCAAAGACTCTTATGAATGTAATCCTCTTCGCAGGTTTCTCCTTGAGCTCCTCGATGGACGGAATCGCTTCAGGATGGGCCAGGTGTTTTGCTATGCCCTCCTTATGGCCTGCACCAATCACCGCCAGCACTTTCCCCTCTTTGGAGAGCTCGTACAGGTTCTTGGCGATATAAGCGTCCCTCTCGTCTATGAGAACACTGGCGGCAGAGGGTGAAACCTTACGAAACTCAGAAATCATCTGGGAGACGATATCGTCCTGGGTGATGTTTTCTATATCAATATCTTCTTCTTCTCCCCAGCCCAGGGCCGAATATGCGAGGTCAAAAACGAGCCTGATCTTGGCTATGAATCCCATAGCAGACCAAAAACGCTGGATGGTTATGCCCACCTCGCGGTCTACCAAGGCGAATCGAGCGCCCGTCTTTTGGGCAGTCTCGATGGCTGCAAGCATCTCTGAGCCTGGTTTGACCCCCAATTTGTCGCCCATCTTCTTCTGAATGTAGGCCAGAAACAATTGGACTAATAGGAAGTAGAGCTTCTCGCCGCTTATAAGCTCGCTGATCTTAATGTCGTGGTCTTCTTCCTGGCCGGTCAGGGCCCGATACCTTCCAGGACATAGTTCCACGGCCACGATATCTGGCTTTGTCTCCTCGATGGCCCTGGTAACTTCCTGAACGCTTTTTTCTGAAACATGAGCAGTTCCCACGATCACTATCTCATGGGGTTCGCCCGAAGACGGGCTTTGGCCCGCAATATACGGCTGGCATAGAAGTGCAGCTTTCTCTTTACTTTCCTCAGAATTACCCAAACGGATTACCTCTCAGATGATATTCACTTACGAATGACGGGACGAGCTTTCCTAAGACAAGAGCCAACACCTTGTTCTTTAGCGATCTCTCAAATAGAACCTCAATAAATCTCACATCGATATGACGAACGAAC
This sequence comes from uncultured Methanosarcinales archaeon, assembly GCA_963798205.1. Classification (GTDB taxonomy): domain Archaea; phylum Halobacteriota; class Methanosarcinia; order Methanotrichales; family Methanotrichaceae; genus Methanothrix. Next base: position 48,561 of record CAWCSK010000031.1, read on the forward strand.
TGCTATGGTTCGGGCTGATGATTCTTTGCTATCTAGCCGTCCTGCTAATATACAAGCTATTCGGCAGGAAAGGTCTTTTCGCATGGGTTGCAATGTCGATCATACTTGCAAATATCCAGGTGATGAAAACTATCCAGATTTTCGGCCTCGTAACTGCGGAAGGGAACATAGTCTATTCCTCCATATTTTTCGTATCAGACATCCTAAATGAAGTTTATGGAAAGAAAGAGGCCAGAAAAGCTGTATATGTGGGCTTTTTCGTTTTAGTCATGACGACCGTGATCATGCAGGTGACTTTGATGTTCATTCCTGATTCATCGGATACTATGGCCCCTCATTTAGCAGCGATTTTCGGGTTCATGCCGAGAATAGCGCTGGCCAGCCTTGCCGCCTACATATGCTCACAGATGTATGATGTTTGGATGTACGCTTTCATAAAGAAATACCACGGAAGAAAGCTGCTCTGGTTAAGAAGCAATGTTTCTGTGATATTCAGCCAGCTGATAGACAATACCATATTCACACTAATAGCCTTCTACGGCATATTTTCCTGGGATATCATACTCCAAATCTATGTAACCTCGTTAATACTCAAGATCATAGTCTCGTTTGTAGATACGCCGTTTCTGTATGTGGCAAGAAACATAAAGCCAGAGGACGATTGAAAATGCAAGTCACCATGTTAAGATTTAAGATAGAACGATTATTCCCATACGAATCCTTTAAAAATCGACTAACTGAGAAATGCAATCATTCTTGATAGTTCGTGCTTTCGGTCGGGAAGGTGAGCTACTGAAAAGCCCTAACAAATGGTGCAATGCAGCGGATGTCAGATGCCAAAATGGGAGGCCTCGCCGGGACCGGTGTCAGCCTCTCTCTTCCGGCCTAAGACCTCAATGAGCCTGTCAATAAAGCCCAATTGGCCTTTTTGTATCTTTATCCTGGCCTGATCTATATCAAACCAGATTGCTCTATCTATTTCCCGATATTCTCTTATGACGCCGGATCTCTTCGGCCACTCCAGTGTGAATTTGTTGCTCACGACTTTAGTCTCATCAAGATCCATTTTCAGGGCCCAGGCATGGACAATCTTCCGGCTTGGCTGTTTCAGCTCTCCGAGCTCTATGAACTCGCCCTCTGCCTCGAATCCGGTCTCCTCTTTGAACTCCCTCTTTGCGGCATCCAGCGGACTTTCGTCTCCTTCAAATAGCCCTTTTGGTATTGACCATGCTCCTTCGTCTTTCCTGATCCAAAAAGGCCCGCCTGGATGGACCAGCAACACTTCCAGCTTATCATCCCTGAACCTGAAGAGCAGGATCCCGCCGCTATGTAGGCTCATTTATTTCATCGACCACCGGCATGAGATTGGTAGAGCTCAATTAATTCGAGCTTAACAGACCCTCTTCGAAGAATATGTTGCCAGAGCTCATGAATATTTTCTTATCAGCTTCCTATCGCCTCTACCGGGTCCATCCTGGAAGCCTTCCAGGCCGGATACAGCCCGGCCACAAAGTTGATGAAAAGGGCGAAGATCACTGCGTACAAGAAGAACTCCGGCTTGATGGAAACCGTCATCCTGGAGACCCTGTAGATCTCGGAAGGGAGTTCGATGTTGTAAGACATTATGAGTCTGGCGGCAAGATATGCGATAATGCTCCCCAGCAAGGCCGAAGGCGGAGCCAGGATGAGGCTCTCCAGCATGAATATCTTGAGGATCGACCGCCTTGTCGCTCCCATAGCCATAAGAATGCCGATCTCTTTGGTCTTGCGGGATATTATCATGATCATGGTGTTGGCAATGCCAAATCCTGCTATCAAGAATATGAGAATGTAGAAAATGAAGGAAAACGACGACTGGGTCTGGATCAGCTTGAGGATGTCGGCATTCATATCCTCCCAGGATTTGGATTGATACCGGAATCGATTCAGAAGATCTGCAGTGATATAGGGCGCCTGATAAATGTCAGAGACTCTGGCGTCCACCTCTGAGACCACATCCCCTTTTCCCACCAATTCCTGAGCCGTTGTCAGAGGAATGTAGATCAGTGACTTGTCTTTGGCGGAGCCGGTCTCAAAGAGGCCGGCGACCTTGAGTCGAATCGATTTGTTTCCTCTCGTCAGGATAAAATCGTCTTCCGGATGCAGCTCCAGCTCATCCGCCAGAGTTGATCCCATAAACGCAGCATACTTCCGGGAGTTCAGATCCAGAAAGCTGCCAATGACGATATCCTTCTGAACATTCATCAGCCGGTCTTCCTGGTCCGGGTCGACACCAAGGAAATCGATCCCGCGGACCTTGTCTTTGTACTTGGCGGCCCCCTTTCCGGCGAGCCTCGCCGAGACGGCTTCTACCTCCGGATATTTCCATAAAATGGCAGAGACGGTTCGATAGAGGTAGATGTACAACTCACCCTCTTTTGGCTGGACATAGATGTGAGGATTATTCTCAACTGTTGTTGTGATGACCTCATCCTCGAAACCGCTCATGAGGCCCATGAGAACGACAATGACGGCCACCGCCAGGGTCACAGCGGCAACTGTGAAGAATGCCATCTTGGGGTTTCTTAAGATATGCCTCTGGGCTATGGTGAATTCGTACATCTCTGTCCTCATCCGTTGATGGCCAGAGCCGGATCAAGCCGTGATGCCTTCCAGGCAGGATACAGACCGGCGACTACGCTCAATGCCGCCGCTATGAGTACAACCGCCAGAAAGCTCACCGGGTTGATTACTACCGGCAGGCTGATCTGCTGCCCACCCGGCGCCTCCATCATGATCTTCAGGCTCTGGAGATAAAGGGCCATGATAAGGCCCAGGGCTGCACCTATTACCCCGCCCATCAGGCCCAGGATCCCGCTCTCAAGCAGGAAGATGTTCATTATGTTCTGCCTGCCTGCACCCATAGCCATGAACATGCCAATCTCGCTGGTCTTTTCGTTGACCAGCATGTACATCACGCTCCCTATTCCAAAGGCGGCGATGATCAGGATCAATAGCATTATCAGCCGGTTCTGGAACTGTTCAATGGCCAGTGTTTTCAGGATCTCTGGATAAAGCTGCTGCCAGGAATCTGCCTTATATCCGTAAGCCTGCAGACTTCTGGCCAGGGCATCTGCTTGGTAGACATCTTCCAGCTTTACGTCCACAGATGAAGCCACATCTCCTTTGTTCAGAAAATCCCTGGCAGTGGCGAGCGATACAAAGGCAATATCCTCCGGCCATCCGGTAGGCGCATTGAAGATACCGGATACAACCAGGCTGGTATCTCGGGCATCAGGAAAGCTGGCAAAGACCGTCTGGCCCAGCTTGACCTTCAAATTGTCAGCCAGCTTTTGCCCTATAACCACCTTCTTTCCGTCCCGGATCGAGTTGAGATCTCCATGGACCACGTACTTTCCTATGTTGTAGATCTTGTCCATATCGACCGGATTTACTCCCGACATCGCCACATTCTCCACATTATCCTTGTAAGTGAAGGTTGCCGTGGCTCCCAGTCCCGGCGAGACGGCATTCACTCCCGGAATTGACCAGATGCGATCGATGAGATTTTTGTAGAGGTAGATGTAATCGTCTCCTTCCTTGGGTGTGATTGTGACGTGGGGAAGATCCTCAACGATAATATCGAAAAGCATACCATGAAATCCATCCTGGAGGGAGACGGATGTCAGAGAGATGGCCACCGCCAGAGCTATGGCTGCCACTGAGAGGAAGGTTCCTCTCTTTCTATAGGCAATATGCCTCAAGACAACGGTTCGCTCAAAGGCGGGAGTGATGCTCCACTTCAGGGCCGGCACCTCTGAGTGGTCAAATGCCGTCGCACCATTATCAAGTTAGTGGATTGACATGAAAACAGGGTCTGTCTCCAGCATCCTTGCCGCAGCATAGGCAGGGAATACATCCGATATCCTGGGACCATACTTCTCGGACAGAAGAACGCACTCCAGTCCCAGGAACTCTGCCGCATCTGCAATTAGGCCTTCTCCTATTCCTGCGGCTGTCACCCTGGATAAGTCATGCTTTTTCGCCTGCTTCTCTATGGCCTCGGCCAGGATCATCTTCTGCCGCTCGCATGCTTGCTCAGCTATCGCCAGGGCCCCGGAAGGGCCTATCTCCTCCAGGTCGGCGCAGACCGAGCGCGCCAGACGGCGCAATGCAGAGGCACGGTCCTTACCGGCACCGTCAGCAGTCTCGCAGCTATATCGATCCTCACCAATCCGGCCCATGACCAGGTGGGCATCGGCGATGATTGCGAAAAATTCCGGCACAAGCGGCACCCTTCTTCCTCTGATCCTTGCCACGGGCAAGAGGGCATCCAGGCGGGTGCGAAGCAGCCCCATGTAGACCAGCTCGCCGCTTGCCAGTCGCAGGAAGTCCGTCTTTGCTGCCAGCGGACCGCCCTTTATCGGAATCAAATCGGTGGTGGTGCTGCCCATGTCCACAAAGAGACAGTCTCCGACCTCGCGCGCCAAGAGCTCGGCTGACGCTACCCAATTGGCAGCGGCCAATTCCAGAGGGTCCGACCAGCCAAAGCCTTTCTGGCCCCGGAAATAAACCGGGCAGGAGAAGGCCCGCTTGGCGGCTGCAGCCAGGCTCTCAATGCCCTCCCGCTTGCAGGAGAAGCAGTCTGCCAGCTCGCCCGTGATGACGACCGCCACCGCTCTTGGCGATAATGCCGCGAACCGGCTCAGCACCTCATCCAGGGATGCATTCTTCCAGAGCGGCAGATAGATGCTCTCGGCATAAAGGCCGTCTGAGCTGGCGGCTTTTGTGTTTGCTCCTCCGATATCCAGGCCCAAGATCATCGTTCGGCCCAAGGTCGTTCGAACCATAAAAGCTTTAGGTCGGGACGTAACTTTAAGCCACCAGCTTTTGGAGATCAGGATCATGGCTGCCAAGGAGAAGTTTGCTGAGCCCACTTACTTAGAATGTGGATTCGGAGAGCTGGAACACAAGGTAATAACATCGATGATATGCTGCCGATGCGGCACCTGCGAGGCCTTCTGTCCCAAGATCGAGCACAAGGAGAACAGGCCTGCCCTGGTGGAATACGATCCCCTCTGCGGTCTTTGCTTTGCCTACTGTCCCAGAACCTTCCTGGATATGGGCGCTATGGAGTCGAAACTCTTTGGCCGGACCCGCAACGGGGACGAGGCCCTGGGAATTTACAAGAAGGCGGTCTCCGCCCAGGCAGCTCTCACGTGAGGGCAAGGCTCAGGACGGAGGCGTGGCTACCGCCTTGCTCGTCCAGGCGCTGGAGTCGGGCATGATCGACTGCGCCATTGTCACAGATAGGGACGAAGAGTGGAGAACTGTGTCTCGCGTCGCCACCACAGCCGAAGAGATCAAGGCCGCTGCCGGAACCAAGTACACCATCAATAACAGCGTCATTGCCGTAAAGGAGGCCCTGAAGATGGGCTGCCAGAAGATCGGATTTGTGGGCACCCCCTGCCAGATTCAGGCTCTGCGAAAGGTCCAGCTCCTGGAAGAGCCCTATCAGTTCGGCCAGGAGAAGATCGCCCTGTTGGTGGGATTATTCTGCATGGAGAACTTCGACTACGACACGCTCATGATGGGCCTGGTGCAGGGCAAGTTCGGGCTGGAGGCTAAGGATGTGGCCCGCTTCGAGATCAAGAAGGGCATGTTCCGGGTGATCGATAAAAAGGGCCAGGCCCATGAGGTGAAGATGGAGGAGACAGACAAGTACACCTTCAAGGGATGCGGTCCCTGCTTTGACTTTGCCAGCGAGCTGGCGGACGTCTCCGTGGGAAGCGTGGGCTCTCCCGATGGCTGGTCCACTGTCCTCACCCGTACGGATGCGGGCGAGAAGCTCTACTCTTCTGCTCTGGCCGCGGGGGTCGTTCAGGAGAAGGCCGTATCCGATAAGGGTTTGGCTCTGGCCAAGAAGCTGGCCGGGAACAAGGAGAAGCGCTTTGTGACAAAGTCTCAAGAGATGTCCGTCACCGATATCTCCAGATGAGCCGGGATCACTGACCTCACATGCTCTCCGTCGGGCTGGCTGGAAAGCCGAACTCTGGCAAATCCACCTTTTTCAAGGCAGCGACTCTGGTAGAGGTGGATATCGCCAACTATCCGTTTACGACCATCGACGCCAATCACGGCGTTTCATACGTGCGCGTTCCCTGTCCCTGCAAGGAGCTAGGCATCGAGAAAGGCTGCGGCAAGTGCCGGGATGGCGTGCGCTTCATCGCCATCGAGCTGATCGACGTGGCCGGGCTCGTTCCCGATGCTCATCTCGGCAAGGGCCTGGGCAACGAGTTCCTGGACGCATTGCGGGTGGCAGAAGCTGTCATTCATGTGCTGGACGCCTCGGGCGGCACGGATGCAGAAGGAAATCCGGTGGGCACCGGCAACCACGATCCCGTCTCTGATGTTAAGTTCCTGGAGTACGAGATCGGCATGTGGCTCAATGGCATCCTCATGCGGAATTGGGACAAGCTGATGAGGAACTATCCGGGCCATAGGAGGCAAGCCCGAGCAGGTACTGATCGATCAGATGGCAGGCGCCGGGGTCTCGGATAACCACATCCGGCGTGCTCTGACGGAGATGAAGAAGGATCTGGGAAGCTGGAATGATGAAGATGTAAAGAGGTTCGCCGTGCTTTTGCGCGAGTACAGCAAACCCATGATCCTGGCGGCCAACAAGATGGATGTCGCGCCTCCTGAGAATGTTCAGAAGCTCTTGGCCCTGAAGGAAGAGTTAGTATCCCTGTTAGCGGGGCCGCGGAGATTGCGCTGCGCATGGCAGAGAAAGCGGGCCTGATCAAGTATATGCCAGGGCGATCCGGACTTTGAGGTCATAGGGCCAGCTCAGCGCGGCCCAAAAGGCGGGCCTGGAGAAGATCAGGGCGCTGATGAAGCAGTATCGGCGGAACTGGTGTGCAGCAGTGCATCAACCGCGCCGTATTCGAGCTCTTAAATTATATCGTTCTCTATCCTGTGGAGGATGAGAGCAAGTTCACGGACCGCAAAGGCGTGATACTGCCCGATGCCTTCCTCATGAAGCGGGCAGCACGGCGCACGATCTTGCGTTCCGGGTGCATTCCGATATTGGGGAAAGCTTCCTCTTTGCCATCGACGGCAAGACGAAGATGCGTCTGGGCGAGAAGCACGAGCTGAAGGACGGCGACGTGATAAAGATAGTCTCGACGAAATGAAGTCCAGGGAGCTATCAATACTTTTTTCCTTCTTATGGTTTGATAATCGGAGCTGATCTATCAATTTCTCCCTGCATGATCCTGAGAATTTTTAATCAATCGCTCTCATCTAGCCAGTAATTCCAACATAGAAACCAATAGGCCCTCCGGAGCAAAGGTCTCCAATATCAATGTATCAGATTACGAAGGTGACGTCATGCGAATGACTGAATATGCCCAGATCCTGACGGCCTTGCAGATGCTCAAGGCCATTCCGACTATTCTGGAAATCCGGGACTCCACGCGGATGATCGATGAGAACACTCGGAAGACAGAGGAGATAAGCGGGAGGATCGAGGAGACTGGCCGGAATATGGAAGAAAATACCCAGGCCATTCCCACAATGCTCGATGAGGTTAGAGGGATGCGCTCGGATCTGACCATAGACGCCGATTGGAAGAGGAGGATGGAAAGCGATATCAAGGCGATAAAGGCAAAAATCGGCATTTAATAACCTCGAAATCTATTTTAATTCAAAGGCGGATGATTTAGGCCTCACGGATTCTGAGAGACCCATAATTTCTGCCAAAACATTCTCCACAAGCTCCGCCTGTGCGAACGGCGAGCCCCCTCAGATCGCTTCTCCCTGCACCGGTGCCGTGGGATCGAACCCATTAGCTGCGCTATCGACGAGTATCGTTCCCGGCCCTGCATACGGATCGCCGTAGCCTTCCGGCTCTGCATTAGGATCGAAACCCGCATCCTGGTTGTCGATCAGTATCTGACCATAGTGGGGCTGTCCTGATTGCGGCACATTTACGGATACGTATGATCCGCCATATCCTACCACATCCACATTTACCTGATTGCTCGGCTGGTTGCCGGTGTAGAACGTGAGGGTGTGGCGACCAACTGCATCCGCTGTAAATACGAGCCTCGTATATCCGGGATAGAAGACGTATTGTTGGACCGATTCATAGCCGTCCGGGTATCTTTCGACCACTGTTGTCGGACCGCCTTCCGAGAGGGCGATCATGCTGAACTGGGCATTCATGGGGCACTTTATGTACTGAGTCCAGCTGGTTCTTCCCTGAATCCAGAAAGAATTGGCGGGCACGTAATAGGGATCATAAGGCCTGGACTGGCCGTTTATAACCAAATATGTTGGCTCATTGCCATTGAGATTGAACTGGACCGGACCCGACTGGACAGGACCTGACCCTTGGGTTCCCTGATCCGGCTCGTAGAACTCCCGGAACATTGCCAGAGAATCCGGGGACTGCTGTCCGGCGCCTGGAGTTGCGGAACGGATCTGTCCCGTCTGCCCTGAGTTCGAATAACTGCCGGTATAAGCGGTATTTATGGTAGTCGGGATCAACGAACCGTCATCTGCAAATGCGATGGCTGACATCATCATGATTAATAGATCAAAAGCATGGACTTTCCAAGCATCAAGACACCGGAAAATAAATTTAGACTCATAATAGATGAAGGTTTGCTTGATCGGGCCTTGGTGGATGAGGATGAGAGATCCAGGATGCGCCAGAACGTTGAATTCGGTTATGAGACGCAAGTCCCGGATTCACCCTCCGGCTAATGGCGGAGAATTTGCAAGCCGATCGAAACCAACGCATTATTGAGATGCAGCAGCGGCTCTTCGTGCACGTTCGCCCGGCTTTTCCGCATGCTTTTTTGCTTCTTGCAGCCCCCGCATACGCTTTAAATAGAAGCAGGTGGGAGATAATAGTTGAGTGAGGGCGAAGTCATGAAGCTGATCATATTCCCTATCGTTTTTATACTGATCAGCCTTGGCGCTGCAGATCTGCCCGTCTCCTACTACCAGGCCATGAGCAATATGAATCCTGTAGACACTCTCTGCGTCAAGAACTACGATGCCGGTGCGAGTGTCACAGAATCCTATACTGATTTCGAGCATCTGGATAAGGAGACTGAGGTAATAAGCCGGTCTCTCAACACCTCCGATAACGAAAATGATAATAGCGCAGGTAATGCTACTCTTGAAGTCCATATAAATGCAAATGTCGTAGGCAAAGCCCATGTCGCCTGGCAGTCCAGGGACATTTTGCCGGACAGAGCGGGCCGCCATGCCGCCTATAGCCTGCGCCGCCGAGGATCTGACGGGGGTATTCAGCATCGAGAAGTTTATTCAGCTCTGGAGCAACAGCAGCCTCGGTTCAGTCGGCCCGAATTGGCTGCCCTGCAGCTAGATGATTTGGCGGTTGGAAATAGAAGCCACGAGACGCCGGAGCCCGCGCGATCCATTCAACATGTATTTCGGGCTCTTGTGGTTCAAAGGCCAGTCGGTGACCCTCCAGACTTGGATCGGCGGGACCCTTGTTTTCGGCCCCATCAATCCCGCAAAACCGAAACCTTTATATTCGATCATTGTCTACCTTTGTTTCGTCTAATATCGAAAAAAAATGCTAGACTGCTTAGCAAACTACCAAGCCCGCAAATCGGGAGGAACCTTGCTCAGACTCGAAGAGGATTTCTTATTTGAAGATGCTATAAGCATCCGCACAGGCGTGAGATATGGAATCTGGGATCTCCCCCGAGGACCGGAACCCGGGCCCTGAGATGCCCAAAAAGAAAAGACTGCAATTCGTTTGAAGCCAATTGGGTCTGGACGGCTTTCCAGTCCAGATCCAAATAGAAATCTGTTTTAAATCAGCTTCTTATAGCTCCGGCCAACCATGCCGCAGGATTTGGTGGTTGGAACTCGGAAATTGGATATTCTGGCGATTTTCCTTTTTTCTTCCCGGCCTTAATTGCCCCGGAAAAGCCGATGGCAGAATGCCACCTTCAGTTACAATAAGGCCGACCAATTCAGATCACAGTTCCTCATGAGCCTCATCGATTGGGATGCGATTTCAGGCGACGGCTAGGGAATATTTAAGTATTAGTTGTCAGGTAAGTTGGTCACAAATGATGGTTGTATCGCCCCGATATAGTGATAAATATAACGAGGAGGAAATGAGATGGCGTTCTACACGTTGGGCCTCACTTTTAATCTTGTGATACTCCTAACAGTTATTGTACTTGCTGTTTGGATATATGGTATATATTTCAACTTTAAGAAATGGGGCCTCGGATCCACAGGCTACCACGACCAGCTGCGTAATAGCTTCTGGCTCTTCCTTGCCACCTGGATTCATGAGGCATTTAAAGACGGTATTTGGGTATTTTTGAGGACAGTTGTGCTTGATGTTCTTCTTCTCAGGAGGACTCTTGCCAGGAGCCCGGTGCGATGGGTTATGCACATGTCCATGTTCTATGGATTCCTGATGCTGGCGGCTCTTTCTGGTCTGGGACTCATGATCGATATCGTCGAGCACTTCAATCTGCTCGGGCTGGAAGAACAGGCTGCGATGGCCAAAGACCTTCTGTCGCTGCCCTTCGATATATTCGGGTATTTGCTCCTATTCGGCGCAACCATTGCCATATCCAGAAGGATCCTGCTCAAGTTCGTGCGGGATAATACCAGCGCCTATGATGCCTTCTTGATCGGAGCAGTGTTTCTTATTACCGTCACCGGATTCTATGCCGAGTGGGCGCGAGGGAACTCTTTCCTGCTGGGAAATGCGTTTGCGTATCCCATCTATGCGCCTCACTTTGCACTGATTCATACCGTGCTGGCTCTTGGTCTCTTCGCCTTTATCCTTCCATGGAGCAAGTACATCCACGTGATTGCGACACCCATGACCCTTCTGGCAAACAGAGGAGGAGAATAAAATGGCGGATCAAAAAGACTCCAAGCCCTTGATGACGGGCTATATGATGTCCACCCAGCTCATGGAAGTAGACGGCTGCAACAGATGCCAGGAGTGCATGAAGTGGTGCCCGACCTTCGCTGTAAGACAGGATCGGCCAGGCATAACTCCCATGTACAAGAACGCAAGGTGGAGAGAGCTGCAGGCCAAGAGCCAGAGCCTGCGCGCCAAGATCTTCGGAGCCAAGCCCCTCTCAGATGATGAGATGAAGGTCTTCACTGAGGATACATACAGCTGCACCACATGCGGTGTCTGCGGAACGGTCTGCGAAGCCGGAATCAAGACCGTTGAGCTCTGGGAGGCCATGCGGCCTAACCTGGTAAAGCGCGGCGACGGACCCGTGGGAAAGCAGTCTTTCTTCCCCAAGCTCATCAAGGGAGATAGAAATCCCTACATGGCCAAGCAAGAGGAGACGGCTGTGCTGGGTTCCAAAGGATATCAAGGTACAGGAGTCGGGGGATATCGTATACTTCGCAGGCTGCACTGCCGCATACAGGCAGCAGGCCCTGGGAGTGGCTACAGTTAGAATCCTGGACAAATTGAACGTGCCCTTCGCCATGCTTGGCAAGGACGAATGGTGCTGTGCTTCAGCTCTGATCAGAACCGGTCAGCGCGAGGTCATGGCCGAGCATGCCGTGCACAATATCGACGCCTTGAAGGACGCCGGAGCAAAGAACGTGCTCTTCGCCTGCGCCGGCTGCCTCAGGAATGCAGCCATCGATTGGCCCATGTGGTACGAGGGCTACATCCCCTATGAGACCATGCCCCTCTCCGTATTCCTGAGAGACAAGATAAAGAGTGGCGAGGTTGAGTACAAGATACCTCTCAACTACAGGTTCACCTACCATGACCCCTGCCACAACGGCAGGCATCTCATGCACCTCAAGGGAAAGGATTGGGCCTTTGAGGCACCCAGGGAATGCGTCCAGTCCATCCCCGGCGTCAAGTTCCAGGAGATGGTGAGAAACAGGGCTCTCCAGAGGTGCTGCGGAGCAGGCGGCGGTGTGAAGGCAGGTATTCCGGATCTGGCTCTGGACTGCGCCAAGGCCAGAGTTCAGGATGCAACCGATGTACAGGCAGAGGTATGTAGCCTCCACCTGTCCGTTCTGCAGGCTGAACCTGATCGACGGCCGCAATGCTGCTACAGTCCCCTATCAAGATGGTGGATATAGTTGAGATGATGGCCGCATCCATGGGCCTGGATATGACCATACCCGAGAACCCGTACACCAAGTTCCAGTCCCAGGATGTTCTGGTCTGCACTCCGACTGAGTGCAAGCTCGACACTGTGGAGCGCAAGGAGCCCGGCAAGGATCTGGTGGGCGAGGCTCACTAAAGGATGCCCGGAATGCCGGACATCTTTTCACACATTTTTTTTAAAAGTAGGATTATTTTAGGCATCTGCCCGTGAAGGCTCTTGGCAAGAGATCTTTGACTGATGCCGTCAATGGCATCACCTCTGGCATTGACCATAATGACCAGAATATCTTCTCCAAACTCCATCAGGCTTTGCCGGCATATGCCGCAAGGTGATATGGGCTCGCTTGTATTTCCAACAATCGCTATCGCCTCAAAATCGCGCTCTCCAGAGGCGATGGCCTTAACCACCGCCGCCCTTTCCGCACAGATGCCGGCTCCGGATGCTGCATTTTCTATATTTCCTGCGGAATAGACCTGGCCGCTCTTGGATAGAAGTGCTGCCCCCACTTTGAATCCGGAGTAAGGGGCGTAGGCATTATCCAGGGCCCTTCTGGCCTGATCGATCAGATCGTCATATCCTCCCGTCATAAGGGCGGGGTCCAAAGCCCAAGGCGCCAATGTACATGCATTCCGAGGGCGGGATAGTGGGAATCTTGCCGCTCACTTCTCGAATGGGAACGGATGAGTCTCTTATAATCGCCGCCGGAATTCCTTCATCGCCTTCACCCATTACAATCTGGGCTGCCGATACCAGATTATCGGCCACGGCCTTGCGTGTGATCTTGAGCTCCCTGCCAAAGAGGTCCTTCTGGCCTCGAGCGTCCTCTACCGCCTCCAGTCCTGCGCATGCCAGCGCCACACCCACACACCCCAGCCTCAGGGGATGAGTTCTGCTGTCTCCAATGATGACTCCGATCTTCTTTCCCTTAGACATGGCTTTGCGAATCTGTGCTGCTGCCTCTTCTGCACAGGCCGGAAAAAGCACCACGTGCCCAGGCGGGGCATTGGAGTTGTCGATCCCGGCATTGGGGTAGAGGAAGCCATTATTCAGCGTCAACACCACGCCAGGGATACCCCCCACTATTTCGTCCGATTCCCTGATGATCAGCTCCATCTCTCGCGGGTCTTTGCAGAACTTTGCGGCCAATGTTTGGGCCAAATCACCTGGAATGACATCATCCAGATCCACAACTCGCCCCTCAGCCGTGGCTACGGTGCTCTCCGAGACGACGAGGATATCACCATCCTGGATGGCTATGCCTGATTTAGCCATCGCTTTGTCAAGCGACTCCGCCAGGTCATCGCCCGGCCTTATGAGATCCGTCTTTATGCCCAAAACCTGCAACAAACTCACCTGTGACGCGTTAGGTTATCAATCGATTCCATTGCCTCATCTATGCACCTGGCCACGCAGGGTAGCCGGAAGGGCTGATCTTTCAGGTTCTTCACGAGCCCTGATATCTGAGCTATGGTGCCAAATATTAAAACTTCCTCCGGCCGTTTGTCACAGCGTAGGGCAAGCTTGGGAATGGCTGCATCTCCGCCCCGAGCCAGCATCTCTTGCTTTATTATCAGGGCCTCCATGCTGTTTACCCCCCGGACATTCAGTATGCGGAATGATCCCTTCCGGGAGAGCACGCCCCATCCATGCTCGTCCACCTCCGTTCTCCGCAGTATCTCAGTCAGATCCTCGCCCTGGCCAAGATATCCCAGGACCTCTACATCCAGATCATCATCACCAACTTTGGCCGGATGGCCTCTGATGGCCTCTGCCATGGCCACCGTCTCACGGCTAACAGAGATGTCATGTGTCCGGACGATGTGTGCTCCCAGATAAACGGATATTGCGGTCGCTGCCAGGGTTCCTGGGAGCCTCTGTTGGGGATCGGGCTGTCCCAGACTCTCTCCGATAAAGGATTTGCGGGACAGAGCTGCAACCACCGGCCGTCCCAGATGGCGCAGCCTCTCAAAGCCATCTAGGAGTGCCAGATCATAAATTGCCGTCTTCTCCGGTATCCATTTGCCAATCCCTGGGTCTACTGATATATTTTCCGGAGAGACGCCTGCTTGGACGGCATCCCGCACCTTTTCCCCCAGCCGTGGAATTATCTGATTCATATAGAGCAGATCGCCCGCTCTTTGCAGAGAGGCCATGATGATCAAGGAGCCGTCGCATTTTGCCACACATGCCGCCATCTTGGGGTCACTGAGGCCCGAGACATCGTTTATACAGGCGGCGCCAGAAGAGAGTGCATCCTCTGCAATGCTCGACCTCTGCGTATCTATGGAGACGGTGATATCCAGGTTGTCCAGGATCTCTTTCAGGGCAGGAAAGAGCCGTTCTCGCTCTCTGGATTCGCTTACTGGTGAGGATCCGGGTGCCGTGGAGACTGCTCCAAGATCTATTATATCAGCGCCGTCTGCCTTCATACCCTCGGCTATGGAAAGAACCTCGCTTGAGCAGGCTACAGAGCCCTTGTAAAAGGACTCACGGCTGAGGTTGATAATGCCCATCAGCCGCACTGGCTGGCTGTCTCCTACACGGACCCTTCCCACCATGCCTTCTATCAAACCCAACACCCAAAGCTTACATGCTCTTATATTCCGCGAAGAATTCTATCTGATTATTCCGACAGGCGCAGCAAGATGCCTGTCCTTCTGGCCCTATCAATGGCTCGGTCAAAGAGGACCAGCCCCAATACGAGGTAGAAGATGGCCAGAAATATTCCCGTAACCAAATGGTGCGGGCCTGGAATAAATATTGACCTGTAGTATTCCAGGAAGTAGGTCAGCGGGACGGCCCTGGCAAACATCTGCAGAACAGGGGGCAGCACATCCACCGGATAGTAGATTCCGCTAACCAGCAGGATCAATCCACTCAGGCTCCAGGCGGCAACATCCGCCTTCTGGCCGAAGGTGAGAATGGATATGCAGACCGTGATTCCTATTACTGCCGCCGTGGCGAAGACTCCCGCCAGAAATATCAGCACCGTCAGGAGCCCACCTCTCTGGAAATCGAAACCGAAGAGGTAGCGGCTTACGACTATCAAGATGCCAAAGACTATGCTGCCGCGAGCGATGCCAAAGAGCAGAGCTCCAAAGATCAGATGATAACTATGCACTGGGGCGATGAAGGTGTTCTTGATGCTCTTGGACCACATGTCGAATAAGAGAACATAGGCCACATCCATCTGTGCCACCTGCAGAACAGTAAGCGCGATGGAACCCACCAGCAGGAACGAGACCATCGACTCATCCACCTTCAGAAACCGGGTGAGCAGACCTATGGAGAGCAAGCTGATCATGGGCCAGAAGAACAACTCGAAGATGGTGAAGATATTCCTTTTGGAGATAATCCAGTTCTTATAGGCCGAAGCCAGATACTTATTCAATTCACCTTGCCAGTTCAATGAAGACATCCTCCAGGTCCGGCTCTTTTATGTTTATATCCAGGATTTTGGCCTCTTGAAAGAGCTTGACGATCCTGTCCACGCTATCCTCGCTTCGATCTATCACTATCTCCACCCTGCCTGTCTTGGATTTAAGCCCGATAACGCCCGGCAATTTCTCTAGAGCCTCTACGTCAACTTTGCCGGTGTAAGTTATCACCACCCTTTCTCCCAAACCGAGATTGTTCTTCAGATTTTGGGGCGTATCAAGAGCTACGACTTCACCCTTTCTTAAGAACGCAATCCTATCGCAGAGCATCTCCGCCTCTGGCATATAATGCGTGGACATAACCACGGCTACGTTCTCTTCTTCATGAATTCTCCGGATCAAGGCCCGGATTTTTGTGGATATGTCCGGATCAAGGCCAGTGGTGGGCTCGTCCAAGAAGAGCAGACGAGGATGGTTGAGCATGGCCTTGGCCAGAGAGAGCCTCTGTTTTATGCCTGTGGAGAGATCCTCAAACTTCAAGTCCAGAAACTCGCCCAGTTCAAAGGCATCTATCTGGTCCTCAATTGTCCGGGAGAGGCCGGAGCCGTACAGGCCATAGAGCATGCCGTAATGGCGCAGATTCTCTCGCACCGTCAGGCTCCAGGGGAAGTTGGGCTTGGCGGTACTGATGTTTATTATTTTGCGTATCTCTCCTCGATCGCGGCGTGCATCAAGGCCCAAGATGGACAGACTGCCCTGTTCCGGGTAGATCAAAGTGGAGAATATGGAGATGAGCGTGGTCTTGCCTGAACCGTTGGGGCCCAGCAAACCAAAGATCTCACCCACTTCTATATCCAGCGATATATTATTAAGGACGGTAGTGCCGGCTCCAAAGAAGCTCTTATATCTCTTACAGATTCCCTTTGCTTCGACCGATTTTTCTATCATTTCCGCGATCTTCCTTTATCTCTTTGCCAGAATTCCCGGCCTTCTTCCTTTGCGCCGAAAAAGATGCCCAGACTTTTTCAGGAGGAGAAAAGCTGCCAGGAAGGCAAAAATTATGCCCCCTATCAGCAATGCCAGGCTGCCTGGGAGACTATCGGATCCGGTCAGGGCCAGAGGAAGGGCGAGTTCCATACGGCTTTCGCCGGATTGAATCAGGCATCCCAATTGATAATCCTGCAGGCTGGCGTTTGCATCCACGGCTACGGTGAAGATGGCCAGAGCCATTTTGCCGGGCCCGAGGTCTCCTAATGAGATATCCGGGCCTTCCACATGAAAAGGAGGTGCGGCCAAAAGCCTGGCATAGCAGTTTTCCATGGGTTTCCGCGCCATCATTTTCGATCACCACACTTATTGTCCCGGATTTGCCTCTCAGGAGCTCGGACTTGATCCCTATGATGCGCAAAGGAACCTTGTCTCCTGTTACAAATATTCTCAGGTTGAGGCTCTGATTAAATGATTGGTAGAGGGGCGAGACCGTTCCGTTGCTTACGCTCACATCCACCTGCCGCATGTAATCGAGATGAAGTGGAAGCTCGAACCATCCGCGGGAGCTGTTCTCGGCGGTGATATTGAATTGCAGCGGAGAAATGTCTCCCGCGCGAAGGACCGAGATATGTTGCGGGCCTGATGTCACTCGCAAAGATTCCGTTCCATCCAGCACGGCATTAATGTTCAGAGCATCGACGCTATGCATTTCCTCTTTCAGCTCTCCTCTTACGTCGTCTGGTGAGCCGTTGTCGTTTATGGGAATCAGCTCCTCCAGGCGGCCCGTATTGGCCAGGTCGATCTTGAGGAGACTGTTCCCCGGGTTAAGAGCGGGATTTGTAACAGATGCCTTGAGATCAAGAATGCCGAGGGACTTGTAGTGATCATCGGCGAAAAAGATGAGGTCTTCTGCCAGACAGGTCCCGCCAAGAATCAGGAGGATGCAGATGATCTCGAAGAGCTTCATTCCCATAAGTCTAGTCAGCATCCATTAATTAAGTCTATCTCGACAATTATTCATAGCCTCGAGTCCTCTGACCTCAATCTATCTGCCGGCAATGGTGCTCAAGAAAAAGACCAGGGCCGCCGTCAGAATTATGGTCGCACCGGATGGAACGTCCAGCATGTATGATATCAATAGGCCGATGGTGACAAAGACCGCACCCAGGAATATGGAACTGGCCATGATGGCGGGCAAGCCCTTCATGTGCTGCCGGCTTATGGCCCCGGGAATGGTCAGGAGGGCTATGACCATGATTATCCCTACAATCTTGATCAATACCACGACGCTGAATGCCACCATTGTGAGGAGCAAGAGACGAAGACCCTGCACGGGAAGGCCGATGGCCTCTCCGTAGATGGGGTCGAAGCTCATTATGAGAAACTCTTTGTAGAGCAGGAAGACCAGGGCCAGGATGATCGCGGTGAGAATTGAGATCATCAGGACATCGTTCCCGGTCACCGCCAGAATATTGCCGAACAAATAGCCATAGAGGTCTCGGGCATATCCCTGGGAAAGCGTCAGGAGCATTACTCCCAGAGCCATGCCTGTGGCCATGAAGACACCGATGGCAGTGTCCTCAGAGACTCGTGCCCGGTGGCTGATCACTCCAATGCCCAAGGCGGTCAGGATCGCCGAGCCTATTCCGAAGACCAGCGGGTCGAAGCCAAGGAAGTAGCCCAGGCCAATGCCGCCAAAGGCAGCATGGGCTATACCATCGCTGATGAACACTATCTTATTTAATATTACATATATTCCAATTATGCCGCAGAGCACCGAGGCTGCAAGTCCTGCGGCCAGGGCTGTCCTCATGAAGTCGTACTGGAAAAAATCTAATTGCAGCTCAATCATGTTCCCTCAAGACCCTATGGGGAGTCCCATGCGCTATCATCTCCACCGGGCAGCCGTAAGCTTTCTCGATATCTTCGTTGGTGATCTCCTTGGAGCCGTGGTAATAGAGCCGCTGGTTTAGACAGGCGATTTTGCTGACATATTTGGAGATGGCTGTGACGTCGTGGGATACCAGCACAATAGCAATTCCCATCTCATGGTTCAGGTGGCTGAGCAGATCGTAGAACTCCGTCTGCTGAGCGGAATCAACTCCTGCCGTGGGCTCATCCAGCAGGAGCAGCTCGGGATCAGAGACCAGCGAGCGGGCCACAAAGACCCTCTGCTGCTCTCCGCCGGAGAGTGCGCCAATTTCGCGTTCGGCGCGGTCATCCATTTTTACGGCCTTGAGCGCGCGCCGCGCCGCCGTGCGGTCTTCCGGCCCGTAGCGGTGGAAGAGGCCAGTTCTGCTGTATCTTCCCATGAGCACCACATCCAGGACCTTGACCGGAAAGCTCTGGTCGAACATGGTCTTCTGCGGCATGTAGCCCACGCGACCGCGGGCGGCCTCGGGCGTCAGTCCAAAGATTCTGATCTCGCCCCTGTCGGGTTTGATCAGGCCCAACATTACCTTTAGCAGCGTGGACTTCCCACCGCCGTTGGGACCGATCAGACCGAGGAAGTCCGCTGCCTCCAACTCCAGGTTAATATCCTCCAGGACTGCATGCTCTGCCCGGCAAACCCAGAGGCCCTTAATGGATACCGTCGTCATTTCAAACTCTTGGCGATCTCCTGCCCGGCATAGCGCATGTTCTCCAGATAGTTTTGCCCCAATGGATCCAGGGTGACTACCCTCGCCTTTATCTCCTGAGCGATAACTTCTGCTGATTTAGGATTGTATTGCGGCTCCACAAAAATAACCGTAATATTATTTCTTCTTGCTAAATCGATTATGCTGCCCAGGTACTTGGGACCCGGCTCTTTCTCGTTCTCCAGGATGGGGACCTGATCGAGGTTATAATCCCGGGCGAAATAGGTCCAGGCAGGATGGTACACGATGAAGATCCTGCCCGACTTTGCGGCAAAGGTCTGATTAAACTCTCCGTCCAGTGCCTTCAGCGTCTTTAAATAATCGTCTCTGTTCTTCCGGTAATAATCTTTATTTGCCGGGTCTACCTGTATCAGCGCGGAGCAGATGTTATTGACCTGAATGGCCGCGTTTCTCAGGGATATCCAGATGTGCGGGTCCGTCTCCCCGCCGCTTTCATCGACGAGCTCGACTCCCCGGGAAGAGTCCACTACTAACATCTTCTTATTGACCTGCAGCACCTTATCCATCCAGAACTCGAGGCCTCCACCGTTCATGATATAGAGGTCCGCCAGTGCCACATCTTTCATCTGGGATGGGGTGGGCTCATAAGTATGGGGTTCGGCTCCTGGCGGTACCAGCACCGTCACTTCGACCTTGTCGCCTCCCACTGCCGTGATGAAGTCGCCCAGTGGGGCGATGGTTGTAGCCACATTGATCTTCCCGGAAGGTAATTCATTTTGCGAGATGCAACCGCATAGTAGTGGCACGAGCAGCAACAAAATCAATATTATAAATTTATTTATTTTATTTATATAGCGTGTCATGTTTTTGCACCCGAATTTCTGAGATTTTTGCCGATGTATTTGGAATGCGTTTTGCCGCCTTCTCTCCAGTAACCATACCAGTAAGGCCCGTGCGGACAGCCTTTGCAGTTCTTGCCGCAGGAGACCATCTCCTGTCTGTAGGTGATGGAGTCTATTGTCTTCACCTGCTGCACAACCCTACCCTGGGGCAGTTCCTCTGACGAAGGTGGTTGGCCTATCTCTGCGATGAGGTGCTCCACCAGATCCCTTATCTCGAAGAGAGTGGAAAGGTCCTGGCGCTCCAGTGCGCTGCGGATGGTTTTGGGTATCAACAAGATATCTTATGTAACTAGGCTTATATGCTTATTGCTGGATTACATAAGAATTGGACAGCCCAGAAACTTTTCTTCTGGTCCTGCTAGCCCCTGTCCTTTGGGCACAAACCAGGGATCTAAGATGGACTTCAAAGCTGCTGCACAACGTATTTCCCGACCACCGGGAAAGATCGACGTCAGAGGCGAAGTTTATCCTGGCCCAAACTGGGATAAGGAGAGATCGCCCCCATAGTAGTTGAATAGATCGAAGGGTGCAAAAATGTGGCGATGATGCCATAAATACTTCCTGTAACGGCGTCTTTTCATCGGGATGATCTGTACGAATTTTTTTTTTGGATTTGAACTAATCGGAAATTCCGGTTGGTTCAACTTTTTCTGCTGGGTAATGATAGTATTGGCTTATATATATCATTCCAAAGGTCTGAGACAGTTCTCAGACACATCTTTCTTCCGCCCGCCTGCCTAACACGAGACGGAACTCGGTTTATCCACAGCGAGTCAAGCTGCTGAGAACCATTCCTCTCGACTGATCCCAGCTTCATCTAAAACAGTGTCCAGCAAAGAGGGATCTATCTCTTCGCCATGATGAGGATTTGGTAAACGTGCTGTTACCATGCCTCGTTTCATGTAGGCGTGGAATTGGCAACCCAAATCTCAAGCGTAAGGCTATCCAACCGTCAATAACCTCGACAAGCTCGGTACGTGCTCCTTCGATAGTCTTGCCTGTAGCCCAAACACCTTGCAGACCAGGGACGGTAGCAACATACTCGCCGTTATCCAGGATCTTATAATTGGCTTTGGATAGTGCCGCCGTAATATATTCAGCAAACATGTCAAGATCCTATATGCCTTGAAGGGATTTAACATCATTCACCATTTGCGGCTCGGCTTCGGGCCTCGCTTGTATCCATGTGGAAAAGCTCAAGCTGAAAGGAATCGATCTTAAAACAGAATAATTAGACTTTTTTAAAATTGTAAATATTATAGTATATCTCAAAAGAAGGACGGAGGCCGGAACACCGGCCCAAATCCCATCGGACTACTTAGCCTTAGCCTGGGAATTTCCTGTAGAGGTCCATCTCCACACCCGTGGGCTGGACAATCTTCAGAGCTTCGTCGAAGTGCTTCTTTCCGACCTTGTAGTCGCAGAACGTGGCATCATCCTTGCATGATCCACTCTGTACATACTCGCGGATGGCCAGCATCACAGCCTCATTGACGACTGCTCCCAGGTCTGCCCCGGAGTATTTGTCGGTCAACTTGGCCAGCTCTTCCACCTTGACGTCCTCTGCCAGGGGCTTCTTGGCCATATGGATCTTCAGGATCTGCTGGCGAGCCAGCTCATCAGGCAGGCCGATCTCCACGAGCCGGTCGAATCTGCCGGGACGCAGCAACGCCGGGTCGATTATATCCGGTCTGTTAGTGGCTGCGATCACCATCACGCTGTTCAGGGATTCCAGGCCGTCCAGCTCCGTCAGGATCTGAGATATGACGCGCTCTGTGACGTGCGAGTCGCTGTTCGACCCGCCTCTGGCTGGTGCAATCGAGTCGATCTCATCCAGGAAGACCACGGATGGCGCCGCCTGTCTTGCCTTGCGGAATGTCTCACGTACTGCCTTCTCGGATTCGCCTACCCACTTGCTCAGGAACTCCGGCCCTTTGATGCTGATGAAATTGGCCTGGCTCTCCGTGGCTACCGCTTTGGCGAGCATGGTCTTGCCTGTGCCTGGCGGCCCGTAGAGCAGAATGCCCCTGGGAGCTTTCGCATCCATATGCTCGAAGAGCTTGGCGTAGGTCAGAGGCCACTCCACAGACTCTATCAACTTCTGCTTGACGTCGGCAAGGCCTCCGATGTCGTCCCAATGCACATTGGGCGATTCCACCATGACCTCACGCATGGCAGACGGGTCCATTTCGCGGAGAGCCGCCAGGAAGTCGTCGTTGTTAACCTCGATCTTGTTGAGGGTCTCGACGGGTATGGATTCAACCTCCAGATCTATTTCAGGCAGCACGCGGCGGATAGCACGAATGGCTGCTTCTCTGGCGAGCGCGGCCAGGTCAGCGCCGACGAAGCCGTGCGTAACATCGGCCAGCTTCTCCTGGTTCACGTCCTTGGAGAGAGGCATGCCTCGGGTATGTATCTGCAATACCTCCAGACGGGATTCCCTGTTGGGAACACCAATCTCTATCTCCCTGTCGAATCTGCCCGGCCGGCGCAACGCCGCGTCAATGGAGTCGGGCCGGTTGGTAGCAGCGATGACCACCACTTTTCCGCGCGTCTCCATGCCGTCCATGAGGGCCAGCATCTGAGCCACGACCCGCCGCTCTACCTCGCCCGTCACCTCTTCTCTCTTGGGCGCAATGGAGTCGATCTCATCGATGAGGATGATGGAGGGGGCGTTCTCTTCAGCGGTCTTGAAGAGCTGGCGCAGCTTCTCCTCAGACTCGCCGTAGTACTTGGACATGATCTCCGGGCCGCTCAAGGTCTCGAAGTGAGCGTTGGTCTCGGATGCCAGGGCTTTGGCGAGCAATGTCTTGCCCGTGCCGGGTGGCCCGTAGAGCAGAACGCCTTTGGGGGCCTCTACACCCAGGCGCTCGAAGAGCTCGGGGTGCTTCATGGGTAGCTCTATCATCTCTCTGACCTTCTTGATCTCGGCAGAGAGGCCTCCAATGTCCTCGTAGGTGATCCGGGGTCCCACTTTCTCTTCTTTGGCCGGTTTATCAGAGATCTCGATCTTGGTCCGGTCGCCAATCACTGCTGCATCTTTGGAGGGCGCGACACGGGTGGCCATGAGCTCAATCTTACGGCCCATGACTGAGATCTCAATGATGTCTCCCCGGGTGATGACTCGGCCTTCCATGTACCTCTTCAGGTACTCCTCACCGCCGGTGATGCGTAGTGGTACAGTGGGCGCGAAGACCACCGATTCCGCCGTAGTGGCTTGTGCAATCTTTAAAGGCACTCTATCATCTATGCTCACGCCGGCGTTCCTGCGTGTATTTCCGTCCAGGCGAACGATCCCGGTGCCTGTGTCATCAGGGTAGCCAGGCCAGAGCAAGGCTGCCGTCTTCTTCTTTCCCTGAATGCTGACCACGTCACCGGCCTGCCAGCCCATCTCGCTGAATACTGCCGGATCAACTCGGGCGATCCCCCGTCCTACATCCGTAGGGCGCGCTTCAATAACTTTAAGTGTGATATCTCCAGCCATCTAAATTCTCCAATACGTTAGGTCTTCGTAAGCTTAAATAATTTTTTAATCTTTGCCGCTTTTCAAGCCCGGATACCTAAATTTCATTCTTCGAACAGAGAGCATCTTGCCAGGAAGTCATTGTCCTGGAGCCTGCGGTCTGCGAGCATCGATTTTTCTATCCGGGTATATGATACATGATATTACTAACTTCTAGTTAGTGACACAGGACTATTTAAATGTTTCTGTTGGCGGACGAAAGGACTTCTGGTCATAATTTGACAGATTTGAGAAGAGTATAATCTATATCGGCATCGCCAGGCCTCACAACCCATAGCCCCTCTTTCCCGGGCGAGATTGACGGCTGCTTTGATCTGCGGACTGGATGGAGTTGTCGCGCGAACCAATGGTGTCACATTCTGGCGGCCTGCCGGTCTTTGCACATGCTCTGTGATCTCTGTGAACTCTTTGGTTGAAAACGTCGTCTATCGCTGATCTCTTATGAGTCCTTTTACCAGCTCATGCTTGGCTCGGGTGGCCTGGAAAAGATGGCAGAACATCTTGGGAGCCTGGGCATTAATGACCCTCACGCCCTCTTCGGTTATTCCTCCCTTCGTGGCTACACAGGAAATGAGCTCCTCAAAGCCCTCCTCCTCCAGTAGACGAGCTGTGCCGATTATGGTCTTCTTCATCAGCTCTTCCGCTTGATCTCTTGGGATACCATTCCAGGAAGCAGCCAGGGCGAACTCCCTCAAGAGGGCTGCGATGTAACCGGGCCCGCAGCTGGTGAGATCCGTCATCACTTCGAAATGGTCCTCTGCGACAACGATCGGGTCTCCGATCGCTCCAAATATCGAAAGAAGCAGGGATCGGTCGATCTCGGTTGCATTTTCTCCCAGGGCGATGAGAGTGACACCCAACCGGTTTTCGCAGGTGATGCTGGGGATGGCGCGGGCGACTCTTGCTTGGCCGTGATCCTGCAGTTGCTGCAAAGAAAAGTCCCCGGCAACAGAGACGATCAGCTTTTCCGCTGTTATGAGTTCCCCAAGTTCGTTCAAGACCCCGTTGATGTCCAGAGGGCGCACACAAAGGAAAATGACATCAGAACTCCTGGCTACATCCCTATTGTCTCCGGCTCTTACTCCTGTCTCCCTTGCTAGTTGCTCTGCCTTTTCCGGGGCCCGATTGCTAACATAGATCTCTTCTGCCTTTATCGCTCCTGTCTCTACGAACTTACGCACCAGAATGCTTCCCAGGTGACCGGTGCCAATGAAGCCGATTGTTGTCATTTAAGAACTCCTGAGTGATTCGAACCCTGCGGCTCGGCCAACAATCGGGAATTCAAGGAATTCATCCATTAATTCATCCATTATTCGATTGAACTTCCGATTCATCCGCCGCAATCTCCACCAGTCTCATAGGCCAGACGAAGCTTGTCCGCCATATCGCTGGAAAGCCTCTGCCCGGCCACGGTGAAGAAGACCTCTGCGAAATCAGGCTGGAGACAGCAGAGGCCTTCCGTTCCTTCCAGGATCAAGTCTGCCAGATAGCGCATGTCCTCGACAGACAGTTTTTTCAGCCGCTGCTCGAAATCCGGGACGCCTCGAGAATGGTGATTCGCCACGGGCGGAAGAATATTCATGTATTCGATATCGACTCCCCGGCTTTGTAGCTCCTCCAGCTCAGGAACCAGCTTTTTTAAAATCTGCAAGTCACGCTCATTCAGTTCTCGGCCCATATAGCCTACAATGCTCTGCAAAAATATAGCATTATCCTAACGATTGAGTTATCCAGTGCAGGTAGGGCGGATAACCGTCGACTATGGGGAGCACAATGATCTCCGGAACTCTGTAGCTATGTAGCTCAATGATTCTCGACATCAACTGCTCGATCTTTCTCTGCTCTGTCTTGATTATCAGGAGCTCCTCGCCCTCCAAATTGAGCTTCCCTTCCCATAAATAGCAGGATCTGACAGGTATTATGTTCACGCATGCTGCCAGACGCTCCTCCACCAGGACTCTGGCGATCCTATCCGCGTCTCCTGGGGCGGTAGTGCACAATGCCACCCGGAAGCTATTCGCGTCCGACCCATCGCTCTCCATTTTCTCCGATCTCCTTCTTCCAGATGGGCGCTCTTTTTTTCAGCTCCTCAATGATGTATCTGCATCCCAGAAATGCCTCCTCCCGGTGCGCAGCCGAGCAGACAATGGCCACGATGTTGTCGCCCACAGACAGGAGACCGACGCGGTGGACGATCTCCGCCGACTTCAGGCCGAAGCGGCCCATAGCCTCGCCACGAATGCTCTCCAGCTCCTGCAGTGCAGCTTCCCGAAATGATTCCAGCTCCATCATCTCAATGCCGTCGTCCCTAACCGTGCCCAGGAATGTCACAACTGCACCTGCATCAGTTCTCCTGGCCTTTTTGATCATCTCGTCCAGTGAGAAGTCCTGTTCGGTGATCTCGATCATAGACTTTCAGCCTCCTGCCACGGGAGGAAATATGGCCAGCTCGTCGCCCTCGTGCACTTCGAGAGAGAGATCCTGGCATGGATCTATCCTTTTTTTATTCCACATGAGCAGAACATAATCATATAGGTCGCCGGAATTGTCAAAGGCCGACTCTTTGAACCGCGGACTGTAACTGGCAAGCTCATTCAATAGATCTGCAATCGTAGAGCCCTCTTTTGCATCCAGTTCTCGCTCTTTTCCTAAAATTTCCCTGAAGCCGGCGAACGCTCTGACTTTTACCAACATAGCCCGATTATTCTCCTATTTTCTTATACATCTCACTGAAGCTGGCGGGCTTCATTCCCGGATTCGGTCTTTTCCGTAAGGCCGCCCTTCTTCAGGGACTTCTTGACCTTCTCCGACTCATTTTCCCGCAGCCTGGCGATCTCCTCATCGGAATCGATGCCCATGACGAAGGCGCCGTGGCAGGGCTTGACGTAGGTGAAGAGCAATCTCCGTTCCCCTGACGCCTATAGCCACGGGCGGCACGCCGATGAGATAGTAGTCCTTGAAGAGCTTGTAGCCCGGATCGACGTAGTAGACCTCTTCGGAGTTCTTTTCAATATAATCGCGGGCTTCCTTGAAGGAGGTGCGCTCCAGATACAGCTTGTACTTCATCTGCTCGATACAGCTCACAGGACCACCTTATCGATCTTGTTCTTCAGAGGGTTAGGGTTGTGGGTTGCCTTGGCCACGATCTTCGTTGCCGGATAGTCGATGCTCTCTCCGAGTGCCTCGGCATTCTTGCCGAAGACCACGGCATAAGGCTTGGCTTTGGAAATGGCGCTGAATGTGGCTCCGTAGGTCATGCCGGCATCGCTATGCATGAAGGCGAAACAGATGTCGAAGTCGATCTTCTTCTCCACGATCTCGCCTATGAGCTCGTCTACGTCGACCATCTTTTGCACATAATAGCTCTCCGGATCGGCGGCCTTGAGCAGCTTGACTGCGGCATCCGTTCCTGCCACGGTCACATCCCAGCCTGCAAGGCTTAGCTTGTGGGCGAGATAGATCACCATGCTCATCTGCACCGGCACTTCCGGGCAGCCCATCACCAATAGCGCCTTTTTGCCTTCTGTCATATGCTCATCTCTTGGCATGATTCAGGGTTTTAAGATGCACGAATTTGAATTTTGATTATGGTTGAATTCTTGATTACTGATTAATGGTCTTCGATTGTGATTTACATCTGTAGTTAAGGCAATATTACTATTAAAACTCACTATAACCTCACTATTATGATAACTATAACTCACTATCGTGATCTCTTATTTGTATCATCTCTGCAATCCATGCAGCCCAAATTCCGCTCGCAGGCCACCTCATCCAGACAGGCGGAGAGTCCATCCCAGAGCAAGAGACGGTTCGTCAATAGCTCTCCCGCGCCTTGTACGTATTTCACGGCTTCAGTCACCTGAATGGAGCCGATCACTCCGCAGGTGGAGCCCAGGGCGGGGAAGATTGCGGCCGGAGGAGCACGCGGGAAGATGCAGCGCAGGCAGGCAGTAATCCCTGGTATTATGGTCGTCGCCTGGCCCCGGTAGCCGCTGATGGCACCATGGAAGAGCGGGATCTTTCTTTCCAGGGCAGCACGGTTGAGGAGGTATCGTGTGGGGAAGTTGTCCATAGCGTCCATGATCAGATTACAGCCTTGCAGAAGAGAGTCAATATTGTCTTCGGATATTGTTTCCACGAGCGCTTCAACCTCGACTTCCGGGTTTATGCGGGTTATGGTATCGTATGCCGACAACGCTTTGTCGCGGCCCACGTCTTGGCTGCCATGCAGAATCTGCCGGTTCAGGTTGCTCAGCTCGACCGAGTCGCAGTCGACTATGCGAATCTTGCCAAAACCGGCTGCTGCCATATAAATGGAGACGATAGAGCCCAGACCGCCGGCTCCGGCTATGAAGACACTCGTCCTCTTCAGCTTCTCCTGGCCAGCCTCGCCAAAAAGGCGAATCTGGCGGGAGTATCTCGTTTTTTCAGCATCATTTAGCATGTTGATCAGTGGACTTTCGATTATGTCCTAATTAGTTGCTTTACATAGTCTTTCAATAGATTGTCTCTTTTGCAGCACATCTTCTCAGGCTCTTCTAGCCGCCGTGTACAACCATTACGATCTTCAACTCATCCCCTGGGTCTGCAGTCTCCTCTTCAGAGACGATCTTGCCGTTTTTGGCGACGATCACCTCAACAGGGTTTATTCCAAGGCGCCTCAACACATCCTCGATGGTGGTATCCTCAACGGCCATCTCTTTTCTGCTGCCATCAGGCAAGATTATCTTCAATTTTTCTCCTGGGTTGCCCCGATCCCAGCGTTCTTTAGCAGCTCTGGGCCGATGATCTCTACCGGGCATCTAACGTTGGCGGTTCTGGTGCAAAATGCTTCTGGTAGACCATTCTGGCTATACCAATGACGTGAGATGTCGGCTGCAGGGCCCTTCGCACGCGCGTCGACTGCATGCGCGTATGCTGTTTGGTGCGCAGTGAGGTTGAACTCTGGTTCACGATTGTGAATGGGGCATCAGATGCAGGTTTGGTATTTAAGAGTTGGGGATCGTGAATGTGATTGGATTCAATGAACCATAAAGATTTTCTCTTCGTCCTTGCAGAGGGTAGTAGTATATGTCAGATATCGCACTTATTGGCGAGCGAACCTTCCTGTTCGAGAAGCTCTTCCAGGATCTGGGCGTGAGCTTCCAGTTCCTTGCGCCCGGAGTTCTGGGCAGCCCTTTTCTGCCTCAGTACCGGATGGTGATGATTCCCACGGGCTTTGCCAATCCAGAGTATTCCAAGACTTTGCCGGCGCTGCAGAGGATGAAATCGAATGTAGCTGGTTTTGTAAAGCGAGGTGGCGTGCTCACCGTCTTTGGGCCGATGGTGCCGGAGCATGACTACGAGTGGCTGCCTCTGCCGCTGAAGTACGTCTGCGAATTGGGCACGCAGAATGTCGTGCCTTCTGAGCAGGATTGCTCCTGCCTGCTCTGCACCTCGACGCCTGAATGCGATGGCTACCTGCTGCCGGGCGAGGGCTTTGAGACCGTTTTGAAGGATGCAAAGGGCAGAGCCATTCTGGTCATGGCAAGGTTTGGAGAAGGCCTTATTGTAGCCACGTCCGTGCATGAGTTTCCTGCTGCGGAATACATAAAGTGGGCCCTGGGAAAGGCGAGACCCGCCAAGCTTTGAGAGGGATTGGCTTGGAAGAAGAGATGCCCCTGGTCAAGAAGAGCAAGCTTCGCTTGGAGATTGAAGCCTTGCTCGAGAAGAAAGGATTGATTCTGGAAGAGAACGTCTCAGTTATGAACCTGGAGAGCAAAGAGGCCCATTACTTCCCGGATTATCACTCGGCTCTGGAGTTTCTGAAGGGCAAGAAGGGACGGTGGTACATCACAACGCCAGGGCTTAAGAATCTGAAAGATCGCAAAATCGCTGGTGAAATGCACTAAATAGCATCCAAAAAAAGCATCTCTTTTTTTGCAATCAATTTTGTAAGGTTTATTTTATTGTTTAAAAAAAGAGAAGCGATGCAATAGCACCGCTTAGAGTCCCAGAGACGGGTTGATTCCCAGGACGAATACTATTACGAAGTAGATAGCGTTCGATGACAATCCCAATGGTACGCCGAGCTTTGCCCACTCACTGCTGGTGATTCCCAGCTTGCCGGCAGAGATGATGTTGGGGATGTTGCCGGGGATGAGCATGCCGCCGGAGATGAGCAGACCGTAGAGAGCAGCGTTGATCTGTCTCTGGCTCATGGCGGGGGATATCTCAGCTGCGGTCAGAGTAGCGTTGTCCAGGATGGCGGAGATCATGTTCACCCAGAACAGGATATAATCCGGGATCTTGGTGAAGTACTTGAAGATGATGACCTCCATTCCAGCGCCAAGCAGGAAGAGAGCAGCCACGAAGACATAGACCTTTATGGTCCTCATGATGACTTCTCTCAAGCCGCCGGACTCCTCGCCCATGGCCATGACCTCTGCCTTGGTAGCCTTCTTCCCCACATAGAACATGGAGAAGATAGCACAGCCCAGGACACCCAGGATGATCAGAATGCCCAACTGATCCATAAGATAGAAGAAACCCGCATGGTAGGGCGCACCCTGCAGCTTGGTGATGGCGATAGTGGACAGAGGCTCACCGAGAGGCGTGAGCACTGCACCCAGGCCAATGGCGAAAGCAGGCAATCACTACGTAGTTGATCTTGTCCTTGCGCTCCAGAGGCAAGGTGTTGGCGATCTCGCACAGGAACAGGGCCGATATGATGGCGGTGATCACTGAGCAGATCAAGCCGAGGATGAACGTGGATACGAAGAGGATGACATCCTAAATTCGTCCTCTTCACCAAGCTCGCTCATGAATGACTTGGAACGGCTTCTGGCCATAGAAGAATATGAAACCTGCCACGAGCACTGCGGGCACTATGCCCTTGATTATGGGCTCAGTTCCGGCCAGGATTACAAGGTCCATGGCCCACTTACTGGTGATAGTGACGGCCAGGGCACCCATAACGAACAGGAATGCCTCAAGGTTCTTTTCAGCAAGCTTTACTTTAAACGGTGCAACAAGTACCAATAAGAATATAATAAACAAACCTATATCAACCGAGGTAACAGTTTCCCCAGCAAACATTACCATAAGACCACCTCATTTCTCTTATCCTACATCTGTAGGCTCTCCCCTCCGGAGAGTTTGCTATTCGGATGTTCTACCTATATTAAATGCTTTTGGTTTCCAATTAAGAGCTCAATAATCTCTGGATATCGAGAAAAGGTCACTAGATCTGCCCATTTTTAAAGGCTGGATTCAAATTGACTCTTATTTGCGAAAGGCATTCTGCTTGAACGTATAAAGCTTAATAGTCCATGTTTAAATTCCTAAATTACCCAAATAGCAATATTTCGAGCTATTTCATACCAAAAGGAAAATTTATCTAACGATATAGATAATAGAAATGGATTAGGTCGGCTTAATGCCCGGATTTTGAATTTAGCAGAGGCCAAAAGACTCTACACAAACCTCAAACCAGAGGAGTTCCGAAGGATTGTTCCTCCAGCTCCATTAATTCCCGCCAGGTCGCCTTGCACTCGCAGTCCAGCTTATCGAAGGGGCTGACATCCTGCGTTAGATCATGCACCCTTATGGCCTCGGCCACGGTGGCATCACACAGGCCGCAGTTATGCGGACCGCGCCTGGTGCCTGCGCCCACAGGATCGCAGACTATCGGTCCCGGCACGCTCTTTATAACCTCCAGGGCCGACCAGAGCCAGGGAGGCCGGAACTCGCCCCGCTCCCACATGCGCTCGACCTGGGTATTGCGTTGCACATTGCAGAGATTGAGGGAGAGAATGTCCGCGTGCTCCTGCGCTGCTCGGGCAGAGGAGATGGCATCCCTCATGGCCTGGCCCTCGGAGAGCGAGGGCGGTTTCAGCAGCAGATAGGCCTTAACCCGTCCACCCTGGCTGTGAACCGTTTCTGAGGCGTCCACAAAGTCCTGGAAGGTGAAGCCTTTGCGGATGAGATGCTCTCGAATGAGGTCGTTTGAGGTCTCAAGACCCATGGCAAACTCGGTCGGGAGATGGGTGAGACATTTTTCGACGCTCTCCCCTGTGACATACTGCGGCCGGGTTTCGATAACCAGCTTGCTTATGCCCGCAGCCTCAAGTCGCTGCAGGATTTCGTCCCTGGCGGCAACCGGCATCTCCAGTGGGTCCAAAAAGCTGCCGCTGGTATAGATCTTGACCACCGTGACTTCAGGAGAGCTCCTCTGCATGGCGTTCTCAAACTGAGCCACCAGATCCTCGGCCGAGGCCGGCGCCCCTTCACTGGCATAGCCGCACATGGTGCAGCGGTTCCACCGGCAGCCCACCGTGCGCAGTATCATGGTGAGAGCAGATGCCTCCCGGCCTTCAACCAGGTCTTGCGATCGCCAGACGGTAACGGGTCTTTTCAGATCCAGCCTTCTATCAAGCTTTGCCATTGTCTTATCCGATTCTCATATCCGATTCTCTTATCTTATCTGATTCTCTTACTTGCCTTGTCGTATCGTCCTTATCCAAGATACTGCAGAGCGCTGATGGCAGCAGATGCGCCGGAGCCAACGGCGGTTGTGACCTGCATTCTTCCACCTATCAGGTCCCCGGCAGCGAATACTCCCGGCATGCTCGTCTCCTGGTTGAGCCGGTTGACCTTTACAAATCCGCCGGGGGTCATCTCCAGGCCCAGGCCCTCTGCCAGCTCAATATTGGGTTTCATGCCCATCTCCACGAAGACCCCATCCACCTTTAATGATCGGGGCGTATTGCCGACCTTGAACTCCACGCTTGTTACGAACTGGTCCCCCCGGATCTCGGTGATCTCCGCTCCGAAGGTTGCCGCATAGTTGGAGAGCTTTGTGATTCGTTCCAGGTATACCGGCTCTGCCACCAGCTTCTCTCGCGAGGAGAGGAGATGGACTTTGCTGACGATGTTGGCCAGATACAAAATGGCTCTGGCTGCACCATTGCCATGGCCTACCACGGCCACCGCCTTGTTCCTGAAGAGCGCACCATCGCAGTGCACGCAATAGGATACGCCGCGAGTAGTCATCTCCTTCTCGCCCGGCACGCCTATCTGGCGGTGGCTGGCGCCCGTGGCTATGTATGACGGATTTTGCTTCGTACTGCCAGTTCTCGGTCTTCAAGCGGAAGAAGTCTCCCAGGTTTACAATCTTCTCCACCTGATCCGTCTGGTTCTCCGCGCCGAACTTCTGGGCCTGAGCCAGCATCTTCTCCGAGAGCTCTATGCCCTGGATGCCCTCAGGAAAGCCGGGGTAATTCTCATAGAGGCCACCCATGGATGCCTGAGAGCCATAGATGTTGCCCAAAACCAGCGTCTTCTTCCCGCCTCTCGCACAGTACATGGCGGCGGTCAGCCCTGCCGGACCTGCTCCTACTATGACGACATCATGCAAGCGAATTCACCATAAAGAGACTCTTCTTCCAGGTAGATAAAGGGTATGCAGTCCGGAGAACAAAAGAGGGCTATTTGCCCGCAATGTTTTTAGACTAGAAGGTTATTGGAGGGGGTGCAACGCGTCACATCGCATTGCGTCGATAGTGTAGCGGTTATCACTAGGCGTTGCCAACGCCTAAACTCGGGTTCGAATCCCGATCGACGCATATTTTACCAATTCTGATTTTAGGTTCTAAATATCATTAATGTTTTTGATCTGAATATCCATGAACGAAAAACTATTTTGGTTAGCACTGCTCTGTCGTTTCTCGAAGGCGATAAAGAATGGAAAAAGACCTCAGCAAAGAGTCCGTAAAACATCTGCTGGATCACTGGATAGAGCACAACGAGAGCCACAGCACATCTTTTCGGGAGAGGGCGACACAGGTCGCCAAGGTGAGCGAGAAGGCGGCCCAGGATATCCGCGGAGCTGCAGAGCTCATGGACCAGTGCACAGAAATGTTGAAGAAGGCAATGCAGGATCTATAAAATCAGGAGAATATACGAATGGAGCTAGTTTACGTTTATCCAATGGAAAACAGCAAAGACATGTTGAAGATGCTGGACGAGGAGTTCTGGAAGCGGCTGGGACCGACTGTGCGGGAGTGCAAGGCCATGGGGCGGGACTTGGATGGCATGTGCATCTACATCAAAGCGCGGGATGAGCTGGCCGAAGAGGCACGAAAGCTGCTCGCTGACACGGCTGCCAAGGAGCTGAAGGGCGAGGAAGGAGAGAAGCTGCTGAAGGCCTTCCAGGACGAGGCTGAGGCGGCAGAGGCAGGGATGGGGGCGATGTTTGGGTAGTTTGAAATCCTTCCAATATTTTTATTTGGCTAAAAAAAACCAATGCTTGCATTTGGATTCTTGCAGACAATTTTTTGTCTCCGACTCAAGCGCGGAAGCGTACTTAAGGTATCATCATCTTCCTGCAATACTCTTGAGGAACGCCAGCTTCTTTTCGGTCCTCCTCACGGGCCTGCGGTTCATTTGTACTAATGCGCATTGCATGATTTAAGGCACATCAAGATTGGGCCAAGAACCTCTTTGTAGGTTCACTGGAATTTCGATCATTCGCTCTGAACAGGCCAAGCAGAAGGCACGCATCGTTCTCATTTTCTCAAGAACAGCATTGCTTCGCCAGTTCCGCGCCGTACGAAGACGAGTCCTTAAAATTATAAAATTATGAAAAGATCTCGCAGACCCTGATCTTTCCATCCCTGAGCGTGTACATCTTCTCCGCTCTCCTCGCCAGGTCCTTGTTGTGGGTTACTATTATCAGGGTCAAACCCTTGCGGTTCAGCTCCCTGAAGAGATCAAAGATCATCAGACGACGTGGCCGAGTCAAGGTTGCCGGTGGGCTCATCCGCCAGGATGATGTGCGGATCATTGATCAGGGCCCGGCCTATGGCCACCCGCTGCATCTCCCCGCCGGAGAGCTGTCCTGGCAGGTGATCTCCTCTCTCTTCCAATCCCACCATCTGCAAGACCTTGTCAATCTTGTTCCTGCCACCACTCTTGTGGCTGAAGAGCAGGGGCAGCTCGATATTCTCCCGCGCGGTCAGGGTAGGCATGAGATGGAACTGCTGGAAGACGAAGCCGATGTTCTCCCGGCGCAGCTTCACCAAATCTCTTTCCTTGAGGCCGCTGACATCTGTCCCATTCAGCTGCAGACGGCCTCCTGTAGGTGTGTCCAGGCAGCCGATGATGTTGAGCAACGCCGTCTTGCCGGAGCCGGAAGGGCCGATGATGGTGACGAATTCACCCTCGTTCGCCCGGAAATCCACATTCTTCAAAGCATGGATCTCTTCTCTCCCGCGACGGTATACCTTGGTCAGGCCTTTGGCCTCGATTACGCTCTTCATTCCACTCCACCCCGGATAGCTTCCATCGGCGTCAGCCGCGAGGATTTGAAGGCAGGATATAGGCCGCAAATGAGGCCCAAAACCACTGAGAAGACCAGCGCAAAAGCGATCAGCTCCGGGCTCAAAGACACGAGCGATCCCTTCGGGGAATAGGGCAGCATACCCTTGACAAATTCCTCTATCAGGCTTGAGCCCACAATGGCAGCAAGAGTTCCAATTATGCCGCCAGTGAATGTGATGAACACCGTCTCCACCATTACCATTCTGGCTATATCCAGACCGGACGCTCCAATGGCCTTCATCATGCCAAACTCCCTGGTTCTTTCATTCACAGACATGAGCAGCGTATTGATGATGCCAAAGGCGCTGATGATCAAGGCTATGGCGATAACCGTCAGCAGAAGAGAGCGCGCAGATCCTGCCAGATTCATGATGGTGCCCATGATTTGAGTCATGGTCACCACCTGGATATCGGGAATCTTCTCCATCTGCTCCGAGACCATCGCAATTTTTCCGACATCTTTGACCTTAACCGCAATAGTGGTGATTTTGTTCTTTTTGTTGAAGACCCTCTGCGCTTCGGTCAGAGGCATGAAATGGAATTGATCATCCTGGTCTCCCGTCTGCTCCAGAATACCAACGACGGTGAAGTTCTTGAGGGGTCCCGCCTGCATCACAGATCCGACTGAATAGTTCTGCTTTTCTGCCAGGCCGTGGCCTACAATCATCACACCTGTCTCATTATCGGTGAAATACCTTCCTTCCACCTTCCACCAGGGTTTCAATCTTTTTGTATCATTGATCTTTATGCCAAAAACCACATGCGGCACATCCTCGCCGGTCTTGGCATCTTTGCCGATAAATTGGTGCATGAGCATGGGTGTAGCCAGCTCAATCCCTTCGATATTGCTGACATTCTCGAGGTCATACGAGGAGAGATATTTTGGTATCACACCACCATGCATAACCAGAGACGCCGCCTCGTAGGGACAGCCTTTGGGCACGGCCAGAATATGCACACCCATGCTGTTAACTTCCTTGTTTAGCTCTTTCTCATATCCTGAGTTTAAAGAGAGAAGGCTGAATAGAACCGTAATGGAGATAGCTACACCCAAGACCGTCAGAAGCGTCCTACCCCTCCGGCGCAGCAGATTCTTTGCCGCCAGGGTGAGGAAATTCATCTGTAGACCTCTCCATTTATTTCTACGATCTTGCCGATCATCAAAGGATCGCCATCTTTAAGGGTCACTTCTCCATAAACCTTGACCTTCGATCCAGCCTCCTGAGGGATGACGAAGTTGCTCGGAAGGATATCGACATAAAGGCTCGCATCTCCATCGTTTACAATGAACCAGCAGCCTGCGGGACATTCGGTCTCAATCTTGCCTTCTACTACTACGTTCGTTCCAACAAACGCGGCTGTTTTCTGAATTATATCCGGAATCTTTACCGCCGCTCCCTGGAGTTCGGCCGGCTCCTCTTTGGCCAGGGATACCTGTACCGCCAGGGCCGACATGCAGAGGAGAATCAATGCGACTTTCAACCAATTCCTTTTCATCTTCCCATCACCTAACGCATCAATACATACAAGTTGATATTAATTTATTATTAATTTTTGTATTATGTTTATATATAATATTCCTATGCAGTAACTTAATTTTTAGCTAATACCATTCACATCATTCATACTATTTAAAAATTGTCCAACACCTCTGGAATCTTTGCTGTGCTTCCAAGGTGAACATGAATGGAGATCTTGAAGGACTGCCTTATTATGACATGTGAGCCGTACGTATGGGCTACTCCTGAAGCTGATGGAGGTCTCGATCCAATTAAGGATAAGCAAACATA
>CAWCSK010000032.1:0-14351 GCA_963798205.1 uncultured Methanosarcinales archaeon
ATGACTTGGAAGGCCGCTGAAATCTACTCTACCTTCTTGCTTTTGACCTTGGTGCCATGCCTTTCCGAACCTTTCTCCGGACGCCTAAGGCTTTGCCCGAGCGGCAGAGTGCGCTCATGCCCACTCGCATGCACGTGCCAGGCCGTCGGAGAATCTCGCTCTTCGTTTCGCCTGGATTCCTGATGCATATGAATACGATTAAAAATATAATAATAGACTCACTACTATTTCCTTCAAACGAAAGATGCATCAACAGATAAGGCCAAATATGAAGAGCTTTAGATGAACAATGGATGAACAGGCTCACAGCCTATGTCTCGGGCAATGTGCAGAAAGTTGGCTATCGCAAGAGAATTATTGATATTGCCAGAGCCTTCGGCCTCAAAGGAATGATCGAGAACCTTGACGATGGCAGAGTTAAAATTATCACAGAAGGAGATGATGAAAAACTCAAATGGTTTGAGCATGCCATCGAAATCAAGAACACGCTCATTCAGGTATCTAATGTAGAGAAGGCATATAACCCGGCAGGCGGCGAGTTTGCCAAATTTGGCAAGTTAGTGGACGAAGGAGAGACTGACTCTAGGCTTGATAAGGGAATAGAAGTCATGAATTCGATGCTGATTGCCATTAAGCAAGTAAACACGACCCTGATTGATATGAACTTAAATCTGGGCGGCAAGATGGACAATCTCAGCGGCAAGATGGATGAAGTAAATGAGAACCTGGGCAGCAAGATAGATAATCTCAGCGGCAAGATGGACAATCTTAGCGGCAAAATGGATGAAGTAAATGATAAC
Source organism: uncultured Methanosarcinales archaeon (assembly GCA_963798205.1). Lineage (GTDB taxonomy): Archaea > Halobacteriota > Methanosarcinia > Methanotrichales > Methanotrichaceae > Methanothrix. Next base: position 801 of record CAWCSK010000032.1, read on the forward strand.
CTGGGCGGCAAGATTGATCAAATGGATAAAAACCTGGGCGGAAAAATGGATCGCATGCTTCAAAAACAGGATGAAGTTCTCCTGGAGGTCAAGGATATAGCCCAAAATGGGAATGAGCTTCTTGTCGAGGTCAAGGATATGAACAGGAAGATCGACAAAGTCCGAGACAATGAAATCATTGAAATGAAAAACGATATAGCAGAAGTTAAAGCCGCATTGAGAGCCAAAGGGATCATCTAAAGGCCCGTATCGGCCTCGCGCACGGGGAAACGGGGGTCTCATGGAAGCCGGACTCATGGTCGAGCGCGATTGCACAGGATTTTCGGCCAGGAGTAGATCAGAACTGCAACTTCAGCTCAAAAAATTATGATTATATCTGCTGGATGATACATCGGGAGCGCGGAGGGTCACGAATACCTCAACCCCACGTCCTTGTGGTATTCATCCAAGCTGATGAATCTCCTGGAGTTCCTCTGCGGTTGATTCACCTTCTTCATCGAGGGCGGCAAAATTCCCATTTTAAAGGACTCATCATTCTTTATTCTGGGATTGCTTCGGGCTGCCCTCGGATATCTTCTCCTTTATCAGAACATCTTCAAGCGGCCTTCTTGGCGTATGCTCATTGGTAGATTCAGCATAGCCTAGCCGGAAGGTTTGCTGCACATGTTGTATAGATCCGGCCTCTGACGGGCAAAAGCATGTCAAGCTCTTTCTTTGTCTCCTGCACCTCCAGTGCCTGGCTCATGGGATGCAGGCTCAAGCCTAGCGCGGTGGCCGCAAGCCAGAGACGCTCGAGGGTCTGTCCGGCCAAAACCTGTGATTTGCTATCGTTATTTCGGGTGCTGATGAAGCCCAAATAAGGTGTGCTATTGATCAGTTCAGTGTCAGTTCTGATCTGATCAGGTCCGTTGTCCAGAAAGACTACATCCATCTGATCGATTTTGGCCTGGATGCCGGTAGGCCCCATGCCGCCCTGGCTCAGCCAGTGGCCCAGCTCGCTCTTGAAGTTGGCATCGGAATACTGGATCTGATCCGCACGGACGATGAGATCAAGGAACTTTTTCTTAGTGGTGGAATCGGTGACAAGGCTGGTTCGAATATCCTTATCCAAGCCGTTGCTCCGGAGGGTTATCAGATCCGCATCTGTAATGGCACGCCCCTCATAGAGGTTGCGATTGGTAAGGCGGGAAGGGATAGCGGAAAAGAGACGGGGATCCATCGTGGGCGAAGCCCCGGGCTGCAATACGACTCTGGCCACTAGATCTTTCGGTCCCGGGAAATATGTAACGCTGCAGTTGTATCCAAAATGGTCTGCCGAAACCCGCAAATTTTCGAGACGAACAGCCAAGGCTCAGGTATAGCTCCCTATAATCCGGGTCTGCAACTTGCAGCCAACCCGATTTATCGGCAAAGATATCAATCTGATTTCCAGAGATATTGAAATTCCAGGGCTGGGTGTTGTAGCTGGAGGGTGCAAGGATGGCGTATCTGAGCAAGAAGGTCAGCTTCTCTTCCGAGCTTGCGTTGGCTGGAAAGTCACTCTCTTTGACATCCCATGCATCCAATGACGTTTTGGGCTGCATCAGAACCCCTGCCAGTACCATCCCTATGATCAAGAATATGCTTATTACCAATACATTGGCCGTTGAAACTCCCATCGTCTTTCGCCTCATTAATTGAGCTTGCAGCAGGCTGATGGGGAGCAAACGAAATATACCCTGTGGTAGGGCCATGGAGCCGGAACCCGATTCAGCATTGCAATGATGCAATAATAGACCGGATCGGCAAAAATAGTGGATGGATGGCTCAGCATAGCCATCAAACCGGTATTCTCTTCGGCTCTAAGGGAACTTTAGCCTCAGTTCTACGGGATCATGATCGCTGGTCTGGATTCCAAAATCGGCGTTTATATGCACCACTTTGAACTCCGGGGACATACGACCCAGGTTCTTGCTGATGAGTATATGATCCAGGGCCTGAGAGTTGCCTTCGAAATTGTAAGTATATTGCTCTTCAATAGACAGATTTTCCAGCTGATTTGTGAGCAAATTGCCCTTGAGGATGTTCAATGTCTCAGAAAACGGGAAATCATTGAGGTCGCCGAGGACTACTACGTTTGCAGTGGAATTAGAATTCAGGATTTCTTTAACGAAGTTATGAACTATCTGGGCCTGCTTATGACGCTTATCATCCGTAATTGATCTTGGCGGTTGAAACTCCCCGAAGAGTCTGTCATCCTTGCTGTCTTTGGCCTTAAAGTGGTTGGCAATTATGAAAAGACTCTGGCCCTTGAAAGCGAACTCTGCTGCCAGAGATTTACGCAGACCCGTTTGGAATGCGGGGTCCCTGGGGTAAATCCAGCCCGGATTGGGAGAAATATGAGGGCCACGGGTCACAGTAACATTTTCTCTGGGGTTTCCAGTGGAAAGACCCCTGAAGGCCAATCCTCGATCTGTTCTGTAGAGGATGGCTACATTCATGGTACTATTCTTATCAGGAATGCTAATATTACTATATCGGAACTTGCCGTTGCTTGCAATACCTATATTCTCAGTTAATAGATTTAGAGTCTTGTAGATGTCTGATCCATCTTTCGTGCTGTTGTCGCCTTTTATCTCCTCAAGCGCGATGATATCCGGGGCGCCAAGATTTTCTATGATCTGTTCTGCCAGAGTTCCAAATTTTTTTGTTTTTAGATTATATGATAGGTCTTCGACGTTATAGGCAGCGATGGTGATCTGATCCCCAGCAGCACTTTGAGTGCTGTTGTCAATGATACTGTCATCGCTATCGCTGCTGCTATCGTGGCTGCTATTGCTGGGGCCATGTGTAAGTACCAGAGGCGTATTTTTGTCTACCACGATCTCGTAATTGTACTTTGAATAATCAATCACTCCGACAATTGGACCCTTGATAAGGTCTCCAACATTGACGGCCTCGGATGAATTGGTGAAGAAGTCGAGGGCGATTCGCTCCGGGTTGTAATCTCCAGGTCTGGATATGATGCCGCCGCTGGGAGTTCTGATGCTCGCCAGGCTGCCGTTATCACTCAAAACATATACGACAGGGTGGTTGGAGGGCTTGGCAGGTCCTACAACGACTGCATTGTTTATCAAGACGCTCATGCCCTCCAGACTCTCATAGAGATCGATACCATCTGTTTCGGGATCAAAAGAATTATTGATTGAGATGTTCCCAAAAGCATCATCCTCAATAACAGTATCCGGCGGGATCAGGCCGCCTATGCCGATAAGGATCGGAGCCAGTGTGATATTGCTGGGCGTGGTGGTATAAGTGGGATTGACAATTTCCGTTACGCTAAGACTCAAAGGCTTTACGTCTTGAATGTACTCGTTTACAGTTCCATTTACGTATGCCAAATCTCCTTTCATAACATTTTTTGGCGGACTCTTGGTGTATACAAATATGCCTTCAGAAGTGCGGTTATCATTATCTGGATGCGGGTCTTGCATATAGAAGCCCTTGTAAGTAACAAGGGTTACAATGCCCTGAACCCCTGAGACACTGCATTCTGCAATGGGGGACTTGTGTCCTGCTCCCTGAATGTAATGAATGCTGATATTGGAATAGGTGCAATTTTTTCCAGCACTGCTATTCGAATCTTGGAGGATGATGCTTCCCATGCTCAATGCTACACATAAAACTGTTAGTATCATTAATTTGCGATTTTTTCCCATAAGATATCCTTCGTGGAGTGAGGTTTCTCCAGACTTCTAAATATAGACGCAGACAATAAAAATTTTTCGCCAAAAGAGAGGTCTCGCCGATTGGAGGGTTGTAACCAGCGATTCGAACTTTTGAACCCCAAACTATTTCTTGGTGAAGTGGAATTACTTCATAAATTGAGGGATTATACACGGCTAGAAAGGGACGGACCGGTTAGGCTAGACCCTGTAATATATGAGGCTTGGTTAGGGGAAAGTCCGAAAGTGATTGAAGGCGGCCCGCTTGAGCTTATGCAATGTCCATATTGCAGCGATGAAGACGCCGTAAACTTAGATGCCCATAAAGTGTCTTCCGATATCCTGCCTAACCATTACGCGGATAAACTACATATTTCAGGTTATTATGTTGAATATGAAGGATTCAAAATCTACGTAAAACCAGATGGCTTCGACTATCTACTAATGGCGCATCAGTCGCATAGCGGACCATTTAGAGCGGCAGATGGCAGAAAACTTGAAGATCATCCGCACTTTCATGAGCTTGACTTCTTTCATAGAATAAATGGTGCTCCGGGAACACGACGACCTGTGCCTGCAAGTCTTTGGGCGAGCATGAATTCCGCAGAGCTCTTGGAAGCCTTTTTAAACCATTACTATTTTAGTGATGGAAGATTGAATGCTATTGAAATGCCATTAAAAAGAGCTTTGCAGAAGGGATTAGAGGAGTTCTATGAATAAAAATCAAGAAGCCCTCTTTTCGAAAATAAAAGAAGCAATTTGCAATAGTATAGAATACTCTTTGGTCCGGAAAAATGCCATTAAGGTGACTACTCCATATCTCGATTGGATGGGTGCACCTGTTTCCATTTATATTACAGAGGAAGGTCACATAACAGACGGAGGCCAAACTCTTAATCAGATCTGCTCTTTGAGGGCTAATGAGGACTTTGAATTCTGGCCCTATAAAATAGACTATTTTGAACGCTATAATATCCAGCAAATAAGAGGTAGTCTCGATCTATGCTATCTGGATTCACCTGAAGGCATTCTCAAATATGTACAAGGTATTTCTAGGCTGCCTACTTTTTTCGAGGCTAAACCCATATCTGATACCGAAGATAAATTTCCTCAAACAGTACGAAGGGCTATTCTGGACACGCTGATCAATGACTATCCAGAGCGTCCAAGGGATGATCCCATTGGATGGGCGCTAAATTTAACCAAACCCCGATCAATTAAGCTAGATGGAATCACAATACATAGCGATATGTCTCCCTCTAATAAAAATAGATTAATGCAGATTATTAGCCATGCTAATTCCAGCACTTCAGACAAACGGCAGCACATAGCTTCAAAGCTATTAGACCCTCTTCTTTGGCGACGAGTAAATCCTCAGGTAGAAATGTTTGCTGTAGTTTATGATCTCTCCAAGTATCCAAATGAATCTCAGAGTCTATTGAAACAAGAAGCGGATGGAATTTTTGAAATGAAAAATGAACCAGCCAAGATAAGAGTCGCAGAAGCTGTTGCCGATGCATGACATTTCATGTTAATGGATTTTTCGTTTATTTCTTGCATATATTTTTAAACTTTTGACACCTGATCCCATCCACTTTATCTGATTAGCAGACGCTCTACCAGTACGTCTGAGACCTGAGGTTCGTTTCGGGATGCTCATGTGGCTTATGTCGCATAGCTCGTATGCCCTCGGGCTCGCTCGAGCGGCTGCTTCCGTTCGAGCATGTGTCGCGGGTCTCCTCGCCTGTCCCGTGCGCTCGTCGTCTGGAGCCCGGAGAGGCTGCATTGATCAAAAATCGGCAAGCAGAATAACTGACTAATCAGTCATCATTTCGAATGGCGGAGTTGTCATCCCAACGTATTTCTGCCTTCTATCAGGCCCAAATGAGATAACCTCGCGGCTTGCAGCAGGATACGCAGCCATTTGGTTGTTCGAGAATTGCTTATGATCCTTCAGCAAAAAGTTCGCATCACTTCACGGGGGCCGCCCTCACAAAATCTTTTCATATTGGAGCTCAACCTTAGGGATGGGCGCTTTTTTCTCGTCCGGATAGCCGAAGGCGATCATGGATTCCACCCTCATATTTTCGGGCAGATCGAGTGCCTTTTTGATGTAATCCTCGGCCGACAGATGGCTGTCATGCATTCGGTTTCTGATCTGGATCCAGCAGGAGCCCAGACCCAGGCTCTGGCCTGTAAGCTGCAGGATAATCGAAGCGATGGAGCAGTCTTCGACCCAGACATCAGACTCTCCTTCCTTTGCCAAGATAACCACACCCAGTCGTGCCCCTTTCAGGAAGCCGGAGCCGTTTTCTTTGGCCCGGGAGAGCTCTTCCAGCATTGCTCTATCCGTGACAAAAAGAAAGCGCCAGGGGTTGATGCCTCGGGACGTTGGAGAGCGCAGAGCAGCCTCCATAAGCTGTTCGATCAATTCCTTTTCTATCTCTTTGTCTTTGAATCTTCGAATGCTGCGCCGATTTCTTAATATTTCGAGCATGATAATTTCTCCAATATCGAATATCTGTTATCCAGCGCTTGCATAATTCAAATACGTTTCAGTCAATCCTCAAGCTTCTGGCAGTGCTGCCCAAAATCATCTTAAAAGTCCAGGGAAATAAAGATATTGAATCGAATCCAACAGGAATAAGGGTGCTGACAAGATGGAAGGCAAGATAGTCTACTTCGAAGAGGGCGGGCCTGATAACACTGAGGCCGTCTTCAAGCTGGTGCAAGAGAGAATGGACACGCTGGGAATCAAGAAAATAGTAATCGCCTCCACCACCGGAGCCACAGCCAGAAAGGCTATGGATTTCTTCGGGGACAAAGGCGTCAAATTGATAGTAGTTCCCCATCAGTTCGACTTCTATAGAGAAAAGAATCCGTTTCCAGAGGAGCTTGTCCTGGCCCTACGGGCATCAGGCCACGAGGTTCATTTTGGCACCATGCTCTTCCATACGGACGATTTCTACGGTTCAAGAAATGCAACTGCAATGGCCAACCTCCTGCGCTGCTTCTGTCAGGGTGCAAAGGTCTGCTTTGAAATCGTCCTCATGGTTACGGATGCCGGACTTCTGGCAACTGGTGAAAAGGTGATAGCAATTGCCGGGACTGCTTGGGGATCGGATACTGCAATGGTAATGCAGGCAGCTTCCACTCAGCACTTACGAAGGCTCAGGGTGAACGAGATATTATGCAAGCCTCTCAATCCCCTAAACATAGATGAGTTGCGAGAGAGGATGTCTCATAAAGTTGAGACAGGTTGAGAAATGAAAGCTGAGAAATTCGTACAAGATTTGAAAGAAAACGGTAACAAATTGAAGATTTATAAACGCATTTGCCTTTTTGGCAAAAAGATACCGATTAGATACAGATCATTTCGAGGCGAATTATGCTCTACAGAAGTATGAAGAAAACGGATTCCAGGCTGTCGATCTTAGGATTCGGATGCATGCGCCTTCCCATGAAGGAGAATGGCCAGATCGATGAGCCGCATGCCACAAAGATGCTGCGATATGCCATCGATCATGGCGTGAACTATGTCGACACCGCCTATCCCTATCATAATGGAGAGAGCGAGCCGTTTGTGGGCCGCGCTCTTCAGGGCGGATACCGTGAGAAGGTAAATCTTGCCACAAAGCTGCCCAGCTGGATGATCAAATCACGTGGGGATATGGACAAATACCTGAACGAGCAGCTAAAACGACTGCAGACCGACCATATCGACTTCTACCTGGTCCATGGACTGATGAGGCAGTTCTGGGATAAACTTCGACCGCTTAAGGTGATCGAATTTCTGGATGAAGCCATCGATGACGGCAGGATAAGATACGCAGGGTTCTCGTTCCATGACGAACTGGGATTGTTCAAGGAGATTGTGGATGCCTACGACTGGGACTTCTGCCAGATTCAGTACAACTTCATGGACGAAGAGTACCAGGCGGGAACGGAGGGGCTCAGGTATGCGGCCGGGAAAGGGCTGGGAATCATTGTTATGGAGCCCCTGAGAGGAGGTATGCTGAGCAAAGAGATACCAGTCATCGGCGATATATGGAAAAGAGCTCCTGTCACCGTAGCCCAACCGAGTGGGCGCTGCGGTGGGTTTGGAACCATCCCGAAGTAACAGTTGTCCTTTCCGGCATGTCGGATTGCGAGCAGGTCGTAGAGAACATCGCTTATGCTGAACGGGGACTTCCGGACTCGCTCTCCCAGACAGAACTCGATCTCTTTGAGAAAGTGAAGGCTGAATACGGGAAGAGAATGAAAGTTCCGTGTACCGGCTGCAAGTATTGCATGCCCTGTCCCTCCGGCGTCAATATCCCAGAATGCTTTGAAATGTACAATACAGCCTGCATGTTTGATGCCCCGGAAGTTGCCAATTTAACTACAATATCGTCCTGGGCGGCATGCTGTCTGGAAAGCCCGAATTCGCATCCCAATGCCAGGAGTGTGGTGAGTGCGAGGAGAAATGCCCGCAGAAGCTTCCAATCAGAGATCATCTAAAGGATGTCGCAAAGTACTTTGGAAAGTAGATAAGCCGCAAGCGAGAACAGAGCAAATGCCAGCGAACTTACAGGCGACCAATGCAGCGCAGGGCTTCCAAGCCCACGCGTTTACTATTATTTTTACTGGAGGGACAGTCTCTCCAAATGGATGGTCTTTAGCAGGCTGGATGTGCCGTTCTCCCAGGGGAAGGTTGAGGCGATGAGGCATTCTGTTTTTCCCGAATCTCCCTGGCCATCGAGGAGAAATTGGGCAAGAAAACCATGCGTATCATTCCGGCAATCGCTGCTGTTTGTTAGGTAGCCCTGGTGATCATCAATATTGCGTCGAACAGTAATGACATTCTTGACAATCGCTATTTGCAGATAGTAGCTTATCCGTCGCCCCAATTGAGGGTTCCAGCAAGATTGGGTATTTGTATTCGATAATTGCCATAGTTATAAGGAAGCGCCCATCAGCGGAAGTTACCTGCGCCCCATAGCCGACATACATGATTCCACCGAATGTCTCCGAGTACCTGGGTTTAGCAATGGAGATGTTATGCTCCGACATACTGTTCAGGTCGTAGCTCACTCGGTACGATCCAAGCTCAAAGCTCTCCGGCTTTGCCGATGCAGGCAGAGACACCAGAGCTGTTAGTAGGATCGCTGCAAGAATCACTACGAGAATCAGATATTTTCTCATTATCACTTATCCGGCCCTTTATACCGTTTGGGTCTGGTTCAGACTGATCCTGCCAGACTTAAAACGGTTCTGCTAGGAATTCAAACCCTGCTTCTTCGGGATTTATCGTCAAATATCTTGAGCCATTGAAAATAAAATATGACATCCATGAAGAGTGATAAATATTCATTCAGGTCTATCGAAATCTTTAATTGTCTTGCCATTATCTATTTAGAAAGACATTAAGGGAGTGATAGGATGTCCGTCAATCGGATAAAAACATGCTTGATATTGGTTTCTCTATCATTGATCTTCATTCAGAACTCAGTTGCGACGAACGCATCCAGGAACTCATCCGATATTTTTGAGGTAAATGACAGTACTCTGAACAGTTCAATAGACACGAATCCTTTCTTCGTACTCGATTGCTACGCACCCTGGTGTGAGCCCTGTATACTTTTGAACTCCACAATTCATAAGCTCGCCATGGACCTCGACGGCCAAATTGCTGTAGGTCAAATCGACATGGACTACAATAAAAGAACGGAAGAAATGTACAATATCACAGGATACCCGACCATTCTGATATTCGAGAAGAGAAAGCTCGCGGACAGACAAATGGGAAATCTGTCCGAACCGGAACTTATAGACGTTCTCTCCAGGGTTGATCCGAATTTGAATACAAGCAACATTAACCTTACCATCGAACATAATGGAACTTATCCCATCAGAACCCAGGGTTTGAACGCGAACAAGGGGACAAATAGGCGCACCTGACCTGAGACTGATACTGCCGGATCTGCATGCTTCGAGCGGCTATTGGTCTCCAATAGCGTTTTCTCTGAAGACGGTCGGAGATATATCAACGAGAATCAGCCGAATAAAAATGATTAAAAAATTAAAATTTTACTAATTGCCTTATGCCTGTCTATGGCGAATTCAGAAATGCATAGGCACCGTAGTACCAGGCATTTGCATCATAGAGCCCGTTGCCAGTAGGGTAGAATCCATTGTAAGGCGTATTGTAGATTCCGTTATAGGGCATGCCGTAAATCCCGTTATCAGGCATGTAGTAGATTCCGTTGTCTAGCATCCCACCATTGATCCCGTTGTTGTAGACAGCACTGCTGAGCGACCTGAGGTCGACTGAAGCACCATCCGGGAATACGCATAGGTTAACGTCTCCATAGGGCGTGTGTACATTTTGGACCTGTCCGCCCCTTGCCTGGCATGTCTTGGTCGCATCAGCAATATCCAGTGCACTCATAGGCGTGTTGTAGCCTGCGTAGTAGGGGCTGGTGCTTCCGGTACAATTTCCTGTAAAGAAGGCATGTGCATCGCACCAGGCATTGCCTGCGAACTGGCAAACTGGTTTGCCGTTGTTAATTCCTGGAGTTGTCGCATAGAGGTTACCCGAGCCTACGCAATAAGCCCTGTCCGGACCCGAAGTGTCCACGACCTGGCCCATCACATTCAGCGAACAAGTGCTGAGAAGGACCACAATGCAAAGCCATGCTAACTTGAACCATGAGTTCCTAATATTGAAATTACCTGTCATCTTCTACACTCCATTAAGGCCTTATTGATCCAAACAGAGCCCATCTCCAATTCGCACCAATCATTCGCGATGATGACGCGTTTTGTGCATCTTTGGGAAGAACGATCTCACCGGTGATCCAAAGTTGTTGTAGACCGTGGACTCATTGATATTGCTCATAATTTTGAAGTCCGGTGAAGAGATGTTCAGGATCTTCGGAGTAATGGTCAGGCTCGAGTTGATATCCAACCTTTTCAGGGTCGAATCGTTCTTGGAGATCCAGGCGGTCAGAACTATTCGGCTGTTGTTCATCAGGCTTGTATTGCTGATATCGAAAGTCTCGTTCTTTAGCTTATCGGGCAATGCAAAGGAGATGGGAAGTAAGCGGCCAGGAGCTGCAAGCCTATCATTCCTGCATAGATCGACTCAATAGGTGAGCCCGTGATCTTATAGTAATCCTGTCCTTGCATTTTCTCTGTGCCCACGATCTTCATGTTGGAGTATTTTATGAGATTAACCTGGCCAGGAATCTCATTATAGTCTTGCAAGACTTGAGCGGTGTCAGTGATATTAAGACTTGTCCAGTTCATGCCCCTCTTTCCAGTACTCCGAACCATTCATGAAAAACCCTTCCCAAGTGAGGACATCGCCAGTCTCTTCATCAGTGAGCCTAGAACCCCACCATCCTACCTTATTCACCAGGTCTAGCTTACCATTGGTAGTCTTGATAAGCATCATATTCCTTGCGGATGGAACGTTGGAGTAAATAAGCATCTCTCAGCTGACCTGGAATAGGTATAGCTGGTCAGATTTTTCGCTGAATTTTCGGTCGTCTGCTTAAGCTGCTGGATATTGGCTTCCTGGGCGGATACGACCATGGAAGCCGCAAAAATCGCAAGCAGCATGATGAGTATTTTGTTAAATTTCATGATTTAAACCTCCAAGAGGGTATAGTACGTGAGTATTAATAAATATATGCATTAGGACACTGAATTTGAGCAGTTACGGATAGAAAATTATCATCATATATTATCATTTAGTTTGAGTCATAATTCTTACCAGCAACAGCCTGCATTTAATCGCAATCTCCCTGATCCTCAGGTTTGGGAATCCTATTCGTTTCTGCAAGACTCCAGCGCAGACTTGAGTTCCACTAGCCTCGCGGGTTTGCTGATATAGCCGTCCATGCCTGCATCAAGACATTTTTCTCGATCACCTTCCAGTGCGTGGGCGGTAATAGCGATTATCTTCGGTTGGTCGGCGGAGGCCCAACGTTTCCGGATCGCTCTGGTGGCTTCAAATCCATCCATTTCCGGCATCTGGACATCCATGAGAATCAGGTCATAGGGCCTGAGTTCGAGATGATTGCAAAACCTCTTCGCCGTCAGCTGCAACATTAACGTGATAGCCAAGCTTATTCAGCATCTTTTTCATTACCATCTGGTTGACACATTGTCTTCAGCTAACAGTATCCGAAGAAATTGGTTTCGATCCGTGTACAATTTCGTTGTCTTATAATTTATCTCCGATATTATTGTGCTCCGGGCATAATGACGGTTGCATCGGCCAGAATTGTGAAGTAAAAGGTTGAACCCTTATGTAATTCGGTCTCCGCCCAAATCTGTCCGCCCATCATTTCCACAAGCTTCTTGCTTATGGCGAGACCTAGTCCGGTTCCGCCGTACTTGCGCGTAGTTGATGAGTCCACCTGGGTGAATGACTGAAATAAGACGGTCCATCTTATTTTCAGGAATTCCAATTCCGGTATCTTTCACCTGAAAGTAATCCTATAAGAGATGCCATCGAGTTTCTGGCTGGAGATTGAGACGGATATCGTGCCTCTCTCCGTGAATTTTATGGCGTTACTGAGCAGATTGGTCAGGATCTGTTGAAGCCTGCCTGGATCACCCATGATTGCGTCAGGAGTTGTTTCATCAACTGGTATAGGTCAAGTCCAAGCATTTCTTAGATGCAATTGGACGCATAAGATTCAGGGAGTCCTCCACGAATTCATTCAGGTCAAACGGGCAGAGTTCCAGATTCCATCTTCCCGCTATCGACCTTGGAGAAGTCCAGGATATCATTTATGACGGAAAGCAACGAGTCCCCACTATGTCTTATCGTCTCTATGCAATTGCATTGTTGTTGAGTCAGATCATCCATGGAGAAGATCAGACAATCCTATGATAGCATTCAAAGGTGTACGTATCTCATGGCTCATGTTGGCCAGGAAATCAGATTTGGCCTTTGTAGCGGATTCTGCGTCTTCCTTCGCTTTTCTGAGAATCTCTTCTGATCGCTTGAGCTCGGTTATATCCGTCACGGCTCCTACCAGGAACTGATCTTTGTCATTAGCCGTGTATAGGTTCTTTTTAACGAGAATGGTATGCGACACACCGGCAGCACTGGCAATTGTTTCTTCATTCAGGTTCTCTTGACCGGTGCTGAAAACCAGCTCGTCTTTTTCCCAGGAAGTGTCGCACATCTCTTTGATTGGGAAGAGGTCGTAAGTAGTTCGACCTAAGATTTCGTTAGGTTGACGATCAAGCATTTTACATTCCGCATCATTGACGAGTATGAATCTATGCTGCCGGTCCTTGACAAATATCGGATCACCTATGGAGTTGATTATCTTATTCAGAAATTCCCTCGACTCCACGAGCCCCGCCTCTGCCTTCTTTCGCTTGGAGATGTCACGGAATACCACTTGCGTTGCCGGTTTGCCCTTAAAGGAAAACGGAATCACTGCTACCTCAACCTCAATTTCGGCGCCGTCAATTCCGAGAAACTTCTCTTCGATTAATGGAGCCTCATCCCGAGCATTTTGTGTGGAATGAATCCTGTCCTGAACGGTCTGGATGCCAGTCGGGATGAACAAAACTTATCACCGATTTTCCCACCAGCTCCTCAGGATCGTCTGCTTTCAGAAGCACTGCAGAGGCTTTATTCGCAAAAATTACATTTCCATCCATATGGATTATAATGCCGTCCGGGGAAGATTCCACAAGAAGGCGATAACGATCTTCGCTCTCCTTGAGCTCCATCTCTGCTTCTTTGTGATCCGTTATGTCTGTCAGGGTCACGGTTAAGCCTTTCACCGAATCGGGGACGCCTGATAACCTGGCGGAGGATCTGACGTATCTTACA
>CAWCSK010000033.1:0-60630 GCA_963798205.1 uncultured Methanosarcinales archaeon
GCTATAATGCTCATGAAGGATTCTGATGGCTCCTACAGATTTCAAAAGACATTTGAGAGATTCGACATCGGCCAAACAATCCCTGCTAAGATGGGACGGAATGAATACCTTACCATAGGCATTGTAGGAACCGGGATAACTAGCAAGGGCTTAGCAGAGGTAGCTTTGAGAGCAGGCGCTAAAGTCATTTTAAAGAGCAGAAGTCTTGTGGCTCTTGGCGCCTCATTGGATGCGATTTCTAGGAATCTATCCAAGAGCATGAACTCCAATGAAGTCCAGATAATGCTAAAAAATGTAATTCCCACCACGGAATACGAACTCCTTGCCGAATCGGATTTTGTCATTGAATCAGTAATCGAAGATATTGAAGCTAAGAGGAATGTATTCCATAGACTTGATTCTACCTGCGACCCTGATGTGATCTTGGCGAGCAATACTTCCTCATTGCAGATATCTCAGATCGCTAAGGGCTTAAGATATCCAGAAAAAAGCAGTGGTTGGACTACATCCTCTTCAACCCTATAGTCCCGAATGCAGTTGGTGGAGATTTGTAAAAGGCGACAGTACTTCCGAAGATGTGTTGATGAACTGTGCTGAAGCTTGTCAGCCGACTGAATACAGTATCTCTGTTGGTAAAAGATACTCCAGGCTTCGTGGTAAACAGGCTCTTGTTCGCAATGATCAATGAAGCCTGTCATATGCTTGATCGAGGAACATCGCTGGTTGAGAATATTGATAAAGCAATGAAATTGGGTGCTACAACTTTCCAATCGGGGCCCTTTGAGACTGGCAGAACTTTTCTTTGGCATCGATCTATGTCGGGATATTATAGAGAATCTGAATAAGTCCTCAAATAGTACCCTGTTCCTTCCAAGCGATGTTATGATTGATCTCATTAAGAAAGAACATCTCGGGAAAAAGACGGGTAAGGGCTTTTACGAGTATTAGGCTTATCGTTGAAAAATTGGATTTAACATATTTTGAAAGAGGTTTTAGATGAAAGTACTTATATTATCTCCTCATACTGATGATGCTGAACTGGCCTGTGGGGGCAGCATTATCAAATTCCTGCAAGAAGGCCATGAGCTACTATGGGTAGTATTCTCAGTTGCCGAGGAGTCATTACCGGAGTTCCTACCTAAGGATACTCTCAAGAAAGAATTCTTGGAGATAACCAAACATCTAAATTTACATGAGAAAAATTACATTATATATAATTTTAAAGTTCGTCATCTTCAAGAAAATAGGCAGGAAGTACTTGAGAATCTCATTACCATACGCGACGAATTCCTTCCCGATCTAGTATTGGCACCCTCCTTTAGTGACTATCACCAAGATCATCAAGTTGTGGCCAATGAGGCAGTAAGGGCCTTCAAAATGAGTGCTAGCATAGACTCGGCTGACCGAGCGACCCTGGAATTCATATTACATTTGATACCAATATGTTCATTCGCCTGAACGAGCAACATATAAAAGAAAAAGTTCGGCCTATTAAGCTATTATAAATCTCAATTTTTAAAAGAAAGAAATTATTTTTCCGAGGAATATATTTTCGGGCTAGCACGGGTCAAGAGGCACTCAGTGTAACGCGAAATATGCCGAAGGCGTATGAAGTAGTAAGATGGATGACATAATGTTATAATCGAATTTATAGTGGTGGCGGTCTGTTGAAGCTGATTTTAAATGAAATAGATATCAACACTGGGAAGATTGTATCGGATGGCGACTTCAAGTCTATCGGAAACATAGACTCAGAATAAGCCCAAGCAGTTGTCCTTTATAGAATATAAAAGATATATTCATATTTTATCATCTAGTCCGAATATTACTTGTATAATCACAACTGAAGAGCTGGTCCCGTTCTTACCCGAGAAAATAGGACTAATTATTTCTGAAAATCCTAGGAGATCCTTTTATGAGATTCACAATTATTTAGCCAGAAAAACCAAATTTTATGGCCTACCCTTTGATACAGTCCTGAGCAACAAGCGCCACTATACACCCCACTGCATATATTGCTAAAAATAATATTAGCATTGGTGAAAATTGCTGTATTGGGCCAAATGCCACGATTCTTGAAAACACAATTCTAGATGACGATGTGATTATTAGGGCAGGAAGCGTAGTTGGCACTGAGGGATTTAGATTTGAACGGATCGGAAATGAGATTTTGCCGGTTTATCATGTAGGTGGCGTTCACATTCATAGAAGGGTCGAGATCCAAGCGAATACATGCATTGCAAATGCAAAATTCGGGGGAGAAGTGTATGCCGAGATTGGAGAAGATACTAAGATCGATGAAATCTAGTACAGCTGGGCTTAAATAAGCCTAATTTTATGCGGTAAGTGCTTTCCCCGATAAGTCCATTTGAACGGCTTTGCCATTGTCTGGTTGAAGTACTCGACAAAGGCCAAAACCTTGGCTTTCAAATCATTGATGGAAGCAAAGCTGGCTCGCCTGAGCAGCTTCCGGACTAAGATGCTAAACCATATTTCAACTTGGTTCATCCAAGAAGCGTGTATCGGCGTGTAGTGAAAGACGATAGAGTGGGATGGATCGGTCAAGAATGATTCACGAGTCTCGATCGACTGCAAAACACCGCTTTTACCTTTGATTCCTAAGTCGATGTCCAAGTCAGATACTTCCGCCACATACCTCACGAGGGATTCTGATTTATGGATATTGAGGTTGTCGGCGACAAAGTGCCAGCGTGATGTGGAAAAAGAGCTTTCAACTACCTCCTTGATATGCGATACAAAGTCTTCTTCATTGCGCGTATCGCCGCAAGAAATGGTGTCAATCCGTCCACATGCCACCGCAAAGCTCACGATGAATGATTGAGTTCCATGCCTGATGTACTCAAACTCTCTTCGTTCCACTTTTCCTGGTGCCATTGGCAATCCAGGGTGTTTGCGTTCGAGAGCTTGCACCCCAGTCATTTCATCGATGCTCATTACAACTTCTCCTTTTTGAGCCAAATTCTGGGCTTGTTGATACAATGAATTGATGTCGTCTACCTTTTCGTCGAACCGTTCGTCCGGTGCAGGTGTTAGCCAGTAACGAATCAAGTGTGGTTGGAGGCCATTTTTTTAAGAATCCTGGCAGAATGACGAGCTGAAATCGTATCTACAATGCCCCGCTTCATTATTTCAGCTGCAATCTCACGACTTGTCCATTGGCTAATTGGACGTCCCGATTTTTCAGGTTTTTCACAAGCCAGCTGTTGGATCTGACAAATCTGGTTTGCAGTTAAACGAGGTGGTGCTCCAGGTCTTGGCAGGTCATCCAAGCGTTCTTCAATACTCAGATCGTCCAAAGAAATCGGCTGCAAGTCCAGCCATCGTTGCCGCCATAATCGAGCAGTGTCCAAGGACACCTCCAATTCATTAGCGATTTCGCGATTATTTTTCCCCATCGCAGCTAATAAAACAATTCGTGCTCGGATAACTTTTTGCTGTCCTGTAGTATAACGACGAACAAGCAATTCCAAACCTTGGCGCTCGACGTCGTTCAAGTTGATTGCTGATGGTTTCGGACCTGGCATGATACTCCCCTTGTTGTTGAGTATCTGTCAATGATTATATATAAAACCTTATCCTTTGGTTTATATCAGCCCAGATGTACTAGTACATCTGGGCTTAAATAAGCCTAATTTTAAGCAGTGAGTGCTTTCCCCCGATACGTCCATTTGAACGGCTTTGCCATTGTTTGGTTGAAGTATTCGACAAACCCCAAAACCTTTGCCTTCAAATCATTGATGGAAGAAAAGGAGGCTCGTCTGAGCAGCTTCCTGACTAAGATGCTAAACCATATTTCAACTTGGTTCATCCAAGAAGCGTGCATCGGCGTGTAGTGAAAGACGATAGAGTGGGATGGGTCGGTCAAGAACGATTCACGAGTCTCAATCGACTGCAAAACACCGCTTTTGCCTTTGATTCCTAAGTCGATGTCCAAGTTAGATACGTCGGCCACATACCTCACGAGGGATTCTGATTTATGGATATTGAGGTTGTCGGCGACAAAGTGCCAGCGTGATGTGGAAAATGAGCTTTCAACTACCTCCTTGACATGCAATACAAAGTCTTCTTCATTGCGCGTATCGCCGCAAGAAATGGTATCAATCCTTCCACAGGCCACCGCAAAACTAACGATGAATGATTGAGTTCCGTGCCTGATGTACTCAAACTCTCTTCTTTCCACTTTTCCTGGTGCCATTGGCAGTCCAGGATGTTTGCGTTCGAGAGCCTGCACACCAGTCATTTCATCGATGCTCATTACGACTTCGCCTTGTTGAGCCAAATTCTGGGCTTGTTGATACAATGAATTGATGTCGTCTACCTTTTCGTCGAACCGTTCGTCCGGTGCAGGTGTTAGCCAATAACGAATCAAGTGTGGTTGGAGGCAATTTTTTTAAGAATCCTGGCAGAATGACGAGCTGAAATCATATCTACAATGCCCCGCTTTATTATTTCAGCTGCAATCTCACGACTTGTCCATTGGCTAATTGGACGACCCGATTTTTCGGGTTTTTCACAAGCCAGCTGTTGGATCTGACAAATCTGGTTAGCAGTTAAACGAGGTGGTGCTCCAGGTCTCGGCAGGTCATCCAAGCGTTCTTCAATGCTCAGATCGTCCAGAGAAATCGGCTGCAAGTCCAGCCATCGTTGCCGCCATAATCGAGCAGTGTCCAAGGACACCTCCAATTCATTAGCGATTTCGCGATTATTTTTCCCCATTGCAGCCAATAAAACAATCCGCGCTCGGATGACTCTTTGCTGTCCTGTAGAATAACGGCGAACAAGCAACTCCAAACCTTGGCGCTCGACGTCGTTCAAGTTGATTGTTGATGGTTTCGGACCCGGCATGATACTCCCCTTGTTGTTGAGTATCTGCCAATGATTATATATAAAACATTATCCTTTGGTTTATATCAGCCCAGATGTACTAGATCGTGGGTGAAGGAGTTCAGCTTAATGTCACTGTTCTCCTTTTTGTTTCTATTTTTTTGAGATAAAGAGATTTGAGATAATGAGATGAATGTGTATCTTGAAGAACCGGACGAAACTCGGGCCAGGCAATCGTTACAGATATTGGCAATTGTCTATCCTTATGCCGGAAATTAGAATCATAATTAAGTATGTTCGGGGAAATAACCACAAGGTTTATAATTGTCCAAGTTTAAATCGTCATCTGCCGTGAATTGAATTGCATTCGGATCGGAGAGACGCATTAGAGATTGGGCTTCGGTCGTACCTTGTCGAAAAATCAAATGAAAGAGAACCGAGATGCAATCATGGAGGCGTTACATGAAAAAAAATCTTAATATACTAATTGGAGCTATTTTGATAGCTTTAGTAGCACCTATAGTTGCACAATTGCCGTCAGAAGCCATAAGCGGCAATCGTGAATCAGTCGGGCAACCTTCAAACCCTGTCATAATCAATCCAATGGATCCCAATTACGTCTGGGGCAATCCGCTAGCAATAGACCTCAATGGCGTAAATCCTGTGATATTTCAGAATGCTGCATTCAGTAAGGAAGCAGGAGGCATATTGGGGTCAAGTTTGTACACAACAAGCATCAATGATTTCAGGAACGCTGACCCGAATGCAGGTTACAGCAATGTCCTCAAGAAAACGGCAAAAGTAGGACTCGTCAACACAATTGCTAAAATTCCCGTTAATACTTCCGTTAACTCTACCCTGAATAGCACACAATAAGGGCACATTAGGCTAATCCAGGCAAAGGTGAAAGCCATAGGATATTGTCAGCAATCTATGGTATTCTAATCTAGGACCTTAACAAAATCATGCCGTGCCCGACAAATCTGTCTCGTCCAGAGGCGATTAGTGCTGGCATAATTCCATGCCAAAACTCAGATCTCATTAGGATGGACCCGGGCGAACGCGCGCTGGAATGTTGACATAAGTCCCCTGCAGGGACCCGGGTATCTTTTTGGGATTTGCGGGCTGACTCCTGTTCGTGGCCTTTGTTATTTATCGCGCTATGCCCTGACCGTATTGGCGCCAGGACCCCCGGAAGAATGCTGCATCATTTGGCCGGGACGCTCAATTTTTCCCGAGATGCCGAGATTCAGCCATGCATTCTCGCAACAAGATGTCCAGAAAAATTGTCTTTGCCTCAAAGGCAATCTTTATAGGGGATGACATCTCAGCAAGACTCGGCGCAAAGGATGCCTTTAACCGATAAAGGTTTAAGGCAGATCGGCACAATTGTCGGACGCCTTTACCAATGCCAAGGTGGCGGAGCGGCTACGCAAATGCCTGCAGAGCATTACCACTCCGGTTCGAATCCGGACCTTGGCTTTCCAATCATATTGGATACCTGGCCTCAATTTTTCAGGATTTCATTCGCTACAGGCTTTTTCCGGCTCAATCATGGCCGGCATTGCCCGCAAATGGCAGGCAAAATTTATTTTTACATTCTATTGATAAAATCTAAGCCATATTTAGGGGAAAAGCTTATATCCGCTCAGGTTATTTCATTACAGTCCTAATTATTCAGGAGGCTTAATCAGTTTTGAGCGAAGCAACGGGCTACGACGCAAGCCAAATCCAAGTTCTTGAAGGCCTTGAGGCAGTCAGGCGCAGGCCCTCGATGTATATCGGCAGCACAGACACCCTGGGGCTGCACCACCTGGTCTACGAGGTAGTTGATAACAGCGTGGACGAGGCCCTGGGAGGCTATTGCAAAGAGATCAATGTGGTCATCCACCCGGACGGAAGCGTCTCCGTCAAAGATGATGGCCGCGGCATCCCTGTAGATAACCATCCCCAGTTCAACCGGCCGGCCCTGGAGATCGTCATGACTGTGCTGCATGCTGGGGGCAAGTTCGATCACGAATCCTATAGCGTATCAGGCGGCCTGCACGGCGTGGGCGTCTCAGTTGTCAATGCCCTCTCCGAATGGCTGGAGGTGCAGGTTAGAAGGAACGGGCGGGTTTACTGGCAGCGGTATGAAAAGGGCGCAGTGGCTTCGGAAGTTGAGGTAAGGGGAACCTCGGATCATACCGGGACCACGATTACCTTCAAACCGGATAGCACAATCTTCGAGGAAACCGAATACAACTTCGATACGCTCTCTTCCAGGCTGAGAGAGCTGGCCTTTCTCAATCGCGGCCTGAAGATAACCATAAAGGACGAACGCTCCGATAAAGAGAACGATCTTCCGAGTATGAGGGCGGTATCGTCTCTTTTGTAGAGTATCTCAATGTAAACAAAGAAGCCTTGCATAAACCTCCTGTCTACTTCACGCGCAGCAAGAACGGAACGCAGGTAGAAGTTGCGCTTCAGTACAATAACTCCTACAGCGAGAACATATTCTCTTATGCCAATAACATCAATACCCGCGAGGGTGGAACTCACCTCATGGGCTTTCGCGCCGCCCTGACAAGGACTGTCAATGAATACGCCAAAGTCTAACAAGCTGTTCAAGAATGATGTGAAGCTCGGCGGCGAAGATCTGCGCGAGGGCCTGGTGGCAGTCATAAGCGTCAAACTTCCCGATCCTCAGTTCGAGGGCCAGACCAAAACCAGATTGGGTAATAGCGCTATCCGGGGCATCATCGAGTCCATGGTCTCGGAGGGCCTGGCTGAGTACTTTGAGGAAAATCCACTCGTGGCAACGACCATTGTGGAGAAAGCGGCTGAGGCCCTGCGAGCGCGTGAGGCGGCCCGAAAAGCCAAGGAGCTGACCCGTCGCAAGAATGCCCTGGGTTCCGGAGGCCTGCCCGGCAAGCTGGCAGACTGCTCCAACACCGATCCGGGAAAATGCGAGATCTATATAGTCGAGGGCGAATCTGCAGGCGGCTCGGCCAAACAGGGCAGGAACCGGCATTTTCAGGCCATACTGCCGCTGCGGGGAAAGATTCTCAATGTGGAGAGAGCAAGGCTGGACAAGATCCTCAAGAACACCGAGATTCGAAATATGATAGTGGCCTTCGGCACAGGGATTGGGGACGACTTCGATATCGTGAAGGCCAGATATCACAAGGTAGTAATAATGACTGATGCCGATGTGGACGGCTCGCACATCCGCACCCTTCTCTTGACCTTCTTTTACAGGTACATGAAGCCTCTATCGATGCGGGCTACATCTTCATCGCTCAACCTCCGCTCTATCAGGTCAAGAAGGGAAAGCAGGTCAATTATGCCTACTCGGACGAGCAGCTGAACCGGATAGTCAAAGTCCCTGGCCAAGCCTGACTATCCAGAGGTACAAGGGTCTGGGAGAGATGAACCCCGAGCAGCTATGGGAGACGACCATGGACCCCGAGAAGAGGACCATGAAGAAGGTCACGCTGGAGGATGCCGTGGAGGCCGATCGCATCTTCACCATCCTCATGGGCGATCAGGTGGAGCCGAGCCGGGAATTCATCGAGACGCATGCCAAAGATGTAAAGAATCTTGATGTCTGAGGTGGCTTTTGACGGAAGTACTGGTTAACATCACTGAGGAGATGAAGTCCTCCTATATCGATTACGCCATGAGCGTGATCGTAAGCAGAGCTTTGCCCGATGTCAGGGATGGGCTGAAGCCCGTTCACCGGCGCATTCTCTACGCCATGTATGAACAGGGCATGACTCACGATCAACCCTATAAGAAGTCCGCTCGTGTGGTCGGAGACGTAATGGGTAAGTACCATCCCCACGGGGACTCTGCCATCTATGAGACCATGGTCAGAATGGCTCAAACATTCTCTATGCGCTATCCTCTGATCGATGGCCAGGGCAACTTCGGTTCCATCGATGGAGACCCGGCAGCGGCCATGCGTTACACTGAAGTTCGGCTCTCCAAGATTGCAGAAGAGATGCTGGCTGGACATTGAGAAGAACACCGTCGATTTCGTGCCCAACTACGACGGCTCGCTGAAAGAGCCCACGGTGCTGCCGGGCAAAGCTGCCCAATCTTCTCCTCAATGGTTCTACGGGCATTGCCGTGGGCATGGCGACCAACATTCCTCCCCACAACCTGAATGAGCTGGCCGGTGCCATCATCTACCTCATAGACGCAGCCGCAGGCGACCTTGGGCTGAACTGATGCATTACCTGCCCGGGCCGGACTTTCCCACGGGCGGCTTATATCGTGGGCAGGGCGGGGATAGAGGCCGCCTATCAGACCGGCCGGGGAAGCATACTGCTGCAGTCCAAGTCGGAGATCGAGGAAGGGACAAGAAGCACCAAGATAATCTTCACTGAGCTTCCCTACCAGGTGAACAAGGCCAAGATGATCGAGGATATGGCGGAGATGGTCAAGGCTGGCCGTCTGGAGGGCATATCCGATCTGAGGGACGAGTCGGATAAGGACGGCATTCGAATGGTTGTGGAGGTCAAGAGCGGTTTCAACGTCCACGTGGTCTTAAATCAACTGTACAAGCACACCCCACTCCAGACAAGCTTCGGCATAAACAACCTGGTCCTGGTGGACGGCCTGCCGAAGACCGTCTCTCTGAAGGAGACCCTGGAGCATTACATCTCACTATCGCTCCAGGTGATTGAGAGGCGCACCAGGTTCGATCTGATGCAGGCAGAGAAGAGGGCCCATATCCTGGCCGGCCTGCTTATTGCTCTGAAGAACATCGATGAAGTAATAAGGCTGATAAAGGCAGCACCTTCGCCGGTCGAGGCAAAGGACTCTCTGATGCAGGCTTTCTGCCCTGAGCGAGGAGCAGGCCAAGGCCATCCTGGACATGAGGCTGCAGCGCCTGACTGGTCTCGAGCAGGAGAAGATAGTCTCCGAGGCGGCAGAGCTGGAAAATACCATCGCCAGGCTGAAGAAGATCCTCTCCAGCAACCTGGAGATCCTGAGCATCATCAAAGAAGAGCTGACAGAGCTATCAAGACCTACGGGGACGAGCGCCGGACCCAGATCATCGAGTTGGAGGGCGAGGTCAGCCGGGAGGATCTGATTCAGGATGAGGAGGTGGCAGTGACCATCACCAGCTCCGGATACATCAAACGCCAGCCTGCTCACGGCTTACCGCATGCAGCGCCGCGGCGGCCGGGGAGTCATCGGCGCCGAGACCAAGACCGAGGAATTCGTTACGGATGTCTTTACCGCATCCACGAAGGATTATCTGCTCTTCTTCACAGACAAGGGCAAAGCCCACTGGCTCAAGGTCTATGAGGTGCCGTGCCTGGGCGGGCGACGCGCGGGAAGTCCATCGTAAATCTCCTGCAGCTCGAGCCGGACGAGAGATGACAGGTGCGATACCTGTGAAGAGCTTTGAGGCCGACGGCTTCATAGTCCTTGTAACCAAGAGCGGAAGCATTGTGAAGATGCCCTTTGCAGGCTTTCAGCAATCCCCGCAAGGGCGGC
The DNA here is from genome assembly GCA_963798205.1 of uncultured Methanosarcinales archaeon. Classification (GTDB taxonomy): domain Archaea; phylum Halobacteriota; class Methanosarcinia; order Methanotrichales; family Methanotrichaceae; genus Methanothrix. The sequence goes on from CAWCSK010000033.1 coordinate 10,339, forward strand.
ATCAAGGCCATAAACCTGAAGGGCGATAGCCTGGTCTCGGCGAAGCTCACCGATGGCGAAAAGGAGCTGCTGGTGGCCACGAAGTTCGGCAAGGCCATCCGGTTCAAGGAGACGACGTGCGCGCCTCAATCGCGGCACCATGGGCGTGAAGGCCATCAGCCTTAACATGGGCGACGAGCTGATCAGCATGGACGTGATCCAGGCAGGCTCCAGTCCACACTCCTTACCATCACCAACCAGGGATATGGCAAGAGGACGGAGCTGGAGGAGTATCCTCAGCAGAGAAGGGGCGGCAAGGGAGTCAAGAATATCGAGGCCAGGAAGGGATTTGTCTGCTGCACCACTACCGTATCCGAGGAGGACGAGCTGCTGGTTACGACCAAGGATGGGGTAGTGATCCGCATCCCAACCAGCGAAATCCGGGTGCAAGGCCGGTCCACGCAGGGCGTGCGCATAATGAATGTGAAAGCAGGGCGACGAGGTCGCGGCGGTAGCGAGGATCACCTAGGATCCTCTCTACGTCAATTTTCCCGTGGATTGATTTTTATCTGAGTTTGGCTCTAGTGGGCAGTTCGACACGGATGATCCATCTCTATCCGGATGAGCCCGCATCTTCACTCTGCCATCTGCTGCCATCTCTTTATCCTGGCAGGATCATCAAGATTCCCATAATTTATCAGCTCAACAACTCTACAGCTAATACAAGATAGAGGCTACTTTGGTAAAAATTGATACAAATAATTACCCATATAGCCTATATAATTAATGCTATCATCGATAAGGGGTCGTGCATTATCGATAACAAACACAGCTATACTGGATCTTCCAGCCTCGACCGATGCCCTTTAAGATGGCGACCAGAGAGAGTACAGAGAAACCGGCAAACAGAAATATCGTTTTGGCACCAATTAGCTTTATTTTATATTTTTGTATCCGCTCCCGCTCCTTATCGATTATATCCAATACATTTGATAAGAGGTATATTTGGCCTTCGATTCTCCGTTTCCTCATTTTTTGATGATAAATCTATGAGACTCTTCCTCTTGGACTCCAGTATCTCGCTCAGGATTGAGACATCATCTCCTATCTTGCCCCTGAGAAATCTGCGAAGTGCATACCAATCATAGAGGAAAAGCACGGCGCCGGTCAACCAGAGCAGGCCAATAGATGCGCTCTCAAGAAGACTCAATCCCCTGGTGGCAAAATTTGTTAGTACGGCCAGAGCTACGATCAAGAAATAGAAGATGCTGAACCTCAGAAGCAATTCTCTGAGTGGTTTCAAGCCGCCTGCTCTATCTGCGTCTAAAGGTTCTATCTTTAAAGATGCATAAAAATCGTTATTGATCTTAAATAGCATGTACGATATGTTAAAGGTCATCCACAAAAGAATTGCCAGGAGATAGAGCAGGAAAAGGCTTACAAGATTATTATATATGTCCAGACCCAGAGCCCAGGATGTGGGATTTCCTTGATAGAAGAAGGGCTCCGAGCCCGAATAAAAAGCATCTATTTTATCCGCTGCGAGGGACGAGAATGCAATTAGAATCAACAAATAGAGGATCTTGGATGTAGTGAAATTCGTTTTTAGTTGATCAAGCGGGCGAAGGCATTGATCCTTGCTCTCGGAGCTGACTATGAGCTCTCCAAAGCTTCCTTTCATTTTAGTCAGGAAGTATTGGATGCCAAAAAGCAGCAATGCAATCGAAATGCTGATAAATAATATGGCGATCTTATTCGATCCTGAAAAAATGTTCTTCATTATCATGTCTAGAAATTGATAATATAAATATATTACTATACCTATAAAAAGTGAACTGACTTGGTACGGGGCCGGAATCTTATTCAAAACCTTCTCAATACAATTCCAGCAAGCCCCTTCTTCTTTAATACGAGTCCACCTCTCCTAGCTATTTCAGTTATGCATGAGGGGCTACTACTATAAAATTTTTGTTCTATCCTAGCATATCTCACGACCTCAGAGGGACAATGGTTCCGTGAGCGAATAGCCCCCTGTAGAAATATTACATATTAGCAATCCGTTTTTTTCTCTTTTTCTTCTCTAATGCTCGTATTGATCACTCTGTCCGATCTCTCCAGAGCTTCATGCGTCCCTCCATAGTGCAGAGCCGCATCCCGCATGATCTGCTTGAAGCCTTCCAAATCCCCTGCATCCGCTTTTTCGCTTAACCGCATGCATTCGGCCACATAGGTCTGGCGAACTGCTGAGCGCTTTCGGATTCTTCTGAATGGAGGCATAAAGTTCCGGATTCTGGTCCAGGATTCTGCCCACAAAGTCGATCATGATTTCATAGACCGGGGACATGAACTTGCGTGACATCTTTACATCGAAGTCCAGGGCCTTCAGAGTCGCTCCGATGCCGATGTAGGCGAAGTGGGTGAGCGCCTGCACCACAGCCATCATCTCGTCGTGCTCTTCCGCCTCCAGGATCCCGATATGCGCTCCATCGGACTCGAATAGAGATTGAATGATGGGAAGCCACTTCCCGGTCTTTCCTTCCACGGGAGTGAAGATGATGGTCTGGCCGAAGAGGGAGGGCATGGTTGGTCCAAACATGGGATGGGTGCCCAGCACCTCCACTCCTTTGGGGGCATAAGTCTTCATGGCCCTTACCGGATCGGACTTGATGGAGGTCACATCCATGATCAGGCTGCCTGGATGCATGCGGGGAGCCACGGTCCGGATCATCTCTACAGTTTTCTCTATGAGGACGCTGATCAGAACGATATCACTTTCTTCCACCTCCTTAATCATGTCATGGGCATAGCGCACACCCAGCCGCTCCGCAACCTCTACCTTCCCGCTCGGACCCCAGACCGCGACATCAAATCCTTTTCTCTTAAAATAACGGGCGAACCATGAACCTGTCTCGCCCGTTCCACCCAGTATCAGTATGCGCCATTTTTTCATTGCTTCCTCGGTCATCACTTTCCTCCCCCTTCAGCCTTCACTCATCCTGAGGCTTTGTCGCTCTTCAACCAGAGTTTCGTCTGCCGCTCAGCCAAAGCCTCTCGAACCGCCCTTTCCATCAGATCCACCGGTGCCTTCGCACCCGTCCAGATCTCCAAAGCCTTCGCCCCCTGATAGACAAGCATCATCACTCCGTCGATAGCCACTGATCCGGCGGCGCGAGCATCCTGAAGTAGTTTCGTATCCCGGTTGTAAACGATATCGAAGACCGCCTGGCTGCTTTTCAACAACCGGCCATCAAAGAGACTCGCGTCTCCATCTCGCATGCCTACGGAAGTTGCGTTTATTATTACGTCCGCCTGGCCGACCAGTTTCTCCAGATCACATAGACAAAAGCCCATTCCGCCCACAGAGGTCGCCAGCTCATGAGCCCTTCTGCAGGCTTCGGTTCGCGATAGAGATCTCTGCGCCCTCCTTCTCCAGAGTATAAGCTATTGCTCTCGCCGCGCCTCCGGCACCAATCAGAAGCACCCGGCTTCCATCGATGCTGAACGCCTGCATCCTGCAAGGCCAGCAGCGCGCCCCATCCGTCGGTGTTATGACCTCTTATCCGGCTTTCTCGATCGCAGTCGCCAATATCTTCGACTTCAACTTCTCTCTTTCTCTCATCCCTCTCGCTCTCCAAACCATTATTATCAAAGGATATCGTGTTCACCGCGCCTATAGCCAGAGCCAGCTCATCTGCCCGCAAGAAATCCAATTCCAGCGCTTTTTCCTTCAAGGGAATGGTCAGATTAAGCCCGCCAAAGCCCATAGCAGCAGCGCCGCGAATTGCGTCTTTCAGGTCAACTCTTGTAACGCGAAAGGCGTGGTATCTGGCATCGATGCCCAAAGCCCGCAGTGCCTCATTCTGCATGACCGGCGAGAGGCTGTGTTCTATTGGATCCCCAAAGATCCCGAAGATCTTCATAATAGATTGTGGTTGTTTATCCCTAAATAATTTGCAGGATATACCAGAGAACTGCGCCCACCAGAGCCCCGAAGGCTGTCGCCGCCAGGTTTACGCCATTGTTGCTCAAAATGCCTCTTCTCTGCAGCGTTGCCCCGAGAAAGCTGTCGAAGTTCGTGCCCAGGAATCCGCCAATAGCGCCAACCACAATGCCAAAAGGGCCGGTCATGCCCGTAACTGCGGCCAGGATCCCGATGATAAGAGCACCGGCAATTGATGCGGCTTCGCCAAGAGGCGTCACACCGCCATCCACACCCGGTTCAGTCTCTCTAAAGGTCGTGATCATCCTCGGCTTGGAGCGGCTGGTCTCGCCTATTTCACTTGCCAGCGTGTCGCCGTTAGCCGTCGCCACAGAAGCAATAAAGGCATAGATGAATATCTCATTGAATACCTCATTGCGGTAAACACCGTAGCAGACGGCCAGAACCAGGGGAACCAGGCTGTTGCTATAGACATTCTTGTAGCCGCGCACGCCTCCATGGGATTGAGCGATGCCGAGCTTTGCTTTATGCGAATATCCATATCGGGTGAACCCGCCACCAAGCAGATAGAAAGCCAGCAAGAGCATAAACCAGGTCAATCCCCCAAAGAGAATCACGAGCAGGCAGACGATGGTCTCGCTCAGTACGGCATCCGAGTCTGCAGCTTTCGCCCAGTAGGCGCCGATCCCCAAGACGAGAGCGAAGATGCAGATGAGCAAAATGCGATGCAGATCAGGCAGAGGATAGTCGAATGAGAAGAGCCACATAACCATGGCCGTTCCGAAAGGGACTGTGAAGTCGCGCTCTCTGGAGGCATGATGCAGGAACGCGCCGGAAAGCCCACCGAGGATCGCCAGGAACAGGATTCTCTCTGAGGACAAGCCGCCCGCCGAGATCAGGCTCGCGAGGGGATACCCAATTATGACAGTGATGAATAGATAGATTATGCTTCCTGTAAGAGTTTCAAACTTTCGGAAAGCCATTGGAGCAAAGGCGGAGGCCACAAAGGATATGGTTATGACGTATAGAGGAAGGTTGGTGTGCACGAGAGAGAGCGCCGCCACCATGATAAGCAGCAAGCCCAGGGACGCAGAAAGAAGGCGGGTACCTGGATCCAGAAAGAAGACGGCCGTCAGAGGAATAACAGTATACGCTCCGATATAGGGCAGTAACAGCGCCATCAGTCCGATGGCTGCCCTGACGACATCCTCCCGTTGCATGGCCTATAAAACCTGTTTCATTGCAAAAATACTTTGCCCAATGAAGACACCGAATGATTGATTATGATTCACCGTATCTATGAGCAGCTCCTGGTAGTCCAGATCGCCAAAAACAATTTGCCCGGTTGCGTGGCCGTCGTCCTTACCTCCGGCGACCTGTTCGATGAGGGCCTGCAGCGACTGGCGGACCTCATAGATTGGAGCAAATCCATAGGTTTGACCTCTCTTGTGCTCTATATAAGTGACGAAGAACCGAGGCTTTGCCAGAAGATCAAATCTTTTCTCGATCATGCTCCGGCTCAGATCAGCCTGCATACGGCGACGTGCGTGCAGCAAACGGGCTCTGGAGGTAGGCTAAAAGTGGTAGTATCTTTGGGCTACGGCGGCAAGCGCGAGGTGACGGAAGCGTTTCGGGATCTTCTCCGGGATGTGGAAAGTGGACGCTTGAATTGCGAGCAAATCGATGAAAAGATCATAGAATCCCATTTGAGATTTAGCCAGAAGCCAGACCTTGTGATAAGGGCGGGCGGAAAGCGTCTCAGCGACTTCATGATCTGGCAAGCAGCCTATTCCGAGCTGTATTTTACGGATGTCAACTGGCTCCAGCTCCGCAAAATTGATTTTCTGCGTGCTATTAGGGACTGCCAGAGAAGAGAGAGACGTTTCGGCCGCTAGATATGCACGGGTGTGGTCGAAGCGGGGGGGCAAGGTCGTATGCAAGGTCGTATTCATGAGAGTTCGCACTCATCTCACACTGGTCTTCTGAAACAATTGCCGCCCTTCTATGGTGCCGATCTCGCCAGCATCAACCGCTCTATCTTTCCTATTGTTTTTCCTGTTTGGGAATGTCACTGGAGGCGATGATGCAGAGAAACCGGGCTGGAATCGTCTCCGATATTACGATATCATCGTTTACAGTCATCATCTTCACACCATCAGCCTTTGCAAGTGCTGCATCTGCTTGAATTACTCTGGGGTTGCCCGTACGAAAAGTCGCCACATGCCAGGCTTTCTCGGGAGTCGTGGAGAGATGGACGTACTTTTGCGATGCAGACTTGAGGCCGATCTCCAGGATCCTATCCGCCTCTTCTTCACTTGCCCCGTAATAGAGCTTTGGAAGCTTGTTTTCCGGATGGTCCAGCTCGACATTTACGGAGTGGCCGTATCTGGCCCTGACTTTGTCGTTCAAGATCTCATATCTCTGCTTTGAATCGGATTCTACGAGCGCGATCACTAATTCTTTGCTGGCCCAGTGGTGCCTGTTTTGTACCACCTGTCCCAGTTTTTCCAGGTCCACCCACCCGCGAGAGTCCATCTCCAGTCCCAGATCAACCGGGAAATGCCTGAGGCCCCCTGCTACCAGTCGACCTAGCTGCTCCGTCTTGGTCTCATCCAAAAGAAGCTGACCCGAAGAGCCGCACTCACAATGCTCTCCCCTGAAAAATCCATGTTGAGGGCAACGCTTGATCATCAGTAGAACTCCTTTTCCTGCATGATGGCTCTACGGATAGATATAACTGACTCTCTCAAGGAAAGTCTCAAATATGTCCGTTTTGAATAAACCATCATGCTCGGTTCGAAGGATGTCGAGAGAATGATATGCGAATTGCTCGATATGGGCGATGAGCAATTGATGGCCGAGATGGAAAAGTCCTTTCTTTTGTCGGACGAGCACCACCAGAGGATCAGTGAAACCCTGGACGAGATGGCTCGGGAAGTGGACGTTCTCCTCCACCGCATGGACGAGATGGAGTCGGAATCGCTCAATGACGAAGAAAAGGAATCGAACGCAAGGTGAAACCAGTGGATACACTACCAGATATTCAGGCCTGCGAACCCGATTACCCCTTCAATCTGACAAGAGTGGGAGTGACCGGCGTCAAGAAGCTGATAAAGGTTGAGCGCGGGAACGATGAGAGGCCCATAGTTCTCATATCCAATTTTGAGGTCTTCGTCGACCTTCCTTCGGACCGCAAAGGGGCCAATCTCTCCCGCAACTTTGAGGTTATAGACGAGGTTTTAGAGGAGGCCATAAACTGCCCCGTCTATGAGATCGAGGAGCTTTGCGGAGAGATTGCCAAGAGACTCCTCTCCCGGCATGAATACGCATCCCGGGCAGAAGTTAAGATGAAGAGCGAGTACATAGTTCGCAGACAGACTCCCGTTACAAAAGTCACCTGCCAGGAGGTAGTTGACATCTTTGCCGAAGCCGTGGCAAGAGCTGGCCCCTCCGGCTACTTGAGGAAGACGGTGGGCGCCGAGGTTCTGGGCACGACTGCCTGTCCCTGTGCCCAGGAGATCATGAAAGAGCAGACTCGTATGGAGCTGGCAAAAGCAGGCCTATCTGAGGCAGTCATCCTGGACCTCCTGGAGAGGCTGCCTGTAGCTACACACAACCAGCGGGGGAGAGGCAGCATATCGGTCGAGGTTCATGACCGGCGCTGCGTTTCCATCGATCGGATAATCAAGATCATTGAAGAGTCCATGAGCTCCAAGGTTTACGGGCTGCTGAAGAGGCCGGATGAGGCAGTGGTGGTAAGGCGAGCGCACAGTAACCCCAAATTCGTGGAGGATTGCGTTCGAACCATGGCCCAGAAGCTGGTAGAGGCATTCGGCGATCTTCCGGATGATGCTGCGGTAACTCTAAAACAGATCAACGAGGAGAGCATCCACCAGCATAACGCTTTTGCGGAGAGGATTGCCAAGATGGGAGAGCTAAGAGCTGAATTAGCTAGCCAAAGGAATTAGCCAAAGGAATTGATGAGTAAAAATGGTGACCGACAAAATAGTGGATCCTCTCAGGGCGCTGCTCCGTGAGAGGGAGATCATTGCCAGATGTGAGCTTCTCCTGCGCACCTATGACGTGGTTCGAGCTGCAAAATTGACCGACCAGGAAACCCTGGAGCTGAAGAAAATGGTGGGAGAAAAAATTGCTCCCGGCATCTTTGCCAGCATCATGAGCAAAGAGCCCGTCTTCGATCTTCCCGGCCTTGATACATACACTCAGATGGACGGGCGCATCTTCCATTTCCTGCACACGAAGAAGTACAGCAAGCAGGACTTTAATGATGCAAACCGCAAGTTTCTCGGATCTCTTCCAGAGCTGAAGAACGTCCTGCGGCAGAGCCTGAGTGATTCATTAAAGGGTTTCATGCATGATGCCGGGTACAGTCTAACTGCTGAGAGTCCCGGCGAGCTTGCCTTCTCGGCCCCGGAACGGAAGGCGAAAGCCTTCATCGTCACAAGCGTAAAGGCTATTGATGTCGATAAATGCAAACCTGAGCCTGGAGTGGACTCTGTAATTCTGGTGCCGAGCAGCGAGACACTGGAGCCTTTTATGCAGTTCTTCCGGGAGAAAGGGGAGAAAGCCGAGGATAAGGGCATACAAATCTGGGTGACGAACCTGGAAAAGGGCACCATAGATCCGTTCGTTGGCTTTACCACAGACCTTGATATCTACAATCAATTCGATAATCCGCGTCTGGCAGAGATGGTTAGAAACAATTGGAGAAAGATTGAGTAGATTGGTGCGGAAATGATGCAATCGAAATGATGCATCATTGCTTACGATTATGGATAGTGCAGTATGGTTGTGACTGAAGCAAAGCGTATGATCATCGCATAGATGTAGCATTCCGCACCCCATCTGGTGAAATGCCAAATGCAGAATCTACTTGATGAAGAAGAGTTGAAACAGAACGAAAATCGCAAGAAAGAGCTCATCGATTTAATAGCATCAAAAGAGTCGCTCCTCTTTCTAGGTGCTGGCAGCAGTGCACTTGTTGGTTATAAAGTTTGGACCGAGATAATAAAGGATCTTGAGAGATTAGCTAACGAATGTGGGTCCGGATTTATTATTGATAAAATCAAGCGAGAAGGTTTCCCGCTGTCTTATGTTGAAGATATTAAGAGACATATAGAGAACAAAACTGGGTGTCTTAACGTATATCATGCTCTGCTTTATAATGAGTTCAGCCCAAAAAGCCCTCCCTCAGTTATCTTTCATGATACGCTCATTAATCTTCCATTTAAAGGCATTATCACGACAAATTATGACACTGTTTTAGAAGCCGCGTTATCGAAGAAATATCCAAATTTCGGGCATGATAATTCACTTATTATAAAAGAAGAATCTGCCCAACGTGTGTCTGAGTTCCTGTTATCCTTTGACCATAGTAGATATCAAAAACGAGTCGCGCATTTACATGGAAGATTTGATGAGCCCGCCAGTATAATATTGAGCCATGACGATTATGTAAAAAAATATGGTTTTGAAGAATTAAATAGTGGTGGCCCCTCTAAAGAAGCAAACCGACCTTGGAGCCTTCATCGAAAGATACTCTGGGCGATATTAGCTACTCGTCGTGTCATCTTTGTAGGTTTCAGTTTGAATGATCCATATTTCAAGTTTATGCTAAGTTTGGTGAGCAACGACCTATGGAGATGGGACCATCCGATACATTATGCAATCATAGGTCTCTCATCCGAGGGTGATAATGCTCAGCTAGAAAAAATGAGGGCTAAGGATTTAAAGAGACAGTTCGGCATTGAGGTTGTCTTTTATGAGATTATCGAGAGATCACACCGAGGCCTTGAGAATATGGTTAACGATATCAATATGGGATGCAAATTACATCAGAGGATCTTGAATTACCCTCTAAAAGGCGATTCCACTCAGCTAGATTCGCAATCGGTTGATAATCGAGAGATTGCTCAAACGGGCTCACAAGGGGCTTTTCGAAATCTTCATCAATCGACATGGATGGAATCGATAAATCGGAAAATGGAGAGAAACTTAAATAATGAAGATTAATCGTGATAAATTAATTGAAGATCTATTAGACTTTGCAGTTGAAGGTAGCGGAGTCGTTATTGGCCCTCCAGGAATAGGCAAGTCCTATCTATTCTTGGAATTAAGACAGAGGCTAAAGGCAGAAGGCATTCCTCATTTGCTTTTGGCAATGGATCAACTAGGAGATGGAACTGAAGCAGAATTGAGGAATTTACTATCTTATGAAGGAGACTTAATAAAAAAACTTCATGAAGAATTATCTCAAACGCATTCTTCGAAAGGACTATTACTACTTGATGCCTTTGATGCAGCTCGATCAGAGAAAAAGAGAAAGAACATATTAAATATCATTAAAAGGATAATCAACGAGCTCGATAAATCTTGGAATATAATTGTCACAGTGCGCACGTACGATGCCATGAAATCTCAAGAGCTACTCAAGTTATTTAAACCAATAATTGACTCGACATCCGATATTTACTTAGATAAAAAAATCAATTGCAGGCATTTCATAATACCTTATTTAAACCAAGAAGAAATTAATCAGGCAGTAAAACAAATACCCAATCTTGAGAGCGTCTACAATTCTGGATCAAAGGCTTTCAAGGATTTGCTTCGAATACCTTATAATATATGGCTATTAAATAAAATATTGAATAATTCATTACCTTTGCCCGATTTAAGTCATATCGGATCAGAAGTTCAACTGCTAGATCTATTTTGGGATAGACGAGTTAGATTCAAGGAAAATCGATTGGATCTAGAACTTATTCTCTCACGCGTAATACGCTTAATGGTAGAGAATCGATCTCTATCTATTCGGAAAGAAGACGTCTATTCACCTGAAATTAAGGATGCTTGGAAAGAGCTATTTAGTGATGAGATCTTAGTAGAGATCTTACCAACAGCGCAACGTGTTTCATTCTCGCATAATATACTTTTTGATTTTGCTGTTAGCATTCTTCTTATCGAAGATGATGCAAAAGAACTCGTAAATTTCCTTTCTAAGGATAAATCTAGGCTGCTATTTTTACGGCCAAGTTTAGTATACTATTTTACAAGACTATGGTATGATGCACATCATTTATTTTGGGATATATTCTGGGATTTATTGCCTAATCCAGATAGCCATATACGCTTATTTGCACGGATTTTGCCGACCGGTGTAATTGCAAATGAAGCGAGGAAAATAAATGAACTCAATCCGATTATAAAATCATTATTAGAATCGAGGCCTATGGCAAATGATGCTGTAGTAAATATTATCCAATCAATCCAGGCATTAGAAATCGAGAGAGACGAGCTATGGATTCAGTTCTTGGAAAGGTGTTCTGGATATACAAATCGGGATTTTGCGTGGGAACTAGCTCGGATGACCTCCATCATATTAACAAGAGCTGAACAGACTGAAGTAGACAGCATCAAGGAACATTGTGGTCGAATAGGCAGATGCCTTTTGAGTTGGACTTTGAAACAACGGTTAGGAAATAAAGATGCTTGGATAGATTCATTTGGAGCATTCTTATCAGTCCCCCTTGTGGCTAGAACTTTTGGAACAGATTGTCCAGAATCAAAATGTCTGTTAGAAAAGATCCTAAGCCTAATGAATGAAGAAGCCTTTCCGATAACATATCTAGACCAAATAATACGTAATTTGGATAAAATATGGCCATACGATCCCGAGTTCGTTGCATCGATATACATAGCTGTTTTTGGGTATCAAGAAACAAGCAATGAAAAAACTAAATTTGGATCACCTATTTTATCTTTTCAGAGTACCAGAAAACAAGATTATGACATGTGCCAATATGAATTGATACAAAAATTTCCGGCATTTCTCGCAGCATCACCCATGATAGCAGTTAGATCAGCAATAAAAAGCTTAAATAAATATATTATAAATGAACATATTATTTCGTTTATAAGAGAGGGGCATGATCTAGAAGATGAAACTAAACATTTCGAATTTCGTGGCAAGAAGGCGTTTTACATTTCAGATGGAAGCTATATTTGGGATGAAGGCCCATATATGGATCATCCAATCGAGATGAGTATTGAATTGTTTAATTACATATCCAATACAGCATCAAATTCAGAAAGGAAAATTGAACTTGATTGCTTACTCAATATTTTTAGAGATAGTGTGTATGTGGCATTTTTTTGGAAGCGGCTCTTGAGGACCGCTTCAAAAGAGCCAAAGATTTTTGCAGAATTTCTTTTCGATTTGTGTGTAGCTAGGCCAGTTCAAATGGGAGCAGAAACCCTTAAGGAGCTTGGTGATTTCTTAGAAGCTGCATCAATTTATTTTACCAAAGAACAAAGAGTGATACTTGAGCGAAGCATAATATCCATTGTAGATGAGGCAATTGACGACAAGAGAACGAGAGTATTTTGAATACGATAGAAATCGCCTCATAGCGAGATTACCAAAGAACCTGCTAATGACCGCGGAGGCAAAAGATATACGTGAGTCGATGGAAAAAGCAAACAAGGTTATATCTAATGAGCCTTTGGCAATAATCTCTACATGGTCAGAACCTTTCACTAACGAAAAATGGCTTGAAGATCAAGGGGTAGATCTCAATAGGGAAGATAACAAGGCGCTATATGAGCATCAGAAGACTTTGAATGAATTCACAACTCAGTGGGAAAATAAGATCCCAACGCGAGAAAGCATAGCGTCCATATTGCATGTTATAAAAAATTCATACTATTCTCTTGGTCAGAACTGCAGTGCGGATAAGGCAATACAAAAATCCTTGTGGAATAAGGTTGGAGAAAGCAGCGTAATTATAACTAGCGGAATAACTGACCCAGAAGGTGAAGAATTTCAACTCTGTCGCGAAATCCTTCTAAGATGTTCCAAAGATGATTCTCCTAATCCCAATCCAGAACTAGATTCTAAATTTAATTTCCCACCACATTGGTCTCCAGCTCCGAGGAACTATGCCGCAATGGGTCTACCAAGATTAGCCGAAAAGAAAAGCGATCAAGATATACTATTTTCAATAAAATCCCTGGCTTTCGATAAGGTACCATCAGTTCGATTTCTTGTGGTGTTTGAGTTAAGCCGCCTCGCACAGGACAATGCAGGCTATTTTTGGAGATTAGTTGAAGATATCGAAGAGACCGAGGAAAATAGGGTAGTACGGTATGCACTGTGTCGTTCTGTTGTCTATATGTTATCGCGAGAAGAAGAGAAATCGATAAAAGTTATTGATAACCTTCTTGAAAAAGAGATGTCCCAAATTGAGGACTCTGAGCTATTAGATCTGCTAGCAAATATAATTATTTACTTAGTTATTGAAAAAAATAATGAGTGGGCAACTAAATCATTAAATGCCTTTTTAAGCGACCCCATAGCGATGGCAAAACCCATTAGAAGCGCTGCCCAAGAAGCTTTGAAATATTTGAAACCCCAGAATATCAACTTAGATGAAAAAGATCTTATTATCGATAACACAATTGTATGGTTGAAAAAAATGATTAAAGCATCTTCAAATGGAATTAGGAAACTACGAGCAACAATAAAGGATCCGATAGATGAAAAAACTCAAAAAGAAATTGTAGATGTTTATTCGATTCTTGACAATATCGTATCCAGAATATATTTTGCGGAAGTTTATATACTTAGCAACGAGGATAAATTAAGGAAAAATCCAGTTTCTGAAAACCAAAGAAGGATCTACTATTATAAAGTCAAGCCTCTTCTTGAGTTGATATTGGAATTTGCTTCCGATAAGAATAACGGACTTATGTTTGCACCCACAGCTCATCGTTTCATGGAACTACTAAATGGTGTTCTTGAATTCGATCCCAAAGGAGTATTGTATATGGCCGCAAAGGTAGTCAAATCCGCGGAACTATACAATTATCATTTAGATCAACTTGCCCTTAAGGATGTCATATCCCTCGCGGAAACAATGCTTGCGGATTACAAAAATTATTTGCATGAAGACGATTCATTAAATGATTTATTGGATCTTATTGATATTTTCGCAAAAACAGGATGGCCTCAAGCCATAAAATTGGTCTGGCGGTTAGATGAGGTGTTCCGATAAGGATATTTCTATAACTTAAAAATATACCATCTTCAATTATTTACTCTCCAGAGAATCCCACAATCCTGTAACGATAAGATGGCCTCGCTCTATTTGTCTATTCTTGCAGGCGAATTAAAGCACTAAATATTATTATTATAATCTATATGGCTTCTTGCACTCGTTCCCAAAGCAAGTATTAAATAGATAGAACGCTTTTAATGAATAAAGTAACAATTCAAAGTCAATCAGGAGTGGGGTATATGAAATGTTATCTTCCGGTATTATTCGCGTTTTTGGTAATGATTAACGTCGCATTGGGAGCAGTTGGCGGTGTAAGCGGCTCTGATACGAGCACCTATCTCCAACCGGCCCAAAGCCTGACAGGCACAGCCTCGATGGGCTCCGCCCAGTCGTCAGGTTTAGACGCATCGTTGGGGGCCAATGTGCCCTATCAGGGCGGCTCATCGATCCAGGACGGTTATCTTCAACCTCAACAGAGCAATTATGCTATCCAAGACCAACAGGCTTCTGTAAGCCCTCAGGGATCTGGGACGGCATATCCGGCTCCCGAGACCGGCGGCCCCGTCCAGGATCAACATGACGGCAGAGGTGCTGAGGCTCTCCCCGCCGGCAGCAGAGAGCTATGTTCCAGATGAGAACTTGAACTTTGTATCATCCTCTTCACCAGGAGAAATGGCGGGTGTAGCCACAGGCGCGGTCGCACAGACTGCATTGACCGGTTCAAGCTACTGGTACTACCCGGACCAGGTCGATTCCGCTAACAGGTTCTATGTCCAGACCTCATCCGGCCTGAATACAATCGCAGGATGCAGCTACGGGGGCTATCTTCCGCTCTTTGCGGACATCAAATCGAGCGGCAACTTCTTTGTTTATGAGTGGTATCCCGGCTCGTCCACGCCAGTTGTGCGACTGTGGGGCTGGACTGGGACGGGCTACAAAAAAGGCTGGTTCTCGGGCGATGTCCCGGGCTGGCATATCCTCTGCTACAACTGCGGTATTTGGTCCAACTACATCTACATCTATGTATATCCGAGAGCCGTTTCTTCTCCTTCCCTGAGCTACACAAGCAATCCAGGCTACACAAGCAATCCAGTCTATACAAGCAATCCAGGCACAATAACGCAGGCATCTTTGCCCGCAGGTGCACCAACACCACCAGACCTCAATGCGGAGAGACTTGTGTTGCCTGATAGCAATCTGTACAGGCCGATCACAGGCCAGGCGACAGACGGGACCTTCTACAATTATCAAGCCCAGCAGAGCAATGCACCTGCTGCGAGTTCTCCGATTCAGACGGGCTATCCGGGACTTGTGAATTATCCGGCTCAACAAACCGGCTATGCCGCTTCAGGGAGCCTCCCCGTCCAGGCGGGCTACTCCGGACAGGTCAATAGCCAGGGTTACCTGGGCCGTCAGTTGCAGGCCAACAATCCGGCAATCGTAAGAGTTCCGACATTGTCAAACTCGCCGGCATTGGCAGGCTCCACTACCGCGACCTGCACCACCTGCACCAGCTCGACCGTGGTAAAAGAAGGCGTTAGCAGCGCCTGTCCTTATCCGAGCGGTTGCCCGACAAGCGCGAATTCAGGCAGCTTAACTGCGCCTGGCGGATATCTTCCCGAGAGCTACAAAGCCGTCTATCCGAGACCGTCTACCTGCAGATGCAATGAGTATTATGTGCAGACCTGCCCGGGAAAGCTCGGCACCGTTGCCGGTGTATTTTCTGAAGAATGGTTGCCTCTCTGGTCTAAGATAAGCCGGCCCGGAATCTACTGGTCTTACGAGTGGACTATGTGCGCCGGTTCTCACGGCAACTATTGCGCTCCCGAGGTCAAGAACTTCGGCTATAAGAGCGCCGGATGGTACCAGACGTGGTTTAAAGGCAATGAACCTGGCTGGCACATCCTGAGCTACCAGAGCAATGACTGGTCCAACTACGTCTACATCTACGTCTGGCCGGCAGATTAGGTTTGCCGGCATCTTATCTTTTTTTGGGCGATCAGTTTAAATACAGCGAGCTTGAACGAAGTTCGGATTAATATTACCTCGGAGGATGTTTATTGGCTAGAAGATCGCAAAGAAAGGCTGAGAGCAGAAAGGCCAAGCAATGGTATAAGGTTGTAAGTCCGGAGATGTTCGGCAGGGTTCCCTTTGGCGAAACGATCGCAAACGATCCGGAGAGGATTGTGGGAAGGATTATTGAGACCACCCTGGGAGATCTCACAAACAATTTCTCTAAGCAGAACACCAAGCTCAAGTTCAGGGTCGACCGCGTAGCAGGCGATTCGGCATACACGAAGTTCCTGGGCCATGAGATGACCACGGACTATGTGCGCTCCCTGGTTAAGAGAAGAACATCTCGCATCGATTCCATTGTGGATGTAACCACAACAGACGGCTACCAGGTCAGGATCAAGCCCAGCTGCTTCACAGTAAAGAGAGCACGGGCCAATCAGGTCAAGGCCATAAGAGAGCTCTCCAAGAGAGTTGTTATGGAGAGGTCTAAGAACCTCGACCTGAACCAGCTGATCCAGGATGTCGTGGGTGGCAAGATCTCTCTGGATATCTACAAAGAGGCCAAGGTGATATACCCCCTCAGGCGCGTAGAAGTGCGCAAGACTGAGATAAGAGCTGAGCCCGCAATGGCAAAGGTAGCTCCGGCCGCACCCGTAGCACCTACAGCCTCAACCTGAAGCAATAATATATCTGCAAAGCGATTTGGGCGAGTTCTAGCGCCTTTCTTGTGGTCTCGCAAGAAGGGCGCTGGTAAGGGACTATGGATTCCTGCCAGCTTTGCTTTTAAATGTTCGATTGAGGCTTTCAGAGCTCTTTTTTGAGAGAAGGAATTATATTCTTTTAGAAGCTTCAACTCCGGCATGAAGTGGATGATCATAATTGCATTATGCTTTGCGCTTTTGTCTGCCGGGTGCGTGGAGCAGAAGAGTGAAACGAATAGTGTCAAGACGGGCACCACCACCGCGGACAAAGCCCGGGAAAATCTAACTGTGAATATCACTTCCCCCAAAGCCGGAGAGATCTTGCAGGGAAATAATGATGTCAGCTTTGCTTCTACCGTGAGCGGAGGCAAGAGGCCTTTGAGTTTTGTTTGGAGCTCCAGCATCGACGGAGTGCTCTCGACCAGCCAGTCCTTCCGGCTGAACCCCTCAAAACTCAGCAAAGGCGGCCACGTCATCATCCTGAAGGTGACAGACGCCAGCGGCAACTCCGCCCAGGGCTCCGTCCTGATTGAGGCGATGTAAAACGGCACAGAATGGCCTGAGCTAGAGCGCCGCTTCGGATAGGGATTTCGGGCAGCTGCAGGACCTATTTGCAGTGAATTTCTGCGCCGCCCGATAGATAATCTCTCGAACATCCTCGCGGCACTTTTGCATTTGATCCGGGATCTCAGAGGCAATCACACTTTTTACGCCGGATATGCCGCAGGCGGGATTGGTGATGATGCATAGGGATGCATAGCAAAGCTCTGCCTCCCTGGCTAAGACAACCTCAGGGTATCCGGTCATGCCCACAACATCCCCGAACTGGCTCATCATCTTGATCTGGGCGGGAGACTCCAGGTGCGGACCCTCGGCGCAAACATATATGCCCTCAGCTGCCGGCAAACCTAAAGTTCGCGCTGCCTCCGCAAGATGACGACGAAGCTCCGGGCAGTAGGGCTGGCTCATGTCCACATGCACAGCCCTATCCTCAAAGAAGGTATTCGATCTGCATTTGGTGAACTCAACAAAATCAGTGGGGAAAAAAAGGCTTCCTGCGGTTTGCCCGGTCATGCTGCCCACGGTGTTGATGGAGATGACCCTCGTTATGCCGCTCTCTTTCGCGGCCGAAATGATCCTCGGTAGTTGACCTTATGAGGAGGCAGATGGACTGTGCCTATGCCGTGGCGGGGGATGAACAAGACCTTCTGGCCCTTGATCCTGGTACGGATGACGGGAACAGGTCCATAAATTGTCTCAACAATGTCTGCCATTCCGTCCAGGGAAAAGCCCACGCCACCGATCACTGCCAGCTCTTCATTCATCAGAACCAGAAAAGACATCTTTCTTTAATCGTCTTTCGCCCGAAAATCATTTTGCCGGAAATCCACAACAAGTCCAAAAAGTATTGGGGCTGCAAAAGGGTATCATCTTCGAGATCCGTCTCGAATCCTGAAGATGCATGGAATCTATGCATCGATCTGTACTATTGATCTGTGCGAGGACCCTTTGCATGGACCTTGCGCAGACCCAAATTTCTGTTGTTTATGCTTCAGGGAAGGTTCTTGGTCCCCACGATATTCTCCGCCGCCCTGAACGCCAGGGCTGAGATCGTAAATGAAGGATTAACGCCCAAGGGCTCAGGTATGATCGATCCGTCTATGACATAGAGATCCGGATATACTTTCATCTTATCGGGCGAGCCATCGTTTCTGAACACTTGCCCCAGATTATCCACCACTCCCGTATTGACATCCTTTCCTATGCCGCAACCCCCTAATGGATGAAGAACCACAGTCGTGCTTTCTTCGGGGTGGTCGAAGTTCCAAAGGGGCGTGAACACTCTATCTTCGCCACCACTCTCGATATTGGCCGCCAAGTTTCTTCATGCCTTCGACCATGCTCTCGAAAACCCCGGTGTTCTCGGCTGCAGGCCAGTCCACGAAGATCTTCTCTCCCAGGTCGTTTTGGTCCTCCATCTCCTTCCAGTTGGGTTTGAGCTTTATCATCCCAGCTTTCTCTCCCCGGCTCATGGCCGAGAAAACGAAGAACCTGGCCATTCTCTCTTCAGGGGAGGCATACGGGTTATCCCAGTCCGTGACAGCCCAGGTGAGAAGGCTCTCCACCAATTTTCTGGTAGTCTCATCGCTGGCGGTCCCGGTCTGCAGAATGTCTATGAGGACACCTCTCACATTGGGGTCGTTCCACATCTTTGAGAAGATCTCCATAAGTGTTGTCGTCGAGATATTGTCCATAATCAAACTGCTCAGACCAAACCTTATGAGAAGTTCTGCGTCCTTCAAGAGATCCATATTTGCATCCCTGGCTCCATGAGCATGAAGCTCCAGCATGGTAGCGACGAGAGGAGCCACCATCTTCGATATAGTTGTATCCTCTAGGGTATAGGTGAACTCATTTCCTTCTGTCTTGAAAGCCACGTGGGAAGCATTGATGGGTCCTCTGGTAGAGTCTATAGTCCGCTGATCCAGTGTCATGTAGCCAAGGAAGTCGCCGTTGGTGAGGAACTTCTTCCCCACCTGGTCGCTCAGATCCAGGCTGCCCCTGGCTTTGCATTTCAGCAATAGCTCAGTTGATCCGAGAGTGCCGGCAGCGATCACGACCTTCTTGGCTGAGACCTCTTTCATCTCAGGCGAACCGCTATTCTGTTTTATCGTATAGCCTATACAGAACCTTGTAGGGGAACTCTTTTCCTTCCTCAAACTGGATGTCGTAAACCTCGGAGAGTTCTCTGATCTCCAGAGGACTGGCCGGATTCGGCGACTTTACAGCACTATAAAGGCTTTAAAGTTGAACGTATGTCTCGATCCTGGGATGCAGCCCAGGTTGCACCGACCCTGTCTCTGGCAGACATTGCTTTGGGAGAGCTTGGCAAAGATATCCGGCAAAGTTGCTTTATCTGCATCCGTCAGCGCATTATTCTTCATCCTTTCCTGAAGGTCGGCGGGTATCAATCCCGAAGGTATATCGGTAATGGAAAGGTCCACTGGGAAATCGATTGTCGTTTTACTTCCAACCTGAGTTACGTTAACGATATCCTTATTCCCTTTATCAATCAGGGCTTGAGCCGCCTCTTTCAGGGCTTTGGTCTTATCCAGGAGGTTGGTGCTCATTCCTGCATTGGAGACTATCTTATTTACTCTTATAAAATTCTTAGCCTTTCTTGAAGTAGTCCTGAAGCTTTGCGGCCTCGTTCTCATCTGAGAACCAGTCTCTATATACTTCCAGATGGCGGCTCGATGGTCACATTGGAGTAGATCATAGAACCACCACCTACTGCATTGGTTACTAATGCATGAACATTTCCTAAGACCTTGTAGTCGTAAAGACCTTGAGGTGTAAGTGCCCGGTTGGCAGCTAGAAGATTTAGAACACCTTCGATATCGTCCGGATGGGCCCAGAAATGGTAGGGCTTACCGTTATCGTCCAGATATTCGCGAAGATTGCTGGATTTTCCGGGATCTGCTCTGGCCGCCTTGGGAGTAAAGTTTATCTCATGCGACAGCCACCACTGGCCCCGCTCCAGAATGCAGACCTTCTTATTGGGATTATTTTCCGGTGCAAAGGAGTTGGCAAAGGATAGCGCTAGAATCGTTCCACCAAATCCTGAGCCTATCACCACTGCTTCGAAAGAATCTGACATAATATAGACTACACTTATAAGTACTTTAATATTTTGGTTCTTGGATGTAAGACACTGGAAGTGAGCCTCCATAATATCTCGCATAAAAGAATAGACTATAAAGTTGGCATGAGCGGCGGCCGGAAGACGCCCTTCTCCGTTATCAGACCGGTGACGAGCTCCAGGGGCGTGGCATCAAAGGCCGGGTTATAGACGGCAATGCCCTGGGGCGCGAGCCGTTTGCCCCCAAGGGTGCAGATCTCCTCCGGGTCGCGCTCCTCCACTATTATGTCCTCCTCTGCGTTTATTCGGTCAAAGGTGGACAGGGGTGCGGCCACGTAAAACGGGAATCTTATGATACTTGGCCAAAACAGCATGATTATAGGTTCCTATCTTGTTGAAGACGACGTCTCTGGTGATGCGATCTGCTCCCACAATAACCTTATCGATTTTGCCTTTCCGCATCAGGCTGCCGGACATGCTATCGCAAATCAGGGTTACGGGAATTTCATCCTGAGATAATTCCCAGGCTGTCAGCCGCGAGCCCTGGTGCAGCGGTCGCGTCTCACTGGCATAGACATGAATGCTTTTCCGGCGGCAACTGCAGAGCGCACGACGCCCAAGGCGGTCCCCCATCCGACGCAAGCCAGCCTTCCGGCATTGCAATGGGTGAGAACGGAGTCCCCATCATCGAGAAGCCGGGCGCCATTCTTCCCGATGGCTTTATTGATGCGGATATCCTCTTCTGCGATCTCCAGAGCTTCGCGGAGAGCCGTCTCACGAATATCATCGGTATTCTCCTGTGATGTCGCGGCCTTCAAGGCCCTATCAACACCCCAGGATAGATTGATGGCCGTAGGCCGTGCACCCTTGATCATCTCTGCGGCCATATCAAGTTCCGAGATCATGTCATATGCGTTGGAGGTAAAGGACTTCTCTGCGGCGAGAGCAATGCCGTAGGCACCGGCTGCTCCGAGCGCCGGCGCGCCGCGTACGCGCAGTGATTGAATGGCCTCGACCAGCTGCCGAACGCTCTCCATCCTTATGGGTTCGAGCTTGCCTGGAAGTTTGGTCTGATCGATCAGCCACAGGCCATCGTCCCACCAGATAGTTCTGGAATCGCACTGGCACATCAGGTGAATCACCTCTTTCCATTGTTCACATACTAGTATTATTATTTTTTGCTTCTACATCCATTCGTAATGTGCCAGCACCTCGGGCACGAATTCATAAAGCAGGCTATTCTCCACATAGCCGAAGAAGAGGCAGCCCTGGCATCCCTGAACCGTCTCCTTCCGTCTCTTCTGAGAGGTTTTCCAGACACGGGCGATGCCCTCCGAGACGCTGCCCAGCGGCTCCTGGTGAACCCTGCAGTTTTGTATAGTTCCGTCCGATGCTACATGCAAAACGATATCGCTGGCGTGGCACTTGAATCTGGGTTTGAGAGTCTTTATCATTCCTAGATACGTCTGGGAATTGATGATGGGAGCTCCCTCTCTCTTCAGCTCGATCAACCTCTCTATGGCCTTTTCGTACCTTGAGAGGTCCCGGATTCCCAGCGTCTCCCAGACCTTCTCATCTATTCCGGAAGATTCGTGGAGCGGCTCAAAAGAGATCATGGTGTCGAGAGACTCAGCCAGATGGACCAGATCCTCCAGCTCGTCCATATTCTTGGCTGTGATCACGCAGTTCATGAGGACCTCGTGACCGGCAACCTTTGCCGCCTTGATGCCAGCCAGAGTGTCCTGCAGGTCTATGCCCCGTAGCTCCCGGTAGCTCTTGATTCCGTCCACGGAGACGGAGAGGTAATCGAGGTCCGGCAGCTCCTTCGCTCTTTGCGCCAGCAGGCGGCCGTTGGTGATGAGAGAGGTGATAAGTCCCAGGGATTTGGCATGGGAGAGAATGTCCGG
This sequence comes from uncultured Methanosarcinales archaeon, assembly GCA_963798205.1. GTDB lineage: Archaea > Halobacteriota > Methanosarcinia > Methanotrichales > Methanotrichaceae > Methanothrix. Next base: position 32,601 of record CAWCSK010000033.1, read on the forward strand.
CAGATCCTGGCGAAGCAGAGGCTCGACGGTCCAGGCATTGTAGACGCCGATGCCAAAGGAGCTTGCCTCCTCCAGCATCCTGAAGATCTCCGGAGTGCTCATCTCCTTGCCCGGTCTCCTCCAGTACTCGCAAAAGCTGCAGCTCAGGTTGCACCTGGCGTTTATGCCATGAGAGAGGACAAAAGGCCTTCTTCTAATCCTCATCTGCCAGAGGGCCTTGCAGGCCGTGCTAATTGGAAAGGATTTCATGCGGATTTCTCAAAGGTTCGCTTCTTGCCGATCTTCTGATAAATTGACTGACAGGACCGTGCTGTTCCCCGGGATCTGGCCTTCGAGCATTTCCAGCTTCACCCTGTCTCCATCAGACACCCATGGCGCAGCTGGATTAGCCAGATAATCGATATAGTTGGCATCCACGCTGTAAAACCGTTGGTTGCGACTCTTACCGTCTTCACCTGATTTGACCTCTCATTGGCTGCGGTGAGTGTGACATCATTGTCTTTAAGATTCGTCGTTCCCAGCCTGCCAAAGATGGGATGCAGCCTCACGGTTGCATAACCGGAGAAGCCTGGCTCGCCGGAAGCTATATTCCTCGCCGGATTTCGATTTCAGCGTTCCCTGCAATAGCGAGTACTGCTGGAAGTCCAGACGGCTGGGCATAGGTGCGGGATAGTCAACCATCATCGGCACGCTCTTTTGCACTGCCACTGTCAGATCAAGAATATATTCCCCGTTCTCTGCGGATACATTGTAGCCGGTCGGCTGCATAACTGCTGTCGCATTATCCAAGACGAAGTTTGCATAATTTAATTTGATCTGCTTGCTTGAGAATTTGATGGTCTTGCCCGCTTTTTTTATTCCCAGAAATGCGTTTCTCAGATCCCCCTGGATCTCGCCTAAGGTCAGGCTGAAACCATCTCCGGGCTCTGAGGCCTCCGCCCAGGTGATTTGAGGATCGCTCAAGGCAAAGCGACCCCAATAGTGATCGTGGTAGCCTATGCCGTCGATGTTAAGCGTCCTATTGCCGACGGTGATTGAGCCGGTTACATTGGCAGAAGGCATGTAAACCAGCCACTTCATCCAATCCCCTTTGAGATGTCCTATATGCGGCTGCACAGGGATGGAGAACCAGGGGCTGGCAGCCGGCTGATAAACCAGATCCCAGGCAATGGGCTCGCCCGTGGTCTCATCCAACACATCGCCCCAAACCTTGAGGTTCGGGCTCGGGGCTTGCTCAGATGAAAAGCCGCTCTTATCAATTTCAAACATAGGTGTGTTATGGTCTCCTCCATATCCCTGGCTCTGGTGGGTGCCCTGGAGAGGAAGGTGACCTTCTTGCAGAACCACGGCCTGCACCTGAATCTTTCGGGAAGAGGTCAGGTTTTCCGGATCGCTGAGGAGGAATGTGATCATGAATTGAGAATCGTTATCCGCCCCATTGAAACGCCATAGTTCATTGTAGAGCTGGTCATCGACGCCTGTTTTCATATAGTGATAGGCATCATCCTTGGGAGCAGCATCATCCGCTCTCCCTACGCCCGATAAAATGGAAAAGATAATTATTATCATTATCGTTTGAAGTTTATAGCTTTTCATATCAAGTTCCCTCTTGTTCCCGGTTCTCATTTCTCTCTCTATTTTTCTCCTTATTCCACAGTCTATCCTGGATCTAAGCTTGGGCTCTTCACTTCTCCGAATAAGTGGAATTCCAGAAGTCTCGCGTTCATATTCCCGTAATGATGTCATCCCAAATATAACTATCATAACTATTCGTTCATCAATTGCGAGCGATGCCGAAAGCTCCTTTCCAAAAGCTCCAATGCCTCCTCCGGGTCATTTGCTTTAATCGTGCCGGCAATGTCCCAGCTTCCCAGGCTTATGACAGGCCGGTTCATCTTCAGGGCCAGGGCGATCTCCGATAAGGTGCCGTGTTCGCCCGGCAGGGCAATGACGGCGTCAGAGCTCTGTTATTATTATCACATTCCTGGCGTGGCCCATGCCCGTGGCAACGGCTATGCTGACATACGGATTGGCATCCCTCTTCTCGCCGGGAAGAATGCCCAAAGTCATACCTCCTGCCTCCCTGGCTCCACGGCAGACCGCCTCCATCACGCCGCCCAGGCCTCCACAGATCAGAATGTGACCCTTCTCAGCAAGAAGTCTGCCCAACCGCTCGGCCGTCTCGCCCACCTCCGGGCTGCAAACTCCGCCTCCTACGACTGCAATTTGCATTTTAAATCATCCTCATCGTGGCCAAATACAAACACATCATCTTTAAAATAGTAATTGCTCGAACCTCAATCAAGTGGAACTGTATCAATTCAAGAACTTTTCATGTTTTTGAGAAAAGGTTTTAAGGTCAACTCTGCTAGTACTCTAATAGAAAATATATATCAGAGCCTGGCAAAATAATAAAAGGGTTTTGAAGGAGCTTTGTTGCCCGTTATGATGATGAGACTAGCAGACCTTGTGGCGAGTCATGAAGATTGGCTGATGCAAAAGGTTCTCACTTACGCAAAGGAGAACGCTACACAAGGTATACATCGACTTTAGCCGAAGCCTGGAGAACCTCCATATCATGGTCTATCCCAATCTCTTCTGGAGTGCCTGAAGAACCTATCTAGCGTGCCAGAGCTTCTGCCTGATGAAGACAATACGAGGGACCCTATTGCCTCTTTCGGCATCATTGAGGCGAAAAGGCACCGCAGTCGGGGTATATGCTTAAGAATGTTCTTGGGTCTGATGAAATATTACCGTCAGAGCTACATCGACCTTGTCGTGCAAAACGGATTTGGGATTGAGGAAGAGCGACTATACCGATTGTTCATTGATCGATTCTTTAATCGCATAGAGATGGGCTTTTGCACAGAGTGGAACAGTTTAACCGAGAATCGGATGCTAGAGGAGCTCCAATCCTCAAATCGTTGCATGACCAATGAGAAGAACAAGTACCTAACGATCTTCGAAAGCATCAGGGATCCCGTATTTCTGTTAGACAAGGAGAATCTCATTGAGAACATGAACCACGCGGCTTCAGAGCTGCTCTATGGCATAAGCGTCCCGGGATCCACATACTACGATAATCAGAAGACCAGGGATTCATTTCCATGGATTGCGGATGAGTTGGCTGCATTAGATGCAAGCGGCCAAATGGAAGTCGTTTTCGAGAGTCAGATAATAACCAGCAAGGGCATCCTCCAATTCCAGGTCAAGATCAAGCAGATGCTCGATGTTAGCGAGAAGTTCAGCGGCAAGGTCGTGATTCTCAATGACATCACCGAGTGCAAGCAGAAGGAGGAAGCACTGCGCGAGTCGGAGCAGCGCCTGTGCGATATCATTGATTTTCTTCCTGATGCTACCTTTGTGTGGACCGGGAGGGGAAAGTCATAGCCTGGAACCGGGCACTCGAGGAGATGACCTGCGTTCGGTAAATATAAGATGGTGGGGAAGAGCAACTATGCTTACGCAATTCCGTTCTATAGCGAAAGACGGCCTATCCTCATCGACCTTATCTTCATGGACCGGAAGGAGATCGAAGAGAAATATTACCTTATTTTGAGAAAGGGCGATTGGGGAACTGATTGCAGAGACCTTCATTCCCATGCTAAACAGTAGGGAGGATGTATTCCTCTGGTGTATCGCTTCTCCGTTGTACGATAGCAGCGGTTCTGTCATGGGTGCGATTGAGTCCAACCGAAGACATCTCCCAGGTATAAGCAAACTGAAGAAGATCTGAAAAAAACGAATCTACAACTGGAAATTGCTACCAAGCATGCCGGAGAGATGGCAAAGCAGGCGGAGCAGGCCAATGCGGCCAAATCGGAGTTCCTGGCCAATATGAGCCATGAGATTCGCACGCCCATGAACGCGGTCATAGGCATGACAAACCTTCTCCTGTACGAGAACCTCAATTCGAGGCAGAAGGAGTACGCTGAGACCATTCGTAACAGCGGCGAAGCTCTGCTAGCTATAATCAATAACATTCTCGACCTTTCCAAGATAGAAGGAGGTATGATGGAGCTTGAACATCAACCATTTGCCCTCCGAAACACTATTAAAGAGTCCCTGGATCTCATTGCTGCTATTGCATCAGAGAAAGGCCTGAACACGGCATACGATACCGACAAAAATACTCCTAAGGTGATTTTGGGCGATCCCACCAGGCTCCATCAAATTTTGGTCAATTTGCTTAGCAATGCGGTGAAATTCACGGAAAAAGGCGGAGTCATCATCTCGGTTTTCAGCCGAAAGCTCGAAGGGAATAACTATGAAATTCATTTTGCAGTGAAGGATACAGGAATTGGGATTCCTGAAGACAAGCTGAGGGCGCTTATTCCAGCCGTTCAGCCAGGTCGATGCTTCGACCACACGCAGATACGGCGGCACGGGGCTTGGCTTGGTTATAAGCAAGAAACTCGTTGAGATGATGGGTGGAAAAATATGGATCGAGAGTGAGGTTGGCAGGGGTTCCACATTTCATTTTACAATTCAGGCCGAATCGACCCTCAAAGAGCCGGTTGATACTTTTAAGCCTATTTCTCGTTTCGAGGCGGATATTCAGGAGAACTTAGATCATGACTTGCAAATACTACTTGCCGAAGATAACAAAGTTAACCAGATGGTAACTCAGAGAATGCTCAATAAGCTGGGGTACAGGGCAGATGTTGTAGCCAATGGTATCGAGGTCCTGCAAGCCCTGGAGCGTCAGACTTACGATGTAATTCTGATGGATATACTGATGCCTGAGATGGATGGGCTGGAGGCGACTAAAGCCATACGCAGGAGATGGCCGGAGATGGACCTAAGATCATCGCTATGACCGCATCTGCTCTTGAGGGAGATCGAGAGGAGTGTATGGCGGCAGGGATGGACGGATATCTCAGCAAACCCGCAAGAATTGAGGATCTGAAGTCTGCTCTAGTATTTGCAGCAAAAAAACGGGAAAAATTCTAATGACATACCGTGCATGATGGCTGTGAACTCCTTTGCGGAAGAAGGCAATGAACTATATAGACAGGGCCAGTACGACAAAGCTATCAGATCCTACGATAAGGCCATCGAGATCGATCCTAATAACTCAGATCTATGGAATTGCAGAGGCCTCGCTCTCTGCCACCTGGGCCTGCATATTGAAGCCTTAGTGACTTTTGAGATCGCACTTGAGATAGATCCTGGTTTTATTGACGCCTGGAACAACAAGGGAGTAGTTCTATTTAAGCTAAAAAGATACGATGAAGCCATACGATATTTTGATAAGATTATTGAGATGGATTCAAATTATGCCAGAGCCTGGTACAATAAAGGAGTGGTCCTCGGCAAGCTGGGCAATTACTTTGAAGCTATCGAATATTATGATAAGACTCTCAATATAAATTCAGAACGGCCAAAAGTCTGGAATCAACAAAGGCGCAGCTCTGGGCAACCTGGGGAGATATGCTGAAGCACTGGAGTGCTTTGATCGGGCATTAGAGATGGACCCAGAGAATGCCGAGGCCTGGAATAATAAAGGGGCCGCTCTCGGTTCCCTTGGTCAATATGGCGATGCAGAGGCATGTTTTGACAGAGCCATAGAAATCGATCCAGGATACCCGGAAGCCCTGTACAATAAAGGCGAATCGTACAGACGCCGGGATAGATATGCCGATGCCATCATGTGCTTTGAAAAAGTCATTGGGATTGATCCCAATTACGTAAAGGCATGGAATAGCATAGGTCTTGCACTGATGGCGATGGACAGGATCGCAGAAGCGGAGATTGCTTTCGCTAAAGCCGGGAAGTCATAGTTGGCACGCCATTGAATAAAACTCCTGGCCATTTGTTGCCAAAGGGCCAGGAGGCTTCGAGCCAGATCGAACTACTTTCTCTGGTCTGATATTATCCTGGGATAATCTCTCGCGAGATTCTGCACGATCTTATGGATGGAATCCTGGTTATTGATTCGATTGCGGCGATGTCTGATTTTCCTGGTAATCGGTTACCTTCAGGAGGTATGCGCCGGTATCCTGTGTCTCGGTCACATTGTAGCTCAGGCTGAGGGTCTCGTAACCTTCTTTTGAGAATGCAAACTGCCAGATTCCGGGCACGCCGTCGATTACTACCGCTCCATTGGAATCCGTCATTTCCTCAAAGCTGTTACCTCCGAAATCCTGTCCACTGACTTGAACATCTGCCAGAGGAGTTCCATTAAGGTCTCCATCATGAACATGGATTGTCAGGGCAACCAGCTCCGGGGATTGGTTAATTCTTTCGACAGCGGCTATAGCCGTGCTTGTATTGGTGACTTCATATGCCAGACTCACGTTCTTATAGCCTTCTTTTGTCAGCGTGAACTGCCACATTCCCGTTTGCCCATCGATGACCAGTGGCTCATTTGAAGATGTTACACCAATAGCCATGTTGCCTGTTGCATCATATGCTGTGACTGTCACTCCGGAAAGTGGTATTCCAGTTCCTTTTCTTTCAATAACATAGAGGCTCAAAGCAACTGTGGATGGCGAAGGAACTTGATCTGTGGCAGCCTGGTTCGCAGCAACCTGGTCTGCATTCTGTCCGTTTTCAGCCGTCGCACCTTCTGTCTCAGAGATTGCGCAGGCATTTGATGCCAGGACACTGATTATCAGCATCAATATTGCGATACAATAGCTTTGTTTCATATTATTACCGCCAGATTTTTGTAACTCCCTTATTTCTTACGACCTCTAATAGACTTTCCTTGCATAAAAATATATCAGATTATAAGAGAGTTTTTATGAGAACAGAAAATTCCCTGGAAACGCAATCGGACCGTACCGTCGATCAGGAGTATGGCGAAAGAATTGAACCTATCATTGCAGTACTGTCAACCGAAATTGAGACCATGGTCTACGATTAATTGGTGTCTTCTTCAAGTCTCTCTATCCGGCAATATCTGCAGAGGGGCTTAATTTTATTTTACACCAGGAATTGAGGTCTCGCGGCGCCAGCTCTCCCGGGCAGCCTTCATCTCTTCGGCAGACAAAAGCTTCCGGAGCGCTGTTTGCGCTAATGGGAGGAGGCGCTACAGCCATCAACATTGGCCAGAGTTAGCCATTTAGTCATTCCTTGGCAAAGCTGCCTCTGCGGTCCTCCTCTTTGGAGAAGGCTTGCAGGAAAGACGGCCGAATGGAGAAGAAATGCAAGCGATCTATAGGATTTTAGTTGATAGAATTCATTTATTAATTTGAATTCTCTTCTAAATGCTCGGCTTATATCCTCGTGGCTCATCCACTATTTCCATAGTTGCAATGGCGTGTTTGAAGACAAGGATCTCGCCTTTTGCCGTTTGGAGGAGGATCTCGTAGGGGTTGAATGATTCGACAGTTCCTGTGACCGGCTGGCCTCCTGAGAGCAGGCGGATCACGACTTTCTTGCCTTTGAACTTGGGTATGAATTGCGGCGATGATTGTTTTGCGGTGGGCTTTTCTTCTTCAGACATTTCCATCCTCCGTACTAAAACAGTCTCTACTTATTAATCTGACCCTTCCATAGGAGCAATCTACCAATAAATGTCAGCCTCGCCGCCTCTCTGGGGATCAAGTTGCCGCCTTGAAGCTCCTGTCTCTTCGGTCCGGTCCGCTTATGTCCGTTCCATTTTTCATTTTACTATTACCCCAAAAACAAAGAGAGATGATTGAGGCAGGCCATCTACAGTCCCGTAGTGATCGCTGAAATGTTCTTATGCCCTCAAAAGGATTTTATCTCTCAGGAACATATATTCCGCATTGCTTATCGAACCCGCATCAAGCAGATCCTTCAATTGTTTCAGCTTTCCAATTTTCGCCTTCATTTCCAGCAGATATTCTGGTTTTTCTAGATCTTCCAGCTTTTGAGGAAGCATGAAGCGACGCTCGCTTGACCTCCATAGATCCGGCGCGATGACCCTAAGTGCGCCCAGGAGCCCGGTGAGATCTGCACCTAATTCATCAGCAATTATCTCCATGAGTTAATCACCTGATCATAGTCAGTATTACAAGCTCCTTATTAAAAAGCTTGTTGCTATTTCCAAGGAAGCAACATCAGACGATATAGATCGATTCATTTTCCCTTTATCCCGGGCAAGTCCCTTGAAGGGTTATGGCATTATTTCCCTCATTCGTCTCTTTTATTTTATTATCAGAGTCTGCTATCACAGTTATCTCTCTGGTTTGGTTTTGCCCTGTTGCCGGAGGAGCAGCTGGAAAAGCCGATGATCTCGTGAACCGATCCGCCAGAAACAGGCATGAGAATAGTCAGTTCAGCAACCGACTTAGGCGAAGCGAATGCCTTCTAATACGCTCACCAAAACCTTTTGATATCCCGTGGAGCCACTGGGTGACGGAGTCAGAGTTAACAGGAATGAGACCTGATTGCATGTCGTATTCTCTGGATCAGGAGATACTATCAAATCTGAAACTGCCTGACCATTGAAGGGCTCCGAGATCATGAACGAAGACCCGGACATCTGGCCTTTATTGAGAACGCTCTCGTCGGCGGTCCTGGGAAGCTTGCTTCCAAGAAATGGGCTATCCCGGTTCATCTGCGAATTCGCGACAGATGCGAGAGATATGAAAATGGAGACGAGTACCATAAATCTCAAGATCTTATTCCATTCTTGCATGGCATCAAGACCGGAAGATGTGGATATAACCGTTTTGGGCCAGATGTTTTTTTCGGAATGTAAATCCCATTCAGAGTGAACAGGGATTTTCGTGTGGTATTGAAGACCCGAAATGCCCATGAGCTAAGGACGGGGTTCATATATGAAGTTGAACGACATTAGCATATCTCCCATCCAAACGCAAAAATTATTACCACTACTTCTTCCGGATCCCGTACGGGTGTTCCGCGCTTGGGTGAGGGCCCACTCAAGGCCGTGGCGGCCTCCCTAACCCCGCGTCCGCGGGGAACAATCTATGAAGCTTTGCCCTATATCCTTGAACGGAGGCTCATCCAAAAACGAGAGTGAGTGGCATTCAAAACTAATCCAGCTCCATTATTCTGCATTTTAGTCCTTCCGTCGCTTGGCCGGCCGCGGCGTTGAGGGCGCCCCAACCATAGCGCGGGAGGCCCGCAGGCCGACTCGCGGCACCCCGGAAGAATGTGCGAACGTTGTCCTTGCAAGCATCAGATAGATCCCATCTGCAGCAGAATGAATTGCATATCTCTAATCTAGACGCAAAAATTATTCCACAACTTCTTCCGGGTCCCGCGCGGTGTTACGCGCTGGGGTGACGGGGCCCACTCAAGGCCGTGGCGGCCCCCCTGACCCCGCGTCCGCGGGGAACAATCTATGAAGCTCTGCTCTTTATTCTTGGACGTGTTTGAGAAGGCCCAAGACGGGTGCATATCCGAACAGCTAATATGCCATTATTGATGGAGAGAGATCGAGATGCCTTGACATCATCGACTCGATTTTCAAGCGAAAGGGCTTAGCCAGCCCTATCCCACGAATTTCATGTAATACATCATAGCCACTACCAGCGGCACAAACCCAGCCATCAGTGCCCAGTAAGCCCTTTTCAGATTCCGGTGCTTGTAGCCCACCATCTCCTTGTAGACGCCCTCCGCCAGCTCCGGCGAGCTGAGGTTGGTCTTGTAGGTCTCGGGAGTGAAGACCCTTACCGCAAAGAAGAGACAGATCAGCCAGATGACGATGGGGCTGACCTTCGCAGTCACCGGGTTTTTATCACTTCAGGATATCATAGTAGATGAGAATTGTTTGAGGGATAGAAAGTGAAAGAGAGCGATTTCTACGACGGCGATCCATTGGCGCGCCTATTGATAAATGGACTGAACTTGACGCCATTGAAATTTGCCTTGCTTGTTTTACTCTTATCTTTCTTCTACAGCCTGATACTCTCCTTTGCGGCCAGCGGTCCAAACTACTTTTTCAATAATATAACTTCATTGATATGGGTATTCGTAATCGCTCCCGTTATGGCCTGGTTCTATCTTTGGGGATCAAGAGAGATGCCATTTCTTCTAACTGATCTCAGAGACTCGGGAGCTATAACACTAAACGAGAATGATGTTGATGATATTGCAAACATTTATAAAAATCCCTGGCGCATGATCTTCTCATCAATAATAGCCCTTCCTCTCTGCATAGTGTTCTTCTTTTTCCTCTATACAAAGGAGTCTTCCGGCGGAAATCCAGTATTCATTATTCCCATTATCGGCCATTCTCTTGCCTTTCTTTTGGGAACTTACATGGCGATGATGCTCATTCTTGCTCTTATTACCAACATCTGGGCCCTTCATCAAGTCTTCAAAGAGAGAGAGATCAATATCGCTCATCCGCTTCAATATGGTGGTTTGAATGCGTTGAGCGATTATTCTCTGAAGACAGTCTATCTTGCCGCAATGTTTGCTTTTATGATAGCCCTTTTTATATATCGTTATGGGAATTTTAATTTGTGCGAGATCAGCGCGCTTAATATCCAGCTATTTAAGGCCGAGTCGTTACAGGGATTGTGCCAGATCAGATTGTATTATTTGATGGTCTACACAGGATTTCCTCTCTATGTTAGTTGTAGCCTTTTCCTGTTTCTTTTTGCCCCTTTATACCGCGCATCAGAGAATGAATGAAGCAAAAGAGAAGCTCTTGAACAGCATCGCAATTCGATATCAGGAAAATTATGACCGCGCCAAAGCGGAAGTAGACGATGCAAAAGTCCTGGCAGAGGAAATCAGCAGAATTAAGGGGATTCAGGAGTTCTATGATTTGACGGACCAATTCCCGGTATGGCCTTTTGATTTCCCGACGCTGAGAAATTTCTTTTTATCCATGGCGACGACCACTTTAGCTGTGCTTTCGCCGATTCTTACCGGGTATCTAACAAGCTATATTCCATCGATTCCCAGGCCATTTTAGTCTGCGAAGAAATCATCGTATTCATCCTTTGGAGATATGGAACCCTCTGGCGTAGTAGGAATTCTGTTTGACCGCTAAGTCACTCCTTTGCACAGCTCTCCTCCGCTCTCCAGATCCTCCCGGAAGAGATCCTTCTTCTTGCGCAGGCCCAGGCGCAGGGCAAGCTTGCGCTTGGCATAGAATGGCGCCAGCCGCAGCGTCTCCAGGAGAACCACTTGGGATAAAGGCGCTTGACCTTGTTGTACCTGAACCAATCCAGATCGTAGTAGCGGGCGTTCATCTGCCAGGTGATGTACTGCACCTCCTCGTCGCTCAGGTGCTTCGTCCTCAAATTGGCATGCAGCCCATCGTACTTGGTGAAGTCGTTCTTGGTCACCAGGCCCATCTCCTCCAGCTCTGCCCTCATCTGGGTCCTGGGATAGGGAGTGGAGATGTAGAATATGGGCACGTCCACCTTCAGCTTTCGCGCCAGCTTGAAGTTCTCCCACATGTCCTCTTCATCGTCATCCGGATTGCCGCCGATGAGTCCCGTGGAGACGATGATATTATTATCGTGCAGATACTGCACCGCCTTCTCTGCGTCGTTGGACATCTTGCCCTTGCCGAGAAATTCCAGGTTCCTCTTGTTGATGCTCTCCACGCCGAAAAAGACGCCATCAAATCCCGCTTCGCCCATCTTGTCCACGAGCTGCTTGCTGGAGGCAATTCCCGAGGCTGAGGCCTGGGTTTTGTAGCGCAAATGAGTGAGCCCGGCATCGATGATGGCCTGGCAGAGCCTCTCCAGCCGCTTCGGATCTAAGGTGATGTTATCGTCCGGGAAGAAGATGGAGCCTGCACCGTGTGCTTCGGCATCCTGGATGTCGGCAATAACGCGATCAATCGCGAAACTTGCGAAACCTGCGGCCGTACATGAGGTTGATGGAGCAGAACTTGCAGCCCTGTGTGCATCCCCGGCTGGTCTCCACAGAGTCGATGGGAATGCCTAAGCTGTTGAAGCCTCTGGTGAGCAGTCTGGCGTCCCGGTTGGGCATTTTGATCTCTTCCACATCGAGCAGCGGCCGTGCGGGATTATGAACCATCCTCTCCACCTCGTGATAGGAGAGGCCCAGTATGCCCTTCGGGCTCTTTCCTTCCAGAAGGGCCAGGACCAGCTCCCGGAAGGTGGCCTCGCCCTCGCCGCGAACGATGTAGTCTATGAGCGCCGCATCCGGGCTTTCGCCTATCTCTTCTGCGGCTAGAGTGGGATGATATCCGCCAAAAACCGTCTCGGCTCCCGCCTCCTTAGCGATACTGGCCAGAGCCAGAGCCTCTTGATACTGGAAGCTCATGGCAGTTATCCCCACCAGATCGTAGCCGTTGACGGCGTTCCGCACATAATCGCGGTGATTTTTCAGGCCGTGTATGTCGGCCACATGAACGGTGCACATGTCATCCACATGCGCCGCCAGTGACGCCAGCCCCAAATTGGGCAGGCGGGCTATGCGGTCAAAGTCGGGCTGCACCACAGGAGAGGAGAGCAATAATATTTTCATCTATTACCAAAATCCAGCATTACCTAATCCAGCAGATCTTTCCGATTCAGCTTCAGCTCTCACTCACCTGGAGCAATCTCGGGCCCTGCTTCCAGTCGAACTTGTTTGCCCTGGAGATATAGGCTGCCACCTCTTTCACTCCCGCCAGGCCGCCATAGTGGTAGGCATTGGACCAGACGCGAGCCGAGGTGCGCAGGGGTGCATACCAGGGATGGACCTGGCTGAAGGACCAGTCCAGAATATCCAGCATCTCATCCGGCTTGATATGGGGATGGTTCCAGACCAGATGCTTTCCGTCGTGGTGATGCCAGTCCTGGTCGAAGATGCCGTACTTCTCCTGGATCTCTTAGTCCACATGGGCGTCTGCGGCAGGGGAGTTATGACGCATATCTGAGTTATGTCCAGCTTCAGCGCTGCAAGCTTTTTGATGTCCTCACGGAGCGACTCCTTTGTGTCCTCCTCAAAGCCGACCATGTAATAGCCAACCGTCCCCAGACCCCGTGCTTGCAGCATGCGCAGCGTCTCCAAAATGTCCTCCGTGCCTTCTTTCTTCTTCATCTCGTCCAGGCGTTCTTGATGCAGGTTCTCAATGCCGATGGCAGCTCCTCCAAAGCCCGCGACCTTTTTGCCGTTCCGTTCTCTCAGATCTGCCCATTCGTCTATCTTTGTGCGCAGATAATCGGCACGCGCCATGCAGCCCCAGACCATCTGATACTTGTCCAGGAGCTTCACCACAGCATCCGCATGTCGGCGGTTGCAGCCGAAGTTCTCATCCTCGATCAAAACCACGTTTATGCCGTTCTCCTTGTAGTAGGCCAGAACCCGTTCGATGCTTTTCAGTGAGATTATGTTGGGCTTATTGCAGAAGACCGGGGTCTGGCAGAACTTGCAGCCAACCGGGCATCCGCGGGTTGTGAAGAGCACCCCATAAATGTTCAACTTGATACCGATGGGCGTATTGAGGTACTCGATAAGCGGCGGGTGAATTATGTCCTTTATCTGACGTCCGAAGTAGGGCGCCAGTTGATGCTCGGAGTATCCCACGAAGATCTTGTCGAATTTGTCCTGTATGGGGGTCGTCAGGGCGCCATAGTTTCCTGCCCAAACCTCCTTCGTGCCCGCGGCGCGTGCCGCCTCGACCATCTCCATAGCTTCATGCGTCTCGCTCAAATAGAAGGAGAGACCCACCACATCCCAGCCCTCTTGCAGCTTTTTTCTGTACTCGTCTAAGGTCGGAAACTCCAGGATCTCAAGCTCCGGAATGTTCTGTTTCAAGAATCTCAGTCCGAAGGATTGGATGCGTGGCCAGTAGAATCGGAACCACGACCTTGTATTGGCTCCTATGTAATCATAAGGCTCGGAGCCCTTTCTGTAAACGGTTGTGAAGAGAACCCTGGGAGACATATTCGCTCACTCCTGTCCCATGGATGATTAAGCTTACGATTCTCATGAACTCTTATCTTCTCGAAGCCTGGCGAGAAGGTTCTCATAGGCTTTTGCTGCCAGGTCGCCCACATCAATGCCCATCTCTCTTGCCACCAGAAGGACCACTGCATCCAGCTCTACCAGCTTTTTCAATGAATCCTGCTTGACGTTTGCCATCGCTATGACCTCTTTTCTGCTCATGCCGGTCTGAGACGTTATGAGCCTTATTCCCTGGTCCAGTATGCCCTCTTCAGTCGTTGGTTTGAAACCCAGCGGCACCTCCATCGCCTCGGCATCGAAGATTGCAGATACGCTCTCTCCTTCCATCTTGACCATACCTTCGGCTTCTGCTTCCCTCAAGAGGGCGCGCACTTTTTCCGGCGACCCCCATTTCAGATCCAGGGATAGGGCGAAGATGAAGTCGCTGATCTTCAGGCTCTTCTTTCCACGCTTCTTGAAAGGCGTGGCCACCAGAAAGGCTTTTTCGCGGTCCAAAGGAAACACCCTAGTCCTGGAAGACTGGTCATAACAGATATAAACTAGCCTGTCAAAGAGATGACCGTATTTATCATTGCTAGCGGAAAGGATTTAAGAGTGGGGAGAATAAGTGGATAACAACTGTACAAAAATCCGGCATATGCCATGTGGTGTTAGATGAGGCTCATATACCCGATAGTGATTCTATTCCTGCTGATAAGCGCCAGCAACGCCCAGCTGGCACCAGATAAGGAAAGGTTCGACGTCGTGCTCCATCCCGGCGATCTGGAGGAGAGAACGTTGAAGGTTGTCAATATTGGAGATTCACCTATCTTCAAGATCACGAAAACTCAGATGAGCGGAACCGCCAAGGAATTTATCTTTCTGGACGTGCCGGAAGGAAAGACGCTCATGCCTCAGGATAAAGCAGAGATAAAAATCTACTTTGCCTTGCCTCCTGAGACCAAGCCGGGATCTTACACCGGATTTATATATTTATTGGATAGCGTTCCTCCCTCGCTTCCACTGAGAATAGACTTCGACCTTGATGTCATTGGTCAGGAGAGCTATGGCGTAGACATGACCATCGAAGATGCCAAGTCCGCCTCGCTTTTTGCCAAAGCGGAAGATATTGCTCAATTCGATCTGGCAGTCAAGAACCTGGGTTCATTCAGAGATGTGGCCTCGATTGATACAGGACCGCTGCCGGAAGGCTGGGATGTAACATTGATGGATGGAGAAAAGCCGCTCACACTGCCCTACGATCTGCCTTTGGATCCCGGAACGACCCATAACATGAAACTGCAGGTTCAGACTGCTAAGCCAGGCAAGGCAGGCCGTCTGATGGTAACGGCGACATCTCTGGGCAACCGATCAGAGAATTCCTCCATCGAAGCCAATGTTGAGTTCGGCATGGCGGTCAGGGGATACAACACAGATATCGAGATCCCGGACAAGCTAGTGGCCAACAAGAGCTACGATGGCTCCTTCAGCATCATCCTTGATGTCAAAGAGAACGTGATGATCTCCATATTATCGCCACCCGAGTTAATGGTGATACCTCTGACGCAGATGGTTGAGGTAACTCCGAAAAAGCCGGGAGTCGCCAACTTCACTATGCTTGCCTCGGCAAGCGGCGAATATCCACTCGTCTTCAAGCTCACCGATTCTCATGGCATTCCCATGCCGGAAGAGTCGACCTCCGTTAAAGTCGTCCAGCCTGAAGGAATGGCTGTACTTACGGGAGAGGATTTCCTCTATAGCACAGTCGCGTCTTTAAGCATCCCCGGAAATAGGACACCGGATATAATTACGATACCTTCGGGTAACATCAGCAAAGAAACCCGGGAGAAACTGCAAGAGTATTCCCTGGTTTTGATCCTGGGAAATCAATCGATTGTCTCCAGAGATGCAGAAAAAGCTCTGGGTGATATCGAAGTAAAACGAATAGAGGGAGATAGCCTTTACGAAGAGTGCTGGCTCTTTGCAGAAGATATTTGGCAGAATGGAACCTCCGAGGTGGTCTTAACAAGCTCCAAACCTGCAGATATCTTCAGATCCTACCAGTTGGCCAAGATGGGAGGTATGCCCATGATGGTATGCGAGGGCGGTGTAACCGAGGCTGCTAATGCCGCCGTTAAGGAAATGACCAAACGCAATACAACGCTCTCCAAGGCTTTGATTGTTGGCAAGGTTGGCGTGGAATATACAAAAGCACTGCAAGATGCAGGCGTCTCGATAGAAGAGGTGACCTCGTGAGGCTGCTTCCGATATTATTATTCATAGCACTTATATCCAATGCTCTGCTCTGTGTGGCAGAGGATGTACCCCTGGCAAGAGGGGTAAAGGGCGAAGTAGAGGATGTGATTCTGGTTGGCGCAGACGATTGGCATGCATCCATTGCCGCCACGCCCCTGGCAATCTGGTCTCAGGATAATCAAACCAGAGTTACGCCTATGCTGATCCTTCCTAAATTGATCCAGGCAGGAGATAGAAACGGCTGGGTTGAAGAGAGCGATCTGGAGAGGTATGGGGAGCCGGCGATCCTTGACACGTTCAAGGCCGCAAACATCAGCGCCATAACCATCCACGGATCAGGGGACAAGGTCAAAGCTCTGGTAGAATCGGCTCACAAGGACGGTCTCAAGGTCATATATTACGGCAACTCTGGAGATTCCAGTTATTTCTAAGCCCGAGGCGGGCGAGACTGGAGCCATCTCCGAGGCTGAGAGAACCCTCATGACTGATGCCGGCCTGACAAGTTCCATACCTGATGATTCCAAGATCGATCGAAGCTGGCTGCAGGTGCCAAATCCCAATACAGGTGGCAATGCCAGCTATTTTTGTCCTGTGAATCCGGAGGTCAGGGACTATCTTTACAATCAGATCGAGACGCTGATTGATGATTACAAGGCCGACGGCGTTGTGCTCTATAAATTTGGCTTCCAGGATGAGAATTACTGCTTTTGCGACGTCTGCAAGGAGAAGTTCTATCAGGATACCGGCATAGACATCACCAAGGTCAATGCCAACAGTTACAACCAGGAAAGATGGAACCAGTGGAAGCAAGATCAGCTCATGCAGATTGTAAAATATGCACGAAATATCACAGCGGATTTGGGACCGGTGAAGCTTGGTGTAGCTCTGGACAACCCATTCGATCGCAGCCAGGGCTACAATTTTGCCGAGATCTCTAAGGTCGCCGACTTTTCCTTGATCTCTCCTCTACCTGCCGAGGATGTGAGCCAGGCATGCAAGCTGAGCGAGAAGCCGGTCTATGTGCGGCTGAGCGACGACTATGTAGGCTACGTCCTATCGACCCAGAATGTGGAGGGAACTGTGCAATACATCGAGGCTCTCACAAAAGCTGGCGCCTCAGGCGTTGCCTTTGAGTATGACGTCGTCCATACGCCAATCTGGTCGGAACTCGAGCCGCCGTCGTTGGCAGCACGCTGGTTGCTGAAACAGATAGGCGGAACGACATCTGGCAATAGGAAATGTCTCCTGGAGGAGCGACTCGAAGATAGTTGCCAACAATAGCACTGAGATGGCTGAAAAGATAAGCCGGTACTGGAAGAGTTCGCCGGGAGCCGTAATCGTGGGAGAGAACTACAGCGCGGCACTCTCTGCTGCTCCCATTGCCTCTTATTTGAATTGGCCGATTCTATTTGTGGGAGGCGTGCTGCCGGGAGAGACTGCTGCTGCTTTATCGCGGCTCGGGTCCAAAGAGGCAGTAACATTGGGTCCGATCTCAGAAGCTGTGCGACAGAACTTGAGCCGGATGAATATCACTCTCATTGACGGCAATGGCGAATTTTTAGTTCAGCAGATGAAAGAACGGGGCGAGAGCCCGACTATGATAGTCTTTACCAACTCTCATGATCTCTCGCTTCTGCCGCCCGCGCCTTATCCCAAAGTTGAGCGCTCATTGGTCGATGATCTCCTGGTAAGAACCGAGATGAGCCCCAGCCAGGTACCGGCTGAGGAACAGGGAGAGATCGTCAGGCTCAATGTGACCATGACCAACACCGGCAAAGATGAGCTGAAAGGCGTGCGATTGCTGGATATCTTCCCCATGGGACGATTCATAAGATTACCCAGTTCCGGCGCGGGTCTGGTGAATATCACAGATCCGTACAGCGGGCAGCCGTCTGTTGCCACCACTGCCTTCCTCAATGGGTCTTTGCTCAGATGGAACCTGAACAAACTCGACCCCGGACAAGTCCGCCAGCCTGAATATAGAAGTAGAATTGATGTATCCCATGGATTCCGGCTGGTCACAGCGACTGGACACAGGGGCCACGGCAGCTTACGAGGGATTTTCCTATAACCATACTCTGGAGAACGTGGACGACTCGCCGGTTATCAATCTGACCTATCCCACCTGGATCTACTCAGGTAGGACGAACATATCCTGGAACCTTGACCGGGACTCCAGCTTATACCGCCCTCAACCTTTACAGCCCGGACAAGAGAGCTGGACGTGTCAAGATCACAAAGATCGAGCCGGACAAGCTTTATGATTTGAGGGTGCAGCTTCTGAGCCCCGGGAAATGGATCTTCAATATAGATACCGATGGCGACAAGACCAAGAACTACACTATCGACGTTCGCTCCAATATCGATGCGCTAAATATCACGGCATTCAGCCACACCAAAGTCCCGAGGCTGTCGCTGGTAGCGGCTCAAGCGGCATCAGCGCGCAAAGCTCTTCTGGTGGACGCATCCCTGGACCCGCAGCAGATCGATCCCTTGAAACAGGAGCAGAAACTGAATGAGAAGGTCGAGGGTCTTATGCTCAACCCCAAATACCTGATGGTAGTGGGCGATCCCGGATCGCTGCCCTTCATATCCACCGGTCTCATCCAGAAGTTAACGCCGGTAATGGAGTATGAGGTCAACAGGGACTATCAATTGAATCTGGATGATGAGAACTACAGCACCGTAGCCGTGGGCCGAATCATGGGGCTTTCCGTCTACGATGCATCTCAGCTCCTTGCTCGCACAATGGCCTATGACCGGCTAAACGGCAACTGGAAGAAGAACGGTCTGGTCATATCTTCGCCGCCGCTCTCCTTCCCACAGGCTCCTATTGGCGCGAGCATAAGGGATTATCTGCAGGAGGCGGGTCTTCTCGTCAAGGATCTGCGTTATGAGGAGGCCACTTATCAACAGGTCATCTCGCAAATGAATAACGGTCAGAATATTGCTCACTTCGATCATCATGGCAACGAGAATGCCTGGGAGTTATCGAGTTGGTCGATGACTGATTCTGCTCTTACAGGGACACAGGTGAAGGAGCTTACGCTGTCACCTCAGACTACTACTGCGTCCGCCTGTGTTACTTTGAACCTCAAGGGATACTATCTGAATGTGACCGGCACCAGGATGTACATTCCCGGGAATCTGGAGGACTCTATTGCCCTGTCTTTCATAAGAGCGGGAGCTGTAAACTATATCGGGGAGTCAGCCCTATCCTATATCTTCCTCTCGGATGACTACTTCAAGAAGTTCTATCAGTCCCTGATCTTCGAGAATGCGACTGTAGGTCAGGCCCAGTTGGACGCCGATAACCTCTTCAGGCTCAAGTCCAAGGGGACTCAAAATCTCAAACCGTTCTCCGATTACGATGAACCACTGCCATCCTGGGATACCTCCGTTCAAGAGATGCTCAATCAGACATCCTACATGGATGTTATACTGGGAGATCCAAGCTTCAGGCCGAATTTGCCCAAAACGCCCTCTCTTCCCTATACCACGAAGGTGTCGGTCGACAATTCCACAGACCAAAACAAGACGGCTCTTACGGCAACCATCGTGCCAACGAACGAGAGTGCCACCGATTGGGTCTACTGGATTCAGACCGATAGCTCCAGCGGCCAGCTAAATCTCGACTCTCCTCCCGCGCTTATCGGGGAGGTCTTGCTGCCCAAGGATGCAGATAAGATCGTAGTTAAGGAGAACGGCTTATCGGTCTGGCATGACGAATACTCTGTTGGCGAGCAAAAAAAGGTTATGTGGCCCATCATCAGACCGAGGCTTGGAGAGGGGAGGAGCTTCCAGGTTGAATATGTGCTGATTCCTGGCCAGGTTGAGCGGATCAATGTGACTGCTGGCTGGAATGCTATTTCTGTCTACCTGAATCCTAAAGATGCATCGGCAGGTAAGTATCTCAAGGATAAGCCCTACCGGAGCATATTCACCATCTCCGGTGAAGGATGGAACTTCGGCATGAAGGATGGAGGCATGCTCAACGTGACCCGTTTCAAACCCGGGGAGGGCTACCTCATAGATAGCGCCGACAACTTCACTATGGAGATCTCCGGCAAACCCGTCGATCTGCCCTATCGCCTGGACCTGCACAGTGGATGGAATATGATCGGTCTGCCCGTGAACAAGACTGATGGATTTGGGCAATATCACAGTTAATGCCGACCATAAGAGGTACAAGTATCCTGAAGCGGTTGAAAAAGGGCTGGTCTCGGCTTTCATCTGGAAGTATGAAGGCGATGATTGGACTCATTTAGGGGAGAACGAAACCCTTGTGCCTGGAATGGCATATCTCTTCGAGGCTACAGGCGAGTCCAAGCTGGAGTTCCGTTGAATTGATCGAAACGGGGCTCCATAAAAACTATTTTATTCTATTTATTATTTTTTATCTCTTCTTCCTGTGCAGTTCTCTCATCATCTCCCGGTGCATGGATGCCATCATATCTCCTTGCATTCCGATGAGAAATAGCTGGAAGCCCACAATGATCAGAATCGCCGTCAGTATGGTGAGAGGAACATGTTCTATGCGCCAGAAGAACCAATCTCTGGCCACAAAAACGCCGATAAGGAAACCGACAAGGCCGAAGAATGAGCCGATCAGGCCGAAGTAGAACATGGGGTTTTCCGTCCTGGCCATGCGGAAGATGGTGAGAATTATCTTCAGGCCGTCCCGGAAGGGATGCAGCTTGGTCTTGGTGCCGGCAGGCCTGGGCCGGTAGGTTATGGGCACCTCTATAATGCGCAGGCCCTTCTTCACACTCTCAATGGTGATCTCCGACTCAATCTCAAAGCCGGGCATGGACAGGTCCAGCAGGCGTATGCCGTCAGTAGTGAACGCCCGGTAGCCGGAGAGGATGTCTGTGAGATGAACTCTGTAGATAGTAGGCAAAGAAGCGGTTGATCATCTTATTGCCGATCATGTTCAGCCGCTTCAGGGCTCCACCCTGGACATTGCCAAGCCTGTTGCCAACTACGTGGTCTGCCTGACCTTTCAGGACCGGGTCCAGAACGCGGCCGGCTTCACCGGGTAGATATGTGCCGTCGCCGTCAATGAGAAGGATATACTCCTCAACGATCTCGTGCAAAGACCTCTTTCAGGGCCTGACCTTTGCCGGACCCCGACTGAAGGAATATGCGTGCTCCTGCCGCCCTGGCCTTCGCCACGGTCGCATCGGTGCTATGGCCGTCCACGACCAGGATATTCTCGTAGCCCAGGGCTTGGAATTCCCGGATCACCGGCTCGATGGACTCCTCTTCATTGAGGGTCGGTATGAGAACGCAGACGTCTTTGTAGCTCACGTATGGATCAGCTCTGGCAGTGGTTGTATGTCTTATGGGATGAGGCGCATTAAATAGATTGCTTTAGCAAAAAGAAGCGAAAAGTCGGATGCGAATCGCTTTCCTAACTCCTCCTTTGCAAAAAATTGTCAGGCTTTCATAGCCTGGTGGATGATCTTCTCGAAGCGCTCCTCCAGCTCCGCCATATCTCCTCCCGTCGTCTCGATGTACAGCCTGAGAATGGGCTCAGTGTTGCTGGGGCGGATAAGGACGCTATAGGTATCCGTAGTGATCTTCAGGCCGTCCAGGGTATCCGGCTCCATCTTGGCCAGAGCCTCCTGGAGCCGGAGCATAACGCCTGCAGGATCCTCGTTGAGGTGGAGGCTTATCTGCTTGTAGGGATAGTCCGGAATCTCGTCTGCAAGTTCTGGAGAGCTTCCTGCCTTGGGATATGATCTCACCAAGAGCCAGGCTCATGGCGAAGGGATCGTCGGAGTACTGGAACTCCGGCAAGAAGAAGTGGCCGCTGCGTTCCACACCCAGGACCGCACCGGAATTTTTCACCCGGTTGGCCACGAAGACGTCCCCTACCTTCTCTCGCTTCACCTTTATGCCATCTTTCTCAAGCTCGCGCTCCAGGATCATTGAGCAGTCAAAACCGGAGATGACGAGGTCGCCGGGCTTATATCTGGCCCGGGCGATTATGATGGCAACCTTCTCCGGCGGCAGAACGCGGCCCAGGTCGTCGATGATAATTCCCCTGTCCGCATCGGGGTCGAATCCCACCCCATAATCAGCATTTTTTTTCAGGACTTCACGGCAGGCTGGACGCAAGGATTCTTCATTTGGAGCCGGGCCGCGACCTGGGAAGAGGCCGTCCATGGTGTTGTTTATAGCGATTGAGTCGAACCCCAGCTTCTGGTAAAAGGAGGCCATAGTGCAGGCAGAGCCGTTGCCCATATCCAATACGACTTTGAGGGAGCGCTTAAGGTTTAGCTTTTCAGCGACATATTGCCTGTATCTCTCGATTGCCGACTCAGGCTCGATAATCCGTTTTCAAGCCTGCGCCGGAGAGAAAGCCGCCTTCTTTGTAGTACTTCATTATAGAAGAATCCTGATAAAGAAGGCCGTAGCCGTCGCCGGTTCTGAACCGCACGCCATTGTATTCGGGTGGATTGTGAGAAGCTGAGATGTAGGCCGCGGCCTTAAGTCCCTCTATCCATGTTATGTAGCTCAGAATAGCTATAGGGATGATGCCATAGCTATGAACCTCGCAGCCCGTGGTCAGGACTCCATCCAGGAAGGCTTTCTGCAGTGACGGGCCGCTGGTTCGCGTATCTCTGCCTAAAGAGACGCTGCCTCCGCCTGCATAGGATCCGAAGGATTCACCAACTCGCCGGACCAGCTCCTCTGTAAGATCGGTGCCATAGATACCCCTGACGTCATAAGCCCTGAATACTGTCACGAGTTCCGATTGGTCCCAGCCATTTAAATTATTTTCTGCGAGGCAGAGGGCACAGCAATTAATCTTAAACGTTTCAAATTTAAAATATTTTATAGATAAAATTCAGTGAACCTATAGTCTTCAATCATTCCTGCTTCGACAGCACTATCTCCATCGAAGAGACATTCACAGTCTTGCCTTCTTCATTGGGGATGGCCTCCGTGCCGATGGTTATGCCCTTGACGACGACATTGGGCATGAACCTGTTCCTGGTGATCTCTGCCGCATCCACGGCGCGAGAGATGGCGCGTCCCCTGGCCTTCAGTATTACGCTGGAGACAGGCTTGTTGAACTGGGTCATAACTGCGAGCACATAGTTCATGACTGGTTTGTCACCGACGTATACCACTGCATTGTCTTCCATAGCTTCGCCCATTCCGTTTCTTTTAC
Organism: uncultured Methanosarcinales archaeon; assembly: GCA_963798205.1. Lineage (GTDB taxonomy): Archaea > Halobacteriota > Methanosarcinia > Methanotrichales > Methanotrichaceae > Methanothrix. Next base: position 55,846 of record CAWCSK010000033.1, read on the forward strand.
TTTTGCAGGTTATTAATCTTTTCTCTCCAGGATATCGGCGAATGCGAAATTGGGCTTTACCGCATCGATCTTCACGCGCATCTTCTCGCCGAGCTTCGATCCTCGCACAATGATCGCGAAGCCTTCCACCATGGCTACACCGTCGCCTGATTTGCCCACTGACTCGATCTCGATATCCAGCCTATCGCCCTTACGCACCGGTCCCGTGAGTAGCCTTTTGGCCACGACATAGGTCTCTGCGCTCTCCTTTCTGGAGGCCACAGGCGAGTGAGCATGAACTGTGGCGAACTCCTTCCTGACCTCATTAAGGTAGTCTATGAACATATCTCCCTGGAATACCTTGACCACGAAGTTGCCTCGCGGTTTGAGAAGCTTCTTGGCCATTTTTAGCGCTGATCGCGCGAGATCGACGGATACGGCATGGTCTCTGTCCCAGGCACCGGAAAGATTAGGCGCGGCATCACAGATCACCACATCTGCCTCCCCACCCAGCGCTTCTTTCACCAGATCCACGGTGCTCTCAGCCGTTATGTCCGCCCGGAAAGTGGTCACGCCGGGGATGAACGATATGCCCTCCAGGTCCACGCCCACTATCTTCCCGCCCGACAGCTTCTCGGCTACCTGCAGCCAGCCGCCTGGTGCGGCCCCCAGGTCAACAACGGAGTCGTCCCGCTTGATAATATGGAATTTCTCGTTTATCTGCAATAGCTTATAGGCAGACCGGGCTCTAAAGCCCTCCTCTTTCGCCAGCCTGTAGTAATAATCTCTCTGATCTCGGGCCATCCAAAGAAGAGATGCGGGTTATGGGATAAAGATTTGCCCGCAAACTGCGGCAGCGAAGGTTATAACCGGAAGGAGGCGTTCTCTGTCTGACGAGAGAGGAAGGGCGGCTGCCGCTGGCCAATTCCGGCCGGTGTGGAAAGTCCCCCCACCACTGGACACACAGACATCCCTAAAAGGATGTGGGGCGAGAGCTCCGGCTCTGGCACAGAAACGAGACCGCACCGCGTTAAAGCGATGATGCCGAAAGGTTGAGGTCGCGCGGGACGCGGATGAAACGGCGAAACCCTGTGGGTGCAAGCCAAAATAGAGCTGAAAAAATTGGACGTCCAGCCAAGCTCGGGTATGGCGCTAAGCTGAATGCCGTCTGGAACAGAAGGGGGCTTACTCTCCTCACTCGCAAATCTTCTCAGATATTCCGATTGTGGTGAATTATCCAGAGTCCGCGTGCAAACCGCACATTCGGCTCCCATTTACGCCACCTTCAGCTCCTTCTCCAGCCTCTTGACGGTGTCCCTGAGTTGAATCGCCCGCTCAAACTCCAGCCTATCCGCAGCGGCGCACATCTCCGCCTCCAGCTCGATGATCACATTCGGGATATCGGTCTTTGGAATATGCCTGGTGTCGGTTATCTCCACGACCTTATCCCGGATGGGCTTTTTAATGGTGCGAGGCACTATGCCGTGCTCCTGGTTGTAGGCCATCTGCAGCGCCCTGCGCCGCTCTGTCTTCTCCATCGCCGTAATTATGGAGCCGGTCATTCTATCAGCATAGAGGACCACCCTGGAGTTGGCATTTCTTGAGGCCCGGCCGATGGTCTGGATCAGGCTCTTCTCATCGCGCAGGAATCCTTCTTTGTCCGCATCCAGGATACCTATGAATCCCACCTCGGGGATATCCAGCCCCTCGCGCAGGAGATTGATTCCCACCAGCACATCGAACTTGCCGAGTCTCAGCTCGCGAATGATCTCCGTCCTCTCCAGGGACTGGATCTCGGAGTGCAGGTAGCGGGCTCGGATATCGTTCTGAGCTCAGGTAGTCGGTCAGCTCCTCCGCCAGGCGTCTTGGTAAGAGTTGTCACCAGCGCCCGGTCCCCGTTGGCGACCACGCGTCTCGATCTCCGACATAACATCTCTCACCTGGCCCTCAATCGGCCGGACTTCCACCACTGGGTCCAGCAGGCCGGTGGGGCGAATGATCTGCTCGACCGGTTGTCCTGAATGCTTCAGCTCGTAGTCTCCGGGCGTGGCAGAGACGAAGATCACATTCTTCATGTACTGCTCGAACTCCGGAAATTCGAGCGGCCGGTTGTCATAACTGCTGGGCAGCCGGAAGCCGTAGTCCACCAGGCTTTTTTTGCGGGAGCGGTCGCCCTTATACATGGCGCGAAGCTGTGGAAGCGTCTGGTGGCTCTCATCGATGATGAGCAGGAAATCCTCCGGAAAATAGTCCAGCAGGCAGTAGGGCGGCTCATCGGGCTGGCGACGGTCGAAATGACGGGAATAGTTCTCGATGCCCTTGCAGCTTCCTGTCTCCTGAATCATCTCCATGTCGTGTAGCGTGCGTTGCTTCAGCCGGTGGGCCTCGATCATCCCCAGCTCCGGCAGCCGCTCCTCAAGCTCTGCCTGGATGGTCTCGATAGCTGCCCTCTGCTCCTCCTCCGGTATCACATAATGCCTGGCCGGATAGATGAAGAAATAGTTCATATCCTCCAATCGTTGGCCGGTCAGCCGGTCGACCTCGGATATCCTCTCTATCTCATCTCCGAAGAGCTCGATTCTGATGATGTTGTTGAAGTAGCCGGGAACAATATCGATGGTATCACCTTTGACCCGGAAGTGTCCGGGCGCGAGGTCCAGGTCGTTGCTCTCAAAGAGTATGTCTACAAGCTTTCCCAGGATCTCCTTTCTCGAAATCCTGTCTCCTACTTTCAGCTCAAAGCCCATCTTCTGGAAGTTTTCAGGATTGCCCAGACCGTAGATGCAGGAGACGGATGCCACCACTATCACATCCTGGCGGGATAGCAGCGAGGCCGTGGTCGCCAGCCTCATCTGTTCGAGCTTGGGATTGATATGGGAGTCCTTCTCGATGTACTGGTCCTTGGAAGGGATATAGGATTCAGGCTGGTAATAGTCGTAATAGGAAACGAAATATTCCACCCTGTTTTCCGGGAAGAACTCTTTGAACTCGTTATAGAGCTGGTCGGCCAGGGTCTTGTTGTGGGCGATGACCAGGGTGGGCATTTGGCGCTCCTGGATGACATTGGCCACGGTATAGGTCTTTCCGGAGCCTGTGACGCCTATCAGGGTTTGAAACTGCTCGCGAGCTTTCAGGCCGGAAATGAGCTTTTCTATAGCCTGCGGTTGGGAGCCGCATGGTTTGAAACTGGAGACAAGATGGAACTGCTGCTCGGAGGAGATCTTGGGATGCAATATGTTCTTTGTCATGGGAGGTAATACCAGCAAGGCGTCGTAAGGTATAGGCTTTTTGCCCTGCAAAATCGCTAAATAATCCCTGAACAAACGGTTTCTGAATGGATGCTGAAGATAGAGCCGAGATACTTTCTCTGCAGGAACTAATGGAAATTTATAATCCCGTAAAGGGGCAGATTGAGGCCCGGTTGGGAGAGTTTCGGCATATCTGGGAGACTGCGAGCGATGAAGATCTCTTCAGAGAGCTTGTCTTCTGTCTGCTCACGCCTCAGTCCAAGGCCAGAACCTGCTGGAAAGCGGTACAACGGCTGGACAGGAAGTGCATGATCTCCTCCGGAGGGCCCTACTGAAATTCAAGAGGAGTTGGTGGGTGTCAGGTTTAACCAGCGAAAAGCAGATTACATCTGCAGGGCCCGGCTGATGTTTTGCGAAAGATCCCTGAGGGCCACGATCGCGGGATTTGCCAGCCCGGCAGTTGCCCGGGAATGGCTGGTGGAAAATGTCATGGGGCTCGGCTATAAAGAAGCCAGCCATTTCTTGAGAAACATCGGCCTTGGAGAGGATCTGGCTATCCTTGATCGGCATATTCTAAAAAATCTGGTGCTTCTGGGCGTTATCGATGAGGTTCCCAGCTCTCCGACAAAAAAGATCTACCTAGAGATCGAGAAGAAGATGGCGGCCTTTTCCAAAAAGGCGGGAATTCCTATGGGGCAACTTGACCTCTTGTTGTGGTACAAAGAGGCAGGAGAGGTGTTCAAATAGCCGTCATAAGCCGTCATAGGAGTCATATCCAGACCCTTCTTCTTGCTATTTTTCTCAGTCGTCTCCCTTGTGTCTCTGTCCTAATCCCATTAGCTTAATTTTCAAAGATTGCCCTATTTTCGCATTGCATCAAAGTCATAAACTGATTTGTACACTTTGGTATATGAAATCGTCTATATATATAATCCCAACCAGGATACCAATTAAATTGGCAGAAGAATCAGATAGGGGATATGGATTACGCCATGCCATTTGGAAAATATGGAGAAATGATGGAAAAATAAACGTATGGGAATCTCAAGGAATATTCGTCGTCCAATCAATAGCGTTCATCAGTCTGCTTATCGTATTCGTCCGATTAAATTCGAGGGCCGGGCTTCATGGAATCTATGCTTAATGGATATCCAAATAATTAGGAGTAAGTCGTTCAATGATTCAATCCAGAGATGATGGGAAGGGCGATGATACTTTTAAAAAAGCATTACGCCTATTATCATGCGAAGGGCTTGATGGAGCCGCTATGGTCGTTGAGAGGGAGCTTGAAAACGACCCTGAAAGTTGGGAAGCCTGGTCTGCAAAAGCTGATATCTTTTACTTCCAAAAAAGCTATAATAACGCCATGATATGCTGCGAGAAGTCTCTTTGCATAAATCCGGATAATGCCCTGGCCTGTAACACAAAAGGTAACATTCTATATATGCTGGGTAGGCACAAAGAGGCTATTGAATGCTATAATCGAGCTATTGAATTGGAGCCGCTATTCATCAGGGCCTGGTACAATAAGAGGTTGGCTTCTGAGCTTCAACTTAAT
>CAWCSK010000034.1:0-49786 GCA_963798205.1 uncultured Methanosarcinales archaeon
GGAATTATCCTCATATCCATCTCGCTGGTGATCAATCTCCTGCTGAACAGGGTTCGAGGGAGATGGATTTGAATCGTGGACGGCTAGGACCGGCTGATGGATCAGCTTATGGATAGCTGACCGGCGGGCATTTTTGGAGATAAAGGACCTTGGCAAGAGCTATGGCCATGCGGAAATCCTGAAAGGGATCAACCTGACGATAGAGCAGGGCTCTGTCCTGGCACTCATCGGACCGACTGGGTCCGGGAAGACGACTCTTCTGCGGCTGGTGAACCTGCTGGAGAGACCGAGCTCCGGGCAGATCATATTCAAAGGCCAGAAGGTCTCAGACCGTCCGGAAAAAGATTTGACAGCTTTGCGTCGCAGCATGGCCATGGTCTTTCAAAAGCCGGTCATGTTCAAGGCAAGAGTGCAGGAGAACGTCTCCTTTGGCCTGAAGATGCGGGGGATGGATGGACGGGAAAAAGTGCGGGAGGCTTTGGAGGCCGTCGGCCTCGCCGGGTACGAGAGCCGGGATGCCGGCACGCTCTCGGGAGGAGAGATGCAGAGGATAGCCCTGGCGAGGGCTCTGGTACTGGAGCCGGAGCTGCTGCTTCTGGACGAGCCGACCGCCAACCTGGACCCGAAGAGCGCGGCTGCGATCGACCGGCTCCTGCAGGGGCTGGCAGGACAAAAGACGACAGTGATCCTGGCCACGCACAACATGCGGGAGGCTCTGAAGCTGGCAAGCAAGGTGGCAGTGCTGCAGGCGGGCAGGCTGACGGCCGTAGGGAGTCCGGAGGAGGTCTTCGGGTCCGGCGGCCTGGTGGACCCGCTCTCGTGCGGCATCTCCGCGCCATGGTGATTGATTGATGATGCTAAACTCTATGGATTTAACGGGATAAAACCACAGAGGCGCAGAGCGCACGGAGGACGAACGGACGGAGACGACTACTTGCTCAGAAGTAAATATGCTATTCTTTTCAAGGGCTGTATTAGGTAAATTTTCATGTCTCTGTGAACTCTGTGCCTCTGTGGTTGATACGTCGTAATCACTGGTATGAATATCGTTATCATATCCAACAAACCACAGAGTCAAGAGCGCACGAGACGACAGAACCACCGCTTCACAAAGGATGCTTTTATCTTCTCATAACTCTTCTTAATCCAGCGATAAGATGATGCCCGAAAACGACCTGGACGAAGCAAAGATCGATGAATCCCCGGATTCCTTCCTCACTGACAGACAGATCGAGGTGCTGCGGTTGCGCCAGCAGGGCAGCTCCCAGCAGGATGTGGCGGACAGGCTCGGCACCACGCGCTCCAATATCAGCATCCTGGAGAAGCGAGCCCACCAGAACATCGCCCGGGCGGAGCGCACGCTTCAGCAGTGGATGATGATTCGCGCTCCGATCACATGCCGGGCGAAAGCGGGAACGGACGTCTTCGATCTGCCCAGGATGATCTTTGCGGCTGCGGACGAGAAAGGGATGCGCCTGCCTGTCACCTCTCTGGACATCGTGGTGCAGCTGCAGCGGAGAGCGCCCAAGCTCTTTAAGAAGCGGTCTCTGGAGCAGGATGCCGAGATCTATGTGACTGAGGAGGGGGAGGTAATGGTGGAGGGAGTGGGGTGATGAAGAATTGGGCGGAAGTCTTACCCAAGGTATTTTCAAGCATTACTCAGGGCTGCCAAAATCGATATTGCTCCTTTGAGAATGTCTTCGAATACTTGCTGAAGGTTCTTACTGCCTATGCCAAAATTTTGAGCTACCTTTTCATATTTCTTGCCCTTTCGATGTCCGCTTCCGGTTGATCGAAGAGCTTGAAGGTTTCGAAAGAAGGAAACCACCGAACTGTCTTCGGGAATACCGGACTCACTGAGGAACATCTCTAACTTATCGATCCCTTTCATACCTTCCGAGCGAGAAGAAATCCTTTTTTCTAGTTCAGCTTCATTCAAGGAATCAACTAAGATCTTTGTTAAGGCAAGGACTTGACTATCGAATTCAGACTGGTCATCAGTAGTTGGCAGATGAAGCGCGGTTAAAAGATGCCGATCTTTTTGATCGAGTTCGAGTAACAAAGACCAGCCATACTTCCTCTCCCAGTTCTCTTTAAGTTGAGATAGCTCAAGTTTAAAACGGAGATCAGAACTCTCGGGGTCTGCAAATTCGCCCATTATGTGACGTTTGTAGCAGGTCTCGCTGACACTGCCTTCTGGCGGGATATTGAATGTCCTCCAATATGTCTGCTCATTGTATGGTAAATCTTTTCCTAAATCGCCGAGCCAAACAATGACATACTCTGGATGGTTGTTATCCATTCGGAGCGCCCATAAACTACCACACCATAGATGACCATCAGTTACTCTATATTTTGTGGCTGGGCGTAGTACTTGTTAAAAACCTCTCTGCGGAAGAAAATCGGTGTTAGATAGTCTGGAGCGTCAGGTTTGGCATCGAATTTATTTTCCAAATTATCTGGGTTACAGCTGTACTTGATCGGATCTCCACTTTCATCCAATCCAATGATGAAAGATTCATACTTCTCTGGTTCTTCCTCATAAGGCCAAACGCTTAGCCTGTCTTTGGAGAGGGCTTTGACGATTCGCTTACCAATGAAACGAGAGAACGTCTTTTTTTCGGGATTTACTGATGCATTGTCATCTATATTGACCAAGTAGGACATTCTGTCATCACGAACCTCTAGACGTCTTTTCGATTCCAAAATTTGATCCATTGGAATTGATGAATATCGAACACTATCAATATACAGCACAATACTCACATCTTTTATGGCAGCATACTCCCGAAGGGCTCGTGTCCTAATTTTAACTGTCTTCCCTTCAACTATTATGATGTCCTCTTCATTGCCATCATCATGGATCTTGATGTACTTGCCCTTAGTCACATCATAATAGAGACCATGGAATAGGCGAAATTCTTCCTGGATCTCGATGCATGAAGGACGAAGATTATGGAAGGATCGTACAATCACGATTGGTTGGATCTGCCCCTTTTCGGTATAGTGATGGTACTCTCGCGACTTCTATCCCATCTTTGCAGGAAATGCATACGTCGGGACCTCCAGATCCTATCGATATATCCCAGGAATCCTTTCGGAGAATTGATGACAGCATTTCGTCTGGAACAAGTGCACTGAAAAATGCTCCATTCTGCAGGGAGTCATTGAAACTATGATATGCTGTGATCCAGTTTTCGCTTTCAAAATCGGAGCTAAGGAGTTGTTGTAGATCCCTTTGGAATAGGAATTCCTCCTCACTTAGCTTCATCCGGTCTATGCCAAACATTGCACTTCTCTTCAATCTATCATGGATAAGAGGATTCCTATTGGCCTTCGTCTCGACTCGAAATGCATCTGAGAGCAGCTTTTCTAAGACATTCTCAATCTCCCACATGGCGCAGGAGTAGCGCCTTGCCCGAGGAATCCCCGGCTGCGAAAATGCGATCCTCGGCAGAGATAGAGTAGCAATAAATTGGGCATCAGTAGTGAATAAAGTGATCACCTTACCGTTTTCCGGGTCCCAGACCTTGAGAGTCCGATTCGATGACCCCAAGATGGCCCTCTTTCCTCAAGAGTCACGGCTCTATGACCGTATGATATTCCAGGGCATCGCATGGTTTGATAGCCATAGAGATACCAGACATATTTTAGCCGGCAAATCGGCCCAGCTAGCTGAGAGGGTGAAGAAGGTCCATTAAGAGCGCTTGGCATGAGTTTAGCAGGGTCCTATCTGAGATTTTCAGGACGACTTCCGTCTAGCAGCAGATTGTGTCAGCATAAAGTTATTAATATTATAGGCTATTTGTCCTAAACTTGATCTGATCCTATGCCAATTAGAAAAGTGTTTCTCAGCTCCACAGCTAGAGATTTGCAGGAGTATCGCGAGGCTGCCTATCATGCTATTGAGGGCCTGGATAGATATCATTGTATTAGAATGGAGGACTTTGGCGCACGTGATCGGGAAGCCGATGAATTCTGTACCGCCAAAGTGGCCGAATGCGACCTATTCGTGGGGATAGTGGGACACTTATATGGTAGTTGTCCAAAGGGAAGCGAAATATCGTATACAGAAAAGGAGTATAATACAGCGGTTGGTAGCAATATCCCTAGACTTATATTCGTTGCGCCTGAAGACTTTTCGATCCCTGCTAAATTAATTGAGTTAGATGATAAACGAGATAGACAGAAATCATTCCGAGAACGTGTAAATAAAGAGAGAATTCGCGCAGATTTTAGTTCCCCTGATAATCTGGCTTGGAAAATAACACAGGCGATCCAAAACGAGATCCCAAAGACTAAAAAAGAGAGAACTTTGGTGCCACTACAAAGGCCGCCTCGTCCAAAACCATTTATCGGCCGAGAAGAGGAACTTGAAGCCCTGATCGGTGCTCTCCAGCCAACCCATATCATGACTCTTTGTGGCCCTGGCGGCATAGGTAAAACCGCTCTGGCATCGGAAGCCATCTGGAGGCTCTCCCCGTTCGAAGAGCCGCCCGAACAATTTCCTGATGGGGTTATATATCACACGTTTTATCATCGAGCCTCAGGCAGCCATTGCCTTGGAGGCTATCGCCCTTGCCTATGGGGAAGACTTACGTCCAAATCCTCTAGTGGCAGCTCGCCGTGTATTGGCTGGTCGTCGTGCTCTAATATTCTTGGATGGAGCTGAGGAGGCTGACGATTTAGATACAATCTTAAGTGCTGCTGGAAGTTGCGGCGTGTTAATCACTTCCCGCCGTCACCAAGATGCCCCAGCAGACATAATTGATCTAATTCCTCTTCCATCTGAAAAAGCTGTTCAACTCTTGAAGGTTTGCGGTCGTGACTATGCAGACGATGAAATTACTTGTTTGAATATATGCGAAATACTTGGCGGGTTGCCCCTCGCGGTTATTTTGGCCGGAAGTTATCTCGCACAAAGACATCAAAACGCTGTAGATTATCTGAAATGGCTTGAAGTTACACCCTTGAGTGCTTTGAATTTGGGGGAGAAACAGAAAAGAAGCATCTCTATATTAATGAAGCGCAGTCTAGAGGAGGTAGATGATATAGCTAAGGCTGCTTTTGGCATTGCAGGTATGTTAGCGTTTAAACCCTTTGAATCTCAAATCATTGCTATTGCTTTGGATATATCACAACAAGAGGCAGACCGCTGCTTAGGCGAACTGGTTGATTATGGACTCTTGCAGCGCCCAAATTTTTGCTATTACGTAACCCATGCTCTTGCGCATGCCTTTGCAAGAGAGCAACTTAGTCCCAAAGATGATGCATTGGCTCGATTAGCTAAGCATTTCATATACTTTATACCGAAACATAAGAAGGCTGGCCCACTAGGCTATTCTCGGTTAGATAATTACAGAGCTCATATTCAGGCAGTTTTGTTTGCTTGTCGTGATAAACAGCAATGGGGAATGATTCTTGAGATTGGGGGTTCGATTGATAGCTACTTGAAATTGCAGGGACACTTAGTAGAACGAATCGTTGTAGCCGAGATTGGAGTTTTTTTACCAGCCCGCAATAGTGGCAAACGTAATAAGGAAATGCAATTCTTAGATGTTTTAGGCCAATGCTACCTAGGCCTTGGCGAACCCCATAAAGCTATTGATTTTTTCGTAGATGCTTTGGAGATCTGTCGGAGGATAGGGATCAATGGAATGAAGGCGCTAACCTAGGCTCGCTTGGTCGTGCCTATTCGGACCTCGGCGAACCCCACCGAGCAATCGATCTCTTTGAAGAAGCGTTGGAAATCTCTCGCAAAACGGGAGACCGGAGAGGTGAAAGCGCTGCCCTAGGCTCGCTTGGTCGTGCTTATTCCGACCTCGGCGAACCCCACCGAGCAATCGAACTTTTTGAAGAAGCGTTGGAAATCTCTCGCAAAACGGGAGACCGGAGAGGTGAAGGCGCTGCCCTAGGCTCGCTTGGTCGTGCCGATTCCGACCTTAGCGAACCCCACCGAGCAATCGAACTCTTTGAAGAAGCGTTGGAAATCTCTCGTAAAACGGGAAACCTGAGTGGTGAAGGCGCTAACCTAAGCTTGCTTGGTCGTGCCTATTCCGACCTTGGCGAACCCCACCGAGCAATCGAACTCTTTGAAGAAGTGTTGGAAGTCTCCTCGCAAAACGGGAAACCGGAGAGGTGAAGGCGCCAACCTAGGCTCGCTTGGTCGTGCCTATTCCGACCTTGGCGAACCCCACCGGGCAATCGAACTTTTGAAGAAGCGCTGGAAAATCTCTCGCAAAACGGGAGACCGGAGAGGTGAAGGCGCCAACCTAGGCTCGCTTGGTCGTGCCTATTCCGACCTCGGCGAACCCCACCGAGCAATCGAACTTTTTGAAGAAGCGTTGGAAATCTCTCGCAAAACGGGAGACCGGAGAGGTGAAGGCGCTGCCCTAGGCTCGCTTGGTCGTGCCTATTCCGACCTCTGGCGCACCCTACCGAGCAATCGAACTTTTTGAAGAAGCGTTGGAAATCTCTCGCAAAACGGGAGACCGGAAGAGGTGAAAGCGCTAACCTAGGCTCGCTTGGTCGTGCCTATTCGGACCTTGGCGAATCCCACCGAGCAATCGAACTTTTTGAAGAAGCGCTGGAAATCTCTCGCAAAACGGGAAACCTGAGAGGTGAAAGCGCTAACCTAAGCTCGCTTGGTCGTGCCTATTCCGACCTTGGCGAACCCCACCGAGCAATCGATCTGTTGGAAGAAGCGTTGGAAATCTCTCGCAAAACTGGAGACCGGAAAGGTGAAGGCGCCAACCTAGGCTCGCTTGTCGTGCCTATTCCGACTGGCGTACCCCACGAGCAATCGATCTATTGGAAGAAGCGTTGGAACTCTTAATAAAAACAGGCGATAAGTGGGAAGAAGGTCGTGCCCTTATGGATATTGGCATTGCGCAAGAGCATCTCGGCAAGCGAGCAGAGGCAATTGAGTGTGCCAATTCTGCATTAAAGGTTTTTAGTCAAATCAAAAAACCAGATTCCGAAGAGATTGGTGCAAAGATTGAGGGGTTGGATTAGTGTTCATCATGAATTCTAGGTCGTGACTCCTTAATAGGTTTGAATTTTGTGATATGGAAACGTCAAGAGTTCTTGCAGGCTCCAGATATGATCAATTAAGCTGGCCTGTTTCGCGGGACAATTGAACTTTGTTATTCCCTTATCATTTCTATATTTTAGAGCGCGGTGCTTTCGGCAGTAGTTGAAGTTTGCGAAATATAGGGTCATTTGATTATCCAATTCCGCAGTTTTCTTAGAGAAACCTATGGTTTTCCTTGATATGCGATTATTATCTTGTCTGAATGTCAGGTTTTGCCGTTCAATGTAGCTAGTAGATATCATTTTGGGGTCTATGTTCTCACCAAATATGATTCTCTTGACCACTTTGTTGAGCCTACCATTGACCCTCATCTTGATAACTTGAGCATATTTTAGTAGGTCATCTACTATTAGTCCAGGATTCCGAGGTCGACCTCGCTTTCCAGTTGGTGCGAACTTCTTTAGTTTTCCATATTGCTTTCGAAGAGCAGCTGTATATTGTCTCAATCCATCAGTTACAAACAGTGGCATCGACCTGAGTTTTTTCGCAGTATTTGCAACGAGTTGATCTGCAATTTTCTGAGATCGTTCACCGATAACATGAGAAAGCACCAGCCTGCAATTTGCGGCCATGCTTATCCAGATCCAGGTTCCTTCGTCTTCGTATTCATCTTTCCTGGGCAGTGTTTTTTCCCCACAAAAGTCCATACCTCATCCATTTCCACCTTTGGAATCTCAATATCCTTCAAGACGACTTCATTAACCTTTTCGCTATGCATTGCGGCTTTTGAGATCCAAGTACTAATCGTTGATGGTTTTGTCTCAAGAATCTCAGCTATGCCCATAACACTCATCCCACGCATAGCCATTTTTAGAGCCTGCTTGACCTTTTCATCTCTTGTTCTCAGATCATAGAATGCCGTGTTAGTTCTATCGCAGAACCTAGTGCCGCATGTGTGGCAGACATATTTTCTTATTTTACCGGAATTTATCTGGTAAGTACCGTACACAGTGACGTTTCCTTTCCCAGCAATTCCGAATTGAATGCACTGCTCATTTGGACATGCTATGTCTAAGAATCGAGGCTTTGGACCTCTTTTTCCCATTTTGCTACACCCCATGTAGCATATGAAGAGAGGATATATAAATAACAACCTATTCTAGATTCACGACCGAATTCTAGTACGCCCAGAATTTCAGTATTTCCCCGAGTCCCACATCCCAGCCTTTCCGCCAAGGAAAACCTATTTCTCTCTCCCAATCCATCCCTCCAATCGTGATCAGAATTTCAGTCCCCAGAATCCTAATTCTCGCCCTTCTTCTCCTGCTCACCACCTCAGGCCCCGCCTCCGCCTACGGCCGCAGCGTGGAAGACCTGGTGGGCGCCTTCTCCATCGAGAAGACCATAAAGATCGGCAGCAGCAGCCAGGACTTCACCACCGCAGGCGAGAGCCTCGATCCCCTGACCCCGCCCCAAAGCCAGGCCTCCGGCCCTCTGGCAGACGACCAGGCCCCGAGCCTGGCAGGCTTCTCCTTTGAGCCGCAAAAGGTCGCGGCGAACTCGACCCCGTCGATCAACCTCACGCTCCATGCTATAGACGACCAGGCTGTCTGGGCGGCAGAGGCCAGATTCTCCGGCCCGGCTGGAGAGGAAGCTGTGGCGCTCTTCCCTGCCCAGAACCTCACCTCCGGGTCTGCCAAGGATGGAGTCTACAGCGCCAGGATGCGGCTGCCTGCGAACGGGACGGGCGACTGGCACCTGCAGAGCCTGATCCTGGTGGACAGGGAAGGCAACCGCAGGACTCTGGGGCAGAGCGAACTGGTGCAGATGGGGCTGCCTACACAGATATCGGTAGTTTAGGGCTGCATCTCTGTGGTCAATAATCGTAAATTGATAATTAAACCCTGGCGGTTTACGGGAATGAACCACAGAGCCGCAGAGCGCACGGAGGACGAACGGACGGAGACGACTATTATTATCCATGAAGCAATTTGATGCGCTTTTTGGGATACTGGAAAAGGAAACTTCACATCTCTGTGAACTCTGTGCCTCTGTGGTTAGATTCCGTAACCATTGGTTTAATTGTCGCTGCTAGGAACCAAGGCGCACTCTCCTATTCTCCCATAATCTGCACCACAACCTTCCGTTTCCGTGGCCTGTTATCCAGCTCCAGGAAAACGATCTGCTGCCAGGTTCCCAGCATCAAGCCTTCTTCACAAAAGGGCACAACGAGGCTGGGCCCCAGGAGCGAGGCCCGAATGTGCGAGTGGCCGTTGCCGTCATGCCACCGCTCGTTGTGGGCGTAATCGATCTCCACTGGTGCGATCCTCTGCAGGGCGTCACCCAGATCCGCCACCAGCCCGTCCTCGTACTCGATGGTGGTGACGGCTGCCGTTGCTCCCGTCACAAAGACCGTAACAACTCCCGTCTTAAGGGATGTCTTCTCCAGCGCCTCCTGCACTTCATCGGTTATATCCAATACTTCTCCGCTATGCGTCTCAAACTCCAGATATCTGGTTGCTATCAAGAGATCCGCTCCAATCAGCTCCAATCTAGCTCTAAGAAATTATTTATCGCTTCCCGATGTATCTATAACCTGATGGCCTATTACGATGCGGTTCGGCGCATTCTGATCATTATATTTGTCCTGAACATAGCCGTAGCCCTGCTGAAAGGGGTCTATGGCCTGGCCACCAACTCCCTGAGCATGAGCGCAGACGGGCTTCATTCTCTGTTCGACAGCACCTCCAACATCATCGGCCTGGTTGGCATCGCCATAGCCTCCCGCCCGCCGGACAAGGAGCATCCTTACGGCCACGCCAAGTTCGAGACATTTGCCTCCATAGGCATCGCTGTCCTCCTCTTCGCCAGCTGCTTTCAACTGATCCTCGCCGCAGTCGGTCGCTTTCAAAATCCGTCTGTTCCCGAGGTGACCGAGCTCTCCTTCGGCATCATGGGCTTGACTCTGGCGGTCAATATAGGCGTCTCGGCCTACGAATATATCCTGGGCAAAAGGCTGAAGAGCAGCATCCTGGTGGCCGACTCCATGCACACCCGAAGCGACATTTATGCCTCGATTGGTGTCATCCTGGGTCTTATTGCCATCAAGATGGGCTACCCGCTCGCCGATCCGGTCATAGCCCTGCTCATCTGCGGCCTGATCCTTATGACGGGTATCGAGATCATAAGAGAGAGCTCCAGCGTCTTGCTGGATAAGGCTCCGATCGAGGAGAGCGAGATCGTCGATCTGGCAAAGTCCGTAGACGGCGTCTGCACCTGCCATAGCGTCCGGACACGCGGCATGGCAGGAGAGATTTATGTGGATCTGCATATCGGAGTAGACTCGTCGCTACCATCGAGGCGGCCCACAAGGTGGCCAAGGATGTGGAGCAGATGATAAAAAGCAGGATTGCTGGCGTCAAGGATGTGGTCGTGCATCTGGAGCCCAAAGGCTACTGCGAGATAAGGACTAAAAAGGCTCAACCAGTCCGGAATGAGCACTGCTACTGGGATATGTTTACGAGGATAACAAAATTGGAGATTGCACAGGATGAACATGGGGATGAACATAGGGATGAACATGGGGATGAGCTGGGAGCTGATTAGGGAAATAAGCGCAGCGGAGGAGTATTGATGCAAAATATCAAAATCGTGGTTTCTGAGGCAGGAAGCGCACAGACCAGGACCTTTGAATATAAAGTTATCCTTGATGGAGAAGTCGTATCTGAGAGGAAGCTCTCACCCGTCCAGACCTCACAGGTTCGGGAGATGGCAATGCAGTATCTCTCTCTTCTGCAGGGCGGCAGCAGAGCAGCCCGGGCGCGAAAAGTTATCTGCCTATCCTTGGAGCCGGATTATTTCATCTCTTCCTGGAGTCCGGATGGCAGGATTTCGGCTCTAAGATCAAGCCGGGAGAGGGAGGAAGATTGATCATCAATTCGTCAATCCCGGAGGTTCTGCAGCTGCCATGGGAACTGCTCCGGCTTCCCGGCCGGGAGGAAATCCTGGGCAGTAGCCCCAAGTTCAGTATCATTCGCCATCCTGAAAGCTTGGAAAGTCGTTCCCCATCATCGCTAGAGTTAATCTCCCGGTCCTTTGCGCGTGCTCTTCCTGGCCGCGGAAAGGGACTTCGAGCGAGAAGAGAGCGAGATGCTAAAAGTGGCCGAAGGACTGGATTATGTCGCTGGAGATCTCCGACTCCGGCACCCTGGAAGAGCTGAAGAGCCTGGCCGAGTCATTCCGGCCTCACATCGTGCACCTGGTGGGTCAATTGAGAATGTCAGGCGTTCAAGCCAGTTTTTCAATGCCGGGTATGGACACGGGAAGCGCGGGAGGCCGCTCTAATCTCTGCTCAGCAGAAGAGCTGGCAGAGGCCCTGAAGAACAGTGGTGCACGGTGCATAATACTGGGCGGCCGGCAGAGCGAGCCCTCATTTGCTCAGGGGCTCCTCTGTCAGATGCTGGCGGAGCATATCCCTCTGGCCGTGGCCTGGAATGGCTCAACTGCTTCTGCCTCATCCTTCTACCGTTCTCTGGTGAAAGGCGAGCCTCTGGACACGGCTCTAAAAGCTGCGGCCATTGAGACCCGGAAGGCGGGCCAGGAAGCGGGAATGATCGCTGCCTTTCCCGTCCTTTATACGACATGTGATGAATCCAGTGATCAATCAAGGTTCAATCAATTAAGGCTCTTCGACCCCCAAAGAAATGAAAGCGTTGCCGCCACTGTCTGCAAAGAGCAGCCACCACTTTCAGGCATGACGGAAGGATATGCAGAGTGCTTCGTGGACAGGAGACGGGATTTGCAGCGTATCCGTGCGGCGATGCTGGATGGAACAATGCACACTCTGATAATCACCGGCCCCCCCGGTGCCGGCAAGAGCACATTTGCGGTCCATCTGGCCCGCTCGCTTTCGACTTCCGGCTACTCCATCCTGCCCATTTATGCCTCTTCCAATAATCCCATAAGCTCGACCCGCATTCTGGAGGGAGTCATCCGCCATATGACCGCGGATGGGAAGGATTTGATGGGGCTCAAAGATCCGAGTCTCTCCCTCAAGGAACGGCTACAGATTTCAATCGAATTCTTGAAAGCCAATCGCATCCTGATGTTATGGGACGGCCTGGATCTGGACGGCAAGACAGGCAAGATCAGAGACCCCGTTCTTGCCGATTTCTATCTATTGATGCTCAAAGGCCGGGGTCAGGTCGCGCCATCATCACCTGCAGCTCTCTTCCTGCCGAGGCTCTGATATTGCCCTCGCAATCACGTGAGTTGAAGATTTCCGGCCTTTCCGAGACGGCTTTCATAAGATTCCTTCTCCAGGATGAATTAGTGGCAAATCGCTATCGCAAAGGCGAGGTCTCTTTTGCCGATCTTCAAGCGCTGCATTCCAGCTTCCTGGAAAATCCGGCTAACTTGGCAAAGATGCGCCGGGCTTTGAGGACAGAGTTATCTCCGGGCGATGATGCCAGGGCAAAGCTCTGCGCAACTCTCAGCCCGGAGTCTCGCCAGGCACTTTTCCGGGCGGCAGTCTACGAGACAGCCATGAGCCCGGCCGGCTTTGCCGCAGCGGCAGAAATCCCTGTCGAGACGGTCCTTGCCCATCTCTCTCTCTGGCAAAGCCTCTCCCTGGCTTATGAGGTGGGAGATTTGTGGGCGGTGCCCTCTCCCGATCGGGCTGCATATCTGGCCGACCATTGAGCTCAGAAGAGCGAGCCAATGCGCAAAAATCGGCAGGAGATTTTCTGAGAGACCAGGCCGAAGCGGGCCGCTCAGCGGAGCTCTGGCTCTCCCGGCTGGACTGCCTCTTGGAAGCACGAGGGCACTATCTTGCGGCACAGGATCTGGAAGATGCAAGCGTTGTTACCGGGCGCATCAGCGGCTATCTGGAGAAGCGCGGCTACTATTCCGAGATAATAAGACTGAACCAGGATTTATTGGACTTGCAGCCGGATGTCCGAGCCCCTGGGCTGGATCGCCCGGGTCTACGCGGACCAGGGCGATTACGGAAGGTCTCAAGAGTGGTACGAGCGTGCCATCAAGATCGCGCCTGTTGCTTCTGCCTACCTGGGTCTGGGCACGGCATACCTGTCCCTGCGGAAATACGATCTGGCTGGAGTTAACCTGCAAAAGGCCGTGGATATCTACATCTCTGAAGGAGACAGGGCGGGCGTTGCTGCCGGCCTGCAGGGACTGGCATCCATCGATATGGAGAAGAACGAAAACGAGGCAGCACATTTGAAATTGCAGCAGATTGCAGAGATCTCGGAGAGCCTGGGAGATCTGCCCGGCAAGGCCAGGGCATTACAGGAGATGGCCAGGCTGGACATGATCCGGCAAGATTATGAGACGGCACAACCAAGGCTTCTCGAATCTCTGCAGCTGATGCAGAAAATCGGCGACAGGACTGGTGAGGCGGTCGTCCTTTTCAATCTGGCGAGTCTCTTCCTGGAGAAGGGCGAAAATGCCCTTGCAGACCAGGAGTTCCAAAAAGCCCTGAGGCTTGCGCGTGAGAATGGAGATCGTTTAGGCGAAGCCACTATCCTGCACAGCCTGGGTCTGATCCATTCAAATGCCGGGGACAGAGAGTTGGCCTGGGAGAATTTCGAGGAAGCTTTGCGGATCTTTCAGGAGATTCAGACAGATCCGGCGAAGCCGGAGCATTCTTCCAGCTTGGTGCCATAGCCGTGCAGCGGGACAAGATCCAGGAAGGACTTCGTCTGATGGCCCTTGCTGCCATAATCCTGAGAAGCATCAAGAGCGATGAGGTCAAGAACGTCGAGCCGCTGGTGGAGCGACTGGCCTCACAGCTCGGCAACACACAGGAGCAGTTCATGACTATGGTGCAGGAGGTCTTGCAGAGTTACGTCAGAGATAGGGGTCGGGGGCTTGTGGAGAAGGCCTCGGGAAAATAGAGCCAAATCGAGAAAAGCTCTTGTAACCCATTTTTTGCCGTCCCGACTCATCTTGATGACCTTCTTTTACGGTTTCCTGCCAAGATACTTATATCCAGGCCGCAAATCAGCCAGGACGAAACATGACCGATAACAAGAACATGATGCATAAGCTCGCTGCTCTCTTGCTGGCGTTCATTGGCATCGCTGCAATGATTTCCGCCTGGTTCATCCTGCTCACCACAGCCTCACACAATATGCGAATAGTCGCCCTGGAGATATTTGGGGTGGTCGTCACCACCTCGGGGTACTTCCTGTGGCAATACAGCAATCGAAATAAAATTCCGGCAAAAAAAGAGGAACCAACTATAGATGAAGAGATTTAAATATTAAAGTTGATCAGATCCCTCCAAACGGGTTCTGCTTCAACTCACCACTTTCCTTCCTGTAGTCCGCCTTCATAGCCGTCTCAAAGCCTTTGCGATAGAACTTTTCCGTGTACTCTTTGGCCATGCGGCGAGCGCTGAAATTAGGCCCCGACATCTTGATGGACTCCTTCATCACCTGCACCCAACCGTGAGAGACGCCATCCTCATCCACATTGTAGAAAAGGGGTACAATCTCATTCTCCAGCAGCCCGTAGATTGCAGCAGCATCCTTAGCATCTCTATCCGGTCCTTCTTCTGCTCCGGAGACAGCCCAGCCGTTCGAACCGTTGTAGCCTTCAATCCACCAGCCGTCGAGTATGGAAAGCTGAGGAACTCCATTTAGCGAGGCCTTCATCCCGCTCGTTCCACTTGCTTCCATGGGCGGCAGGGGATTGTTGACCCAGACATCCACGCCGTGCACCATGTACTGAGCCAGAAGCTCATCATAGTCCTCCACGAATGCTATTCTGCCACCGAAGACCTGGTTCTTGGCGACATTGAAGACCTGCTGCAAGAGCATCTTGCTCTGCTGGTCATCATGATGGGCCTTTCCTGCAAAGATGATCTGCACCGGCCTCCAGGGGTTGTTCACGATATTCTTGAGGCGATTCAAGTCCTGCAATAGAAGCGTGGGTCTTTTATAAGATGCGAAACGCCTGGCAAATCCCAGGGTGAGGGCCGCGGGATCGAGCATAATTCCGGAAGCCATTACAACGTTCGGATTCGGATCAGACCCCGCTTCCAGCCATTTATTGCGGGCCCGTTCTCTTATCTTTTCGATGAGCATGCTCTTCATGGCATGATGGTGTCTCCATAGCTCATCATCCGGTATCTCGTCGACCAGCTCCCAGATGCGGCTCTGGTCGTGCTCCTCCAGCCAGGTCCTCCCGAGGTAGCGGTTGAAGATAACATCGCCAAGGCGCCGGTCGATCCAGGATGGCACATGGACCCCATTGGTGATGTAGTCAATGGGAACCTCTTCCAGAGAAAGTCCAGGCCAGAGCTGCTGCCACATCTTTCGGCTGACCTCTCCATGCTTCTTGCTCACAGCATTGTGATATTTAGAGGAGCGAAGGGCAAAAGCGGTCATGTTAAAGCCGATCGGGCCTACTGGATTCTCCCCCAGGCTGAAGAACTCCTCTCTGGATAGATCCAATGTGGGCAGATAGGAATCGAAATACTTGTCCAGGAGCTGATGAGTAAAGATGTCGTGGCCCGCTGGCACGGGTGTATGGGTGGTGAAGACGGTTGTGCTCTTGACCTGCTCGAAGGCGTCACGATAATTCATTCCCTGCTCCACCTTCATCCTGATCCTCTCCAGAACTGCAAAGGCAGGATGACCTTCATTCAGGTGAAGGACGGAAAATCTCTCACCCATGGCCTTTAAAATTCGGACGCCTCCTATCCCCAGAACGATCTCCTGGCGGAGGCGACTCTCCAGATCTCCGGTATAAAGCCGGTCGGAGATGACGCGGTTTCCAGGCTCGTTGGCCTCGCTGGATGGTATCGATCAAGTAGAGCCTTGTCTTTCCCACCTGGACCTTCCAGACCTCCAAATTAATGGGCGGATCCATGATCGGCACTTTAATGGAAGATGGATCTCCATTCAATCAACCATCTTCCGAATGGGTGCGTTCTCCCGGTCCAGGATCTCGCAGGCCCCCACCTGCCAGCCTTCCGGCGAGATCATCTGGCGGAGGTAGCCTTGAGGATACATGAATCCCACTCCCACCAGCGGAATGCCAAGATCGCTGCACTCTTTCAGGAAGTCTCCTGCCAGGAAGCCCAGCCCTCCCGCGTAGAATGGAAGCGCGTGGTGCAAGCCGTACTCCGCCGAGAAGTAGGCGACAGAGCATTTTTGGGGTTCGGTCACATTGGCGCAAAACCAGCCGCTGGTTGGGTTCATTAGTCCTCAAACCGGACCATAACAGAATCATAATGTCTTAAAAAGTGAGGATCTTTTGAGGCCGCTTCAAGTTTTCCCTTATCCATCTGGTTGAGCATCTTCACCGGGTTATGGTTGCTCAGATACCAGCCCTGGCGGTTGAGCAGCTTGAATAGCTCCCTGCCTTCCGGATGCCAGCTCCACCAGAGATTGTAGGCCATCTCTCTTAGCCCGGAGATCCTTTCGGGCAGATCGGCAAGTTTGTCTTTGATGCCTTGCATAGTTCGTGTCAGCTCCAATCGTATGCTTATGCGATTTTCCTCAAAGATATAGGCTTCGATCTAAAATAATATAATTGTCGAACTTATCTCTCAACGGTACATTCTTGATGAATTCTTGGAGGTACGGTCAGGAATCGAAGCCTGAATTCGGTCTATTAACATCGAAACCTTTAAAGATTTATAGGAGCATTATCTATAGGGTGATTTATTGCCTATTAAATCCGAGATTTGCATTTTATTGCTGGCCGTAACAATGCTGGCAGGAGCGGCAGTTGCCGCTGAAAAGATGAACGAGTACTCCGTGAATCTTGCGACTAACAATACATTAGGATCTTACCTCGTTAACCAGACCGGGTTCACGCTCTATTATTTCATGAACGATGCCCCTGGAAATGGCACCAGCACATGCATGGGCAAATGCAGCCAAATCTGGCCTCCGTTTTACGCTGAGAAGATCTCAGTACCTCAGGGCCTAAACGCCTCTGACTTCATGAATGCCAACAGAACCGACGGGAAAGAACAGACAGCATACAAAGGATGGCCGCTTTACGTCTTCTCCAAAGACAAAAAGGCGGGAGAGATCAATGGCCAGGGATTCAATAAGCTCTGGTTCGTCATCAATACCACATACTTCCCGCCCATGAAACCCTGAAGAAATATCTATTCTTCAGACTTTTTTGCCAGCTCTCCTGCATACAACAGATAATTGCAGGCCGGGCTTCCAATGGGAACGATATTGCCAAACACTTTTCCGTCCTTGATCTCAATCTCCGCCACAGATGGGGCGGACATTCTTGGCAGTGTGGTGCTTCCGGGACAGATCAGAAGCCGTTCGCCCTTCTCGACTATGGGTCGATGAATGTGCCCAAAGACCAGAACCTCTACCTCCATCTCCCGGGCCATCATCCGGGCACCCACCAGGTCGGAGCCATGCGAGGCCATGTGCACGAGACCGATCCTGATCCCATCCACCGTGACGACCTTTCTCTCCGGAAGAAGCCGCTTCAGCTCAGCAGAGTCGGAGTTGCCCTGTACCGCTTCCAGCCTTCCCAGCTTTGCCAGGTCGGCGTAGGCCTGTGATGAGACGAAGTCTCCGGCATGAAGAATTATGTCCGCATTCCCGGCAAGCTCGATCACGGCATTAGGGAGCATTTCGCCTTCCAGATGAGTATCGGATAGAGCAATTATTCTTGTCATTGCTCACACATGCATGCGCTTCATGCCTTCTTCCACAATCCCCAAAAACTCTGCGCCCACAGCCACAACGCTGTTGGTGAATATGGAGGCATTGATCTCGAAGATGGGATAGCGGAACTTGGTATAGTCGGACATCAACCAGGTTGTGGTGCTGGTATCTCCACTGAAGAGTTCTCTATACTCAGGCTTCACTGGAATGATCGCTATGTCCTTCTTCCGCCCTGTTCCTCTCCAGAATTGCGACCTGCCGGGATGACGGATTGGCAGTTATAGGCATAACATCAGCGCCCTTGCTCAGTGCGTGTCGTTGTGCCTTCCAAAGCTTCATAGGTATTGCCGATTCCGGTTATGGGTATGTAGACATCGCCGATTTGGAAGCTTGGCGTATTGAAATCCCTCTCCCAATAGCTTATCTTATTTAAATGAGTGAACCTCATTTCGAAGGCCCGGGCCACCAGTCCGGATCTTCCCACGCCGCCGATAATATATCTGCCGCTTCGGGGCAGAAGCCTCTTGAACCAGTAATCCAGGTGGCCGGGGTTCATCTGGTCCATCTGAGAGATGAGACGGGCATTCTCCTCAAAATCCTTTATCTTGGCCTGGTATTCCGGACAGGAGGAATCGCATTCTCCACGAAGCCTGGACTGGATATCAACGAAGAAGGCGTTCAAGAAGGCCAGAACCTCCAGCTCGAACTCCGTTCCCATGGGGGAGAGTCTGGACCGCATATCCTTATCCGTGGCATATTTCGTTCGGGCCTTGATCACGAGCACAGAGCCGCGTTCGTATTCGCTCACCATTTTGTAGGCAGTGCCGTTCTCGTTGGCCGTTATGAGCTTGATCTCGCCGCCACGTGTGATGAAGTCGTCGATATATTTGTTAACGGACAGGGTCTCTCCGGAGCCGGATATCGCGATGGCAAGGTTCTTGCCCTTGCGGTAGTGCCTTTGCAGGGGATCTTCCAGTGTGAAAGGAAATACGTTTTCAAAATGGTTTTGGATCAGCTGCAGGAAGCTGTAGAGAGCAAGAGCGGATCGGCCAGCAGCGAGGCCGTAGACGAACTTGTTCTCTGATGTTGGTCTCAGGAACTCCACCATGGAGTCGGAGAAAGCGGCAACATCTGCCATGTCCAGATCCAACAGCTTTTCCAGAAAGCCGCATTGCAGAACCGTGGCATCACGGAAGGTCTCTATCAGGCCTGACATGAGGAACCTGAGGTTAGCCCCAATGATAAGCCTTTCCAGGCCCTGATCGATTTTCAGGTCACGATCTCGTGCAGCAGATTCTGCTCATTTGCCGACTTTGATCTCCTGGGCGATGCGCCTGCCGTTTGAGAGTCCGGGCTCGATGAGGTCCGAGTAAGGAGAGCCGTTGATATAGAGATTGGTGCCCGCGACGATGCGAGCCGATATCTCGAAGACCTTGAACTCCAGTTCGTCGGTGACAATCGTCTCCAGGCTAAAAGCGCCAAGCATTCCTCCGAAGAGATCCAGGCTGGTTTCCACAACCCTCTCGCCCAGTTCGAATGCTCGCGGAAGGAGAGACTCGCGCAGCACCAGAGGAAGGTTGCCGGTAACAACGAAGCTCGGATAGATGCCGGCCTCTGCCAGCTCTTTCATGCTGCCGATACGAAAGATCTCGTCTGCATTTGATTCCACGCGCCGGTCGATGCCGAGCATCTCCAAAGATCCCTTGCTCAGCCGGTATCCTTCCGACTTTATGGGCGAGTAGAAGAAATGAATGTAGTATCTGGTGCCGAGGATGAACTCCTGAATGGTGTACTTCTCTTGAGTGCTCATCTTCGACTGCAGCTCTTCTTTTGTCTTGGCGATGAAGAATCCACGTCCGCCTTTGGCGCCGTGATACTTGACAATGACCGGCCGGTCGATATCCTCGGCCTTTTCAAAACGCATTGGAACGTTGACTCCGGCCTTGAGCAGCCATTCGCGCTCCATCTCCCGGTCGCTCTCCCAGGCCAGGACGCGGCGGTTGCCGAAGGTGGGAACCGCCAGCGACTCGAACCGCTCTATGCCTAAGTACTCGACAAGAGAGCCATGGGGGATTATGATAACGTTCTCATCCACAAGATCATCTGCATAACCCAGAAGCGCCTTGTAGCTCTCTACACAGACGAACTTGTCAGGCTTTGCCCGCGGGAAGGCATCGTAGAACCGGGGCGGCTGGCCGATGCAGATGCCTATGGTCTTGAAGCCCTCCTGGCGGGCACCATGAAAAATTTGCAGGCTGCTGTGAGAGCAGATGGTAGCGATGGTAAGATCATCTTTATCGTATCCCTTCAAAATCTCCTGGATATCTTCTTTTGAAATCATGGTGATAACCCTTTGTTCTATGGCCTATGAAACTTCATGGGTTGGCGCAAAGGTAGATAAGCTCTTCGGAGACGATCGACTCCGAACTATCAGACAGATCGATGAGCTTAAAAATGTCGATCAAGTAGAATACAATCATGTTGGCATCGAAGAA
This sequence comes from uncultured Methanosarcinales archaeon, assembly GCA_963798205.1. Lineage (GTDB taxonomy): Archaea > Halobacteriota > Methanosarcinia > Methanotrichales > Methanotrichaceae > Methanothrix. Next base: position 20,202 of record CAWCSK010000034.1, read on the forward strand.
GAGAGAGACAAGAGAGACCAGCATCGATGTAATTCTGGAGACCGATGGCGTGGGCACAGTCGACGTCGACACAGGAATCGAGCTTCTGGATGAGATCCTGCGGGCCCTGGGCCGGGGCGCGCTCTTTGACCTCACCGTCAAAGCCAGGGGCGATCTGGAGACCGGGGACCACCACACCACTGAGGATATCGGCATCGCTCTCGGAGGGGCGCTGGCCCAGGTCATAAAAAGCGGCATTGGAAGCTCAATCGTTCCATCGGGACAGGCCATGGCCATAGCCGCAGTGCGTTTTGGCGAGCCGGGCTACAGGGGCGATTTCGATCTGCAGTCCGGGAATCTAGCAGGTATGAGCCTGGAGAACTTCGGCCACTTCCTGCGGGCCCTGGCTTACAATGGCGGATTCACCCTCGTCATTCGCGCAGAAGGGGGCGACGACCGGAGCCGGATCGAGGCCATGAGCCTGGCTCTGGGAAGAGCGATAAAGAAGGCCGGCTCAAAATAGAAACGGATTTCTAGCCCCTGCGCCTGGCATAGGCTCCGGCGAGGATGGCAGCAATGGAGGCGACAAATCCCAGGGCATCGCTCTTCTTAGCCCTTTTCCCCGCGACAATGGTAATGGTGCCGTTGGCGATATACTCTGGCTTAAATCCGCTAGAGCCCGTCACATTGAGATATGCTGTCTCATTCGCTCTTTTGGAGGCAGAGTTTTTGGCATCAAATGTGAGATTTGCAGAGCCGCAGCCTTCCGGCAAGAGAACAAAGATCTTTCCTGCATTCGAGTCCACCTGCCAGGTGGGTTTGCACTCGCCGGAGATGCCCACAGCCTTCACCAGAGTGGCATTATAAGAGATGTTTATTCTCTTCTCATCGCCCGAAATTGGTGCTTCAAGCGGAATGGTGACGCTTTCTCCAGCATGGGCAACAGCCGAGCCCAGGGATATGCCGCGCATCACTGAGGGAGTTACATTGAAGAACTCTCCAAAGACCTGGATGGCATTTACTGCGTTCTCCACCCTCACCCTCAGCTCGTATCGACCGGGTTTGGCGTCTCTGACCACCGCGTGAGGCTCCAAAACCGCCAGGGTGCCCTGGAGCGTATGATTGATCTTGCTAGGAATTAATTTGTTATCAATGACATTATAAAACTGCAGAATGCTCTTTCCAGGCTCGATTTTGAGGAATCTCTCGCGGGCAGTCTCGTTGGCAAACATGGCATCGTAATCCATGCCCACATTCAGTCCTGCTATACTCACTGCGGGAAGCGTAATAGACTGATTTACTGTTCGCGATTCTGCTGATTCTTCCGGAAGAGTCGAACACAATGCCTACCTGCACCGGAGGAGTAGATTGATTGAGGTAAAGCAATCCTGGCACGGAAACCCCTCTCGCATCCAGAACTTGACTCTTATCATCACTGAGCTGCAGAGTAGTAGCATTCCATTTCCAGGAGAATATCCAGATATCTCCCGAGCCCAGACCCAGGGGAGTGATATCTTCGGTAAAGACGGTCTTATTGCTGGAATCCAAGATATCCGCAGTAACCTGACGGATCTCTGCCGCCTGGACGATCATGGATAAGTTCTCAGGAGCTCCCGAGGATACATTGCCGGATTTATTGATCAGCGGGGGCTTAGGTGCAGGAACAACGTATGCTGCAGTATAGAGATAGTAGCGAAGAGTATCGTTGTCTGCTACCCGGATGTTCATTCCCGGCCCGATGGAGACAGTCGAGTCGCGATTGAGATCGACATAGTCGTCATTTACCATAGATATGCTATTTGGTTGAATGCTGATGATCTCGAGGTCGCCAATAAGAAGACCCTGATCAATGGAAAGTAGATATTGATCTGAGATCTGGAAGACACCATCTATGGTTGCGAAGTTCGTCGTCCCGTTGCTGAAGACATTGTTTAGATGAACCATTATTATCGGCAGGTCTTTGACGTCACCCAGATCTTTTTTATAAATATAGGTCGAGTTGGATTTAACCACTGAATTGTCAACCGGATACGCCATTTTTTAGGAGCTGCAAAAAGATGCTGTCATTTCCCACATCTCGAATTCGCAATTCGTAGCCTTCTTGAAATGTATAATTGCCGGCGAAGACAATTCCCTGCGTCTCTGTATCCATAAGCACCTTTCCCAGGTAATCATGCTCAAGTAAGCTCTTGCTTGCTTTTGAATCAAGCGTGCTGGTGTCATATCCCGCGAACCACTGCGTCCCCAGGAAGTTTATTACAAAATATTTTCCCCATGATTTGAAATCGAACTCTTTGGGCTGCAGAAACGAGATATACTGAAAACCATCCGAACCCAGACTCTTACTTCCGCTGTTTACGGCAATCTGGATAGGAGAGGGCACCCTTCTGCCCTGAACATTGTAAAGAATAAGGGTCTCCTCGCCCAGAATCTTCGCAGGATCGAAGTAAAATCCGCTATAATTTTGGGAATTCCATCTGGCTGCGACTGCCAGGTTACTGTCTCCTTGACTTGCCATGATGGCAGGGTTGGCACCAAAGACCGGCCCTCTTATCTCGTGAAGTCCGTAGTCTAAGATGGTTCCCACAGGATAATAGACCAGATCCGGCTGATCAAGCACGATAATTGCCAGATCTGCGGTCAGTGGAACCATAAAATTCCTGGTGAAAGTGAGGGTTTTGCTATTGCGAAACTCTATGCCGTCTTCAGAGAGATCATTAAGCTCCATATTGCCGAGCCTGCCGCCCTCAAAGAGCTTGATGTCAGGAAGATCGCTGACCTGAAAGATCCCGTCCACTTCGGCAAATCCCTTATCTTCGCCCTTCATGGCTGCTGGCCAGGTGGACCAGCAGCACAGGGACATCATCCACTTTATACGTGAAAGTGCCGCCAAGGCTTACAACAGCTCCATAGACCGGCTTTCCATTTTTTAAGAGAACGAAGTTCACGGCTCCATCCTTGCTGGAGGTCTCAATTGCCGCCAATGCATAGCCCTGTGCGAGGGGAAGAGTGCTGTTGCCGGTCAGGGTATAGGTATCTTTTTCGTCCCTGAGGACCTCTCGCAGGTCTCCTTTGCCAAGAGAGCTGACCTCATCAGTAAAAGAGCTCTCGGGATAGCCGGCCAGGTAGAGTTTGCCTAAGAATGCCAGAACATTATAGGTTCCCCAGGGCTTATACTCAAACTCTCTCGACCAGGGTTTGGAGGAATAGACGATCTGGCCTTTTTCCGCCGATCTACCCTGCAGGCCGATCTTGAGCTGCTCTCCGCCTTCGGCCTTGTCCAGGTCGTAGTAGAACCAGCCGAAGTCACTTGCGCTCCAGGTCCCGTTGCCGTTGCTCGTGTGACCCCGCACATCGGCAGACTCCACTGGCTCCTGCGCCGATGCTGTCGAGAGAAGCACGAGATGCATAGCTATGATTGCCAATGCGACCATCAACCAGATCTTCCTGATCTCCATCCACCTCTTAAGAATCATTGCTGGATAAGCTGTATATCCTATGGGGATATCACAAACGAAGCGGAGTTAGATGTCATCTATTAAACACGTTGCGATATACGGCAAAGGTGGTATCGGCAAGTCGTGCACTGCCTCGAACGTTGCCGCCGCCTGCGCCGAAGAAGGCCATAAGGTGCTGGTTGTGGGTTGCGACCCGAAGAGCGATTCGAGCATAACTCTGGTGGGCAGAAGGATTCCCACCATGATGGATCTCATCTTGCGGGGCGGAGAGATTGCAGAAAAGGATGTGGTTTTTCAAGGTTACAGAGGAGTGTTGTGCATTGAGGTAGGAGGACCGGAGCCCGGCGTGGGGTGCGCCGGCCGGGGGATAATAGTTGCCATCGATTTTCTGCGCAAGGTCTCTAAGGCTATGGAAGAGGTGGACCTGGTGCTGTATGATGTGCCCGGGGACATCGTTTGCGGCGGTTTCTCTGCGCCCATCCGCAAGGGGTTGGTGAGCCAGGCTTACATCATCACCTCAGGGGAGTACATGCCGCTTTATGCCGGAAACAATATCAGCAAGGGCCTACTGCGCTTGAACACACCTCTGGCGGGAGTGATCTGCAACTCTCGCGAGGCTGCTGGCGGGCGGGAGAGGGAGATTGTGGAGAGATTTGCCCGGGAGCTGAAGAGCCGCCTCGTGGCATTCATTCCCAAGGATCCCATAGTTCAGCAGTGCGAGAGGAGAGCCGTTACCGTCATCGAGGGCGCGCCCGACTCGAAGATTGCCGACGTCTACCGGGCCCTGGCAAGAGAGATCATGTCCGGCGCCTCGCCTCAAATCCCGGAGCCCCTCAGCGATGAGCGGCTCAGGAGCTACAGGATTGATTCCGGGATAACGAAGCCTGGAAAGAAGCGGAACAGAGCAAGAACTTGAACGGAAACGAGGAACTGATCAAGAATGGAAGCGAGGAAAAGATGAAGGCCGACTGTGCCCGGGTTCTGCTGGCAGGCGACAGGAGCTCCAGCGGCAAGACCACCATAGTTGCCGGCCTGCTCTCCGCTCTGCGAGGTCGCGGCCAGGAGGTGCAGCCTTTCAAGGTGGCTATGGACTACATCGATCCCAGCTATCACACCTGGATCACAGGGAGGAGCTGCCGCAACCTGGATGGCTATCTGATGACGGAGGCGGCCATCCGGGAGATTTACGCCCATGCGGCCGCGGACGCGGATGTGGCTGTGATCGAGGGAGTGCGCGGCCTTTACGAGGGATATGATGGCGACCTGGGCTCGACGGCTCAAATCGCCAAGATGCTTCACACTCCCGTCGTCTTCGTGGTGGATGCGCGCAGCATCACGCGCAGCTGTGCCGCGCTGGTTAAGGGCTACATGGACTTCGACCCCGAGGTTCAGTTTAAGGGAGTCATACTGAACAAGGTGGGGTCCGCGAGGCATGCCGAGAAGGCCACGAAGGAGATAGAGCGCTACGCGGGCGTGGAAGTAGTGGGTGTGATTCGCCGCAATGAAGACATGCATCTTGCCATGCGCCACCTGGGCCTCGTTCCAGTTCTGGAGGGCAAGACCCGCCATGAGGGCTTCCAGGAGCGTGTGGACAGGATCCGCCAGATTGTGGAGGAAGGGCTGGACCTGGATCGCATCCAAGAGATTGCCAGGTCTGCGGAATCGCTTCCGGAAGTGGAAAAAGACCTCTACCGGGAGAACGATCTCGGAAAAGGCATTCGCATCGGTGTGGCCAGGGATGAGGCCTTCAACTTCTACTACCGGGATAACCTGGAGCTGATGGAGCTGGCCGGGGCAAAAGTTGTTCCTTTCAGTCCGGTGCACGATGCAGTGCTGCCGGATGTGGACGGCGTCTACATAGGTGGCGGCTATCCTGAGCTTTATGCCCGGGAGCTATCCGAGAACTCAGGGAATGATCAGCTCGCTGGAGAGGGCGCACGAAAAGGATATGCCCATTTACGCCGAGTGCGGCGGGCTGATGTATCTCGCGCGAGAGATCGAGTGGGATGGCGAGCGGCAGGAGATGGTAGGTCTCGTCCCGGGAAGATCCAGGCGGGGAAAGAACCGCATAGTCAGCTATGTGCATGGCAGCCTGGCGCAGGACTGCTCCCTGGGGCTCAAAGGCACGCCGATTATGGGCCATGAATTTCACCATTCCGAGATGCTTATGGACGGGAAGGTGAACTATGCCATCCGCCTTGAGCGCGGCACGGGCATCGAAGGCGGTTGGGATGGATTTTGTGAGGGGAATATGGTGGCCAGCTATGCTCATATTCATAGCGCATCTTTCCGGGGATTTCCTGCCAACTTCATCAAAGCCTGCCGGGAGAGAAAGGAATAGAAAAGCCTCCTGTTTAAGAACAAAGCGAGAGCTTCATGGATTGTTCCCCGCGGACGCGGGGTTAGGGGGGCCGCCACGGCCTGGAGTGGGCCCCGTCACCCAGCGCGTCTCACCGCGCGGGACCCCGGAAGAAGTTGTGGGACAATTTTTGCGACTATATAAAATATATTCTAAGTCATTAAATTGCAGACAGGACTGAGTAGATGCAGCCAAGGACTACATCAGCGCATTCTTTCGGGGTACCGCGAGTCGGCCTGCGGGCCTCCCGCGCTATGGTTGGGCCCCGCTCCAGGCCGCGGGCGGCCAAGCGACGACGGTTAAACTGCAGATCAATAGTAAGCGGCCTTTTCTTGACCATCCGTGAACAAGTCTCCGAAGTTGCGAAGCAATCCAAGAGGCTCTATGGTTTCGCGATGAATTATCGGAATAACCGCAATAATCAAAGCAAGGCCTCTTGAAAATAGCGAAGAGCCCACATCTTGACGCGCAGGTATTTATTGAATGCTGGACTTCTATTACTATCAAGGTGATTAGAAAATGGTGAAGATGCCAGCTGAAGTCAGGGAGACCCTGGAGAAGCAAAAGCCCATACCGATTGCCACAGCGAGCAAGTCGGGAGTTCCGAATGTGGTCTTTGTGGGACTATTGAAGATCGTGGACGATGAGACGCTCATGTTGGCGGACAACTTCTTCTACAAGACCGCTCAGAACCTGATGGAGAATCCCAAGATAGCCATCCTTTGCTACAACAGTGAGACCAAGAAGTCCTTCCAGATCAAGGGCGATGTAATGCTCTGCAAAGAGGGCGACAATTTTGCTGCGATGAGGACCTGGGTGCACGGCATCAACAACAAGCTGCCTGCCAAGGCCTGCGTCATGGTCAAGATCACAGAGATCTACAACGCCATGTGGGGACCGGCTGCGGGGAAACAGATAGCTTGATGCGGATAATAAGAATTCCCTGTCGTTAGACATAGATAAATGAATAACGATCTGGGAATATCTTTAAATTTTTCAATTTTTCCTTGAGATTAATCGTCTATCATCATACTATAATCAATAATGTTTCTGAGCCTTAATCCCTCTATAGATCTCAAATATCAGGTTAGAATTCTTTAACAATCAATAAAAATTATAATTTATGGACGGATTCGCTAATTACAATCGTCTATATTATATCAGTAGGTATAGTCCTTATCAGGCGATGTTTGATGATGGATTACATATGCATTTCACTGGCAGTGATATTCTGCTTGGTCATGTGGTGGTCGTTTCTTGCGATATCCGGTTTAAAGGGATCTTGACCAATCGGCAGACCGCCTATTCCAACACCAAAAAAAATGAGGTTGTTAACCTGCATTTTGATTGAATCGATCGCACGCATTTTTAATCTAAATTTTATATATACAAATATACAAATATCGACTGCAAAGTGCCGCAAAGGAATGCGATCTTCTTGAGACCTCTCAAGAACTCTCAAAAACTGGCATGAGGATCAAATTTCGGACCGCAGAAAATTCTTATTCGCCTTAGAGATAAATCGCTTTTCTTAAACTTATAATCAATAATGTTTCTGAGCCTTAATCCATCTATAGATATCAAATATCTGAGTCTAAATTCTCTAACAATCAATAAAAAATGAAATTTATGGACGGATTCGCTAATCACAATCGTCTATATTATGTCAGTATGCATAGTCAGTATCAAGGCGATGTTGATGATGGATTATATATCTTTTTCATTGGCAGTGGTATTCTGCTTGGTTATGTGGTGGTCATTTCTTGCGATATCCGGCTTAAAGGGATCTTGCCCCAATCGGCTTACCGCCGATTCCAGCACCCAAAAAAATGAGGTCGTTAACCTGCTACGGGACTGAATCGATTGCATACATTTTTAACCCAAATTTTATATATACAAATATTGACTGCACAGTGCAGCAAAGGAATGAGACCTCCTTGAAACCTCTTAAGAACTCTTAAAAATTGGCTTGAGGATCAAGCCTCGGACTGCAGAAAAATCTTATTCGTTCTTAGAGACATACCGCTTATCTTAAATTTATAATCAATGATGTTTCTGAGCCTTAGTCCATCCATAGATATCAAATATCTGAGTTTAAATTCTCTAACTATAGATAAAAAATATAATTTATGGACTGATTCGCTAATCGCAATCGTCTATATTATGTCAGTATGCATAGTCAGTATCAAGGCGATGTTGATGATGGATTACATATCTATTTCACTGGCAGTGGTATTCTGTTTGGTCATGTGGTGGTCGTTTCTTGCGATATCCGGCTTAAAGGGATCTTGCCCCAGTCGGTTGACAGAAGATTCCAGCTCCCCAAAAGATGAGGCTCCCATGCGATTGGATTGAAAACAGTGTCATATATCTTTAGTAATTTATATATAAAAGGAATATGTTATTATTCTGCCAGAGATGACCATTTTAGTGCCCTGGCTTCAAGGCTTACGAAACAGGTTTGATAGTCGGTTATCTTTGAGTATGGCCGTGAGATGCAGAAAGGGCTGCCGAGGGCCAAGGCCTATATATTGCATTATGCGCTCTCGGGTGTTCCTGTCAGCTCTTCCTCGCGATCAAGTATCATGATGGAGGAAATATTTTTGAATCGTTCCTTGAGATAAATCATCTATATTATACTTACGATTTTCAACATTTATAAGCACTATTTGATCTATAGATCTTTAAAATTTGAATTAAAATTCTATCGCAATTCATTAAAAAATACCATCTTTAGATAAATCTACTTATCACAATCTTTATATTGTTAGAGAATCTGTAGTTGTATCAAGGGGATGTTTGATGATGGATTACTTGTCAATTTCGTTGGCAGTGATATTCTGCTTGGTCGTTTGGTGGTCGTTTCTTGCGATATCCGGTTTGGAGGAATCTTGACCTAAATGGTCATAACGGCCAATTCCTGCTGCAAAAAATGAGGCTAACGCTCTTCCAGGTTTGGAGGAATCTTGACCCTGTAGGATAGGATAATAACCGATTCTAATGCCAAAAAATGAGGCTCTCACGCTATTGGATTGAAGCAGCTGCATATATTTCCAGTCTAATTTTTTATGAATTGATTAAATATTTATCATTATCCTGCTGGAGGTGAACAAATTTATTGCCGCTTCTTCTCGATGGCACAGCGCGGCAGCATACCGGAGTCGATGGCTTTGATAAATGGAGCCTGGACTGCGGAAACGTAGACCTTGCGTTCGCCCACAGTGATTACGTGGTCGGTCGGTTTGGGCGGGCTGATCCTGATCGAGAAGAGGAGGGGCCCTTCGCAGGTTGTCGCCACGCGCAGGTCGGTCGAGCGGGCGCATATGTAATCCTCCATCTCGGGAGTGATCTTTGGGAAAAACGGTTTGGCAGGCATTGGAGAGAAAATTATCCGGGGTATAGAAATAGGTTCCCGGGCGACATCTACAGCTCTTTGGTCATGCCCTATATCCTGTTTGCCAGACCGGATTTTCGCCCCAAAGGAGATTGGCTTAAGGGTTGACGAAATAGGTTTTATAGCCTGTTATCTTCAAGTATAGCCGTGAGACGCAGAAAGGACAGCCACAGGGTCAGGGATCTGGCACTTCAACGCATGGAGAGACTCTTCAGTCTGGCGGCATCGGTATATGAGGCTCATCCCGAGAGAAGCCGTAGATATGTGCAGATTGCCTGCCGCATCAGTACCCGCACCAGAGTAAGAATGCCCCATCCTCTCAAGAGGCTATTTTGCAAGCACTGTGAAGGCTTTCTTTCTCCTGGAGCCAGCAGGGTGAGGCTCCGTCAAGGCGTTCTCATCACTACCTGTCTCTCTTGCGGCGGGCAGATGAGACGCCCCTTCAAACCCGAGATAAGACCAGCGGCAAGATTAGAGGAACCAAATAGCAATAGATCCGGAATTGATGATCCGGAACTGGTCCGAAGCTTCGATCTATAGCTGATCGAGGCCTATATACTGCATTATGCGTTCTCTCTTGTCACCAATCAGCTCTTTCTCGCGATCAAGTATCTCTGCTACCAGCTCCAGGACAGGTACCTCTCCATCCCAATTCCTGACCAGAATATCTGGAGACCCGGATGCTGCGATCACCTCATTGGCAACAAAAGCGCAAAGATAGATGTCATCCACGTAGCCGACCGGCCCGAACTTATCCTCGGGGATGATATCCTCCGGCAGTATGAAGTATGCTATGGCGGCGATGACCAGGGGCGATATTGATCTCGGGAGAGCAGGGTCATCAAGCAGCTTGGTCATCATCCTGTACAAAGCCGGAGCCTGGTGAATAAGCTCGGAAAATTCGCCCTCATAGCCGGTTATGTCTTTTTCTAGCATCGCATCAAATCTCTTCACATTAAAACCTCCTCACTCCTCAGCCATTGATATCCCCTGAAGGAACCCCTGGCGTCTGATGATGGTATGGCCGGGGAATTAATTAACTTTTGTGCCCGAGAAATCATTCCTATTACCGGAATGAGAGGACAATTTCAATAGTCAAGGGGTAGAGATATTTACCACCTCGTAGTAGAGGGGCTTTCTATGAAGCTCGCAATTATCATTATCTCCGCCATGGTGGCGATGTGCATTCTGCCGGCAATGGGTGAATTCACGGCAGAGGACTGGTCCAACCAGGCTAATCAGTACTTCATAAACGGCAGCTTTGAGGAGGCGGCTGCAAGCTATGATAAGGCCCTGGAGCTGGACCCGGGCAATGTTGACCTGCTGAACAATAAGGGAAGAGCGCTCGCCAACCTGGGCCGTTTCGAGGATGCTATAGCCAGTTTTGATAAGTCGCTTGCGATCAACTCCTCTGACGTCGAAGCCCTGAACTTGAAAGGAACCGCCCTCTCCCAGGGGTTGGGTAGAAATGATGAGGCTATATCCAGCTTTAATGATGCTCTGCAGATTAGTCTAACAAATTTCGATGCCTGGAACGGAAAGGGCATGGCATTGGCCAATAGTGGAGACCTTTCCGGGTCGCTGACGAGCCTTGAGACAGCAACCCAGGTAGAGCCCTTGAATCCCCTGGGCTGGAATAACAAAGGTGTGGTTCTTCGGGAACTGGGCAGATATCAGGATGCATTGACCAGCTTCAACAAAGCCCTCCAGCTCGATCCCTCCTACAAAGTGGCCCAGCAGAACAGGGATAATACGCTCCAAGACATCGATCAGATGCGGCCAAACCCAATCCGGTCCGAGCCAGAGCACACAAGATATGCTTTAGTCTGGCAAGATTTATATTTTTTCTGAAAATATTTCGCTACACAAAAATTCGGTCTCAGGTTTCGTTGATTCATGAAATGTCAAGCAAAGACTTGAAATGGAAGTACGTTGATTACCGATATTGAGGTGATCGATTAGTGTGGACGAGGCTGCTTTGTATTATGATCATTTTCATAGCCATCCCCAGCATGCAGGGTGAGATGCCCCTGGCCTATGTCGAGGCCATGAACAATGCCGGCCAGAATGATATCCTCGTCGTCAAGAACTACGATTCCGGAGCATCCATGACCGAGGCCTATACCGATGTCGAGCATCTGGAAAGCAATACAGAGGTCAGAACCGGATCTTCTGCTTCAAACTCCCCCGAGACCGGCTCATCCGGAGCGGCCGAGCGACTGTCCGGGTTGCGGCTCGGGAGGAGGCCTCGAGGCCAGCATTAATTCCAATGTCATCGGCAAGGCTCATATTGCCTGGCAGTCTGTTGATCCCAGCGTCTCCGACCATGGCCGTCATCCACTCATTGGTCGCAGCGTGGAGGATCTGACTGGCGTGTTCTCTATTGAGAAGTTCATCCAGCTCTGGTCCGATAGCCGGCCCGGAGAAATAAGCGTGGACTGGCTGCCGTGTTCCTGAGACAACTCTTGAAGCTTAATTTAAAAATAGAGAAAAGTCCCCGTCCATAGGATGGGGAGACTGTACCTGAAGATTCGCATTTGCCGGAGCAAATCTAGAGCATATTTGCCGATCTACTATTGCTGGTGGCCTACCATTACTAGTGGTCTACCATCTATTTTTACTAATACTATTTTGGAGTCATGTTGATCTCCACAATCAGGTCGTTATAATCGGTGTCCTTGAGCCCGTAGAGATCTTCCCAGCGCAGCTGGCACTTGTTTGAACCCAGAGGCAGTTTGATGACATGCGATTTACCATCCGCATTGAGGCTGCTGTCTGTATAATAGAACGTTCCATCCTGGGCCTGGAGAGCGAAGACAAGCCTTGTCCCGGCTGGATAGTCTCCTACATCGAAGCTCTTATTCAGGTTCCCCTGTATGGAATCAAAGAGCAGCTTATTCTCCGGCCGGTAGAGCCAGAACTGGTTATGGTTGGGTGTATTCTTGCTGACCATCCTGCATGCCACATGGCTATTCTTGTCCAGAACAACATCTTCGCGGACGATTGGTACTATCTCGATCGCCGCAATGAGATCCTTGTAGTTCTTTATGGTGAGTCCAAAGGATTTCTCCCAGCGCAGCTCCCATTTGTTATAGCCTGTGGGAAGCTGACGCACATGGCTCAGGAAATCCGGGTTCTTCACCTGGTCGGTATAATAGGTGTAGCCTTTATCGGTCTTGAGAGCAAAGGTGAGCCTGGTTCCGGCAAGGTACGATCCCAAGTCGATTGACTTTCCGAGAGGGCTATCCAGGGTGAAGATCAGCTTGTCATCAGGAGAGCTGAGCCTGAATTCTTCCTTTGTGGCAGCGAGCCTGCTCTTGAAGGTTGCAAAGACTCTTCCCTCCTTGGGCATCACAAGATCCTCTGTAGTTGGGCTGAAGATTTCAATCTCCATTATCACGTCGTTAAAATCCTTCTCGCCCAGACCATAGAGATCCTCCCAGTCCAGCTCCCACTTGTATGTCCCTGTATTGATTTTTTGGATATGGTCGCAGGCGTCGGCATTCAGGAGCTGGTCGCTATAATAGGTGTTGCCATCCGAGGTCTTAAGTGCGAAAGTCAACCGGCTTCCGGAGCGATAGGTTCCCAGATCATAGAACTTGCCAATCTCCGAGTCCTGAGCCCTGAAGATCAGTTTGTCCTCTGGGTAATGAAGCCAGATCTCATCATCCAGAGTGGTATTCTTGCTCTTGTAGCGAACGATGACCCGGCCATCTTTGGGCATGATCAAATCGTCATCGGCAGTGAACTGTACGGTATAGAAAGCGAAACTGGTGCCGAAACCGCTCTCTCCATAACCGATCTTAAACCATCCGCTTTCTCCCCATCCAGCTCCCCAGCTATTCTTGCAGATCCAGCAGCCTTTGGCGTCATCGAACCCTACGACAGATACGGCGTGATCGCCCATATAGCCCCCATAGGCTACTTTGTAAATTCCTCCCTCATAGTAGAAGAAATCCTCGTAGACATTCATGCCGGCGATTATGGGGCCGCGCGTTGATATCCACTCCTTGGCCTGAGACGCGCTTAGCAGAGTCTTCCAGCTTGTTATCTTGACTACCCGTTTATCTCTATCCGGACAGCTACTGGTCTGATCGCTGTCGTATGGAAAGCATGCTTCATCCGGAATGCCGCTTGACTGGGCATACTTCAAGGCATTTGTGAAATACCAGCCATGTCCACAGCAATCGCCGCAGCCCCGGAAGAATAGGTCTGCTTCAGAGAGGTCAGGTTTGAGATTGGGATCTCTCTTAAATATCTCGAGATTGGATTCAATGGTGGCGACTGTGGCAAAGGCAACACATGAGCCGCACTGTTTCTGATCTCTTATGGATGTGGTCCAGTTCTTGCCCGAGACGTTTCTCCAATCCCACTGCGCCGGATAGATGGCCACGTTGCCGGGCTCGGCTGAACGAGCAGCCTCTTTCGCCATCATCTCCCGGATCCCTTTTTTCTCATCTTCCGGTGTAATAAGGCCAAGATGCATCATTTTTGCTTCTTTGGCCAGGTCAGAGACTGAGGTGGCACCAGCGATCCAGGTAAAGTTCTTTCCCGTGATCTTGCTTCGTATCGCATTGATTTCGTCTGTACTCAAGCTTGAAACCCCCTGTATATCATCAGGTCGAATACCAATATAAACTTTCGTTTTTTTAATATACTCTCATAGTTAAAGATGTTTGCGCAAGAGGGGAAAAGAGTGAATCATTCTCGCGAGATGAAGTGACAGGTAATACCTACTTGTCCATAACAAACTTCAGGAAGAAAGTTATTAATAGCCTGCCCGTGTTTATTGTGCCAAAGGGGATTCTCAGGCTATGGAGATATTGGTGAAAAGATCCGCGCGACGCAGGAAGACCATCCAGGCGAGAATGGTCGGCGGAATTATGGAAGTCTTAGCACCTGCGTCCATCTCAGACGCCGCCTTAGAAGTTCATATCGCAAAACTACGTTCCCGGCTGGAGAACAGAGTCTATCCCAAGGATGACACCCATCTGCATGAAAGGGCCAGCATTTTGAACCGGAGATATTTTCAGGGAAGTCTGGCCTGGAACAACATCCAATACACCAAGCGCCAGGAACGGAGACGCGGGTCCTGCAACTGCGCCGCCAGGACCATTCTCATAAGCGAGAGGCTGGCCGGGCTCCCCCAGTGGGTGGAGGACTATGTAATTGTGCATGAGCTTGCTCACCTCATCGAGCCCAACCACGGCAAGAGGTTCAAGGCGCTGGTGCACAGGTACCCTCTGGCAGAGCGAGCTATTGGATTTCTGATAGCATCAGAGACTCTGGAATGCCAGAGGGGCTAAGTGCATTTCAGGTGCATTTCAGGTGCATTTCAGGTGCATTTAAAGTGAATTTCAAAAACCCGAATTACATTATCTTGGGAGGATAAGATGACAAAGAATTTCCTTATTTTCATAATTCTTGCAATTCTTCTCGTGTCAGGAGGAGCTGGGCTTAGAAAAGAAAGAGAATACTCGAAAAATAACCGCGCTCTCATCTCCAGAGATGTGCTATTCGGCAATCCGGACCGCGTCACCGCCCGCATCAGCCCGGACGGCTCGAAGTTGAGCTTCCTGGCACCGGAGAACGGCGTCCTTAATGTCTTTGTGGGGCTGGCGAACTCACCCGAGACGGCTCGACCAGTCACAGATGATACCTCTCGCGGGATACGTAGCTACACCTGGGGATATACCAGTGAGCATATCATCTACCTGCAGGACCGCAATGGGGATGAGAACTGGAGAGTGTACAGCGTCAATCTGGGCAGCGGAAGGGAACTTGATCTCACGCCTTTTGAAGGCGTTCGGGCTGAGATCCTGGCACTCAGTCCCAAGCATCCGGAAGAAGCCATCATAGGCCTGAATAAGCGGGATCCCGAGTATCACGACCTATTTCGGTTGAACATCGAGACCGGCGACTTGACAGAGCTTATGCAGAATACGAACTTTTCCAGCTTTGAGGTGGACGATGAGTTCAATGTGAGGCTGGCGAGCAGAATGAACCAGGACGGCGGAACCGATATCTTTAGACCTGCCGGGGACGGAAGCTGGGAGACTTTCCTGAAGGTCGAGATGGAGGATGTCCTCAGCACGGGTTTCTTTGGATTCGACAAGACCCGTGACATAATTTACCTGGTTGACAGCCGCGGAAGAAATACGGCCGCTCTTATACTCACTCAATATGCTCACAGGAGAGAAAACTCTGCTGGCCGAGGATTCCAAATCGGACTTCAGCGGACTGATGACTCATCCAACGGAGAAAAATGTGCAGGCTGTAGCCTTTTGTTATGACAGAATCCGCTGGACAATACTAGACACTGCAATTGCCCGAGATCTGGACTATCTTCATGGTGTCGAGCATGGGGACATGATGGTAGTCAGCCGGAGCCTGGATGATACGGAGTGGATCGTCGCTTTCACAGTAGATAATAGCCCATCGCGCTACTATCGATACGACCGAAATGCTGGCAAGGCCGTCTTCCTCTTCACGGACCGGGATAAGCTGGACGGTCAGAGTCTGGCCGGAATGGTTCCTGCCATCATAAAATCGCGAGACGGCCTGGATCTGGTCAGCTATTACACTCTGCCTCCGGGCTGTGATGAGAATGGCGACGGATATCCCGACCATCCATTGCCGATGGTTCTGTACGTGCACGGCGGACCCTGGGGCCGCGACTACTGGGGAATGGACCCCATTCACCAGTGGCTAGCGAACCGGGGTTATGCCGTTTTGAGCGTCAACTTCCGCAGCTCGACAGGTTTTGGAAAGAACTTCGTCAATGCCGGAAACCTGGAGTGGGGCAAGAAGATGCATGACGACCTCATCGATGCCGTAAACTGGTCTGTCAAGAAGGGTATCAGCAAACCTGAAAAGATCGCTATCATGGGAGGAAGCTATGGAGGCTATGCTGCATTGGCCGGGGTGACCTTCACGCCAAAGACCTTTGCCTGCGGTGTGGACATCGTTGGCCCCTCCAATCTGATCACGCTCCTGGAGACCATTCCACCTTATTGGAAACCTGTGATCGAGCAGTTCACCAAAAGAGTGGGCGACTTCCGAACCGAGGCCGGCCGGAAGCTGTTGCAGGAACGCTCACCCCTGAATTACGTGGACAGAATTGAGCGACCGCTACTAATTGGCCAGGGAGCCAACGACCCCCGGGTCAAGCAGAACGAGTCGGACCAGATCGTCAAGGCCATGCAGGCCAAGAACCTGCCCGTGACCTATGTGCTTTATGCAGACGAGGGCCATGGGTTCGCCCGGCCTGAGAACCGGCTCTCCTTTTATGCCATTGCCGAGGCGTTTCTGGCAGAGCATCTGGGTGGAGGGTTTGAGCCCATCGGCCAGGACTTGTTGGGGGCGAACCTCACCGTGCCCGCTGGCGTGGAATCTATCCCGGGCCTCGCAGAAGCCCTGAGAGATAGATCTTAGAGTATATTTTCCTTTTTTTTCATTTGGGGACTCAGGTTGCGATGCGTTCCCGTTTCCCCTCAACTCGTCTCATCGACCGAACATTCAGCCGTACTGGCGGCTGCCGTAGGCTGCCGGAACGAGGGAAGAGCCTCACGGCTTTTGCAGCGGCGGACCACCGCGGCTGTATGCCGTTGAATCCAGGACTGCCAGCCAGTCGAAATCGGTGAAGCTTTGAGGTGTTAGTGCGAAGTAGGTCGGGTTCTTCATACTGCCCGAGCGAGTCGGAAGAGCTGAGATTGCTGATGCTGGAAGCCCCTGGCCTTTGTGAGTTGGAATGAAACGCGCCGGCCCCGGAAGAGCCGTCAGCCTCGCCTCAAGAGTGCCGGCTTCGGGCTTGACCGATGCCATTGGCATCAGAGACGCCCACGGCCGAACCGACGACGGCATAGCGCGGGCCGAACATTTCATTGAGGTGGGATCCCGCCGGCCACCATGCGTACACATCAGTTCCCAATTTCCATTCTGTCTTTCCGCGCTGCAGATGGCTGTTGTGGGCGAAGGCCAAAACTCTCCCCCGGCCACGCTCACGGGAGACCATGTACATCAGATTATCCGCCATTATAAGGTCACGGATGCCGAGAAGTTCGACAATCCGCTCGTTTGGTTTGCCCGACGTTCGTGCGAGCGCCGCATGATAGTTCAGTAACTGCCGTGCCACCATTGCATACTCTGCGGCTTCCAAATAGCGGTTCCCGTCGCTCTTCGCTACAAGTTCGGGACGGCGCAGGCGTAGTTCCGTTATAAGATCTTCCGTCTCAATCCGCAGCTTTGTTGCCGCTGGTGACAGGCCTATCGAC
Source organism: uncultured Methanosarcinales archaeon (assembly GCA_963798205.1). Classification (GTDB taxonomy): domain Archaea; phylum Halobacteriota; class Methanosarcinia; order Methanotrichales; family Methanotrichaceae; genus Methanothrix. The sequence goes on from CAWCSK010000034.1 coordinate 37,665, forward strand.
TTCGCCGGGTCGAACGAGGCCTCGGGGTTCTCCCAATCGGAGTCCTGGCCCAGAAGCTGGTCGATGCGATCTCGATGCTCCTTTATGCCTGTCACTATCTATCGAGGCGAGGTAATCGAGAACAAAATGCAGGAGCTGGGCAGGACTATCGCTGCCGATCATCTCGGTCGGACTGTCGAAGCCGTAAAAGCGGAGTTTGACGCGATGCTCTGGATCGGCATTGAATGCCTTCATCCACTCCACGAGCTCTCGATTCGCGTCGAGGCGGCCAAAGCCGTGGCTAAATCCGGACTCCTGCACATCCTCATAAGATGCCGGGCCGCGACCGGCAATGTACTCATTCACCAAGCGCGCCCGGGGGAAACTGCTCTCGATGGCAATGGCGCTGTATCCATGCGTCTCCACCAGGCGCTGGAAGAGCCGGTTGCGGAGCATAAGAATGCTCCTCGCCTCCGTGGAGTGCTTCTCCAAAGCCGAGCAGCTCCACAGAGTCGTCAAGTGAAGCGATGACCTTGTCGATGGCGGCGTTGAAGGTTTCGGACGAATCGACGGAGAACGGAATCGCTTCATGCAGAATCCAGTCGTCGAGGGTGGAATACTCCGGGCCGGAACTTCTCTGCGGAAATAAATCTTTTTTCATCTCTCAAGACCTCTTAGGGGTTGACGAAAAATAATTTACTCAAGAATCTTTGATATTGTTAAGTTTCTACGCGGTTCAATAGAATAATTCCATACAGGATATACTTCATGTAAGATAATTTTTAATCGTGCCATATTCTCATCCGAGATCTTCTTCCCAGTTTCATAGTCTCTTTCGTCTAAACGAGCTTGCACTCTAAGTCCTTTCTTTGTCTTGGTAGCACCGATTAGCTTGATAATTGTTTCATAGCTGGCCAACGGTTTTCCTCGCCAATTCATGCTTATGAATGAGAACATGCAATGTTCAATCTTATTCCATTTGCTTGTCCCCGGCGGAAAATGACTGACTGTTATTGCAATTCCAATTTCGTCTGCCAAATCTTGCAAAAAGAATTTCCAGCTTCTGTTTCGACTTCCATTGCTTCCCCCGCCATCAGCACAGATAAGCAAATTTTTGCACCCCGCATAACGATATTTTCCAACTAAATTCCACCATTGTCGGATGCTTTCAACAGCGAACTCTGCTGTATTATGGCTCTTGCCTACATTAACCAATCCATCATTTTTCTTGGGATCATAAATCCCATAAGGAATCGCAGAGCCAATTGCTAACGATGGAAAATCATACACATTTACCTCTTCGGGATCGCCTATTTGTCTCCAAGTCCTACCCGAGTTCTTAAAATCACCAATGCTCTCTTTTTTCTTCGCATCTACAGAGATAACTGGAGCGCCCTCGTCTATAAATTTGGCTGCCTGCATATTGATATAGCGAAATTGACTGTCTCTCTCTGGAACAGATTTGCCTTCCAATGTTTTCTTGTTGGCTTGAAGCGAATAGCCATCTTCTTTCAGGAGGCGTCTCACTGTATCGTGACTCACATCATGCCCTTTTAGTTTTAGCTCGTCGGCTATGGCGTAGGTTGATTTATATGTCCATTTGAGAAGACTCATCGGATCGCCTGAGGTGCTTTCCTTCATGATATCTTCGAGATGGCTCATCAGAGTTGGGTCCTTGTTTTCGGCTTTCTTCCGCCCGCCGCCTGGCTTACGGAGCCTCTCTGGCGGCTTCAATTCATCTTCGTTCTCAAGCTCTTGAATGCCTTTATCGATGGTCTTTCGGGATAATCCTGTTAAATTTGAGACTTTTGAAACACCACCCCAACCGATCTCAAGAGCTTTAGCTGCTGCAAATCGCCTTGCTTGGACGTGATCAACACCAGACATAGCTTTTAAAAAGGGTTTGTAATTTGCGTTGTCTTCCATAATTATAATTGACAACTTTCTACAATATAAACTTGTGTATTTTATTTTGCGTCAAAGACTTAGCAATAAATGATTTTAACTCCGTCACGACCGGGGTTCGCATACCCTCATGCCCTGCCGCTGGAAGTATCCGCTCATGAAACAGATGTCTTCCGCCGGCCCCATCTGCTCGAACTGCTCGCAGGGCGTTCCCCGGTAGCAGGGCAGATGGTGGATGGCGCAAATGGCAATTTCTCCTTCGCTCGCAGCTTCATAGGAAAGATGGGGGCACCTTTTCCCGGCAGCCTTGAATATCATGGCATGCGAGTCATCGGGATCGATGGTGCCGTCTGCCAGAACAGAAGAAGGGTTGACGATGAAAATATCCAGATGAAAACAGCATAGGCCGCAGCGAAGGCAGAGCATGATACTGCCTTAAGGACACGCGGCCTTTTGTAGCTTACGAGAGTTCTCTTTCTATGCGATCTATTTTCTCTTGGTATTTCTGTTGCACCGACATCAGAGCGAGGTCCACGTAGCTGGAGCTATTCACCGCGACCTCGAAATCCGTGAGCGCTTCACGATAAGCTTTCAGGTAGACGTACATCATCATCATATACAGATATTGTGAATTCATCAATTCCATGATCAACATCTCCTAATGCTTTTTTTGGACCTCTGCGAAGTGGCCGCAGGGCAGGCCGCAAGATCATAGCTTACCATTCAGAGTGCCATATCTGCAGGCTAGCAACACGAGAAACCATTGTTTGGAATTATATAAAGATATTTGCGCCACAATCCTAAAAGTTATGAGATAAAAAATTTGAGAACAACAAAATCAGGGCGATAATAGTAATAGATTTAAGATATAAGACCCATAATTTGCCAGGGAGATGAGTTAATATGAGTATGAGAATTCTGGTACCCCTGGCAGAGGGCTTCGAGGAGATCGAGGCCATCAATGTTATCGACATCTTGAGGCGCGCTGATATCGAGGTCGTGATCGCAGGGCTGAAGGACGGACTGGTGGAGGGCGCTCATAGCGTTCGAGTGATGCCCGATACCACCATGGATAAGATCGACGGCAAGGACTTCGACGGCCTGGTTCTGCCCGGCGGCGCTCCCGGTTTTGTCAATCTGGGAAACGACGAGCGCGTCTTAACTATGGCACGGGAGATGGATCGCGCAGGAAAGTATGTGGCGGCGATCTGTGCAGCGCCGTCGGTGCTCATCAAGGCCGGAGTTCTGCAGGGCCGCAGGGCAACGATCAGCCCCTCGGGCAAGGCCCAGGTGGAAGCCTGCGCAAAGTTTTCTGAAGACCGGGTGGTAGTGGACAAAAACCTGATCACCAGCCGCTCTCCTGGAACGGCGCTGGAGTTTGCCTTGAAGCTGGTCGAGATCATGGCGGGCAAGGAGAAGATGCTGCAGATCAAGGCCCAGACGCTGGCGATATGCAGGGGGATTAGGGAGAGCTTATTCGGGAACCCGTTACAAGGGATAACAAAATCAGAGGCTCCGGCTGCCTGCCAACAGGGACAGAGGCCGGGCCGATGGGAGTTCTCGCCATATCAATGATATACAATCCAAGCTCGACGCCCTCAAGCGCCATCAGGCCAAAGACCGCCGCCTCGCCGGGCTGCCGCCGGCTGTGCTGGAGGGGCCTTCCGGGGCGAGCTTCAGCTGCAAAATTAAAACTGTCTCAATGAGATATTTATGCCGCTGAATCCTAATTGCGTTGGAACGGTAAGAATATGATAACTGAAACTGATCCCCAGAGCGTCTCGGAAAAAGGTACACCGCGAGACGGCCAGAAATATGCCCCACGGAGGCGTGATCGATGGCAATGGCATTATAGTGCGGGTAGTGACCAGCGAAGAAGAGGCCCTGCAATGGAGGGCCTGCAAAGATCACATCAAGGCTCTGCTGGATATGCCTGATTAAGTTCCATGAGAGTCTAATGTATGCTTCTTTATCACTCCTTATCAGGCGACTCAATCTGATGAAGATTTCGTTTTTTCCACCACACAGCAATAAGCGGACTGACAAAAGTTATTGCGTAGTATAAATACACATCCAACTTGTAGTATCCGTCTGCTGGCTTAAATGCTTCAACGATAAATAGGTAATCAAAAACAACCGCAATTGCCGTCCAAACAATAGCTAAAATCAAATAATACCTGAGACTGTCATTTTCCACTTTTTTTAATAACACCCAAAATGTAATTATTAAGCCAATCGGCATAATAGCCCAGCCAATTAGTCTGGCAGGAAGCAGAAAGAAGAGAATAATACCCAGAACATAGCCAATGAGCCAAAGGGCCAGACCCCAGCCTAACGAATCTTTTAACAATTGCTTATTCATCATATTCCTCTTGATTGACCGGTTCTTTCGGGGGAGATCCAAGCCCCAAGGAAGGGATAGGTTTAATCCAGCACATAAAAAAAGATATTGCAACTAATAAAAGAGGGCTCAAAACAAATTCCGGGCTTCTGCCTAAGTTTTCTCCACGATGTCATTCTTGGCGCCATTGAGTATTCCAAGTACTGCTTTCTGGTCCGCATCAGGCACTTTAAAGGAGTTCAATACCCCTTTCAAATGGACAACAAATGCTTGCCAATCTGCTTCGTCGATTCCCATCCCTTTGTGCACGGTCTTCATATCACGGCCCAGGTAGAAGCAAGGACCTCCTGTGGCCTGGCAGACCATAAGCTTCTGTAATTGGCGTAACCGATTCCCTGAGTCCTCACTGAGACGGCTGCCAAAATACTTGGTAAATCGCGGGTCGCTTAACAATCGTTCAAAAACACCATCGACAACGGCTGAAATGCCATTATATCCGCCGAGCCTTTCGTAAAGAGTCGCTTCCATTTTAACCACTTGCTGCATTAATTTCTATTTTTACAAATATAAAGCTTGCTAATAGAGCATTCTGATCTGTCTTTAAAACAACAAGGCTCATCTGAAATTGGTCTGTGTTGGAGCGTGCCAAGCCCACGGCAGGGGTATTAGCGTGCTCCATAAATGCCTCGTCCCGGAAAAAAGTATTGATCTGGCATCAAACCGGCCAAAAAGGAGCTAAATCAGAGGCTCCGGCTGCTTGCCCTCCGGTGCCAGCGGCAGCCCCGCCCGGTGCAAAACCAGCGGCCCTGAAAAGTGCAGTGCCCGGTTTAAGATCAGCTGCTTTCCCTCCTGAGTCAAGGCGAAGACAGGAATGGAGATGCCGATCTGCATCTGGGCTCTTTTTCCCACCACCTCGCGGACTGCCTTGGAGGCGCAGGACCAGACGAGGTCGCAGCTCTCCGCTAACGCTCTGGCCTCGCGTTTCGCTTATGCCGGTAGTATGAACCGCCAGAATGATGGTATGAGTTCCCAGCTCTGAGTCACGCTTGCGCAGCGCCTCTGCGTCGATTGCCCTGGAACCGGCTACAGTCACGGCGATCTTTTTGAACCTTGCTGCTTTCGCCCGCTCAAATCCCCGAACCTGATCGATGGTGCCTTGCCGGTCCAGCAAGATGCAGCCCTTCTCAACAAGTCCTTCCTGGATCTCATTTATCGGTTCGGTTTTGACGAGGCCGGTCATATGGGCACCAATCGCCTGCAAGACCTCCGGCTTTGTAGCCACCACGGTGCCTGCACCTTCGCAGACGACCACGGCAGCATCAACCAGCCCCTCCCTCATCGCATCCGCCAGGATCTCGGAGGCGCCGAAGCTCACCGGCTCTTCTTGCAGCTCCAGGACCCTTTCCGGGCCGTACATGCCGAGCTCTTTCATATGGCTCTGCAAAACCCGCTGCACTGTCTCACGGCTCTCCTCCTGGATGCCGTACAGATTTTGCCTCAGCGGGCAGCAGCGAATCCCGGGCTCCGTCAGCACTTCGATCTTTCCATCTTTGACCCGAACCAGGGCCTTGGCCATCTCCAGCAGATGCTCGGACATTTGTACCATTCCGAAGTTGATTAATTGGCAATCTTGGTATTAGCAATCTTGGTATTCGTCGATTTGCAGCGTGGACACTGCACCCTATATCCAAAGCCTTTGAAGATAAAACTGCAGTCCTGGCATATGTAATTCTTGGCAAAGACTTCTTCTACGCTGCCAAGATCCACTCCACAGCCGCAGGTGGCACACATAAAAAGAAATGGCCTTTTTATGGTAAATAATTATCCAGAAAAGAAAAGAGAAGAGAAGGCTCCAAACTCAAACCTTAGGCTCCAGCCTTCTTCTCACCGATTCCGCGTGGGCCGTCAACCCTTCTGCCTCAGCCAGAGTGGTTATAGTATCCTCCAGGCCCAGCAGTCCGTCATCGGTGATCATCTGCACAGAGATCTTCTTCGTGAAGTGGTCCACATTCAGTCCTGAGAAGACCCGGGCATGGCCGGAGGTGGGGAGCACGTGATTGGTGCCGCTGGCGTAGTCGCCTGCGGCTACAGGCGTGTACTTCCCCAGAAATACGCTCCCAGCGTGGCGGATCGACCTCAACACACCAATGGGATCGCTGGTGATGATCTCCAAATGCTCCGGTGCAAAGGCGTTGGAGAAGTCCACAGCCTCATCAATGTCGTTGGCGACCAGAATTGCGCTGTGATCCAGGCTCTGCTTTATAATCTCGCTGCGAGCTGCGGTTGGCGCCTGAATCTGCAACTCCTCGGCGACGGCGCTCGCCAGGAGATCATCCAGAGATACGAGGACGGAGATGGATTTGGGATCATGCTCGCCCTGAGCGATCATATCTGCAGCTATAACTCCGGGATCCGCCGTCCGGTCGGCTATGATCAGAATTTCGCTTGGACCTGCAGGGAAGTCGATCTCCACCGTGCCCCTCATGAGCATCTTGGCAGCCGTCACGTAAACATTGCCCGGCCCCACGATCTTATCGACTCGCTCTATCGTCTCAGTGCCGAAGGCCATTGCCGCTACGGCCTGAGCGCCTCCGAGTTTATAGATCTCATCCGCCCCGGCCATATCTGCGGCGACGAGCGTCAATGGCGTAATCGAACCGTCCTTTTTAGGGGGCGTGCAAACCACGATCCTTGGAACATCCGCCACCTTGGCCGGTATCACATTCATCAATGCGGAGCTGGGATACGCAGCCCTTCCGCCCGGCACATAGGCCCCAACGGAATCTAAGGGCACTACCTTCTGGCCCACAGAGACTCCGGGAGAGACCTCGTTCATCCAGAATCCGTGCTCTTTTTGCTGGCTGTGGAAGTGGTAAATGTTATCCGACGCTTCAGCAAGTGCTTCGAGAATCCTTTCTTCCACTAAATCATAAGACGCATCTATCTCTTCCTGGCTCACACGCAGGTCGTCGATCCTGGCACCCTCGAACTGTTCAGTATACTTAAAAAGTGCCTCGTCTCCCTTCGATCCAACATCCACAATAATATCATTTACTGCGGTAAGGACATCCTGCAATCCCACATCTCGTGAGAGAAGGGCCCGCAGATCCTCGTCCTTCAGCTCTTCCAGCCGCTTGATTATCATCCTAAAGCCTCCGTCACTAAAAGTTATTCTTGCATAGTAGTAATTCTTGATATTTCTTGATAGATATTTCTAAGACCTGATAAATCTTGATCCGATCCTTACTTCAACCTGGATCCGGCAGGGTTATTCCTGCCCCGCTGCACCCGGTAGATGGAGACTACCCTCTCCAGAGTGTCTGCCTCCTCCAGAGACTTGTCGTCCCTCACGGTAACCAGTCTTGGAAAACGCAATGCATATCCGGAAGAGTAAGTCTGGCTCTTTTGTATCTCCTCGTAGGCCACCTCAAAGATCACAGCAGGCTTCAGCTCCACTTCCATGCCCTTCTGCACCAGAATGAGCTCCCGGAACATCTCTGTCAGGTCTGCCAGGACTTCGTCAGTAATCCTGTGGCCACCCAGCCTATATCCAGCAGCTTACCGGTAACCTGATCCTGGCAGCCAAGCCTGTAGGACCCGAGGAAACTGGCTCTGCGGCCTTCGCCCCATTTTGCGCCTATTACCACCAGATCAAGTGTCTCCATTACCGGCTTGATCTTCAGCCAGTTCTTGCCTCTCTTTCCCGGAGCGTAGACAGACTTTGGATTCTTGAGAATCAGCCCCTCATGGCCGGCATCCAAAGCCTGTCTGTAGATCTTTTCTGCCAGCTCCGGGCTGTCGGATTGGATCTGATCGGCAAGGATGGAGGGATCGAAACTTGCAATCCTTTCCAAAAGTTTTCTTCGTTCGGTCAAGGGCAGATCCACCACGCTCTTGCCATCCAGGTAGATCAAATCAAATAAGAAAAGGTGCAGAGGAATCTGGAGAGCGATCTTTTCCACGTTGTACTTGCGGCGAAACCGCTTCAAGATCTCCTGGAAGGCCATGGGTCTGCCGTCTTTGCCGATGGCCACGGCTTCACCATCCAGTATGGCGCTGTCTGCCCTTATCCGTTTCGCAGTCTGCACGATCTCCGGTAGTGAGGCGGTTACGTCCTCCAGGCGGCGGGAGAAGATGCGCACCTTCTCACCATCTTTATGGATCTGCACGCGTGCGCCGTCATACTTCCATTCGAGAGCCACGAGGCCTAGCTCCTGCATAGCGGCTGGAATGCCCTCACCGAGCTGGGCCAGCATCATCTTGATGGGATGATTGATCATCACGCTCAATTCCGAGAGCGTTCCAGCCCGGGCGCTCACAGCTACCAGACCCATGTCGTTGGTGAGGTTGAAGGCTCTCTCCACATCGTCTGCATTTCTGGCAAAGGCCTTGGCAAGGGCATCTCGCACTCCTCCCACACCAACTCCAATCCTCATATCCTCTATGGCCAGGCGGGCGATGTACTGGGCCTCCAGAGAGGTGGCCTGGCTGAACAGGAACTGCAGGTTCTTGACTTTGGCACCCTGGCTTCTTTTGCCGGACGCCCTGGCAACTGCCAGGAACCTCTGATAAACGTCGGTAATGGAGAGCGATTCCTCACCCAGGAACGCGGCAAAGCCGATAGGTTTTCTCTTCTCCACGACGGCAGCCGCGACAAGACCCGGGTCGCCAGTAGCCCGCAGCATATCCGATATCTGCTCCATTGAGCAGCCGCAGGCGCGGGCCAGTGCCTCATAGAGGATGCTGGACCCAACTCCAATAACCAGATCAAGACTGGGCGAGAAGAGGGTGCCCATGATAAAGCTGGAAGCGATTGCCAGCTCACTCTCATCAAGGTCTGCCAGGAATGCTGCGACTAGGTCGATCTTCTCCAGGGAGCCGGACACTCCCTCAACCTTTTGGCAGAGCTCTGCAAAGCGTTGGAAGCTGGTCATGCGTCAGTCTAGAATATGGTATCGATGCGCTTTGTCCTGTAGATGCTGACGATGTCCGTAAGAATGGCCGAAGCCGTCTCGATGGAGCCGGCGCCAAGACCCGATACCGTAATAGTTCCCGATAGATCGGTATAGATGGCAGCCGAGTTCAGGGTTCCTGCCACGCATATGGGGCTGTCCAGCGGGCACCAGAGTGGGCCTGACGGTCAGAGCCGGCACATCTCCAATGAGCTTTATGGCATAACCCCGCTTCTTGGCCAGGGCCAGGGCCTCGGGAGTGACTCCGGTGATGCCGGTGACATCCACGTCGCTGTATTTGACATTCATGTCGAAGAGCGAATTGGCAAGGATTACGACTTTACCTGCGGTGTCCACGCCCTCCACGTCATAGCTGGGATCGGCCTCAGCGATTCCCAGGTCCTGGGCCTCGCTCAGGGCGTGAGTGTAGGGTATTCCCTCCTCAGTCATTCGGGTGAGGATGTAGTTGCAGGTGCCGTTGAAGATGCCGCGGATCCCCAGAATGTTATTTCCCACCAGTGTGCGTTCCACCAGGCTTATCAGAGGCATGGTGCCGCCCACGGTGGCCTCGAACTTGAGCATCACTCCATTGTCCTCGGCCAGCTTTTTGAGGCTGGCGTAGGAGACGACCAGGGGCCCCTTGTTTGAGGTCACGACATGCTTGCCGCTGGAGAGGGCAGCTTCCATGTGCCCGAGGCCAGGTTGGCCGTGCACGATGTTTGTCGGCGTGACCTCTATCATCAGGTCTGAATCGATGGCGGAGATGGCTTCCTTGCCCTTCATGCTGGAGGTGGCCACGTTGGCGAGGGTCCGCTCGCCCAGGATCTTGTCCGCGTCCACTCCATCTTCAGAGACCACGGTGCCGGTGTGATCGGTGACGCTTATCAGCTTCAGGTTCAATCCCATATCCCGGAGCATCTTTTTCTTGCGGTTCAGGACATCGACCACGCCGTGGCCGACTATTCCGTAACCCACCAGGGAAACCTTAACGTCTCTCATACCGCCTCAGTCTCGATAGGCTCAATCACGAGCAGCTTCTTCTCTTTTCCAACGCTTCGCAAGATGGTCAGGGCCTTCTGGATCTCTGCCTTGCCGGTGGCGCGAATCTTGAGGTAGGCAGAGGATAGGCTCATTCACACCCGGCATGGTCAGGGAGAGGTCCATGACCTCGGCAAAGCCGGTGGTATCGATCCGGTTTATAGTGTCTCCCAGGTCGCTGTCAAGCACATGGCCTACCAGCACAACGGATACTGCCTCGATGAAGCGGTCCTCGCCCGCCCGCACAACTGAGATGCCGCTCTCCTTAAGCCGGGCCTGGACGGTCTCGATCCTGGAGCGGTCCATCTCCACAACGAAGCGAACCGGGATCATGCCCCGGGGAGTCTTGCGGTCCCTGTGGTGAACCACGCTGATGATGTTGGCCTTGTTATCCCTCAAGGGCTGCATCGCCAGAAGAAGCTGGCCGGGGATATCCTGCAGCTCTAAATCCATGGAAAGTCGCATAGCATTCCTCATAATTTCTGATTTCTGGGTACTGGTTAAAGGAAATAAACCTTGCGTAGACCAGAGCCCGTTTGACAATGATTGCCCCGGGTCAAAATGGATAAAGAATTTTGAGCTGGATGGTGCAGATATATCCCAATATCCCAATATCCTCAATGTTCCTGGAAGAGAGCTTTGAATCACATTCGAGAATGGAATCCGTCTCCCCAGGCGCGTGGTGCATAAAACCACGTCCGATAAATGCTTAATAAAATAATGCGTAGCAGGACCGCAAGATTTATCCTCTTATAAAAATAAAGGGATATCGGAATATAACCGGGAGGGTTCCTGCTGAAAAAATCGCTAGCCTTGATATATGCATCTTTATCGATCGTACTTGTGGTCTCTGCATTTGGGGGAGCAGTTGCTGATAATAGTAATGCATCATCCAATTATGGACCGAATTGGGATGGTGTCTATAATACGAGCATAAAGGAGACCGGCCCGGCAGGAAAATGGATATCACCAGATGCTCTCTCCGTCGTCTGGGGAAAAGCGGTCGATTATGGCAAGGTCCCCATAAGTGTGGCCAGATTCTTCAACAATTCCAGTATCTCCTGGTCCGGGGATTCGGCATGGGGGAGCGGTCAAATTTGGTTTGCCAACGGAGACAATCGCTCAAATTATTGGCCCGACGGTGCCGCGAGCGGAAAGGTCTTCACAGGATGGATAGAGGCCCGCCCGGGAAACCCCAACGATTTCAGAGGCAAGGATGAAGCCCTCCTTCCGGTGGGAAAAGCGAAATGCGCCGGAAACTGCCCCGATCAGACCGTCACCTGTGTGAATTGTTCCGGCGGCAAAGTGTGCAGCAATGGCCGGTGTCAATGCCCAGGCGGCACAACTGACTGCAGTGGTCAATGCTTACCGGTGGTTCCCTGCGGCGGCTGCATTAACGGCAAATCATGCGTAAACGGAAAATGCGTCTGCCCAACAGGCACAAAGGAGTGCAATGATCAATGCATCAGCGTTACGGAATGCTGTGACGGATGCCCGTCCTGGAAGGTATGCAATGGCGGAAAGTGCGTCTGTCCGCCTGGTGTGAAGGATTGCCCCGATCCGATGCCGCTGTGAAGCGAATAACTCATCCTCCGTTAGTTCTCAAAAGAGGGGGCATTTCTCTCCACATCTTTTTGATCATAATCGTCTATATATCTTACAAAATCTAAGTTCTCTTTGCAATTCTGGAAACCATTTTCCCCTCCTGTTTTCCCGAATCTGTAACCGCAACAAGATGTGCCAGTGATAAGAGGCAAAAGCTGAATTGAGGCCAGGCTCTTGTTTTCAGATCTTTGCCGACGTCCTTGGCGACTCTTCAGAAGATTCAGCCCGAAACACATGATGACGACTGATGGCATCATTTCAAGGAAGAATATTGCATAGGCCGGGCGAGTTTCCATTGGGCA
>CAWCSK010000035.1:0-131930 GCA_963798205.1 uncultured Methanosarcinales archaeon
CTCCCTTCTGCCAGGCCAGATCCAGATTGAAGCGAATGTTCACCAGCGGCTCGGAACGCGGCTCCCAGGTGAAAGGATCAAAAATGAGAGCCACTTCATCATCCGATTCCAGGCGACCGCTCTTGTAAGCCTGGTAGATCAGGCCTATGCCCTCCATGCCGTAAACGTCCAGCTCGGAAGCGCGCAGTGCTCCCATGCTCGACGCCCCCAGGACTCTTGCTCCCGCCTCCAGAGCATAGAGAACCTCCTTATGGGCTACAGAGCACTCCTGGAAGAAGACGCCGTCTATGAGCAGAATGATCCTGGCGCCCTCGCGGGCTGCATTATAGAGGTCGCCGCGCTTGGCTGGAGGCCGGTAGTCTGCCTCCAGGATCTTCTCGGCCTCAGCCCTGGCGAGGCTTGGCCCTAGAAAGACGACGATTTCTGGCATTCCTGCACCTCTTGCCTACTCTTTCCGGGTCCACTCCTGCGACCTCCAGCCCGGGCACAATTACCCTGACCACAGGAACGCCTATCTCCTCGCGTGTCAGGTCCACTACCACCACCTGATCAAGTCCTGCCTCTGCCAGCTTCTTCAGCATATATTTTATATCCAGCAGGAAGTCGTCGCTCTCGAAGGACTCAATCTCGGAGAAGCTCTTCTTCTCGGAGGCCTCAAACCAATGACGATTGATCCTTTTCGTCCTATCGTACCCGATTTGCTTGCGGAAATCGGCCAGGGTCGTATCCTCTCTCGCCCCGTGGATCTGGGTGAGCCGGCTTTGCGCCACCTCGGTCAGAGCGCGAAGCACTGCTATGCGCGCGCTGGTGTGCGTGCCCATGCCGGTGGTGAGAAGCGTAGGATCGCGCAGTAACACATCATCGGCGACGGCCGCGCAGGTAGCGACGCCAATATCGCTGGTGATATCTCTCAGATAGACGTCCACTTTTGCCGCGGCGAATTTGTCCAGGAGAAGCTTCGCCTGGCTGTCATCCACATCACTTATGAGCGGCCCCATGTTGCGCGTCGCTTCTACCAGGGCCCAGGCGTCTCTCTCGATGACCTCGGCCAGACCATGGAATATGGCCTCCTCGATCACATTGCCCGAGGCCAGGCCGCTGGTGTTGGTACGAAATAGCCGTTGATAATCGGAAGATAGGGGATGGAAGACCGCATTGGCCGGAACCTGTATCTCAACATCGTTCATGATGTCCCATCCTAAAACCCAGGGTATCTCGGCATCCGCCTCTGCACCCGCAGGCAGGATCAGGTCGACAGGATTCAGCGCCTCCGCGCCCAGGCTGGAATAGCGCGCTATTGTTAGTTCGCGATCTCGCACCTCTGCGGAGTAGCGCTCCAGGCCCTCCATCATGGCCGAGACTCTGGCCTCTGCGGGCGTCGCCCCTTTGCCGTTGTAGACGGAAACGGCTCCGCGATCGGCCATTGGTCGTATAGAGGAGAAGACTGGTATGCCGATCCGGTCCAGGTTGGTGATATCTGCAACCCTTGTGATACCGGCGGCAGGCATCTTGGCCTCAACCCGCTCTTGTGTCTCCTCCGGCGGCAGTGCCCGGTGAGTATCGTCTTTATACGTCTTTATGCAGGGCCCGAGTTTCATCGCCCGTGCTTAGCGCGGCAATGGAATATAAATCCTGTTCAACTTTTGGGATTCAAAGGAAGGGGAGACTGTCCTTCTTTCTGTAGGCCAGGGCCTGCGCCGTAGCCACCAGCCTCGCGTCCTGGCCCGTTATCCGGATCTCGCAGGCAGAGATCTTGCGGGAAAGGTTCGTCTCCCTGGCCTCCGCCTGCAGCGTCTCGCCGGGAAGAGCTGCGTTAAGGTAATTCACATTCACGCTCAAAGCCACAGCAACCGTGCCGTGCGAGTTGACTGCCAGCTCGAAAGCGGCATCCAGGAGCGAATAGGTGGCAGCCCCGTGGATCGTGCCGAAGAGGTTGTTCATCCGCGAGGACGTTTGCATCTTGCAAGAGAGCGCGTCCCTCCTCCAGCTCTACAATCTCTATTCCGAAGATCCGGGCATAGGGCTCCTCCTGAAAGTGTTTCTTCAGAGCTTCTAAGCATTGGTCCATAAGAATCATTCCTCCTTCGGGACTATTCTCGAAACGGTTATATCTGCTCCGCCCGGATCTAGACGTAATATGCCAGGAGTCCCAGGCATCAGGCTGGAGCCGGTCTCGATAGAAGTGAGCGGTTCCGCGGTGTCCATCGTCCTTACCCAGGGCGCTATTAATATTTGGTTTGGGAAAAAATTTGATAAGTCTCTTATTGCCAAGATTCTTTTGATAATTTCCAAAGTAGACTCAACGACGGAGCATGAGAAGGAGGTATTATGCCGGTTCGAGGAGATAAGCGAGTTCGAGAGCAACGGCTACATTCTCACCTCTTATGCCCGCAAGAAAGACAAATATCGAGCCATATTCGTGGTTCCCTTTTCCAATTCCCGGGCTCTGGAGATGTTCATGGAATCCATCGCCCTGGAGACGGAGAACGAGGATGCGAAGATCACACTTTACTGGAGGGGCGGCAGGGTGAGGATGAACATACTCAAAGAGGAGCTGGGCGGGCTCAGTTGCTTCAGCGTCCTCAATGTGGTTTATAAGGATGATCAGAATAAGGATCAGCAGAATAAGGATCCGCAGAATAAGGATCAGCAGAATAAGGATGGGCAGACGGGAAATGAAATACGCAGGGGGTAGCCATGAGATTTGCAAGCTGCACCGAAAAGATTGAAGTTTCAGCCATCAGGAAATGTTTTGAGGGAGCCAGACCCGGGTCTGTAAATTTGGGGCTGGGTCAGCCGGACTTCGACACGCCCGCGCACATAAAGGATGCGGCCATTGAGGCCATCCGAAGAGGCCAGTGCGGATACACGCCCAATTGTGGTGTGCCGGAGCTACGAAACGCTTTGGCGGAAAAGTTCCGCTCCGAGAACAGGATGGCGTACTCTCCAGAGGAGATAATGGTGACCAGTGGTGCCAGCGAGGCTCTCTTTCTGGTCATTGCCGCGCTGGTCGACAGAGGCGAAGAGGTACTGGTCGGCGATCCGAGCTTCCTCTCCTATGCGGAGCTGACGAAGCTTATGGGCGGCAAGCCCGTGAATGTTCCCCTGGACGAGAACCTCCGGCTCGCGCCTGAAGCGATAGAAGAGCGAATAACGGAGAAGACCCGACTCATAATTGTCAACTCGCCATCCAATCCCACCGGGTCGGTGCAGACAGAAGAGCAGATGCGGGCCATTGCCGAGATAGCCGAGGACAAAGATATTGTCGTCCTCTCAGACGAGGTCTACGAGCACTTCATCTACCGGGGAGAGCACGTCAGCCCGGGAAGGTTCTCGGACAACGTGATAACTGTTAACGCCGTCTCCAAGACCTATGCCATGACCGGATGGAGGCTGGGCTATCTGGGGGCGAAAGGATGCGCACTGGAGCAATTGCTCAAGATTCATCAGTATGTTCAGGCCTGCGCCAGCTCCATCTCTCAGGCGGCAGCCTTAGCTGCGATCACCGGACCCCAGGACTGCGTATTCCAGATGAGAGATGAATTCAGGAGCCGCAGGGATCTCTTGGTGGCGGGCTTCCGGGAGATGGGCGTCGATCTGATTGAGCCGGAGGGCGCTTTCTATCTCTTCCCGAAGGTGGGAGACGGAGACGCCGTGGCTGCCGCCTTGGGAAAAGCGGGCGTCATTGTCGTTCCGGGTTCGGCCTTCGGACCGGGTGGAAGAGAGCACATCAGGATCTCTTATGCTGCCGCGCGCTCTCAACTTGAGGAAGCTTTGAGGCGTATGAAAGATATTCTTTAAATAGGAGAGTTGCATTCGTCGTCAGGAGTGATGAAATGAAGGAGCAGGTTGAGGTCAGAGAGCTGAAAGAAGGAAGATACGTTATCATCGATGAAGAGCCATGCATAATCAAGAGCATATCCCACTCCAAGCCGGGCAAGCACGGTTCGGCCAAGGCCAGGGTGGATGCCATTGGTATCTTTGATAACCAGAAGAAGTCAATCGTTCAGCCGGTTACCACAAAGATCTATGTGCCAAACGTTGAGCGCAAGACCGGTCAGGTTCTATCCATCGGCAGCACCTCGGTGCAGCTTATGGACCTGGGCACCTATGCGACAATCGATGTCCCCATAACCGATGATCAGAAGCCAAAGATTGAGGAAGGAAAAGAGGTTGCCTACCTATCGGTGATGGGCAGGACCAAGCTGGATCTGCGCTAGAGAAATCTCTCAATATCAATTTTCATGTTCCAGAAGCGCGGCTTTGCTGGCGCTTCTTCTGGAATTATGCGATGCGGAATATGCAATAGTAGGTTTGCCCTTAGCCTCCACCGCTTCTTTTCGATTCGATCAGGGTCGCGAGCCGGACCCGATGCCATCCGCTTTGTCTGGTTTTGCTTTGAGAGCTATGACTGCCATTGATCCCTCTGATTTCATATGAGAAAAACTGTCACGAGAAAAGCTGAGGCGGCAATCAAGGTCATTGAGTATCGCGATGTAGAAAATAAGACACGAAATCAGGACCTGTGAACTTCAGAATTTATCTTTTATTGATATATCTTGTCATGATGATCGACATACATAAATTCAACGGTATCTCCTACAATTCTGTAAAGGATTACATATGGGTTTACATGAACTCCATAAATGCCCTTTAAATCACCCGTTTTCATATCATGGTTTTCGGGGCATTCTAATATTTGTTCCATCTTTTTCTTTAATCTTATTTTTAAGGGATTGTCTTTTTTGGTCAGATCTTTATACATTTTTTTGAATGTATCTGACCGACGGGCTTTGAATGTCATAAACCCATTTAATCGTTTTCCAGGTCATCGAAGAGCTCGTCTATACTGGAAAACGTCTTACATTGGCCAGAGTCAAGCTCATTTATAGCCTTAGCTACAGCCTTTTTGGCCGTATTCGACAATTCACGCGGCTTAGAGCTCTCTTTGGGGTCCATTGGCCTAATATCAGCTTTGATTATAGTTATATCTGTCGTGTTCACGAAATATTGCCCCTCTGTTCGTAATCGCTATTATGCGCACTCTCTTCTACATGATTGGCAAATACGAGTTAACTCTATATACTTTTCGCTACTATTGGGTTGAGTCCAATGATTGCTATTTTGCAGAAGATGATTCTTCCATTCTTCGACCGGATCTGCATGCCAAAGGACCTGGGCTCCATCCAGACAGTGGCACTCTCGATTATCTGCAACTTCGTCGCTGTCGCTCGGCTGGCCGCGGCCCAGGAAAGGCGCCGTGCCCCGGGCCCGCAGGGCCGACTCGCGGAACCCCGGAAGAATGTGTGAATGTTGTCCCTGCAAGCATCAGATAGATCCCTTCTGCAATTATAAAATTGGTTCCATTCGTATGAACAATCATTCCACAACTTCTTCTGGGTCCCGCGCGGTGAGACGCGCTGGGATGACGGGGCCCACTCAAGGCCGTGGCGGCCCCCCTGACCCCGCGGCCGCGGGGAACAATTTATGAAGCTTTGCCCTTTGCCTTCAGATGTTGTTAGAGGGCACCAGATTGAGTGCATATCCGAACAGCTCACATGCCATCTCGGACCTGGAGCTTGATTATGAGCTGGTATGCAAAATCATGGATGATCTGGAGTTGGAAGGCCAAATGGAGATTTCGCTGTGAAGGGCTATGAGGTCGGCGACTCCATCCATGGTCATAGATTGAAACCGAAACGCATACAAATCTACTTCGCAAATCGATTGATCTAGACTAAACCTCATCAAGCCGGGCTCTGACCTCGTCACATGGCAAGCGACTTCCGCATCTCAACATGAGCTTAAGTGAAGCAGCTCTATCTCGTTTGTTTATGATCCCGTGGCCCACCATAAGATCCAGGAGCCAAATTACTCCGTGAACCCTCAAGCCTTCGTTCTCTGCAGCATCCCGCAGACTCGCGTCTCCTGTCAGAAGCACTGCATCAAGATCTCTGGCCAAGACCAGGGCAAACAGGTCTTGACGCGACGGACGAGCATAGCGCTCAGCAAAATCTAATACGGTAAGAACCTGGGGTCCAGACAATTCCAGCACCCTGAGACCGGAACTTACGAGCAGACCTCCTTCTGGCGCCTTTAGCTCTTCGACTATCACATCCGGAGCGACCAGATCGAGAGGCAGCTTAAACGCATTTTCTGCGAGGCCTCCATGATAGAGGTCGATCCAGATATTCGCATCAGTTACACACAGCAGCGAGCCAGCCCCCGTGCTCTTCTGCGGCCTCGGAAAAGAACTGCTGCAAAGGTTTGCCGAGCAGCTCAGTTGCACGCTTTTCTGATATAATCCCCTCTGCCAGAGCTCCCATCACCAAACGATCGAATCGCATAGGCCTCTCTGATGGCAAGGATTCTCCTGGCTCGTTTAAATGCCATCCCATCGACTTAAATTTCTTAAATATTGCTGTTGCTCTTTCTTCAGTGTGTTCACTCTTACTTTTTACTCCTGTGCTTTTCTCTCGTATATTGTAATCTGCCTCGCTGATCTCTTAGTGATCAACTGTAAGCGAGTCTGGTGCTTGGTGATAACGAGACGCCCCTAACATTGGTAATTTGGAGAAGAAAAGGATTGGTAAGGCCTCTGAGGTTTGAATCCAAAAATCAACAAAGAGCAAATCTCGGCGCAAGGCGTCTGGAGAGGTCATAAAATTTACGCACGGAAAACATATACCGCTAATGCCATCCATAAGGTGTTAATGGCTCATGGTCAGGGAAGATAATCCGAACAAATCGAAGCGCAGAAAGCCATGGGTTCGATGGGAGAGAGATCACAGCCTAAGCCTTGTGCATCTCGATTGGCATGTCAGCAGTGCATGGCAAAGAGTTGCGTAGTCCTCGATGACAGCTCGAGGCGCATTCTTGCGGGTGGCGAATTCGATGCGGAGACAACGGAAAACAGCATTGAACTCCTCCAGGAGGCTTTGGTTAGTTTCGGGTGGTTGACATCGATTCGCGAGTGATGACCGATCATGGGACTCAGTTGACGCCAATAAACGAGACAAAAATGGCAACGCTGACAGCGATTTGAAGACTTTCTCAGGAGAATAAAATAGTTCACATATTGGCACCAGTTAAACGCCCTCAAGTTAATGGCAAAATCGAAAATGGATGATACGTACGAAAAGAACCGATCCAGTTTGATAGTTTTGACAATTCATGAATTGGTATAACACAGTCAGGTTCCATGAATCGCTTGACAAGTGGTATCTACAGACGCCGGATATCGCATTCTGGGCTAGGCTGCCGGAAGGGTGTAAATTAGGAATGTTCTAATCGCATGGAGACTGAATTAAATGCTAGAAAAAGAATGTAAATATCGGGAAGGAGTATATAAAGTCCAAACATTCAGGACTACACAGTCGCTCTTTCTTCAGGGAGAATTCCCAGATCTTTTGCCCGGTAGATCCATGCCTGCATGCTAAGACCATATTTGTCTTTAAGCATGTGCAGTTCATAATCTCCCAGAGTTTGCCTTTTATCTCGCAGCTCAAATTGTGCGATCGCCTCCGGGACTAAAAATGCCCCTGCAAAACGATATGCAGCCTTCACAGGATCCAGGTCGCCCGAAGGTTCAAGCATCAGATGCCCTAGCTCACGCGCCAAACTGAGTCGCTGTCGATCTCCCGGCATATTATCCCCTGTAATAATGACAACGATCTTTCCATCATTCTCGGCATCGAAAGTGCAGGCGTCATAATCATTATCCGCCTCGACAATTCCGACCTTTATGCCCTTATCCTCCAACAAGCCGGTTAGATTCTCGATGGAATCCAATCCAAGGTCCCATGCCCTGCGTAGATCCACCGCAGCCTGCTCAACATCCGCCATGGAGCTGACCTTGCAGGGGAACCCTTGGGGGTATTTGAATCTAAACTCGTCTTTATCGGTGCTGAGGATACTCTCGATCTCCAAGTACTTCTCAAGCCAGTCACGGATTTTGGCGAGTATTGCGGTTTCAGCTTTTCGAGGCAGAGAGCAATGTTCGCGATAAATGGGAGTGATCTTTGTGACACGTTTAGGGCGCACGAAGAACTCGATACCAATGCCAAGAGCCTTAGAAAGTCGGATTAGAACACCTGAGCCCGGCACATCCAGATCGCGTTCGTATTTGGAAATAGCCTGGGCGCTTACGCCAGCACCTTTGGCCAGCTCACGTTGATTCAGGCCACGCATATGCCTCGCCTGTTTAATACGCTCACCGATGCTCATAGCTATACCTCCGGTTTACATTCTGTGATATATCTGCTATTTTGTAAACCAAAAAGGTTTCGGTCCAAAGGTATTTGTCGTTCATGTTTCTCCGGTGACGCTGGGCAGGAGGCCCCAGGCAAGACGAGAGAGGGATGTCGATGGTTTTGCAGCCTAATATGTCTGCAATTTAGCAACCGTCGCTTGGCCGGCCGCGGCCTAGAGCGGCGCCCCAGCCATAGCGCGGGAGGCCAGCAGGCCGACTCGCGGAACCCCGGAAGACTGTACGAATGTTGTCTCTGCAATGCACCAGATCGATCCCTTCTGCGGTAAAATGAATTCAATTCGCTGCAAAAATTGTCCTACGATTTCTTCCGGGGTCCCGCGCGGTGAAACGCGCTGGGGTGACGGGGCCCACTCAAGGCCGTGGCGGCTCCCCTGACCCCGCGGCCGCGGGGAACAATTTATGAAGCTTTGCCCTTTACCCTCAGATGTTTTTAGAGGGAACAAGTTGAATGCGTATCCGAAAAGCTCACATGCCATTATTGATGGAGAACGATCTTTCCCGTCTTTATCTGACATTACATATTTGACTCGACACTAGGCCAAAGTTCGAGGATGAGATTCTTGCACGATTATCCTCTTTAATCTTTGCGCAAAACTATTAAGCTCTCGATAAATAAGCGATTCTGGAGGAAGAAGTATTAGTGCTAAATATGGTTCTATCTTAGTAGCTTTGACCGTCCTCTTAATATTAGGAATTGTACAAGGGGAAACAAATGATTTAAATTTATTAAATACAGAAAACAGCAACAAAACAGAAAAATATATTCAGGATCTCAGAGAAGATCCTTTATTGAATGCTGCGGCCCTTATAAGAATAAGGGAACCTGCCATAGATCCACTTATTCTGGCTTTGAAAAATGATAATAGCAGTCAGGTACGTGGTTATGCCGCAATTGTTCTCGGTTTGCTCGGAGATGCTAGAGCGATAGATCCTTTAGTTCAGGCTTTGAAAAATGACAATAGTAGTGAGGTACGAGGATTCGCAGCAAGAGCGCTCATTTTGATTAAGGATGATCGAGCAATAGATCCATTGATTCAGGCTTTGAAAAACGATAATAGCAGTGACGTTAGGGGATGTGCAGCAACGGCTCTTGGTGTGATTGAGGATGTTCGAGTAGTAGACCAACTTATTCTGGCTGTGAAAGATGATAATAATAGTGATGTGAGGGGGGCGGCAGCGATGTCTCTTGGTCGGATAGGAGATACTAGGGCAGTAGATCCTCTAATCGAAATTTTGAAAAGTAACGAAACCGGTTGGGAAACGGATGAGTTAGATCTGGCGGTTTACAAAGCGGTCAAACTGATCGGTTCACCAACTTTAAATCCACTGATACTAGCCCTGACGGATAAAGATGGACGTACTCGATATAGGGTTGTGGAGGCTATAGGATATATTGGAGATAACAAATCAGTAGACACGCTGATCTTGCTTCTAAAAGATGACAATAGCTATGTCCGAGTCGTGGCTATCAGAGCTCTCGGAATTATTAAAGATCCACGTGCGGTAGATCCGCTGATTCAGGCTCTCAAGGACAACGATAGTGATGTTCGGTATGAGGCGGCAATAGCTCTAGAATATATTGGAGATACAAGAGCGGTAGATCCTTTAATCCTAGCACTTAAGGATGATGATTTCAACGTCAGAGGTATGACCGCGCAAGCTCTCGGAATTATTAAAGATCCACGTGCAGTAGAACCATTGATTCAAGGTCTGAAAGATGACAATAGCTATGTCCGATCTAAGGCTGCGATTGCTCTCGGAATTATTAAGGATCCACGTGCAGTAGACCCTTTGATCAAAGCTTTGAAGGATAACGATAGTACAGTCCAGAATGCTGTTGAAGGAGCGCTCGAAATGGGTTGGCAAAGAGATGCATTATAATATGGCCATGTCAGAATGACATATAAAACCAGCAAGCGATCGCCTTTTTCCCAATTGAAAGCGCTATGTAGAATATTAGAGACTGCTTAACTATTTCTCCTCCCTTAGCTCCCCCATCGCCCTCTCCACCCGCCCCCTTCTCTCTGCCAGCCGCTCTTCCCCTGCCGCTATCCGCTCCAGCCTCTCCTCGATCATCCGCCCCGTCTCGCCTGGCGCAGGCCCGCCCGTGTTCGCACGCAGGGCTACGTTGCTACGCGGGTCCAGTGCCCTCTGCAGATCGGTCTCGGAAAAGCCGCGCTCGCTGGCCCGGAAGCCCGCCAACTCCCGGGCAATCTCATCCAGCTGTGCCAGCGTCGGGCTGCCACCCGAAGCCGCAATCCTGCCCACGATGCGGTGCGCTGTGCGGAAGGGCATGCCGGTGATGCGCACCAGAGAGTCAGCAAGCTCTGTGGCCGTGGAGAAGCCGGCGCCCGAACTCTTCTCCATCCGATCCTTGTTGAACTTGAGCGAGGAGACGCAGCCGTCCAGGATGCGCACCGTGCTCCTCGACCAGTCCAGGCTTCGCCAGAGGTGGGGCGTGACCTCCTGCAGGTCGCGGTTGTAGCTCAGGGGCAGGCCCTTGCAGATGGAGAGCGCCGCCATGAGGCTTCCCATGACCGAGCCCGTCTTGCCCCGGGCCAGCTCTGCCGTATCCGGGTTCTTCTTCTGGGGCATGATGGAGCTGGTGGAGGCATAGAGGTTGTCCAACTCCAGATAACCGAACTCGGATGTGGACCAGAGGATCAGTTCCTCTGCCAGACGGCTGAGGTTGACCATCATAATAGAGAGGTCGGCCAGGACCTCCAGGATAAAATCGCGCGTGGAGACCGCGTCCATGCTGTTCTCCACCAGACCGTCGAAGCCCAAGAGCTGACAGGTCCTCATCCTATCAATCACAAAGCCGGTGGAGGCAAAGGCGGCGGCACCCAGCGGGCTCAGATTCACTCTGGCGTAGGCGTCCTCCATTCGCGCCAGATCGCGTGCTGCTGCGTCCGCGTGCGCCAGCAGATGGTGGGCCAGCGTTGTCGGCTGAGCGTGCTGGGTGTGGGTGAAGCCGGGGATGATGGTCTCCTTATGCTCCGCTGCCAGGCGGACGAGAGTCTGTACAAATGAGAGCTCCTCCTCCATCAGATCCAGCATCTGTGCCCGCAGGGCCAGTCGAATGCAGGTGGCCACCTCATCATTGCGGGAGCGACCCGTGTGCATCCTCCCGCCTTCGGGACCGACGCGGGCCAGGATGGAGGCCTCAATGGCCTCATGCACATCCTCGCCTGCGCCCGAAGCAGCGCCGCCCGTTCCGATCTCATCCAGGGCGGCCATGATCTGTGAGCAGACCTCGTTTGAGATCAGCCCCTGCTCCTTCAGCATCACCAGGTGGGCTCTGTCCACCAGCAGATCCGCCTCGAAGATTCGCCTTCATCCGCCTCCCGGCTGGAGAGGTAATCCAGAACATCCCCGGAGATCTCTCCCAAACGCTGGTCTCGAAACATATCAGATCATATCAGGTCGTATAATTGGCGTTTACATTCACATACTCGTGCGTCAGGTCGCAGCCAAAGCCGCGCGCACCGGCTTTGCCCAGGCCGAGGTCGATGTTGATGATGATAGAGTCCCCTCGCATGATCTCCCTGGCCTGATCCAGTATGCCTTCCACGATGTGGCCCTTCTCCACCAGCGAGACCTCTGAGGACAGGCGGAGCCGCCCGCCGGGCTCTCTCCTTCCAGGCCCAGCGTTATCTTCTCCGGGTCCATCTCTGCGCCCGAGTACCCTACGGCGCAGATGATCCTGCCCCAATTGGGATCGGCACCGTAAACTGCGGTCTTGACCAGACTGCTGCGGGCCACGGCCTTGGCAGCCAGCCGGGCATCCTCCTCGTTCCGGGCTCCAGTGACCACGGTCTCGAAGTACTTGCTGGCACCTTCGCCGTCCCTGGCCATCTGGCGCGCCAGATCCACGCAAACATACCGCAAAGCTTCCCGGAAATCCTCCACGTTGCCTTTGGCCTTTCCAGTAGCCGTGAGGAGCACGGTATCGTTGGTGCTGGTGTCGCCATCCACCGTCAGCATGTTGAAGCTATCTTTGACGGCGTCTTTCAGGCAGTCGCGGAGCACGTTGGCCGGAAAATCAGCGTCCGTGTAAAGAAAACAGAGCATGGTGGCCACGTTGGGCTCGATCATGCCTGCACCTTTGACGATACCTGCAACTCGCAGGCCCCGGTGCTCTATGGCGACTCCTTTTCACGAGTGTCGGTGGTCATGATGGCCCTCTCCGCCTCCAGGCTCGCCTCGGCGTTGCTGCTGCAACTTTGCTTTTGCCTCATCGAAGAGCCGGGCGATGATCTCCATGTCCATGTACCTGCCGATGACGCCAGTGGAGGCCACTGCGATCTTTTTCTCATCCGTCTTCAGAAAGCCGGCCAGAAGTTGAGTCATAGCCAGGGCATCCTCTCTGCCCCGTGGGCCGGTATAGGCATTGGCACAGCCGCTGTTGGCGATGACGCCATCCAGATGGCCGCCAGCCAGGTGCTCGGCCGTGACATCCAGCGGTGCCGCTCTGACTTTGTTGGTGGTGAACATGCCGGCTGCGGCTCCGGAGGCCTCGATCAGGGCCAGACCGTACTTTCCCTGACGAACTCCTGCTGCTCGCACGCCCGCCACGGCACAGATGCCGCCATCAATTCTCTGCATGCTGCATCCCAAGACCCGAGATGATATCGCCTCGGGTCACTATGCCCACCAGCCTGCCGTCCTCGACTACCGGCAGACGGTTGATCCGGTGGCGGGTCATGATGCTCGCCGCCTCCTCGACAGAGTCGTCCGGTCCTACCTCATGCAGATTCCGGCTCATCACGTCGGCAACCTTCTTCGCCTGGACGTCTTTGAGACTGGCTTGCATCTGCTCCCACTTCACCAGATCGCGGAAAGGTACCTCGAAGACCTCGAAGGGGCTGGGCAGCCACAGACCGCCTTCCTCCTTGTCCTCTACAGATAAGAGCCGCAAGAGGTCCGACTCCGATACAATTCCCACCAGATTCTCTCCATCCAGAACCGGCAAGCCGCTGATCTTATTCTCCCGCAGCAGGCGAGCCGCTTCGCTTACGTTCGCTTCTGCCGAAACGGTGATGGGCATAACATTCATGACATCTCTGACTTTCATTATCTTCACCTTTGCTCAGGGCGCCATTCCCGGGAACCAGAGACCCGTCTTCTGGTCGAAGCCCGCCATGAGGTTCATGTTCTGGATGGCCTGGCCTGATGCACCTTTCACCAGGTTGTCTATGGCCGAGATGACCACCAGCCTGTCGCTATCCTTCTCCGGCTCAAAGCTTATGTCGCAGAAGTTGGAGCCCCGTACAGAACTGAGCCTCGGAACATTGTCTGACATGCGAACGAAAGGAGCATTCTTGTAGAAATCACGATAGATCTGGGCCACTTTGCTCTTATCCTGGAGAGTCTCCACTGCATCCTCTCTGGCAAAGACGTGGGCCGTGGTGAGGATTCCCCGCACCGACGGGATGACGTGGGGAGTGAAGTTTACCCGGATGCCTGGTGAGAGCCGTCCCAGCTCCTGCTTGATCTCTGGAACGTGTCTATGCGTGGTTAGCTTGTAGGGTATCACATTCTGCGCCATATTGGGGTAGTGGCTGGTCTCGGTCGGCTCGATTCCTGCCCCGGAGATGCCGGACTTGGAGTCGTAGACCACCCGGTCCACCAGACCGGCTTTGGCCAGCGGGGCTACTGCCAGAGTGGCGCCTGTGGGGTAGCAACCCGGATTGCCTACCAGCTTTGCTCCTGCCACCTCGGGATGGAGCTCAGTCAGTCCGAAGACTGCATCCCTTGGAGCGCGGTGTTTCATGCCGTAGGTCTTTTCAAAGACATCCACGGGCAAACGGTAATCGGAGGACAGGTCAATGACCCTGGCGCCCGCATCCAGGAGCTCCGGCACCCAGTCCATGGCTGTGCCGTGGGGAACGCCTGTGAAGACGATATCGCAGCGCTCAGCCGCTTCTTTGGCGCTTAATGCTTCGAAGTTCAGGGAATAAATGCTCTTCAGATGAGGATGAACCAGGCTTACGGGCTTTCCCGCTAGCTTGCGGGAAGTGACCGCGGTTACCTTGACTTCGGGATGGTTTGCGAGGAGACGCAAGAGCTCCCCACCGGTGTAGCCCGATCCACCGACAATTCCTACATCTATCATAATATTCCTGATGAGCTAATGATATAAAATCACCACGCCTCAGCAGCAAAATGAATTGAAGAGGTCGCACAACGACTGGGCCGCGCTCTCAATCCTCTCTTTCTGCTCAAGGCATTCCAGCCATCGTTTCGGGATCCAGGAAGTCCCGCAGGCGGCGCCGAAGAGGGAGCCGGCGATGGAGGCGATGGAGTCTGTATCGCCTCCGCTGCTGGCGGCCATTATCAGCGCCTCTTCAGGCTCGAATTTCAGGAAGCAGTAAAAGGCAGCGGGAACGGTCTCCGAAGCCAGGGGAGAGTTTCTGATCAGGGCTAAAGCCTCCTCAGGCTGCAGATCCAGGAGAGTTCCGACCCAGAGAAGCCTCTCTGCAAAAGCGACATCCACCCGGCTGGCCTGGGAGGCAGCATTCCTCAAGATCATCTCTTTTGGGAAGCCCTTCAGACTGAGGGCAACGCCAGCCGCAACAGCGATGGCTCCGGCTCGGGCTGGGGCGCTGCAATGGGTGGGCAGACTCTGCAGGTCGGCATAGCTTTTCACGATGTTCAGGTCAAAATTGTATAGAAGCCCGATGGGAGCGGCACGCATGGCTGCGCCGCAGGTTGGGATCGTGTGGCCTGACTCCTGCCAGGGAGTTCCAGCAATCATGCTCTCCACTGCGGAGCGGGTGGCAAAGCCCACGCCCCGGTCTAGTCGCTCGTCCATTGTCCACGTCATCCCCCAGGCGATGAGCTTGTCTGCAAACCGATCCGGTGAGAATCCAAAGGACTCAATGAGTGACTCGGCCAGGATCAGCGTCTCTTCTGTATCGTCCGTGAATTGCCCCGCCAGAAGGCCGGTATGAAAGTGGCCGGCGGGCGCGGGCATCATATCTCGAACCTGGCCGAAAAGGGATCGGATCTCATACGCAGTGTAGCCTTCCGTAGGCATTCCCAGGGCATCTCCCACGGCCGTGCCAAGGAGACAGCCGCGAAAGCGGTCCAGCATATCCATGATCGCTGTGAGACGGGCATTGAACTAATAATCATCGGAAAAGATTGCCTTCTGAGAGCCGGCTTCAGTTAGGGAATCATAAATTGCCAAAGGATTATTGCCCTCTTCGCCTCTAATGTCATCCGTGGACTCCGATCTTAATGCCTGGGAAAGGGATTACAGCATTCGTGGCCGTCTTTGGGGCGGAGGCGTGCGGGGCATACCTCATCTGTCCGAAGGCGCCTCTGTTCTGGAACTGGGCTGCGGCGACGGGAAAACGCTGGCCGGAATGCCCGGCAGCTGGAAGATTGCCGCACTGGACATATCCCCCCAGGCACTCAGGCTGACAAGAAGGGTGCTGCCTGATATCAGATTGATCCTGGCCGACGCCGGACTTTTGCCATTCCGGGAAGAGAGCTTCGACGCCGTCTTCGCTTTTCATGTCACAGGCCACCTGCGCCTGCAGGGGCGCGAAGCGCTCGCTCGCGAGGCTGCGCGCGTGCTCGTTCCGGGCGGGAAGCTATTCTTCCGGGAGTTCGGGACGGAGGACATGCGCATGGGCCAGGGAGAGGCGGTGGAGGAGGGCACATACCTGAGAGGCGCCGGCATCCTCACCCATTACTTCACGGAAGTGGAGGCAGAGTTGCTCTTTTGCGACCTTTTGCCGATCTCGGTCGGCACGCACCGCTGGAAGCTTCGCGTGAAAGGAAAGGAGATGGCTCGTGCTGAGGTGGAGGCGGTATTCCTCAAAGACTGATATAAGCTTCAGCATAGTGTTCCTAGAAGCAGCAGAAGAAGAAATGGAAGAAGAAAGCAGAATTGGGATCTCATGAGGTCTTATGAGCCAGCGCCTCGACGAGATCCGGCACATGATCTGCTCCCACCGGTACTGTGATGCTGGAGCCGTTGAGGTCACGGCCGATGGGCTCATATTTCCCGCCCAAATGCATCGAAAGGAAAGCCTCCATGATCGCGTAAAAGGACATCCCGTTCCCTGGCCTGACGAAACCATGGCCTTCATCCGGGTAGAGGGCATAGGTTACAGGAATCTTTTTCTCCTGCATGGCCTGGACGATCTGACTGGACTCGTTCTTATTTACCCTGGGATCGTTTGCTCCCTGAGCGATCAATATCGGCCTCTGAATACGATCCACATATAGAGAGCGGGGAACGCTCTCGAAGCAAGACTCCTACCTTCTTCCGTTCTTAAATCCCCTATCCTTTTGAACTTCATCTCAATATCCGGCTTCCAGTAAGGCGGGATGGTGAGGAGAAACGATGTCAGATTGGAGGGCCCGCAATATTCAACTCCGCAGGCGAATATCTTTGGGGTAAAGGTCATGCCGGCCAATGCGGCATAACCTCCGTAGCTTCCTCCCATTATGGCGATCCTCGAAGGGTCTGCAATTCCTTCTATCTATCGACCAGTTGACGGCGTCCAGGAGATCGTACTCCATCTTTCTGCCCCACTCCCGGTCGCCCGCATTAGTGAAGCTCTTCCCGAATCCGGTGGAGCCTCTGAAGTTAACGCTGAGCACTGCATATCCGCGGTTGGACAGAAGCTGATGCAGGGCATCAAATCCCCACACATCCCTCTCCCACGGGCCGCCATGAACGAGAAGAACCATTGCAAGCGGCTTCTCGGGCAAACCATCCTTATCCTTATCAGCCCATACGGGCAGGGTGTAGTAGCTGACGAGGTCCAGGCCGTCGCGGGACTTTATCGTCGTGTAGAACATTTTCGAAAGGGTCAGATTCTCCAGGCCTCTGTCAGCGCTGAACAGGTACTATGCCGTCCTGGCGTTCCGGTCGTAGATGTAAAACCTGGCGGGACCATTATCGCTGATGAATACGACGATCCAGCGACTATCATCCAGAGTGCGGGCGGTCACAGCCATATCCCCCTCGGCGATTTTGCAGAGGTAATCGATATCCGGCTTGATCGTTTCATCCATAACCCTCCAATTATGGCGGTAATAGTTGAAATCCACCGCCTGGATGGTCATCTCGGTTGGGTGAACCATAATCATGCCCGCGTCTGCCTTGGGGTCAACAGCTAGGATTTTGCTCTCGTTTGTTGCCAGGTTCATGGATTCTATTGCTGCCGTATTCCTCCCCCGGCTCTCAGACATGTAAAGGATCGTCGCCGGTCTTGTCGAATCCTATGGGATAGGTAGTGGCGCTGTCTTCGTAATTGATCTTCATGAACGGTTCCCATGAGCCGTTGCCGGCAGGCTTGAGGTAGTCTACATCTCCGCTGGAGGTAACGTTTGCCCCAAAACGAACTCTTAAATCATCATCAATAACGAATCTCGCAAACCTGTTGTCATTCTTCAGGACAAGACGCCTCTCTCCTGTCGTGATGTTGACAAGGTATATGTCATGGTACTCGGGATTTCTATCATTCAGGCCTATCAGGATCTCCTGAGGGAACTTGTTGCTGATTCCTTCTATTTGCGCACTGACGTTTCTGTAGGGTGTGAGGTCCAACTTCACGCCGGTTGTTATATTAACGGCGTAAATGTGCCAGTTCTCGTCGCCAAATGTGTCCTGTCTGTAAATGATAGAATGATTGGTATAAGCCCAGAAGTAGCTCTCAACACTGCGAATGGTCTCATTAGTGATAGGTCTGGCATTCGGTTATATTGTCCACAGGAGCTATCCGGACGTTGAAGACTCCACTCAAAGCCGTCAAATAGCTGATCCATTTTCCATCCGGACTGATAAGAACGCTGATTTTCTCAGGGTTGCCGAAGATAACGTCACGCGGAATAATCTCTGTGGAATTCTCAAATCGAGTCTGCGATTGCTGCGAGTCAGCTAAGAAAAGCCAGGCGAAGGATATCACCAATAATATAGACAGAATATATGCCCATTTAGCCATAAACCACTCCAATCATCGGAAAATTCTCCGTCCTCTAAATTCCTATTTTCGTTGTTTGCCACGCTCTTTGATTACCCATGCAGCAAAGATGACCACGCCGACAAATAATAACAACCCAATGCCTAGAGTCGCATACGGGTACCTAATATCCTCTTCTCTGGTGGATGCGGGATTAGTTTGGTTGGACAGAGACGGTTGAATTTCCTTTACTTCCGTTTCCTGTTTATCCTGGACTGGAGCTGACTCTGGAATGAATGAAGCATTCACGACAACTGTATTTAGAGGAACCTGTACTTCATGGTATTCGCCAGGTTTTGCGTATTCGTATCTTACATTTTCATCCATTCGTTCCTTGCTTACGAAATTTATTCCATCCCTTGTGTATGCCGTCTTGGTATCCATTCCACAAATCGGTGCACAAAGTAATACCAGTAGGATGAATAGGCTAATAATCGCGCCAGTTTCTTTCAAGATACTTCCCATGATATCCCTTCCACTCCTCCAAACCTCATACGGCAAAGATCCATAAATATTTTCTCCAATCTTTTGAGATAATGCCGTCGAGCTAGAGGATCGTGTTGACAATAATAATGGAGATTGCTTTAAATACAGTTGCCTAACTACCTGTCCACTATCAGGGGTTCAGTCCAGGCCGGAATGCTGCATTCATACTACTAATATCGGCTTTTGTGATAGCCAATACGACTATCATGGTTGTCAGCAGACGGAAAAAAGAGATAGGCATCCTTATGGCTATGGGGGCAGAAAGGCGCTCGATACTTATGATTTTCTTGCTTGAGAAAATGCTCATCAGCGTGCCAGCAGGAGTACTTTGCTTATGCCATGGCCTTCGCCCTGGCGCTCAACTTAATCTCCGGACTATATCCGGCTTATTCGGCGGCCTTGCTCGATCCAGTGGAGGCGATAGGAAGTGAGTGACGACATAATTGTGCTTAGAGACCTGAGCAAGATCTACGGAAAAGGCGTAGAGGTGCGAGCCCTGGATGGTGTCAACGTCAGCATCCAGGCGGGCGAGTTCGTGGCCATTGTGGGCCCGAGCGGCAGCGGAAAGAGCACTCTGCTCAATATGATCGGCCTCCTGGATACTCCTAGCAGCGGCCAGATATTTCTCAAAGGAATCGATGTCAGCCGGGCAAGTCCTGAAGAGCGAGCCCGTCTGCGCAATCAGGAGCTGGGGTTCGTCTTTCAATACCATCACTTCATTCCTGAGTTCTCCGCCCTGGAGAATGTCATGATGCCCATGCTCATCGCCAAGAAGAGCAAGGCCGAAGCGAGAGAGAGAGCTCATGAACTCCTGTCTGCGGTGGGACTGGCGGATCGGCAGCTGAATCGGCCCAACCAGCTTTCCGGTGGTCAGAACCAGCGTGTTGCCGTGGCCCGGGCGCTGGCCAATAGGCCTTCTATCGTTATAGGCGACGAGCTGACCGGCAACCTGGACACCAAATCATCCGATCTCATCTATAATCTGCTACGGGAATTGAACCGGAAGATCAACCAGACATTCATTCTGGTGACGCATGATATGGCTTTAGCCGAGAAGACGGACCGAATCTTGAGAATCGTGGACGGCAAGATAGTCTGTGAGATGAGGCGCAGCAGTGAAGGCTTCGTCGCCAACAGCGCTTGCGAACTGGGAGAGGACGGCGGAAAGATAAAGAGGGTTTGAAGTGCAACGACCGGCATCTATGTCTCAAGGATGGGTAAAATTGATAAGCTCCAAAGCTATGAGATGAGGCCGAGGAATTATATGAGCAAACAATTTATATATTTTGCAGGCGTCCTATTCCTGATGACAGCCGCAGTTCTCACTGCCGCTGCCCAGGAAAATGCGTCTGCCTTGAATAACACCGCCATGAACATCACCGTGAACAATACAACGTTGAATGTTTCTTTAAATCAAACCCAAAACGCCAGCGTAGTTTTGCCTATCAATGTCACCGCAAATGAAACCTTGATTGCAGCCCCAATCGAGAATCTGAATGCGACTGCTAACGAGACCATGAACCAGACTGAGTTGAATGAAACCACACCTGCCCAAAACGTGACTATACCTGCCCAGAATGTGACCATTCCTGCTCAGAACGAAACAGTTACCGTTCTAAATGAGACAATTCCTGCCCAAAACGTGACAATACCTGAACAGAATGTGACCCTTCCAGTTCTGAATGAAACAAATGAAACCGTCTCTGGTGAGACCATGACCGTTCCCGTTCAGAATGAGACTAATGAAACAGTCACTGTTGGGACGGAAGTCGTTCCCGCTAAGAATGAGATCGTTCCTGCTATGAATGAAACAAATGAAACCATCCCTGTTGAGACCGGGTTCGTTCCAGTTCAGAATGTGACCATCCCTGCTCAAAATGGGACCGCGCCAGCTAACAATCTTACAGTGCCTGAGAATACCATATTCAAAGCAGAGACTGTGAATAACGCCAGCACAACCGCAACGGTCTCCCAGCCCGAGGTAACGCAGGTTGGCTCTTCCCCTAATTCGGTATTCGTGATTGGTGGCGGCCTCAAATCAGATGAAGCCATTCAGATTGGTGGTAATGCGCAAAGCCAGGCTTTTGAAGTGGGCTCTCAAGCCGCGTCTGTTAAGGACTTAAGCACCATGGCCTTCGACACCAACGTAATCTGAACATGCGTGCCGGGCTTGCCCGGAGTTAAATTTTCTTCCAGCCCCATCTCTTTTTTCTTATAACAAATTCATCCCTGGCAACCCCTAAGTTGATTTGGTCGATAGACTTTTATGGCCGATTGCTGATGTAGCCTGGAATATGCTGGTAAAATCGACTGTGAGCAAAGCACATTCTGAGATTGGGGATGCAATCTCTTCGCAAAAGCGATAGAAACCCGGCCATTTAGGACGGGCGTTCACGCACATTCGGAATTGATTACTCTGCAGGTAGGTTCCATGAAAATATTTAAGGTCTGGCATTTGGCGGTCTTGGCAATCCTGATGGCATTGATGGCCACAGCTCAGTCTCAGGAGATTGTGGATCTCTATTCCGGTGTTGACTCTGCCGATGTTACCCTGGATGGAGATGTGGCGGGCTCTGCTCTGCAATTGGATATGATCTTCAACGGTCTGGTGCTCATGACCCAGAATGTGACTTTGAACGGTCCCGGAACCTGGATTGTGCGCTGGTCGCCATTCGATGCTATGAGCGGCAACTATGATGTTTGTGCCCTCCTAAGGAAAGATGGAACCGTGGTCTCCAAGAAGTGCTACAGTTTTCATTATGGCGATATTGAGCCAGTAAGGTTCGATGTGCGCGATTTTCATGCCGACTCTCGCGGCATGCATCTCGTCATCAGCGCCAGCGATCCCGTAGTTGTGGACATTTATTACATGCTTGTCCAGGGAGATAAGGCGGTATATGTAACCAGGGAACAGTCGATACCTATCACGGGAAGCATAGCTCAGCCGATTCAGAAGGATTATGCCTGGAAGCCTATTCTGGAGAATGGTCGAGAGTATGCAGGTCGGGTGAAGATAGTAGAGCTAAATCACAATCAGAGCAGGGCCTTTATGAACTCCTTCCAGGCCGCCGATGATGCGATGATAACAGAGACCTACCAGGATGAGACCGGTGCCAGCGCCACAGTAGTTGGCAACTCTCGCGTTCCCTTCGAGGGATCTCTGAGGTTCATACTCTCTCAAAATGGCATAGTGATCAACACCATTGAGAAGAAGACGCCCGTGCTCCTTACCGGGGACGACGAGACTGTGGAGATCACCTGGAACAAGACGCTTGAGCCGGGCGTCTATCAGCTACGCACTGTTTTGATGGGACAGAGCGGGGACGCGAAGGATTTGGCGGAGAACATAATTGAGGCCAAACCCATAGCCGGAAGCAACGCTACCAATGCCGCAAAGACTGCGGCCTTTCCTTCTGGCTTTGCCGCTTTGGCAGTGATCATGGTGGTTCTTTTCAGGCGAATCCACCCGAGATTGGAAAGGCTTTGAGCAAAAGCCAGAGCCAGCCTCATAGCCAGCCTCATGAAGTGGGCTCTCCGTGCCACTTCTGTTAGGCGTTTTTGCAAAATGGCCAGTCGACTCTAATTCATCCCTGGCAACCCCTGAGTTGATCCGGTCGATAGACTTTTATGGCCGATTGCATTCCTGATGGGGAAAGGTGATCCTCTGTGATGGGAATCAATGAGATGGGATTCGAGGTCTTCGAGGAGATGCTCGATTATGGAGACGAGCTGCAAATAGAGGTCCATGAGCTAGAAAATGGCACTGTTGTTGCAGATGCCGGTGTGAAGGCACACGGGGGTTTGGGTGCAGGGATCTACCTCTCTCGTCTCTGCATGGCAGATCTTGCTGACATTCAGCTTCATCCCTACAATATCAATGGCGTTCTCCTGCCTGGTGTCCAGGTGGCCACGGACTATCCCGCCCTCTCATGCATGGCCTCCCAGTGCGCCATGTGGCAGATCAAGGCAGACAAGTACTTTGCCATGGGCAGCGGCCCGGCACGGGTCCTGGCCAGAAAGACCCGGGAGCTTTACGAGAAGATCGGCTATCGAGGAGTTCTCGGATATAGGAGTTCTCGTTCTGGAGTCGAATAAGCTGCCGGACGAGAAAGTCTCGGCCATGATTGCAGAAAAGTGCGGCATCGATCCGGCTGACCTCCGAATTGCCATAGCGCCAACGAACTCCGTGGCAGGCCTGGTGCAGGTCTCGGCCCGAGTGGTCGAGACAGGTCTCCATAAGCTCTTCACCATGGGCTTTGACATCACCACCGTCAAGTGCGGCTGGGGCAGGGCACCCATCTCGCCGATTACCGGCGACGCAACCATGTGCATGGGCTCCTCCAATGACGCTATAATTTACGGTGGAGAGACTTACTACACGCTTGAGTACGAGAACCTGGAGGAGCTGCAACAGTACCTGAAGGGCATGCCTTCCTGCGCCTCTCGAGATTATGGAGCGCCTTTCTACAAGACATTCAAGGCGGCGGGTTTCGACTTCTTTAAGGTGGACCACAACGTCTTTGCACCGGCCAAGGTCGTGATGAACGAGATAAAGTCGCGGCGGACATTTGTGACCGGCAAGGTGAACCCAGAGGTTCTGACGGAGTCCTTCAATCTGGAAGTCCTGTAGTCGGCTCGCCGGACTTCAAGAACCTGGGGCCCGGAGAGGCTTTTGGTGCCTTAGTCCTGGCGAGACCTCTCGCATTGACAAGAAAATACCGGGGTAACCTAGATAAGCTCATAATGCATCCAAGGAGACTGAAATGAATTCCCCAGAGTGCGACCTCAAAGGCCACGGACCGTGCGGCGGACCCATCTGCCAACGTGGCATTAGCCTTAACCATATGTGCGACCAGCATGTGAGGCTTCAGTCATACTGGACTGAGCATAATCCTGGTAAAAAGTTAAACGATTGGCTCGATGGACTTCTTAATGCGCAGCGCGAGGAGGCATTGAGGAAATCTCCACACAGAGGAAAACACTGGCAAGAGGTCAGTATAAGCTCTTCCGAGGAGTAGAAAGATAAGCACGGGCGGTCTGTCTGGGCTCATGCCTCAAAAATGCCTGCCGTTTCCCGGAGCTACCTCTAGGTTTTGCATATTTCCACTCTCCCAGGTTAGACAATTCCAGCACCAATAGTGGAATGGGCCTGAAGAGAAGACAAAACTCCGCCTCCTCGCTGGTTTGTGTAGGTTCGGGCGCTGGAGTTCGCGGAGAGTGAAATTTGCCTTGTTACAGCACTTGGAAACAACGGCACATTTTATTCTGAGCAATGGTCATCTCCGTTAGTTCGTCTCTGTGCGCTCTGCGACTCTGCGGTTTTATTCTGTAATCCACTGGGTTTTAATTATTCAGCTACGAATATTAACCGCAGAGACGCAGAGTTCGCAGAGACGTGAAATCTAGCTTATTACCAGCACTTGAAAACAATAGCATATTTTCTTCTGAGCAATAGTCGTCTCCGTTCGCCGGTCCTCCGCGCGCTCTGCGACTCTGTGGTTGTAAGGGCGTTTGCCACACCGGATTTTGCAAAAGTTTAGATGAAAGGGATACTCCTCTCTATCGGGCTTTATGAGTTTTCCGGGATTTGCCCGGACCCTCCGGCAAATCTGGAAGTCCTTTCAGTACCTCAGTATGGCCCCTATATTCCCCAGGCTTTCCAGGAAATCGTCATCCTCAACTAAAACTACCTCTGCCCCCATTCTCTCTGCCTGCTCATAGAGGCTCTCCAGGCTGAGCGCCGCCGCTTCTCCGCCACAGGTGGGGCACTTCTCTATCTCTGAATCGATGTGGTGACAGCTTGTGCAGATCATTCCGGGCAGGGCAAAGCCCTCTGAGATCAATAGAGAATCCACTCGCCCTTCCAACAGGGCCTTTCCAACTTCCGACAGGCCATAGGCGGCAGGATGACCGCGCAGTACGGCTTCCTTCAGCTTTTCGGCCAGAATCTTCTCTCGGGATCGCTCGTCCTCAAAAGCTATCTCCTTGCCTCTCGTCACCAGATCTTTTGAGGACGCATCCATCGAGATATCCATAATTCCTATGACCTTCTCCTTCAGGGCTTGGGGCATCATCTCTACGAGCTGGCCCTTGGCCTCGCCGGGACCTGCCACTACCAGGCCGCGAATCCTGGTCAGATCTTCATTCTTCTGCAAATCTTCAATAAGCTGGGTGAAGAAGGAACTGATCTGTCCTCTTCTGAGGCGGTTGTAGCGCATCTGGCTCCAGCCTCCTTTCTTGTGCTTGTTCATGAGGTCGATGGAGGCTTTCTCATTCTCCTCCAGCAAGTTAGACTTCACCAGAAAGAGCCTGGCCTCCTGGGAGTCGATGAGCAGAAGGCCGTAGTCTTCGTACTCTTCCGTCAGCTTTGCCAGGGGGAGAAGGAATGGCGACCTTATCCCAGACGACGAGAGGCTCCGGTTCCACACTCAATCTGTAGACGTGCAGAAAGCTGGCAGTGGCTGAGGCAAAAATGACCCGGCCGCGTTCACCTTTCACGCCCGGGGCGGAAAGGGCGCTTTCGGCCATGTCAAGAGTCTTCTGAAAGCTCTCCAATAGATCTTTTGGCAGGGCCTTCTTGATGGCGTTCAGCCTGGATGCAACAAAGGATTGGTCGCTATCTCTTCCTGTGTTTCCGAAATAGACTGTCAGGAAGGTATCTTTCGCATCTCTTATTTCAGATAGAGCGCGCAGGTCGATTTCTGTGAGGGATGTTATTCTTGGTTCATCCAACACGTTAATATTAGACTCCATAAGCATATAGGTACTCACTAGATGAAAAGAATATCTGATCAAGGGTTCAAGCAAAGCACGGATTCTATTAGCGGTATAATCGTTCTTGCTTACATGGGTTTGAATTGATAAATCAGATTCGAGACTCTTACCCCAATCAATCTGACTTTCTTTCTACCTCTTATGAATGGCGCAATCAATCTCCTGGCACTGTTCCTCAGAATATCCAGGTCATCCGTCGGAAACATCAAGGACTTGGAGCGAGTATGGGTCTCAAAATGAGGATATCTGACTCTCACCGTGATCGTTTTAAATTTGAGGGCATTGGAAACCACATCCTCATGCACATCTTCAGCCAAACCGTCTAAAGCTTCAACGATTCGAATTTCATCGTCCAAATCCTTCTCAAAGGTCACATCTCTTCCTATGGATTTTGTCTCATATTCTTCGATTACTTCTCTCTCATCGACGCCATTGGCAAACTTTTGCAGCCTGGTTCCCCAAACGCCAAAGTGTCTCGCCAGAGCCTCCGGCTTTGTGGAAGCGAGATCTCCGATGGTCTCGATTTTCAGCTCCAACAGGCTCCGTTCCGTCTTTGGCCCAACACCCGGAAGCTTCCCCACTTTTAAAGGGTATAAAAATCCCAAAACATCCTTTTCTTCAACTACTGTCAATCCGAAGGGTTTCCTAAAATCTGAGGCAATTTTTGCTACTATCTTATTCGGGCCAACGCCAACGGAGCACGACAGATTTTCCTTTAATAGAATCTCATCCATTATTTCGCGAGCCAAATCTCCGGCCTCGGCAAAATTTTCTACTTTGCTGGATATGTCAAGGTAAGCTTCATCTATGCCGCCCTGCTCAAATTTATCTGCATGGCTTTTTAGAATTTTCATTATATTGCTTGAGGCAGCGACATACAATTCGAAATTTGGCCTGAGATAAACGCAATCAGGACATAGCTTCCAGGCTCTTGATATAGGCATGGCCGACCTGATGCCGAAAATCCTCGCTTCATAGGATGCGCTGCTGACAACGCCCCTTCCCCGTGCCCTCTTTGGGATCAGCACCTACCACCAGAGGCTTACCCTTTAATTCAGGATTCGCCCGCGCTTCCACGGAAGGGAAGAACGCATCCAGATCTACATGCAGTATTACGCGCATACCGGCCTCCGGGCAAATGTCGTCTTTTTGGGATATTGCACTTGCGATGCATCAGTCATTCCTCAGTCAGTCCCTGGCGGAGAAACGCTTCTGCAATTCGCGGATTGTGTAAATTGAGGCGCGAGGGAGCGGAGGATATCGGATACATTATATGCCGGTTCGGAATTAGACTAAAAACTAAAAACTTTGAAATTTTCGCTCACAGGCGACACGAGCAGACCACTGCAAGACTATAGGCTTCAGGACGCGGATCTCTTCCATTAGCCCTCATATAACCAATTGAGACCAAAGATCCATTGACCGATTGATTTGGGGACGATCTTTTGCACAGAATCGTGCTTGGTTGGAGCTCGGGTAGGATTAAATGATTTTGATGGCGAGAGTGATCAATCCTTCTCCTCATTTTTGGAGCCATTCATCTCTCTTGCCAGGGCTTTGAGTAGCGGCACAATAGTTGCCATCAGGAAGAATATTTTTATAAGTTTCTTTATCGACTTTAACATGATTTATTCACCCACTATCTTTAGTTCCTAAACCTATAAAAACCATGTGAATCATCGCTTCCATCAAATCAAAGCATACAAAAATTTTGAAGGGTTCTACTTTGTCTTGAAATCAGAATCTTTTACCTTCAGTCCACCTCTCTCGGCCTGCAGGTCATACGGCCCGTCTCGCATCTTCTTCACCTGTTTTGAGTCCGATCTCTCTTTTCAGATTCCAGTCACAACAGGCTCATCTGGTTATTGCATGGATGTATCAGGCCTATCGAGTTGAGCCATCTCCGTTTCGACCTTCCCCCTTTTGCTGCATGTTAAGTCTTCCGATCTTTTTTCAGTCAATTGTATCACCTCAATCAAAGAAAACTTCTTACTTGACGGTGGTTAATCGGTTGTTCTAATTAATAAGTATTATCCAGAAAATCTAGCTAATTTATATGGGATGGTAAAAAAAAGATGGGAGGCTAGTGGCCTCCAGGAGATACATTACCTCCATGCCCTTTATGGGGGTCGTCTGTTCCATGGTCTCTGGGAGGCACATCTATTCCATGGTCTTCAGGACTCGAATTATCATCATGGTGCCGGTGATCAGGCGGGAAGTGAACTATCTGATCTATTGGCTCGAATATCGGAGTGTAATAGATCGGTGTCGTATAGGTCGGCTGCGGATAGTAAATTGGCTGCTGGTAACTCGGCTGTTGAACGGCCGGTGGCTGATAGCCGGTCACGTCTATTACTATCTCATTGCTCGACTGGCCGTTTACCGAGATGAGCAATGTATGCTGTCCGATGGTATCTGCGTAGAATCCTATTTGGTTGGCGCCAGGGAAGAAGTAGTAGTTATTACTGGATGGCCTGCCATCAGGATATATCTCATACAGATATCCATTTCCCCCTGTGGAGGAGATGGCTATGAGCGACAGGACGGCACCCTGAGGAACTACGGCATATTGAGACCAGCTCGCGGATCCCTGAATCCATAGAGAGTTGGTTTGCTTATAAGCAGGGTTAATCAGGTATTGCGAATACTGGACTGCTTGCATCTGGTTGCCAAAGTAAACCGTGGCCGGTGTTCTGCCTTCGATTGCATATTTTTGCGGTGTAATAATATGGGTGACAGGTTTGGGTCCCGTTGGCATAGTATAATATTCGGAGTATTGCGTAGCCGTACCCTGGGCAATACCAGGCGCATTCGCTGCATAACCAGTGGCCTCTGCGGGCAGCGTATCTGCGGCGCTTTGTCCATATGCTGCTGAAACACACCCTATCAGGCTTATAATGAGGATAACCGATATCGAAATCTTATTCATATTTTCCTCCTACTCGTTGTTGATCCTGTAGAATTGGAGACATTAATGGGTCACCAGATTTACATGATAAGAATGGAAGACATCTTTGTCTTTCGCAATTCCAAGATCCAATATACTACAAGAGAATAAAGCCCTATTTTTCATATTAGGGTAATATCAATATGATCTGATTCGCTTTTTCATCAAATCAATTTCTAGAAATGGCTATGAGATCTAAGACGGATCGCAACTCTTCAAGATTCACGGGCTTTGTAATGTAATCATTCATGCCTGATGCAATGCATTTCTCCCGATCGCCCTGCAGGGCATAGGCAGTAATGGCGATTATCTTCGGCCATTCCGGCCACTTTTCACGTATCTTTTTGGCCGCATCCAGCCCGTCCATCTCAGGCATCTGGACATCCATGAGAACTACATCATAGGCCTGACGCTCCAGGGCTGCCAAGACCTCCAGACCGTTGGCGGCGACATCTGCATGATAGTTCAGCCTATTGAGCATCTTTAAAATTACCTTCTGGTTGATTATGTTGTCCTCCGCGATCAATATGCGTAGAGGATGTTTGATATTCGTTTGAATCTCCGTGTCTATTTGCCGAGACGATTCTCTGCCTGTGGCAGGCGGGAGAGATGATTCCCTTGCCAGTATTGTAAAATGGAATATAGAACCCTTACCCAACTCGGATTCCGCCCAAATTCTGCCGCCCATCATCTCAACGAGCCTTTTGCTTATAGCGAGACCAAGGCCTGTTCCGCCATATCTGCGCGTAGTCGAGATATCTACCTGACTGAATGATTTGAACAGACAGCTCATCTTATTCACAGGGATTCCAATTCCCGAGTCCATAACTTTGAAATGAATCTCATATCTGCCGTCATCGATATTCTTGCTCAAAACGAAGACCTTTACCCCGCCCGAACTCGTAAATTTAACTGCATTGCTGAGCAGATTGGCCAGGATTTGGCGCAGACGGGTCGGGTCACCAATAATCATTTTCGGAGTATTATTATCGACTTCATAAGCAATGGTCAGGCCCTTTTCAGAAGCATTTGAAGCCACCAGATCAATGGCGTCCTCAATGCTACTTGATACCTCAAACGGTTGTATTTCCAGCTCCATCTTGCCGTTATCAATCTTTGAATAGTCCAGTATATCGTTAATAATCGATAACAGAGCGTCACCACTGGTTCGGATGGTCTCCACAGAGTCGCGCTGCTCTTGAGTCAGTTCAGTTCCCAGGAGAAGACCTGTCAGGCCTACGACCGCGTTCATCGGGGTTCTTATCTCATGGCTCATATTGGCCAGAAACTCGGATTTGGCAATGGTTGCGGTCTCCGCGGCTTCCTTGGATTTCAGTAGATCCTCCTCTATACGTTTGCGTTCTTGGATCTCTTTTTGCAGATCTCTGTTGGCAGACTCAAACTGCGCCGTGCGTTCGGTAACCCGGGTCTCAAGCTCCTCATTCAGTCTCCTGACCTCACCCTCAGCTCTCTTGGATGCCCTGCATAAACTCTCGTTCTCTCTCAGAGCCACGATTTGGCGGATGACGATCAAGCCGATAATACCACCCACGCCCCACGATAGATATGTGGTGCTCATTGGAAGCGGGTGGTTAAGGCTCCAAAGGAGAAGGATATAGGTAACTCCTGCGCAAAAATACGGCAAATAATAAGGCCTGGTGAACTGCATAACATTCTTTTCAAGGGA
The DNA here is from genome assembly GCA_963798205.1 of uncultured Methanosarcinales archaeon. Lineage (GTDB taxonomy): Archaea > Halobacteriota > Methanosarcinia > Methanotrichales > Methanotrichaceae > Methanothrix. The sequence goes on from CAWCSK010000035.1 coordinate 30,153, forward strand.
TCTCGAAGAGGATGTGAGAGTATGAGTGGAAGTGGAAGAATTGGGCCTCTGGTTAAGGGAGTTGGCCTGTAGCACACCTGCCAGTCCGACGGCTGAGTAGGCAACGATCCAACCCGTATCCAATAGCCTTCCAGAAACATAAATATTCTGCAAAGATTGGCTCGTATAAAGAAAATCCGTTCCAATCATCACAAATGTGCCGATAATCAAAAGCATTATCGGGCCCATCCGCCGGGATTCGATCCTCCGGAACAATAGCTCGATCAGGGCAAAAAGCAGCATCAGATCCATGACCGGATAAACTACGGAGAGAATTTGAGTAACGATGTCCGTTCCCGCATTAGAAACAATCGTCGGGGCTATCAACAAGACCCAAAATATCATGGCCGATGCAATCACAACAATTCCTTCATCCAGCATGACCTTGAGCCTCTCATTGGATGTCAGGGAAATACTTGGCAAGAGAAGGATTCCTGTGATAAAGACAGGATACTGCGCCAGAAACGGCCCGTCGGCCAGAGAGAATAGAGGCTCCTGGTGCAGTACAACTTCTGTGTACATCCAGAGAATATCACCAAGGGTATGGATGATCAGCCCTATAGTCAGAACAGTCCAGGCCAATTGGACCTGCCTGCCGCAAACAGCAGACCTTCGGGCCGCATAGAACAGAGCAAGTGCTGCCATCAAATCGACCAGCACCGCCAGACCATCACTCATAGCTGTGAGAAGCTCGCCTCCCAAAAGGACGCTGAAGGCTATGGAGATGAGGACAAGGCTAGCTGCAATTATCAGAGCACTCCGAAATGAGATGATCTGTTTTTGGTGTTGATCATCGGTCGTCTGCGGGACCTTAAATCGCTCGGTATCCTCCTGGAATGAGTCCATTGTAACCTGCAAACCTAATTGCCGAACTATATCAAATACTTTTCTAAGTTATTCTCTCATATCGGAATTTCGAATCGGTAATAAAGACTAGCATCATCATTCGAGAGGATAAATAGGCTTTGCATCAAGCTGCCCTCATGCGCGCAAAAGCTAGCCGCATGAAGGCTGCTCGGAGGATGTGGGAAGTCGCTTCAGACCCAGGCCTTTTGCATCTATATGGAGCAAAATCCGCATCAGGTCCATTGAGCCTTTCAAACCAAAAAAGGCCTAAAAAAGAGAAAGAAAGACGGATTCATGGACCCATCGCGGAAAACATGGAATCTTTCGGACCCTGCGGAAACCCCATGAGCCAGGACGAGTGCTAATGCCCGAAAAAATGAAAAAAACGATACGCAATTCAGTTTTTAATGGAAATAGGGATGTGACTCTGGACTCGGTCAATCGGATCGAACGGCAATTGAAGGCCTGACCGCAGGAAGGGATGTCTGCTTGAGGAAAGCATGGGAGGGATGGGCAAAGCCGATGATGAAACATTGTAGGAGGAAAGTGGTTTTGGTCGACTTTTGCCCAGAACTCCTTCGTCATTCAACGATATAAAGATGTGGTACAAACCCGGGCAATGAGATCGCAGGCAATTGATTTTAGAGGAGTGCCCGAGGACAAATTTCCTATGCACGTTTTTCGTCTGAGCGATGTTTGATTCACCAGAGGAATTAGGCACTGGAGGGCGTCCGGAGAAGTTGGTCGGGAAATCATATATTCTATAGTTTGTGTCAGAACGGCTATAAAGATGAAAAATCGTATCCAAATAATTAATTATGGCTAAAGCGGGATGTAAATTACATGATACCTTGGCTTCTGGCTGCATCAGCATCGTTGGTTCCAAGTGACATCGACGTCGGGCTTGAACCGCATGAGCAAACCGAGTTGATCCTCTGGCTCATTGTGGCTGCGGTATCTTTAATTCCACTTGTGATATTTTCCATAAGCTATAGAAGAGTAAGAAGCCAGAAACTACTAATAACGACCCTGGCATTCTTCCTTTTCTTTGTCAAAGCACTAATTTTGGCAATGAAACTCTTCATGCCCAATTACGTAGATGAGACCTGGTGGTCAGTTGCTGCTGTATTGGATATGATGATAATCAGTCTAATCGCCTATTCCTTAAGCAGGAAGTCATAAAATCATATGCAAGATGATGTCACCCTTGAAAATCGAAGGCTAATCTTCGACTATATCTCGGATAATCCGGGTGTCCATCTAAGAAAGATCTCAAGAGATATTAATATTCATCTGAGTACATTAAGATATCACCTCGATTATCTTGAAACGAAGGGATTAATAGCAAGCCAAAAAGAAGATAATCTAAAAATATATTTTGCTTCTGGTAAGCTTAATCCTCAGGAAAAGAAGTTGACTCCCTTACTTCAACAGAAGCGCTTTAGAGACATAATCCTCGCCATAATAGGATCTGATGAGCCTACATCATCAGAAATAGCGGAAAAATTATCGATGAATCCATCAACTACATCGAAATACATCAATATTTTAGAGGAACGAGAAGTAATATCTCACGAAAAGATCGGCCGAGAGAAGAGATACCATATAGACAACGAAGAAAGCGTTGTTAAGCTTTTGCTGACTTATAAAAAATCCTTTTGGGATTCCTTTGTGGACAATGTTTTGGAACTTTATCTCGAAAGATAATGTTAATACTATTTCTTTGTTTTATAATGGACACTTTGTACTATAATTGACATTTTGTGTCACAAAGGCCATATATATCGCGATACTTTCGTACAAAACATAAGAATCGGCTTGGAATTCAAAGGTAGATACGAAAATGAACACAATAGATAATCAATCAAGGATTTCCTTCAAGGCGGGAGAGCAGCTGTTAAGCAAAGTTCCGGAAATCACCCTTTATTTCTGGACCATCAAAGTCCTTTGTACCACAGTTGGCGAAACCGCATCGGATTTCTTGAACGTTAATTTGAATTTTGGCTTGACTGTTACTTCCATTGTAATGGGGATTTTATTGTTGATTGCGCTATTTTTCCAATTTAGGGCAAAGAGATACATTCCCGGAATCTATTGGATAACAGTGGTCTTGATTAGCATCTTTGGCACTTTGGTAACGGATAATTTAAGCGATACCATGCATGTACCTCTTGAGTTGAGCACGATAGCTTTCAGCATTTTGCTGGCAATAACTTTTGCCATTTGGTATGCCAAAGAAAAAACGCTTTCCATCCATTCAATTTTTACAAAGCAAAGAGAAGCATTTTATTGGCTGGCAATTCTTTTTACATTTGCCCTAGGAACAGCGTCGGGCGATTTGATGGCTGAAAGTCTTGGTCTTGGCTATTTAACTACCGGCGTGATTGTCGTCGCAACGGTTGCATTCTTTGCCATCGGTTGGAAAATGGGTTTGGATTCCGTTCTGGCATTTTGGATTATTTACATTATGACACGGCCACTGGGTGCTTCCATGGGAGATTTTCTGTCACAACCCCAAAAATACGGAGGATTGGATCTTGGAGTGACGGTTACTACTTTCATATTTACTGGAGCAATCCTGACAACAGTCCTTTTCCTTTCGATCACTAAAAAGGATTTAATTGCCAAACCATCAGTCGGCGAGGTGGAAATTAAACCACAACGTAAACCACAACGCATTCCTGCGATTTGGCAAACTGCAACCGTTATTTGTTTGCTGTTGGTTGTTTCAGGATCCGGCTACTATTGGTGCCATTCAGCGCTCCAGGCCAAGGAAAATATTTTATTGCAAGCAGATAATTCATCCGGGCAAGCCACCAAGGCACCGCCTTTGGGTGATTTGACGGTTTTCAAGACGATAACCCAGGATACGCTTGATTTTGTGAACGCCAACAATTTGTCGGGCGCAAAAACCCAGGTCAATGATCTGGAATACGAATGGGACAATTCCGAAGCTCGCTTGAAACCGATGAATCCGACCAAATGGACGGAAATCGATACCGCCATCGATCAGGTATTGCGGCAAGTCCGCGCCGTAAATCCAAATGCCGCCACCTGCAAGTCTTCGCTTGAGGCATTATTGGCTAAGCTGAAATAATCACATATCCAGGCCCATTAAACGCCCCTACATCGAAATACATCAGTATTTTTTTAGAGGAACGAGAAATAGTATCTCACAAAAGATCGGCCGAGAGACACAGAAGGTGTCAATATGAAGAGATCTATGAAATGCGGATTGGTGCTAGTCAGAATGCTTACGTCACCCTCAATTGGAGTGGCCTTTGCAGAGACGGATTTGATGGCCAATAAAATGGCATCTTCGAATTCATAGGATGATGGCATTAATGGAGAGAAAATACCAAGAATCACAGCATGAAACGGAGAACATCGGTATAATGTATAAGCTGACATGGGCAAAACGCCCTGTTACTTATCTCGACGCATATCCCAAATGTGGTTAGCTTGGAATTTAGAACTTTATCTCGAAATATGATAATATACACTTTGTACTACAATTGACACTTTGAGTCAAAAAGACCTTATATTTCCCAATACAAGTCAGAAATATGCTAATCCGCATTCTCCCGTATAACTCTCCCTCCTTATGAGAATGCTGATTAGTCCTTCTAATTGTATGAAAAATACAAGGAAGATATCGATATGAAGAACTCTATGAAATACGGATTGGTGCTACTCACCATGCTTATGGCGCTCTCAATTGGAGTGGCCTTAGGGGAAAATGTCACAACGGCTAATAAGACTACGTCATCGAATGCAATGAATGTAGCTATTGCTGGATCAAATTCAAATGTTACAGATGCAGCTGACGCTAATGAGAAGGAAGCTGTTGATAAGAATGAAACCGGTGAAGACAACGTCATCATTGACAGCATAACTTTTAGCTCGAAAACCCAGTACATTGAGCTCAAGAATAATGAAACTTCAGGACAAGACCTAACGGGCTGGAGACTCGATGTACAGAACAAGACGGTATTTACCTTCCCTAAGTTCATGCTGGATGCAAATGCTCGAGTCAAGGTACACGCAGGAACAGGAAAAGATAGCAAGACAGATATCTACGCTACAAATTCCCTGCTCACCAAAGCGGATGATGAAGTCTCCTTGCTGGATGCGAAGGGGATAGTAGTTAGCACCTCTGAAGAATCGAAAGAAACATCCGATAAGCCAGAAGATGCTTGAGCTAAAAATTAAAATGCCTATCACCAATATTTTTTTATTCTTTGGATAAATCAAGATGAAGGGAGGTATGCAATTTGAATGCTAAATCGATTTCTGTCTTCATAGTTCTTCTGGCATTGCTCTCTTTGCCGGTTTTAGGACAGCAAAGTACAACAGATTGGAATACGCAAGGTATTTCGCTACTTAAACAAGGTAAATATAATGAATCGCTTCAGGCTTTTGACAAAGCTCTTGAGATTAAAACAGATTACGGTCCTGCCTGGGCTAACAAAGGCGCAGCCCTTCTAGTATTGGGTAAGCACAATGAATCACTACAAGCATATAATAAAGCTATTGGGATAAACTCAAACGATGCTGTGGCATGGAACGGCAAAGGCAAAGTTCTCTACTTGACAGGCAAGTACGAGACAGGCAAGTATGAAGATGCTCTTACGGCTTTCAACAGAGCCATAGAGATAAAACCAAGTGTGGCCGGATATTGGTATTACAAAAGCCTTGCTCTCAAATCCCTTCACCAAGATGCTGAAGCAGAAGCCGCCCTATCAAAGGCAGAGGAACTTGGATATAAGGCTCCCAGTACCAAGTAGTATGTATAGCTATAGATGAATGATAGAGGTTAACGCAGACAATTTGAATCAACAGGTGAGAAAAATGAAATATGCACTGATTTCAGGAATAATGCTGTTCTCGATACTCTTAGTGATTTCGGTGGGAGCATTCGCGGATAACACTATAGCGTCGAAAGACGTGATCAATACCACAAAATCGTTGAACGTAACCAACACAACTTCGAAAGCGAGCACAAGTAGTCTCAAGACATCGACTCTGTCCACAAATATGAAAGACCTCAAGAGCTTAGTCATATCTGTGAATTTAACCAAACTCAAAAGCCCAATCAAGTCCGTGAAACTAACACAACAGAACCTCTAATCTATCGACGAATATGGAAAACTAACTCAAAAGCTTAGTCTTATCTGTGAATCTAAGCAGACTAAAATAACCGAGACTTAAGTACTTATAAGCGCAGACCTAGGCCCTCTATTTTTTGACAATCTCAGGTGAGTTTACTCGTGTTGATCCTAGCTTGCATTTAGGGTCTGAGTGCCAGACTAGCCAGAATAGAAGCCCAAGCTAAAGACGTAATGGCGAAGAATTCAGAGAAGCCGGAATATGGTAAACTAATAGGCCATCACTGTCATATGCGACTGGTTCGATCCCGAGAGAATCATGGACAAGATTCGATGCAAATGAAAATTCATTATCGGATAGGTATGTCTTATGAATAATTATATATCTAATATTATAACTAGTGAGCATAGATATCAGTTCCGTCCTGTTATGTTTTATGACATCCTTTTTTGTGATATCTTCCATTATGGGTGTATCAGATCGAGATATTATATTACTAATAAGTGGTGCATGACTCGCAAACTCAAGCACATAATCCGGCGTACGTGATACGTAACCATTGACAAGCTTCTTCCCGTGAATGGTTTGGAAATACATATAATTCGCTGCAGCAAATCCTGGAACCTCAAGAATAGCATAATCGTCGGTCTCAAGAGCCAGCTGCTTATAGAAAGCTGGAACCTCAGCACTTGACATCGGGAAAGGCACGGCCAAGAATTCGAACAAGATTAAGCAAGATATGATAATAAATATGATATTCTCTTTGTTGAACTTAAGAAGGGACCTATTTCTAACCTTATAAAATATATAATTTAATCCATATCCTGCCAATATCGCGAGAGATAGCATCACCAATACATCCCATCTGCTTGGGGCCCTGGCTATGGAAAAGACCGGTATATGCATCAAAATTACATATGGTAAAGGTATCTTGAAGTTGTATCCGCTAAATGAGAAATTAGCAACGCCATTGACCATCAAATAGGGACCTAAACATAGAACGAAAAAGATTATCGTAGAAAGTGCCCAGAACTTAATTTCTTTAGTCTTTATCTTCCAGATTGCAATGATCGGACAAGAGCAATACAGTATATCCGGCAAATACTGTAAACTCTATTCCACCGCCAGTGAATTGCGAATTGATGGGAGAGACGAGATCTTTGAAGACAGGATGGAATATTGTTGGAGTGAAGAACGCCATCAAGTCTGCGGAAAATTCCTCAAATCCTCCTTGATACATATAGTTAGATTTTGAGAGAAGCATATCTTTTAGCATAATATATAGAATAGGAGAAAAACAAACCAAAAAGCTTGCTGTCATTATCGAAATTCTCTTCATAAAATTCTTGCTTATCAGACTTCTATCAACTAGCCAGTAATATATGAGATATATTAGCGTAAAAATAAACATATAAACTAAATAATAATTACTGCTCATGGCTGTGAGGACTAAAAAAATTGCGGCATAAATGGCGTTGGTTTTCTTATCTTCCCGGGTCATTTTAATCAAGAATAATACATATAATGGTATCCATTCGGTGGTTATCAAGTTCATATGACCCAGTGCATGGGCAAAATGATAAGGGCTAAACATGAAAATTAGCCCGGATAAGATCGCCGCTTTTGTATCGTTAATTAAATATTTTACCAACAAATAGGCACTAAAGCCCGATAATATAAATGTTAAGATCCAAATCATATTATATGCAGCAATAAGGCCGAATAGTTGTTGTAAGGGAATGGATATTATTGCATTAAATGGCGAGACATCTGAAAATGCTAGACTAACTCCTGTAGGATAAAATATATCCATAGTATAATATGGATTTGATAAACTCAGAGCTGATTTTTTAAACGACCAGAAATCCCACAAGAACCAAAAAACGTCGCCCTTACCAGGTATTTTATTCATAGAGAACGCTACAGGATATGTAAATAAAATAGATAATATCGAATAAAGGACCAATATCGAATAGTCGACTCTCGACAAGTTAAGTACCTTTAGCTTATCACAATTAAAACGCATCCTGACCCCACTGAGCAATCTGATTTCCGCCCACCAGCAAGAGTGCGATCTCCTCTAAATAGGTGATGCAAAGCACAGCAGTTACCATGTAGGCCAGGCCCAGCCAAGTATGCATGAAGCTAATCGCAAACATATCAGGCACATTTCGTCCTTTTTTGGCCGTCGCTGACTTTCCTGCATGCACACATCACGCTAATGCCAACCGGCAGATCAAATCGCATAAGAATCATATTCTCAATACGAATTAGTCCCAGTAAGAGTCCATTCAAGAGAGAGGGCAGTTCCGCTAAATCTGTCTGCATAGCATCTCCAGATCGATGAACCCTTTTTGACAACCGTACTATCGCCACGGGCAAGAACAGGAAAAAGTTCCAGTAGGTAGCCTTTTCATTCTCAAACCCACTCAACCTTAGAATATTAAGGAGCCCGGACCTCGTATATCTTCTCTTGTGATGAAGTGCAAGATCGTGGCTGGTCCAAAGGAACTGGAAGGCGGGAACGGTTATTATTAGGCGGCCACCGGGCTTCAAAACACGATTAAGCTCTCTGACCGCGGAGATATCTTCGTCCACATGCTCTATGACGTCCAGAGCCAAGACAAGGTCGAAGAGTTCATTCTTAAAGGGCAGCTTCTCCACCGAACCGCAGATCAAAGAATGCGATCCTCTGGTTCGGCTGAATATCAAGGCATTCTTTGAGATGTCCAGACCATAAACATCACCGAGAATTTGAAGGTATTTGAGATTGATCCCGGTGCCACAACCCGCATCCAAAATCCTCAAAGGTTTCTCTGAAAGACCATTTTCCGCACGAGCGGCCACTTTCATGACCAGATCCCTGCGTCCTGCATACCACCAATTTGCCTCTTCCAGACTATACATCTTATCATATTCAGATGTGTCCATTTAAGTATCTCCAGCAAATTGACGTGCAGCAATTTTCCTCCAAAATGGTTAAATTCCGTCCCGACATCACCGGCTAAATCTTGTTCTTATCAAAGAAATAAGCATGCCCTTGGAATCAGATAATTTAAATTTTGTGCCCTCGGAATGTTTCCAGCTTATCGGATACTCTCTAATTCTATATCCCTTCTTTTTAAGTCTCCAAAGAATCTCGACGTCTGTCTCGAATCCCGTGGTCTTTAAATCGTTAAGAATATTGAGAATTGCCTCCTGCTTAAAGACTTTTGCACCGCATTGTGTGTCCTCAAAGGGCAGGCTAAAAAGCATCCTCACAAAAATATTAAAAACTCTGCTTGCCAACCTTCTCTGGATTGGTTGCTTTATTAGGATTTTCGATCTCTTCAATCTCCGTGAAGCGATTACTCCGTCAACATCATGCAGGGCCTGAAACATGCCTTTTAAATCATCAATGCTTACTGATTCGTCTGCATCTACAAAGCATATTTCCTTCCCTTCAGCAACCTTAAGACCCTGAATCAAAGCCCCGCCTTTGCCCAGACGATTACCAAAACAAAGAAGTCGGATATTCGGGTATCTAACGGAGAAGCTTTTTATGATGTCATCGGAATTATCTTCTCCATCGCAGACTACTATAATTTCTTGTCCCGGAAATCCCTCAATTAGGTTCTCAATGGCTCGTTTGATCCTCGTCTCCTCATTAAACGCCGGAATAATTATAGATTTCATGTCACTCGGGTGTTCCCTGTATACTACAAGATATATCTTGAATATTCAATTATTATAGACACTGCAACTATCAATATGCCCGCCGATAGATGAGAGAATCGTTTCATCTAATTCCTCTGTTACCGATTTTTTTGAAACGCAAATTGCTGAATTTGAGCACTCAAGATAGTCTCTCGAGCTTCACTCATGAGATGAGTGCTACCAGATTCGTAGAAGTGCGGATCTGGACTACAAGTTATACTAATTTACTTAATATCCTTGTGAACAAAGTGAATCATAAAGGAGGATGGAGGGGAAAACTCTCATCGACTTTCACCTTAGTTTATGTCTCAAGTACCGAGGTGTGTGGCTTTTCGATTCCGGGCAAGACGCACAAGTGCAACTCTATAGCCTGAACTCTGGTCTTAAGAAGGCAGACTCTTTTGACTAATATAGTGGTCTGCTCAGCCTGCACGTCAACCAGCTGTTGCATGCCGGATGAATTGAACAATTATGTCAGAATGAAGGCAGGGACATCGCTATTAGGACTGCATGCGCGAAATAGCGGTCCATGCAAGCATAGGTTCCAGATCGCATATCATCTATCCAATCTCCATCTCAGCAAGAGCTTTTTTCAGCGTCCCAAAGGTCGCCCGCAGGTGCTCCGAAATAACTCGCGTATCTGAGAGCACAGGCATGAAGTTGGTGTCCCCGTTCCAGCGGGGCACAATATGCAGGTGAATATGATCTGCCACCCCTGCCCCCCCCACAATGCCCATGTTGATCCCCAGGTTGAAACCATCCGGATGCATGGTCTTACGCAGCAGCTCTACGGCAAGATCAGCCAGCTGCATCATCTCTTGCTGCTCATCTCCTGCCCAGGCCGACAACGTGGCCGTATGCCGGAAAGGAACCACCATCATGTGGCCGTTGTTGTAGGGAAAAGCGTTCATGATGATGAAATGATACCGGCCCCGGTGGAGAATCATGTTCTCTTCATCCTTGTTCTCGCCGGGCTTGTCGCAGAATATGCAGCCTGCAGGCTTCTTGCTGAGGATGTATTCGATGCGCCAGGGTGCCCATAAATTTTCCATTTTACTCCGTCCCTTTCTCGAAGACGATCTTCCTTCCCACGACTTTGGCCTTCCCTTCTATAAACATCTTTATCGCCTTCGGATAGGCCTTATACTCCGCCCTCTGAATCCTGGCCTTCAGGCTCTCATGAGTGTCGTTCTCTTTAACCGGCACAGGCCTCTGGTATATGATTGGACCGTGGTCCACGTCCTCATCGACAATATGCACTGTGGTTCCAGTCCATAGCACCCCATGGTCCAGGGCCTGGCCGAAGGCATCCATGCCCCGGAAGGAAGGAAGAAGGGCGGGATGAATATTCAATATCCTGTCCCTGTAATGTCGGACAAAAAAGGGTGTCAGGATCCTCATGAAACCCGTGAGCACGACCATTTCCACGCCCGCCGCCTCCAGATGCGCTATGAGCTCTCGGTCATACTCCTCACGGGGTTTGCCTCTGGGATCTAGATAAAGTCCCGGAACCCCGAACTCCCGGGCGATCCTGAGGGCACCCGCATCCGGCTGATCGGTCAGAACTATTTTCACACGGCCTGGAAGATAACCTGAGCGCTCCGCCAGCAGAATGTAGCGAAGGTTCTCTCCCCGCCCCGAGGATATGATGCCGAGCATTGGCGTCAAATTAAGAGCTCACTTCCCCAGTGTTATCTCAATCGCCGAAACATTGGTCTCTCCCCGGTCGGTATTGAGGGTCTCGGTGGATATCTGAATTCCCAACACCTTTAAATCCTGCAGAAATCGGGACCTTGAAACTTCTGCCACATCTACCGCTTTGGAGATCGCCCTGCCCCTGGCCATGATCCTGACATCCTTTGCACCGCCATTGAACTGTGTAACCACAGCCAGCACGTAGCTCATCACAGGCTTGTTGCCGACGAATACGACATCATTTTCAGCCATTGGCTTACCACCTTGAAATTAAATTTGGATTAACGGTTGTATCCTAGATAAAGTTGACTGACTTAAAGGTACCTGCCCCGCGCCTTGATCTCAATCACTCTCTTCAGGACCGCCGGAGCTTCGGGATAGGTCCGGGTATATCCGACCTTGAAGGCCTCGATCAACTCCTCTGGATGATCATGAGTGCTTTCCAGGGTCTGGAAGTAAACATGAACGTCAACACCCTGGGCTTCGACGGATTTTTCGTAAAACGACAGGCCAAAATCTATAAGGCATATCTTTCCATGCACAAGGATCATATTGGAGGTAGTCAGGTCCCCATGAATGATTCCACCCAGATGCAGCTTTCCTACCATCACCCCCGCTTTCTCGGAGAGTTCGCTATTGATAACATCCTTCAGAGTTGCGCCGTCTATATGCTCCATCTGGAGCTCAAAGCGAGAGACATCGCTTATGATGGGCGTAAGGACCCCGTGCCTGCGGGCATCGGATGTGATCCTGGCCTCCCGCAAAGTTCTTTCCTGCCGGATGCGCTCATCCAGTTCCGCCAGCCGATAGCTCTTGGGCAGCCTCCACTTCTTGACAACGTCGTTCTCCAGAGTTATGACCGCTTCCGCTCCTCTGCCTATCTCCATAAATCCTCTCTGCTTTTCCAGGCTTCGACCAGACCTATGCAGCCCGTGATCATCATGTCTCCACCGGGCGATGCCGGGACTGCACCTTCTAATGCCTGGCTTTGAAGGAACATGGCACGGCGTGGTCCTGTGACAAGCGTGGACATGATCCTTTCGGGAACGCTATCAATATAAGCTCCGTGACCTCCATCCTCGAATACCTCGCTGTTCTTCAGTCTTCCGTTGCACAGCTTTTCCGTGAATTCTCGCAGCTTTTCCGGGCTCAGCTCGGATGTGTGATGCTCGAAGATGGCTGTGATCCGGCCATCATCCAGAATGGCTGCCACCGTATGGCCGTTGCCGAAGTTGATAATAAGGGCAGGATCGAGAAATCGAGAATCCAGGGCTGCCCCAAAGATAGCTGCCGGGCCGGTGTCCATAAGGAGTGGCTCAAATCCCTCCCTCACCAGCGTATCTCGAACTGCCAGCATACGGGTCATGGCCTGAGGGGGCTGCCGGTAGGCGAAAGCCTCCAGTCCCCCGCCTGAGCGGATGGCTTGTGTCAGATGCTCAAACCGAACCAGTCGATTTGACTTTTCCGGGGAATAGCCATGATCCTGAACTGCTACCGCAATATCTTTCGGAAGGTCGATGTCGAAGATCTGGAAGGCATGACGGAGTGCTGTTGTGTCTATGTCGCCAGTCTCAATGATCTCGGCGGCATTAGGGGCCTCCTCCTGGATCTTGACGCCCAGAGCCGCGACGCGCTCCAGATTATCATTTATGGATGCTGCCGCGGATGGTGTGGCAAAAACCGCCAGCCCAGCCGCCAGATGCCATCTTACTGCCGCAGTGGAGGCTCCCCCGCCCATGGTCGGCCCGCGCAAGAACACATCTTTTCCCGCCAGCCTGGCCCGGTTTATCCTGGTTCCAACCAGAGTCGTTTGACTTGGCAAAACCATCTTGGTCGAGCCTTCCATCGGCACATCTTCCTGATAGAGCAGGATGTCCTGGGTGCCTGCCCCCACATCAACTGCTAATAGCGACATAAATATTCCTTCCTATCAACTGAGTTGAGTAAGATATAATCGCACGGGAATAATCTTATCCTTATCCATAGAGGAGATAGCATGATCATAGATGTAGTGGTCGCGAGCACCTCCCGTTTTCGTAAGTTCGGGCCGGTTTCAAGTCCGGAAGAGGCAGAAGACCTATCCGGAAAGGTGATCATGGAGACGATCAAAGCCGCCGGATACAAATCCCGATACAGCCTATGTCCGGACGGCATTGAGCCTATCCGAAGTGTCGTGGAAAAGAGCGTTGCCGATGCTAGTGGTTATCTGTGGAGGCACGGGGCTTACTCACCTTGACTTAACCTTGGAGGCCGTGGAGCCTCTCTTTGAAAAGACGCTTCCAGGCTTTGGCGAGGTCTTCCGCTGGCGAAGTTTGGAGGAGGTAGGGACCCGAGCCATGCTCACCCGGGCAACTGCGGGAATCTATAATGGAAAGCCTGTGTTTTGTCTGCCAGGCTCACCTGGCGCCGCGAGATTGGGCATGGAACTCATCATGGCGGAATTAGTGCACATCCTTAAGCACATTCGAGAATAGAAAAAAATAATATTAACTGTATCAAAGCTTATTGAACCGGAGTAGCCTTTTATATCATTAGCACTCCAATAAGTACATAGAGCTTTCACGGAGAGATTGGCCAAATGGAAACAGAGATCCCAGTGCGAGACATCATGACCAGGCCGGTGATCACAGCCGATGCCGACCTGGACATCCTGAGCGCTGCCAAGAAGATGGGCTCGGCCAATGTGGGAAGTCTGATAATAGTATGCGGCGACAAGCCCACAGGCATTCTGACGGAAAGGGACCTGGTCAAAAAGGTCATAGCCAAAGGAATCGATCCCAGAAATCTAAAGGTGGGCGAGATCATGAGCTCACCTGTAAATGCCATAGAGCCCGATGCAAGTCTACGCGAAGCAGCGGCGTTGATGCTCCGCACCGGAGTCAAACGGCTGCCCGTAATATTCAAAGGAAAGCTCGTGGGTATAATAACCGATACAGATCTGGTCTCGGGGTCCTCCCTCGGTTTGAATGAGATTTTGAGCGATCTATTGGAGATGCACCGGGAAAGCATCCATTTCGAGCAGCCGCGTGGAGTGGTGCGTGGAATCTGTGAAGTCTGCGGCCAGCTTTCGGATACCCTGGAGAGCCTGAATGGCGAGTTGCTCTGCTGGAGCTGCAGGGACGGAAAGGGATAGATACCGTTGCGGGACCGCAGGGGAGTAATAATGTTAGTAAAAGATATTTTATCCAGAGATCCTCTATACGTAGAGGATTCGACTTTTCTGACCAAAGCACGTCAGTTGATCAGAGACAACCATGTGCGTGGACTGCCGGTCGTGAATAGTAAACGAGTAGTCCTCGGAATCGTAACCACACAGGACATGCTGCGTGTGACATCAACCAAATCGAACGTTACTGTATCGGGATATATAGTGCAGGTCCCCACTGTAACGGAAGATATGGATATGTTTGAAGCGGCAAAGATCATGCTCAAGGAGAAGTGCACATTGCTTCCAGTGGTCGAGTCCCAGGAGGACCTTGTGCTCAAAGGAGTTGTCACCCTAATTGATGTATTCAAGCACATCGACATCTCCAAAGTTCCTGATAAGCAGATTGGCGAGATCATGACCACGAAAGTCGTAACTGCGAGCCCGGATGATTCGCTGACTGAGGTATGGGGCAAAATGCTGGATCAGGATTTCACCGGATTGCCCGTAGTAAAGGACGGCAAGCCCATAGGAATGATCACCAGGTTCGATATCCTGAAGAGGGGCTGGGCCAGAATCAGCAAAGAGAGCGAGACTCGACCCTCCGATTCCACGCAGATGCATGCCGAGAAGCTGATGAGTTCACCCATATTCAGCCTGGGGCCAGAGGCAAGTCTGGCTGATGCCATAGAGCTGATGCTCAAGCATGATATGGGCAGGATATCTGTAGTGGATAATGGAAAGCTTGTGGGAATTGTAGACAGAAACGATCTGATCAAGAGTTACCTCGGGTGAGTGAAGATGAGCCAAGGTCCAACAACGGGAAAAGAGATAACAAGGATACCGCAAAAGAACGATCGGATGCCCAGAGCCCCCGGCTCGGGGGATAGAGGACCTCTGCAATTCGACTCCAGGCATGCCAAGCACATTAGCGAATTGGTGGGTGCGGCGTCGCCTGATGTGGTCACTGTTCCGCCAACCACTACCATTATGGGTGCCATAAAGACAATGACCTTCTATGGCTTCTCCCGGCTTCCCATAGCCGACGCGGGCACGAAGAGGTTGATGGGCTTTGTGACGTCTGTGGATATCGTTGACTTTCTTGGCGGCGGGCTGCGCCACAATCTCCTGCAAGAAAAGTATGGCGGCAATATCTTCACGGCCATAAATGCTGATATCAGAGATATAATGAGCGACAAGCTCACCTACGCCAGCGATAGCGCCTCCCTTAACGAAGTCTTGGATTTGATGTATGAAAAGAACGTGGGCGGCCTTCCCATCGTAGACGAGGATAACCGCATCAAGGCCATAATAACTGAAGAGGACTTCGTGCGCTTCTGCAGAGGTCTGGAAACAGGCCTTGCCGTTGAGTCCTTTATGAGCCCCAATGTGGTGACGGCACCGGCCCAAACCACAATTGAGAAGATGACGAGGATGATCATCCAAAAGGGCTTCCGTCGCATGCCGGTAGTGCAGGACGGAGTTCTCATGGGCATGGTTACTGCTTCAGACATCATGAAGTATCTGGGCAGCGGTGCAGCTTTTGAAAAGGTGGTAACCGGCGACATCGGAGAGGTAATGAATCAGCCTGTCAAGATCTTGATTAAGAGAAGCTTGCTTACCACAGAGAAGAAAGTGGATCTGGGCCAGGCTGCCAGGAAGATGCTGGATAGCGACATCGGATCATTGCCCGTCATGGACAAGGGTTCTTTGGTCGGGATTCTGACGGAAAGAGACTATGTGAGGGCACTGGCCGAGAACAGAGGAATACTGCCATGATCATAAAGAAAGTCAAAGATTACATGAGCTCTCCCATAAATGTCATTGAGCGAAATGAGCCCATTCAAATGGCCAGGAATCTGATGTTCAAGTATTCCATTGGCAGGCTACCTGTAATGGACAACGGCAAGTTGGTGGGCATTGTTACCAAATACGATATCACCAACCGGCTCAACCAGGCAGCTCCCGAGTGGCGCAGACGGCCCATAGACAAGGTCCCCATTCAGGTGGTCATGACTGAGAAGCCCATCACCATATTCCCTGATGCCACCATGCCCCAGGCAGCAGAGCTCTTGATAGAAAATGATATCAGTGGCCTGCCGGTAGAACGCGATGGCGAGATCGTGGGCATGATCACAACCCGCGATATGGTGAAGTACTTCTCCGAGCAGGATATCAAAGCAACCGTGGGCGACCTGATGAGTAAGAACATCTTGAATGTGCACCGCCATCATACCATTGGCCACGTCCTGGAAGAGATGAATGTGCAAGGCGTCAGCCGGGCTCTGGTCTACGAGGACAATATGACTCCTGTGGGCATAGTGACCCGATCCGGTCTCACATTCTCTGAGATGATGGGGCCTAAAGACGAGATGGAAACAAAGAACATCAAGATGACCAGGAAAGAGAGCGCTGCAGGCAGAAAGCAGTACCGATACGTGAAGCAAATGCCATTCGTCGCCGAAGATATCATGACCTCACCGATCTTCTCCCTGAGCCCGGAGATAAAGGCAGTGGAGGCCAGCAAAACTCTTGAGGAAAAGCATATCATCGGCATGCCTGTTATGGAGAACAACGAAGTTGTGGGATACTTCTCAGCCGATGAGATCATCACCGAGATCGGGAGGTGGAAGTAATGCAAGTCAAGGACATCATGACAGAGCCCCTCACCATCGACAAATCCGAGCGTGTGGGCCATGCACTGGATCTGATGGAGAAAAATAATCTGCGCAGGCTCCTGGTGACCAACAAGGACAAGATGGGCGGCATAATCACTACGAGGCAGATCGCTCGCGTTCTTGGCACACGCAAATCCCTGGGAATGCCGGCCTCCTCTCTGCATGTTGCGTCAGCCACTATGGATGCCGTGATCAAGGTCTTGCCGGATATGGGCGTGGATGATGCCATGATCCTCTTGCAGAAGACCTCAGTACTGGTGGCAGTGGATGGCGACAAGATTCTGGGCTGGGTTCGGCCCAGAGAGATCCTGGCAGCCGTAAATGTCAGCGGAATCGCATCCGATGCCATGAGATATCCCCTCACCGCCAACCCCAACGATCGGCTGGTTCATGCCCGGCGCATGATGCTGGACAGAGATGTAGGAAGGATTCCTGTAGTGGAGGGAGGTCGGCTGGTTGGCATAATAACCGAGAGGGACGTGGCCAAATCCCTGCGAGCCTTCCGGGATCTGAACGATACCGCCAGCAAGCAATACGCTCGCATCTATAACATTCTGGTCTCAGATGTGATGACCCAAGATGTGAGGTACGTCTACGTAGATACTCCTCTTGATGAGGTAAAGTCGATCATTCTCACAGAGAACAGGGGTGGCCTGCCCGTTCTCAACCATAGGGAAGAGGTAGTGGGCATGATAACCAGGCGGTCTATCTTAGACTTCCTGGTGAGGACCAGATGAATCTGCAAAAAGTTGCAGAAAGACTGGGAATAACTGAAGAGAGGCTGCAAAGCCTGCAAGAGACGATAATCAGCGAATCAAACTGGCCCGAGCCCGGGATTCTGAGGTTTGAAAAAGAGACCTCGGGGATCGAGGCCGGGACTGCTATTTTTAAGAATGGCGAGGTCGTATTCGGCTATCCCAAAATACATCGCCCTCTCATGCTGGGAGCCGCGATAAAGAGGCATTTTTCCGACTTTGTGGCGGTCGAGGAGAAGATGAACGGCCACAATGTACGCTTGCTATCCATAGATGGCGATGTGGTGGCGCTCACGCGAGGTGGATTTATATGTCCCTATTCTACAGAAGTAGCGGCCAGGCTTCTGCCTGAGCGATGTATTTGAAAAGGACCCTCGAACTCGTCTTATGCGGCGAGATGGTGGGCCCGGAAAACCCATATGTCCCCAAGGACATATATCCAACGGATACCATAGACTTCTATCTCTTTGATATTGCTCAGAATGAACCGGAAGGGCACCTCTGGCGTGCATAAAACGCATGAATTTGCCCGGGAATTCGGCCTTAGAACGGCAACATTTTTAGGCGAATTTGATAAAGAGAGCGCACCGGAGAGGATCAAACAGATAGTGATAAAGCTGGGTCGGCAGGGTCGGGAGGGCGTGGTGATGAAGGATCCGGAGAATAAAGCGGCACCACTGAAGTATACCTGCTCCGAGACCAATTGCAGCGACTTAAGTGTGGCTTTTCGCTACTATAATGATTATGCACAGGACTTCTTTGTTTCCAGAGCAGTTCGAGAAGGCTTTCAGTCCGTGGAGTGGATGGAGTCTGCAGAGGAACGGAAAGTGAGAGCTCAGCGCCTGGGAGAGAGCATTCTTTTGCCTCTTGTCGAGACCATTCAGAGAAAGCAGCGAAAAGAGAACATTGCCCAGAAGGTTCAGATCCGTGTGAGAAGCCTAGCCACGGCCAGGGAGTTTGAGCATCATCTTCATAGGTGCGGAATTAGGGCCATCTTCGACCAACCGGTGCCTGAAGATGATGGCTATCTGATCAGGATCACCAAAACCATCATGAGCACAAACGATAAAACCCAGGCGCTCCTGGATGGAGAGACGTGGTGAAGGCCAAGGTTATGACAGAGATTGCAGATATTGAGATGGAGGGCCATCTCATCGACTCACAGATGTTGACCAGGGTCCTGGATAAGATCATGGACATGCGCGGTGAGTTCGAGATTAAGAGCTTCCAGATAGGCCAGAAGAAGAACGATACCAGCTATGTGCAGGTTACAGTTACCGGCGAGGATGCCGCTCATCTGGATAGGATACTCCTGGAGCTGAATGCGCTGGGGGCCCAACTGGTAGAGATGGAGGATGCGCGATTGGGCATGGCTCCTGGTGATATGGTAGTTCCCAGGGGCTTTTATTCCACCACCAATCATCCCACTTATGTGCGATACCGGGGCTCGTGGGTGGAGGTAGAGCATAACCACATGGATTGCCTCATCGTCCTTGAAGACGGCAGGGCAGTGTGCACTCCCATAGGCCATATCAAGAAAGGCGACAATGTAGTGATTGGAACTTCCGGCGTCAAGGTTGTGCCGCCGGAGCGACCCAGGGAGAAGACGTTCTTTGGATTTATGTCCAATGAAGTCTCTTCGGAGAGACCCAGCGGAGAGCTCGTCCGCCAGCTGGCCCGCGAGATTGTCAGCACCAAGAAGGCAGGAGGAAAGATTGCAGTCGTCTGCGGGCCGGCTGTGGTCCATACCGGCGCGGCGCCATCGCTTGCCAAACTCATCCGGGATGGATACGTGGATGTGCTGCTGGCAGGAAACGCCGTGGCGGTGCATGATATCGAGCGCCAGCTCTTTGGCACAAGCCTGGGAATGAACTGCTGCTGGTAATGCCATCTCCGGCGGCCACCGAAACCATCTCTACGCCATCAGCGAGATCATGGCCAGCGGCTCCATAAAAAACGCCATCGATGGAGGGCAAACTCAAGGGCGGAGTCATGTATGAGGCTGTAAAGAAGGGTATCCCCTTCATTCTGGCGGGTTCCATTCGCGATGACGGGCCGCTTCCTGAGGTCATCACGGACACGGCAAAAGCCAAGGACGCCATGGATAAAGCGCTGCGAGGCGTGAACATGACCATAATGCTGGGCACGATGTTGCATGCCATTGCGGTTGGAAATCTGCTGCCGTCCTTCGTCAAGACCATCTGTGTCGATATCAATCCCGCAACCGTAACCAAGCTTATGGACAGGGGATCGGCTCAGGCCATCGGCCTTGTGACGGATATCGGCATATTCCTGCCCAGGCTCGCCGAGGAGATCAATAAGCAAGAGATGGAACCTGAGATGATCTCCTGCGAGGATCGAAAATCTTAAATGAGCCATGTGCATGAA
This sequence comes from uncultured Methanosarcinales archaeon, assembly GCA_963798205.1. GTDB lineage: Archaea > Halobacteriota > Methanosarcinia > Methanotrichales > Methanotrichaceae > Methanothrix. The sequence continues at coordinate 50,504 of CAWCSK010000035.1, forward strand.
CTAGTAAAGACATTGAGGGCCGCCGTGGCTTAGCCCGGTTAAAGCGGCTGATTCGTAAGAATTGTCCGAAAGATCAGCAGTTCATGGGTTCGAATCCCATCGGCGGCTTTTGTTTTTTATCATTAAATCTTCATAGATACTCAAGGCAACATTTGTGATAATCGGCAAGTTTATATACTGTTTATAAGCTGCTTATATATCTTAAATACTCATGTATATATACACCCAGCTTTATAAAGAGTAGTCTGGAGATACTTGAGCATGGAGTCCACAATAAATATAGAGAATGTGGTGGCATCCACCAAGCTGGCAGATGAGTTTGATCTGCATAAGATTGAGGCTGAGCTGGAGGGCGCTGAATACAACAAGGAAAAGTTTCCGGGCCTCGTCTACAGGGTAAAAGCCCCCAGAGCTGCCTTTCTTATATTCACTTCCGGCAAGGTGGTATGCACGGGAGCCAAGAACGTCGAAGACGTTCGCACGGTCATAACCAATATGGCCAAGACTCTCAAATCCATAGGCTTCGAGAAGATCGATCTGGAGCCCGAGATCCATGTTCAAAACATTGTGGCCTCTGCAGATCTGAAGACTGACTTGAACCTGAACGCCATCGCTCTCGGTCTGGGACTGGAGAACATTGAATACGAACCGGAGCAGTTTCCTGGACTCGTTTACAGGATCAAGGTTCCCAAGGTGGTCGTGCTTATCTTCAGCTCCGGCAAGCTGGTCGTAACTGGCGGCAAATCTCCGGAGGAGTGCGAAGAGGGTGTGCGGATCGTCAGGATGCAGCTCGAAAACATGGGGCTGCTTTAGTCATTCTAATCTCCAAGCTTTTCCTTTTTCAAAAACACCTGGCACTTAATCAGACAAAAAGAATGATCAATAGGCCTTCTCCAAGAGACTAACTCAAGAAGAAGGCCCTCCGGCAGCTTTCATGAATCCTGAAAATACTCCTTTATTCGTGCCACAATATCGTCCAGCGGAAGGCTCTCTTGTGTGCCTTCTTTCATATCTCGCAAGGTAAGAGACCCCGGCATCAAGCTCGTCTCTGCCAATTATTACCGCAAAGCTCGCTCCAGCGCTGGCAGCAGCTTTGAGCTGCGCCGTCAAGCTCCTGCCCATGACATCCAGGATGACAGGAACCTTCTGAGTCATCTGGCGCAGCGTTTTCGCGATCCTGACAGCTTCCACTTTGACATCCGGGGTGTAGACCAAAAAGACGGGCGACATTCGCTTCTCTTCTATCTGCACGATCTCCATGATGCGATCAAAGCCCAGGCCGAATCCCGTAGAGGATGTCTCCTTTCCACCGAAGAGACTGGCCAGCTCGTAGGTTCCTCCGCCGCAAATCTGACGCTGCGCTCCAAGCCCCTCTGCATAGATCTCGAAGACAGTTCCGGAGTAGTACTCCAGGCCGCGCACAATCTCAAAGTCAATTTTGAAGTCGACACCGTAGGCCTCCAGGAGGTTTACGGTCTCTTGAAACTCATCCATCCGGAGCTCTGCTTCTACAGACCGCCCCTGGCGAGCCGAGCTACGTCCGGCCTGGATCGCCTCAGACGGCGCATTCGAGGCCAGAATGTCGGAAGGCTCCCTGACCTGACCCAGATCTCGGGCGATCTCTATGGCCTTATCCAGTGCCATCTTGCCCTTCAGATCGATCAGCTCCCGCAGGCCGAGATGGCTTTGGCCGGTATCCTGCAGGAAGGCCTCCAGAGCCTCGTGCTCTTTCTTGTCTATCATCCTCATTACCAGTGGCCGATGCTGCTCCTCAATCTTGCCAAGCATTGAACGGATAAGCCCCAGATAGCCGACATGAATATCACCCGTCACTCCTACGCTCTTCAGCATCTGGTCCGCGAGGGCGATGGCTTCCGCCTCTGAATCGGGCTTGGCTCCGCCTATCAGCTCGGCCCCAGCTGCCAGAACTCCCGGAAGCGCCCTTTCTGAGGCCGCTCGTAACGAAAGCAATTGCCAAAATAGCAGAGTCTCTGGGGTTTTGGCGAATTCTGCAACTCGGAGACGTACATGCGCATTACGGGCGCCGTCAGCTCCGGCCGAAGGGCGAGATCGCGACCTCCCTTATCCGGGAAGCTGTAGATCTCCTCCATCACGGATGCGCCTGATTTCTTGGTGAAAAGCTCGAGATGCTCAAAAGTGGGTGTGGAAATTTCCTGGTATCCCCAGCGCTCCAGCACATCTTGCATCGCCTTCCGGGCTCGACCTCGCTTCATTGTCTCCTCGGGAAGAAAGTCCCGGGTGCCTCTCGGTCTCTGGATGGTCATATCGAAAAATGAGATGGCATAAAATGCCCTTATAGTTTGTGATAGCGACCTCTGGGATAAGAGATGAAAGACGAACGAGAATAAAAAAGAACAAGATTAAAGAAGAAATGAGTCTCTGCGCGAGATTGATCAAAGCCCGAGGCCTCAGATCTCCTCAATCACTTCAGCTTCTCTTCAACTTCAGAGGGGCTGATGATGATCTGTACCGGCTTTATGACTATGTTAGAGGTGGCGACAGCACTGCCTCCTTCCACCGTATTTATGGCGCTGACGGAAATTCCATTCACGTTGATATTCATATTGTTGCCGAGCTGTACTGATTTCGCCGTCTTGCCATCATTCTGTTTATTTTTCGTTCCGTTGTTGAATGCATTATCAACAATTTTCTCTATGTCGTCCCCACTTTCATCTTTGCCAAAGCCATCGTCTTTCGCAGCTTTTTGGCCTGTGATGCTGACATCCAGGGAGTTGGCAAGACCCTGTGATTCGGGATCCCCGCTCTGGGCCTCATCATAGTTGATGTCTCTTTGCTTGACACTATTTATCGCCTTCAGATCCGAAACCCGGGCCTCTGAAGACGGTCCAGTCAAAGCGATCTTTTCTCTTGAAGGCAATGATTGGGGCATGAGGTCTCGAAGATGATGCTGCATGTCCGGGTTCTGTTCTGTGGACCAGGGGAAGTTGATAGTACCTCCGGCAGTTTTGAGCTGACCCATAGTGCCTGCATCGGGATGACCAAAAGGAACGGAACCGGATTGCTTTAGCTCGCTTTGCAGGTCCGGCAGATTTGCCGGCATATCTGCGGCTGAGGCGAGCATAACGCAAAGACAAATAAAAGTGGCTCCCATCAGCATGAGGCCGATGGGTCCTGGCATTTTATTCATTTCTTAATCCTTGGGTCTTCCGACCTTAAGTTATTGCTGGTTTATGACAATCTTTATGTTGTTAACGGCGGCAGCGGATCCGAAAGCCATGGCATTCCTGTTGCCTACCGTGATCTGCTCCACATTAACCTTCAGGCAGCAGTCCTGGCAGGAAGCATCACCGCTAGTGCAGCATTCGCATGCACCGGAATCCTGATTCTTCTTGATCTCTAAGTTGTTCGTAGCGACAGCCATGGGCCCCCTATGCCAGAAGCCCCCAATGGCCAGAGCTTTATCATTTCCAACAGTTAGACTGTCGAAATTGGTGTCAGTTGCTTCCGGGAATCTGAAGGCAGATCCTTCTGTCTCAAATATTCCACCGTTCGTTCCGAGTATGTCTACACCACCGCTACCGCTCATGCCCTGCGCCATAACTGGGACAGAAAGCATAGCTATAGCTAATACCAATATTACTCCCATTTGTTTAATAGTCTCACCCCATAAATCCCTTTCAGGATAAACTTAACTAACACTCGATAATATTTATACGTTCTGGTGGTTGTTGCTTGAAAAATCTAGATTTATAGAAATATTCTAGTTTAGATAATTTTCCAGTAGATATGCAATCTGTATAAAGCCGACCCCCTTTTGCAACCAAATAAAATTTCGTAGAAAGATAAAGATCGATAATAGATCGCCTACAATTCTTAAACGTCTAAAGGAGAGGCACTTATTCGCACTTTTTGTAGGAGGATTGCAACCTATATCCGGCACTTCACGATTTTGTAAAGTATATGGTAAAAAATAATCTGAAACGAGGTATCTAAATGCTCCGGATCAATCACTCTGGAGGCAACGCTACTTTTCGTAGATTGCACATTCTCTGCATCATTCCAAAGATCCAATTTCCAAAGATCCATATTCATAGGATATTCGCCGGGATCACTCCAGAACCATCGAAGTGCCTGCTAAACTAATGTCCTTTGCGATTATTGATAGTTGGAACTCATAATGCGTTCATATTGGGAAGAGTTTATGATGCCATAAATGCCTTATATGTTTAGATGATAAAGCCGCCTCGAATCCTTCCCATGTCCCTGCAGGAAGCGAAGAGCATTGGAATAGAGCAGTTTGATGTAATTTTGATAAGCGGAGACGCCTATGTTGACCATCCCTCATTCGGGACGGCTCTAATCGGCAGGGTGCTCTGGAATGCCGGCTATACGGTCGGCATAATCGCCCAGCCGGACTGGAAGAAGGATGACGATTTTCTGAAGCTGGGAAGGCCACGCCTCTTTTTTGGCATATCTTCAGGAAACGTAGATTCTCTGGTGAACAACTTCACACCTAATTTACGACGTCGCCACTCGGATGTCTATTCCCCTGGTGGAGTCTGTCGCCGGCCGGACAGGGCCTTGATCGTTTACACCAACAAGGTTCACGCCCTCTTTCCCGGCGTTCCGATCATCATAGGTGGGATCGAGGCCAGCCTGCGCAGGTTTGCCCACTACGACTACTGGTCTGACTCGGTTCGCCAGTCCATTCTGGCGGATGCACCAGCAAGCCTCCTGGTCTACGGCATGGGCGAGAGCCCGCTTCGAGAGGTGGCCCTGCGCCTGGAAAAGGGGGAACGTATTGAGGAGATCCGGGATGTTGCCGGAACGACTGTGTTGGAAGAGATCGGCAATTGGAGACGTGAGCCTCTAAAAGATAGCCTGGTTATCCCTGGCTTCTCTCGAGGTTTCCAAGGATAAGAGAAAATATGCCGAGGCCTTCGCGTTGCATTATGGGGAACAGGACCCATTTTGCGGCCGCACGGTCGTCCAGCCTCATCCAAAGACCGTCATCATCCAGAACCGCCCTGCCCGGCCACTGACAGCAGAGGAGCTGGACAGCATCTATGAGTTGCCTTTTACCAGGGTCGCTCATCCCTCTTACCGGGAACCCATTCCGGCTCTTGAGCCGGTCAAGTTTTCCATCACCAGCCACAGAGGCTGCTTCGGATCCTGCTCCTTTTGCGCGCTGACCCACCACCAGGGAAGAATAGTGCAGAGCAGAAGTCAGGACTCCATTGTACGCGAGGCAGTGTTGCTAACTCGAATGCAGGGCTTCAAAGGCATCATCCAGGATATTGGCGGTCCGACAGCTAATATGTACGGCCTGATCTGCCCGCGCTGGAAGCAGGGAGCCTGCCGGGAAAAGCTATGTTCGGCAGAGTGTCCGACTCTGGACAAAGATCATTCCCGCCAGGTAGAGCTGCTGCGCCGGATTCGCAAAATTCCGGGGGTCAAAAGGGTCTTCATCGGTTCGGGGATAAGGCATGATCTGGTAATGGCGGACTCATCCCCCTATCTGGAGGATCTCTGCCGGTATCATGTCTCCGGCCACCTCAAGATTGCTCCTGAGCACGTCTCCCGGAGCGTCACGAAATGCATGCATAAACCTCCCAAAGAGGTCTTGCAGGCCTTCCGGACACGCTTTCAAGATGCTTCAAGGGCCGCGGGAAAAGAGCAGTACCTTCTACCATATCTCATGTCCGGCCATCCCGGCTGTACCGTGGGTGATATGGTTGAGCTGGCGGAGTTTTTGCGGGACAATCACATGTACACGGAGCAGGTGCAGGACTTCACACCCACGCCCATGACCGTATCCACTGCCATGTACCATACGGGCCTCGATCCATTTACGCTCGCGTCTGTGCACGTGCCCAAAGGCAGGGAGAAGAAGATTCAGAGGGCAATGCTGCAATACCGGGACCCTAAAAACTATGATCTGGTCAAGGAAGGCCTGAAGATGGCGGGAAGGCTGGATCTGATAGGATCTGGACGGGGGTGCCTCATCCCATCGCGATCTCCGGGCACGCGAGGGTGGGGGCAGGAGAGGAAGAGCAAGGGGGAGAGGCAGTTGTGAGATGGGTCAATCGGGCTGCAAGAGTTGATCCATGGTCTTACTCAGGCGTGGCGTTTTGTTGATTCTACCTTGTGGTGAGAGACTGCTGTGTACTGTGTAGTCCTGAATGTCTTGACTTTACATGCTCCTTCCCGAGATGTTAGAGAAGCCGGAACATCTCCACGACTCTACCGCTCCGCGAGATCGAGAGAATCCCAACCACGCGAATTGCCGGCGGCTCCACTGCTTGGCGGGTTAGGCTTTTAGCGTGTCTCGGCCCTAAAATTATATTTAGTAAATTGTATTCTTGCCACGGGCACTACAGACAATCGTTTGTCGACTACTTGCATATAGAAATCCTTTCTATTGCATTATTTATGCGGCTCGCAATCGTGAACGATCTGCGAAGCTTATGCCTGGCTAGAGCAACAATTCAATAGTAGCTTAAGATTGCTGTCTCAAACCAACAACATTGCCATTTGTGTCTTTTACTTGTGCTATCAGCAAACCGTTTGCGACGTCTTTAATATCCTGTACGATCTCAGCCCCTACATCGGTCATTTCTTTAAGACTTGCTTTGATATCGACAACATCTGTATAACTGATAGGCCCGACTTTTGAGTTCGGGTCTAATCCAACTTCTAGATCACCAACCCTATAACCCACGTAATAGGAGCCCTCAACATAGGGCTCTACTCCTAAAAACTTGCTGTAAAAAGTTTTTGCTTTCCCTATATCTTTTACCGGATAAACAATTATTTTGATACCTTTTGCCATTATGATCACCAACTAATGTTAATGCTACATTGCAGTATAATCAGTTACTAGATAATAAAGTTTGGTTAATGGGATTTTGTGTGGTCCTGAGGTTATAATTCCTATTGAAGGGAATATTTCTTGGGAGGGGGATTATGGCAAGGAGAGCAAGAGATGAACCGTATCAGCAGATGATGGAATCAAGAGCTCCAACTCTTTTCTGCCCATACGAAGATTGCATTGATAACAAAAAGAAAGCTAATGGAAATATAATATTCATAAGGAGATATGGCACTGGAGAAACACAGAACCTGTTCAAATGCACTACATGTAAGAGAACATTTTTGGAGAGAAGAGGGACACCACTATTCGAATGCCATTTGCCGGAAGAGAAGGTCTATCAGATCTTAAAATGCTTAAGTGAAGGCAATGGAATTCGCGCAACGTCTCGTATTGTCGGTGTAAGTAAAGATATAGTTGGATCGATAATAAATCGAATTGGAGATCATATGGAGGATGTTGCTGCGACTCTTATGACCGATTATCATCTTGAGGAATGTCAGTTGGATGAATTGTGGGGATATATTTTTAAAAAGAAAAGAATCTGACGAACTTGAGTGCTTGTTGAAGGAGTATGGGAATGCCTGGATCATGATCGCATTTGATCCTGTTAATAAAGTTGTAATGTCATTCGTTGTTGGGAAAAGAAACTAGAAAGAGATAAACCTGCTTATAAGAACAGTAAGAGAAAGAACTGATAGTAATATCCCTCATTTTACATCGGACGAATTAGATCTATACGAGAAAGCCATCCTAAAAGTATATGGAACTAGAAAAGGGATAAGGCAAATTGAAGTCCCTCCTGGACTTAAGGCTCCAAAACGTCTGCCTCTTCCAAATTTAATCTATACCAGAGTCGTCAAGACAAGAGTAGGCCGTAGGGTTATAGGAATCAATACAGAGGTCGTTTTTGGGGAAAAGGATGCAGCAATGAAAGCAATTGCGCACTCTCCTGTAAGCAGTCATATCAATATAGCCTTCATCGAACGAAACAACCTCACAATACGAGAAAGAAATCGAAGGTTAACCCGAAAGACACTTGGTTTCTCCAAAAAGAAGAGGTTCCTTGTCTCTTCATTAAATATCTATTTCGGAATATATCATTTTGTCAAGACGCACAAAGGTTTGAGAACTCAAGTAGACGAAAAGGATAGAAAATGGATGCAGAGGACACCAATGATGGCAGCAGGAATCACTGACCATGTATGGACTCTTTCGGAGTTGATCAATTTCAGAGTGTAGTGGAAAGATATTTAATAATTCGAACGTCTTGACTTTATATACTCCTTCCAGTGATATGTATTCTTTATTAATCATTCAATTCTGTCTCCATTCGATTCGAGAACCTATTCCTAACTGGCACCCTTCCGGCAAGCTGGCCTAGAATGCAGACCCATGTGTTGTAACGAAATTTGTCCCTGCGAGGGATGCTGTGTGAATTCCAGTGCTGCGCCGCAGGCTTATACAAAATAGGAGTCTCTGGCAGAGCCAGGCCCTCACTTCAGTGAAACGGCTCCTCGAAGGAGGGGTCTCTGAATCGACGCCGGCCTGCCTGAGGCACGATCATTCATTTCTTCGATTCTTTGCAAGGGCATATTATAGGCGAAAGTCTTAAATATCGACAAATGCCTATTAGGTTATAGGCAAAGGTCGATGGTCTCTTTTCTCCCTCCTACCCCCTCAGACTTTTGCCTCCCTCCTATTCATACCCAGCTTTGAAGCAGAATCTAAAATCGGACCAAGAATTTCGTCTTATGCGATCCAAAAAAAGAGTTGAGAGCCTCATTCGAGGCTTTCATGCGATTGCTGTCTGCTGCACATCAGGAATGCCATTCTGCACACTCGCGGTATTGGTGTAAATAATGCCGCTGGGGTTTGTGAATTCATTGTGCAGATTTTTCTGCTGCCTTGCAGCGTTTATGGCCAATGCATCAATATCCGCAACGGACCCGGATACAATGGTGGCACTCTGAGATGCCGATAGGCTTTGACCAGCGGTGTTATCTACCGTTGCGCTATTTGTCGGGTCTACGATGAACCCATTCAAGGCCACAGTATTGACGCTGGCACTGTTTCTTTTCGCATCGGATGCCGATGCATCATAACTGATCAGATCTCCCGAGATACTTGTCCCGGAATCATCATCTGATGCTGTTGCAGTCTTCAAACTCGCACCGGCTGAGCTTCCGAAATTGGATATCTGGCCATTGCCGACTGCATTCATGTTAGCATTTGCCTTATCGTTCTCCTTATTTGAAGCAGATGTTGATAGATGGATCTCATTTCCTGCTGCCTGGCCGAAGAAATTTTGGGCAGAAACGCCATACGGGAACTGGAACGAATATGTGAGGTCGGTGTATCCGCTGATAGATCCTTGCTCTGTCTCCGTGCCAAGTATATCCGTCTTCAAGCTTGATATATCTCTCTCGGCATTTGATGAAGAGTCTGTAAGACCAATCACATTCCCGTTCGCCTCTCCAAGAAACTGCGCAGCTCCCGTTTCGAAAAATAACCCCGTCGCGGCGGCGGCTGTTTCATAACCAAAGACAGCGGCTGGTTGGATATCCGTGCCAAGCACGCTCATCTTTGTACTCGACCTGGATCCAGATGTCTTTAAAGCCGATGAATCGCCACTTATCGCACTTCCTTCTGCCTGATCAAATATGCCTTCTGTCTCTATGAAATCAGGGTTTGCAGCGGTGAAACCGAAGTTTGAGTAACCAAAGATGCCGCCATTCTGCACATTTGTGTTCGTGGCAGAAGATCCGGTTGGGTTTGATGCCGTCTCTTTAGCTGTAACCTGGAGCCCGGATTGCAGAATCAAACGATTGGATGGGATTTACTCCAGTAGAAGTCGCAAAGGCGTCCCCATGATAGTTATTGAGCGATCCCTGTATAACCTCTACGGATGCACTGGCTTTGTCGCCCAGCCTGTCTGTAGCTCCCGTATTGCATTTTATTGAATCTGCATCGGTAGCGGTCAATGTAAATCCTGTCACTGAAGCGTCTGTTGCATCTGAAGCTATGACAGGTTGAATGTACTGCCAGCTACCTGCATTGACAACATCTGCAGTTATCTTGGCGGTTTCTCCCAGATGGTTGCTGGCTCCAAAGATCTTATGCAAATCGCCGCTGCCACTGGCGTCCTGCAACAATGTCGCACCGTTCACAACACTATGAACCATCAGACTATGATGATCCAGTGCGGCATAGGTCGATGCATCGTAAAAACTATTGCCACTATCTTCCCCGTTAATGGTCACACTGATGCCATACGCGCCTGGAACAAAAAATACCAGAGCTAGCATCAAAACCACAATTCCTTTTGAGTACATATTTTTGCCTCCAGATACTAGATGGATATTATCGGCAATATACTTTTTGTAACTAGCAATTAGCGTATTTACTTAACTATCTTAATACATAATGTTACTGACTTTTGTTCAGGATTCCTTGTTATGCAATCTTCATCATCAATCGCAGGATACAAATAATATTCATTCGCAAGCCAAATTTTTGAAACTGAATTCTCATCACCGTTAGTCGGGTTAACAAAAAAAACAGTGCTCTGGCAGTTAGCGTACCGTTATTGCTCTTCTTAGTAAAATGCCTTTTCGCCTTTTGCAGCATATTTATCGATATTCAGAATGGCCTTGGTAGATCAAGAATTTGAGCCTGAAGAGATAAAAAAGGCTTCAGATATGCCACAAGGTTGAAAGTCAGGTGCAGAGACGGGAGTACTTGAAGAAATTCAGGAAGCCTGCGGCTTGCGAATCTTGCGGGCCATGGGCAGCAGCGCCGGGCAGCCCATCGGGCGTTGGCGGTGCGGCTGCGTCTCGTGGCCACGCCTGTGGTCCGGGCCGTCCGGGCTTGCGGCTATGTCTGATGGCAGGCGGGCTTGCTTGCATCCACGAGCGGGCACCAGCGCATGGAAACTTCTAAAGAGGGCTTCTTGCCAGGTTGAAATAAAGCAGCATGCAAGTAACGAGAATCAGGCGGCTACGTATTGTCGAATCTCCACTTGCGCTCCAGTCTTGGCTCGCTCTTCTGCATCTTTGAGCAACTCGGCTGTAACCAACTCGCTGATGTATGCTTCTCCACAATTCGGGCAAACCTGAGCGGGCACGCATTTCACCACCATTGTCAGGCAACCACGCTCGAAGGTAACTGTGGTTGTGCCGGGCTTTGTAGATCCTTTTTTGCAGATAACGCATTTCATGAAATCCTCTTCCTGCAATCCGGGTCCCATTCAGAAGGATCGGGCTCGTAGACTGTGATTATGATTATCTCCTGGTCATTCAAATTATTTGCTGCGACGACATGAATGAGGCGACCTTTATAGCATCCCAGGATCAGGCGACTTGGATACGGAGTATCATCAGGGTATTCTTCAATCACTTCTCCTGTCTCCAGCACATATCGAACCTCTTCTGCCGTGATCTTGCGCTCGAACATCCGTTGAACCGCATGGAGTCGGTATGTGATTTTTTCGCAACTCATGGCTAAGCTGTCATCCAATTATTTGTCGTCTCATCCAATAAACCTTTTCTGCTGCAAAAACACCGACTTACCACTTGCCTTGCCTCGTGTCCGGCTTACGCTAATGGCTGCTGCCTGCGGGCCGTCCGGCTTGCAGCGATGTCGTCCGGGCGGGCTGGATTGCCTGGAAGGCGCTCGATAAAGGGCAGGAAATCGGTCGAGCTTTCGTCGGGTGGAGCCGGAATGAGCTGCGGCTTCCCCGTGACTGGAATTTTGGAAAGAGATGTCCTGCGGTGTAACCACTCAGATCGAAGCTTTGATCTTCTTGAATGGCAATAATAATTTATGCGTATCGAAGATCTCCGGAATAAAAAGCGAGAGGATATTCTGATGATTGCTGCAAAGCATGGCGCACGTAATGTCAGGATCTTCGGTTCGGTTGCCAGAGGCGAGGCAGATTCAAAGAGCGATCTTGATATTCTGGTAGAGTTTCTTCCAGGCTCAACCTTGCTTAGCCACTCTGCCATGATTCGAGAGCTTGAATCTCTTCTAAAAATCAAGGTCGATGTAGTCAGCGACCGTGGCCTGCGGGAGAGAATTAGAGATCGCGTTCTGAACGAGGCGGTGCCCCTTTGAGGGATGACAGGGAGCGTCTTCGTGATATTGACGAGGCCATAGAAAAGATTGAGAGGTATGTTTCTATTGGATACCAGGCCTTTATCGAAGATGAACGAACGCAAGTCTGGATAATTCATCATCTTCAAGTGATCGGCGAAGCTTCGAATCACCTATCGGATGAGCTGACAGAACAGAATCAGGATATTCCCTGGGCCGATATCGTGGGCTTAAGAAACATTCTCGTGCACCAGTACTTTGGAATCGATCTCAGACAAGTCTGGGAGACCGCAGAGCTTGATATGCCGATTTTAAAGGCTAAGGTTAGGGAGATCCTGCAAGCAGATAAATGATAAATAGCGACCTGTCAAGCATACCTGCTCGGGGTTCCGGCTGCGCTCGTGGCCACGCATGTGGTCGGGTCGTCGGGCTTGCTGAGTTGCCATCCGGGCGGGCAGGAGGCCGGTCGGGCCTGAGGGCGGTGGTGCCTGCCTCCGGAAAAAGCAGTTCTCCTGGTGCAGGATTGGGAAAGCAATGCATTCGGTTTGTTATTAATATTGGCTGATAATTATAACTTAACAACTAACAATTTCACCACAGAGACACAGAGCGCACAGAGGGCGCACAGAGACTTTTCAGCAGAGCGATCTGTTGCAGGCTACAGCTTGTGATATTTGCGGGCTGCAGGCAGCAGCGCCGGGGCAGCCCCATCGACCGATTGTGGTGGGCTGCGCTCGTAGCGACTGTGGGCCGGACAGTTCGGGCCTGGCGGCAATGTCGTCTTGGCGGGCGAGCTTGCCCGACAGGTGCTAGAGCAAGGAGTGAGGAGTCCGGTTGGGCTTGAAGATTTGCTTTTAGTTAAGTTTTAATAGCATGCTGTACATAAATTAAAGAAAATGAAATTATTATTACTAAGGAGTCAATCATGTCGGTAGAGGTCTCTGTAGACTCGGCTAAAAAGAATCTTGAAGATATTCTAGCGAAACTATCTCCAGGTGAGACAGCTACACTGATCGGCCCAGAGGGCAGACCCATGGCAGTACTGGTTCCACTAAGATCCTCTGAGGATGCGCTAAAGGAAATTGACTGGGATGCAGAATGGCAGGCTTTGGCCCATGAAATCGATTCAGCATGGAAGAGCGAAAAGAGCGCATTAGAGATTCTTGCCGAGATGAGGAGATGAACCTGACAATTGATGCCAGTGTCTTTGTCTCCGCAGCCCGACCTTCCGAAAAACAATATCCTCTGAGCTACAGGTTTCTGCATAGGGTGAAAGGATCAAAGATATTCTGTCCCACTCTCGTGCTTGCCGAGTGTGGAGCGGCTATCGCTAGGCCGACCGGAGACTCGCTTTTATCCGGGAGGCTGGTCAATCTCATAAAGCATTTTCCTGGGATGACGCTGGTTCCTCTGGATCAGACTCTCGCACTTCGTGCGGCAGAGATTGCCATTGAAAATCGCCTTCGTGGCTCAGATGCTGTTTATGCAGCTGTTGCTGAGGATTTTGATGCCGTTTTGGTTTCATGGGATGAAGAGATGTTAGAGCGCTGTCCGGAATCAGTGCTAGCGATGAGCCCTGAAAAATGGCTGGAAAACGCCTCAAGGAGTGATGGGCTGGAATAAAATCATTTCAGGGAGAACCACCGGATAAGCAATACTTATCGATTACTGTCAGCAGCGCCGGGCAGCCGCTCGGCGTTGGTGGTGCGGCTACGCTCGTGGCCGCCTGTGGTCGGGGGCCGTCCTGGCTTGCGGCGCTGTCGTCCGAGCGAGTCTGTATGCACGTACAAGCGAGCACCTGCACGCAGGAGCTTGCCAGACATTGAGGGCTGCAAGGGTGTGGGTTGCCATAAGGACAGTCGTCGGGAGTGCGCTGAGTGGCAAATTAAATATATATCTAGTGAAGCTCATTGTGGTTGGTCAATTATCTCAATGAGGCTGACAATTTGAAAGTTCGAGCCGTCATCAAGCTAGTAGAAGAGGATGGATGGTTCCTTGATCGAACAAAAGGCAGTCACAGATAGTCCAAGCACCGTTTTAAAAGTGGATTGGTGACCATCTCAGGAAATTTGGATGATGAAGTACCAAGGGGTACATTGAATAGCATATTAAACAAAGTGGTATTAAGGAGATCGGGAAAGATGGCTGAGTATCTGATCATTATCGAAAAAGCTGAAAATAATTACGCGGCCTATTGCCCGGATTTGCCAGGTGTCATAGCAACCGGTCAAACCAGAAAAGAGACGCGGAGAGTTGATAAAAGAGGCAATCGAGTTCCACCTGGAAGGGCTGAAGGCCGCGTCTTTAGGCATACCTGAACCAACTACCATGGCTGCTTCTGTAGAAGTGAGCGTGTAAATCTAAATACATATTTTATATTTGCCAAGTCAAGTGCTTGCTCAAAAGGGACGCACAAAGTGATTCGTGGCTATCCTCCTGCTTGGTGATCTCCAGCTGGCTGCAGGTAGCAGCGCCGGGCAGCTCATCAAGCGTTGGCTGGCGCGGGCTGCGCTCGTGGTCGCCGCCTGTGGGCCAGGGCGTCTGGGCTTGCTGCGCTGTAGTTCGGGGATCTGTCTTGTATGTCAAGTGATCGTGGGAGAAGCATGAGGCCGATCGACCCTATTTAAGAACGAGATGCGACTCGGTGCAAAACTAAAACTATTTAAATAAGTCTATGTCAACGGGAAGCCCAACTCTCATGAAAAATCTTGCAAAAGCCTGGGACAGATGTTCTCTGTAGGGCGGCATCAACCTTAATCTCTTGCCATTACGTTTTGATAAGTTAATCAAAAAATCCAAAGGGACGCCATAGACATTCCTGAAATCCACCACCTGAAAATCTGCAACGAATCCTTCCAATTCGCATCTGTTTAGGAGATGGTACCCTGGAAGGTTTCCCTGGCGCAGCGATTCTTTACCTTTGCGGCTATTGAAGAAATCATTTTCAGATCCCATTTCACTGATTGGCCAAATGGGGCTCACAAGAACATTATCCAGCTTGTGGTGGGCAAGATCGCAGGATTGGCTCATAACAATCACATCGTATTCGATTATTTCCGCAGAGATCCTTCCCACCCCGATTGATGAAGATGGGACGATGACCGGACATGAGCTTATGAGATCGCCCTGCATTAAAACTTCGTCTGCATCAACGATATCATACCAGGGATAGATTCTCATGAAAACCGGGAATGGTTATGGTTAGACTGCCTCGGGCAAAGTAACCTTCGGCTTTGCCTTTATGATTCCTCTTACATCCATCTCTAAGGAATACCTTTTCTTGGGCGGCATGCGAACTACTATGTCGTATTCTATTAAATCCTCAAGATTAGTTTTACCAGCAAATGCTTCCTTCGAATCGACCTTCTCTTTTGTCCCTGATTGAGGATATGGTTTGGATTGGCTGACAGACATGAGCGGCCTCTTTATCGATTGTATGTTGCCTCTTAGAATATATCCTTTTGCCAGGAATTTATTATTTCATTTTTTTGATTTTGACTTGCTATCACTATTGGCATATAATTACACACTACCAACTGGTATGAGGTTTGTTGCCATCACATAATATTAGGGAAATCAGCTGCATCACCCGGCATCCGCTTGGCCTTGGTTGCGGCCGTTGCCCCCGGGCTGCGCCTCGTGGCCGTCGCCTGTGGTCCGGGCCGTCCAGGCTTGCGGCGATGTTGTCCGGGCGGGCTGGCTTGCCTGGAAAGCGCTCGTGGAAGCGGGCAGGAGGCCGGTCGGGCCTGAGTGGCCAGCCGCGAAACCGCTAGCACAAAGATGCATAATCTAATGCTCTCCAGAATTAAATTCGTAGTCTGATATTATTAGCTTCTGGTTGATGATAGAATGGCTTGAATAGATCTAATCTAATGATATCTCTCTCGATTTAGGAACCTATTTGTTTTCGGCCAGAAGCTCTTGAATTTGGACCCTTAGCAGGGGCAAATCGGTAGAAGCCGTATCCCAAATCTCATCTAAATCCAATCCAAAATATTGATGCACCAGTACATTCCGCATGCCGATAATGCTTCTCCATGGGATTTCTGGGTGGCTCTGCTTTAGTGTGTCAGACAATTGATTAGCAGCTTCGCCTGCGATCTGAATATAATGGATGATCCATATCTGTACAAGTTCTTCTTCATGAAATGCCTTTTCGCCTCTCGCAGCATATTTCTGGATGTGCAGTAGAGCCTCCTCTATATCGAGGAGCCAAGCTCGATCATCCCTCAAAGCGCTACCGCCTCGTTCAGAACGCGATCCCGGACACGCTCTCGCAAGCCGCGGTCGCTCACCACATCGACTTTGACGCCCAGAAGCTCCTCCAGCTCCTGAATTAGATCTGCATGCGTCAGCAGAGTCGTACCCCGCTTAAACTCCACAAGTAGATCTATATCACTTTGAGAATCGGCCTCACCTCGGGCCACAGAGCCGAATACACGTACGTTGTGAGCACCATGCTTGGCAGCGATCCGGAGAATCTCATCGCGCCTTGATTTCAGGAGGTCATTAAGATGCATTTGCGATATAATTAGTTCTCTTAGATAGATCAAGGCTTCGAGCCTAAAGAGCCAAACGGGCTTCAGAGATATGCCACGTGGGCCGGGCCGTTCAGGCTTGCGGCGATGTTGTCATTTTGGGGGCTAGATATGCCCGTCAAGCGATCGGGCTAGGTTTAGCTTAAAATAACATAGCAATATTTTAATAAGGTACTCAATCTAATATCAGGCCTATCGTGAGTGAGAGCCAGGTTGTGCAGTAACTGAAGAGAATTGAGTACATTAATCGGGCTAGCAAGTGAAGAACGCTACCGAAAGTGCAGTGGAACGTGCAAGATCCTTCTTGGATACTATGAGCACAAATCAATTTCGCAAATTGCGCGAGACTTAGACACTAATAGGCCTAAAGTTGAGCGCACGATTGATAAGGCCTTTGCATATGGGATTTATCCTGCATTGGAAGATCTACCAAGAGGTGGCAGACCGCGGAAAATATCCTCCGGCGCAAGAACATGGATTCTGTCTCTTGCTTGCTCAAACCACGGGACCACGGATATCCATATGAATTATGGACACAACGTTTATTGGCAGAACATATCCGGAGTCATTGTTCGGGTGCTGGGTTTTGAGAACACAAAGTTATCTCGTGGCACAGTTCGAAAATATTGGCGGAGAATGTAAAGCCTCATAAAATTTCGTATACTTGCTCAATTGATCCAGAATTTGAGCAAAAAGCGTGGTTGTACTACATACCTACAAACAGGTGGAATTGCTCCAGCAGATGTGCAAAGAAAACAAGCCGCTCGATATGGTTATTATTTCATACGATGAGAAACCAGGAATTCAAGCTATTGAAAATAAATATTTAGATTTAACGCTTCATTAGGTAAATATGCAACGCTTTCCCGCGATTATGAATATGTAAGGCACGGCACAATGTCTCTGCTTGCGGAATTGATCTCTTAACTGGGACAGTTCATTATAGGATATTAGATAGGCATAGGAGCAATGAATTCATTGAATTCTTAAAATGTGTCGATTCTGCCTATCCAAAAGATATTAAAATAATTATAACTAGACAACGTTAGCGTACATACATCACAGGACACAAGAGATATCGCAAAACAGGAACGCACAGAGACATTTTGGCTAGAGCGATCATGCTGCGTAGCTGCAGCTAATTGTGAGCTTTTCGGCAAAATGACTCGAAGCAGCTGAGAGTTCTTCGTGTATCGTAAAAAAGAGTTGAAGGATCGCATGAGTCAATATATAGACGATATGAATGAAACTCCAACGATATTTAAATGGTGGTGCAAAATGGCTATCTTGGCTGGCGCGATTGTTTGAAAGGCCTGCGGGGTATTGATGGTAAGGACCTAGGGCGCGCTGGAGGCATTTCGTGCATCTACCCAAGGTCGGGAATCTTGCCATCTGCATCAAATGAATGCATCTTTGGAGACAATAGGATTGAAATATCTTGATGACAGTTTTATTGGATGGTATCCGATCATGGAAGTTATCGATGAGATGGCAAGTGCATTGAAGATGGATCGTGACGTTCTTGCTCGAGCTAGCATCAAGGCCTTCTTGGAGAAAGAACTGAGATGCATTGATGCAGAGATATTCGAGATTAGGACGAAGCATGGCGTAAGATCCATATTTGAACTTGATGATAAGCTGAAAAAAGGGGAGGTTCGTGAGGAGGATGTTCTGGACGATTTTCAGGAACTAGACTACTTGGAATCCAGGAGAGATGAGCTATTAGCCGCGATGAAGAACCTTCCTCAATAGTGGCAGATCTAATTGAGCTGAAGAGAATCATCGATACAGAGTATGTAGATATTTCGACTGACTCCATCATTTCTCGCGGCAAGCTCAGAGCATTTGTGGAAGATGGTTCATTTGTTGATATATGGTTCTCCTTAAAAATCTCGGGTCGGTTTTCCTATCATTGGGAGCGAAGGCACATCGATGGCTCCATGTACCGTCATGACAATTTTCCGGATACAAACTGGCAAAGAATACCGACTTATCCCAAGCACTTCCATAATGGCTCTCAGGATGCGGTTGAGGGGAGCTATATGGATGATAATCCCAGCATAGGCTTGCGTCAATTCATGGGATTTGTCAGATCTCGGCTCGCCAAGATGAGCAAATGAAATCTTTTGAGTCCGAGACGGTGAGACTCTTTTGGGCAATTCATGGTGTCTCCAGCCTGGCGATCCATGCGGAGCTATGGCAGCAGCGCCGGGCAGCCCCATCGGGCGTTGGTGGTACGGCTGCGCTTGTGACCGCCGCCAGTGGGCCGGGCCGTCTGGAGCTTGCTGCGATGTCGTTAGGGCGGGCCCTCATGCGTGCGAGGGCGGGCATCCCACGTGCGAGAGACTGTAACCGAAAGCTTCTTGGCGGGCTCAGGTTGCGTTTCTGGCCAAGCTTTTCATCTATGGGGGCAAAATCCACTTTCTGGTACATTAAGCATTACAGCCAAAATTATTGTGCAAGGAGGTAGTGCAGATTTAGGCTTTACTTTGAATCAAGCCAATCTTGTCGAGATATAGCAGCCTGCTTTAGGATTCTCGTAATCAGGCTGGCCCCAATATCTTCGTCACGATGCGAATTAGGAATGATGATGGATATATCTCCCCTAGCCATTACCTCATGTCTTGATCCTGGGTAAGGGCCATCAAAACCCAGTTTCCGCAGTCGTCTTATAAGCTCTCGTCTTGAGACCGGAGTGAGCTTATTCAACAACGCTCACCGGCTCCAATGAAACTGCAATTGAAGCTCCACCTATCGATGGAATGGACCGTCCCGTTCTGAGGCGGAAAGCAATCCAGTCTTCCAGGGCGCTCATGAGGTCGTCTCTGCAGGCCTCCAGCGTTTTTCCTGAGGCCCAAACACCCTGAAGCTCCGGTATCTCGCCATAAAAGGGCTCAGGATCGTCGATGATCTCATAGACCGCTTTATCCATTGCCGCTTTGATGTATTCCGCAAACATTGCGAGAGTCATTGTCGTTTATGGGATATAGCTTTTAGCTCGCACTAATCACTTGAAGGCGCAAACATGATCCGGTTCCGGTCCTGCTCGCATTACCGCAGCTCGCTGGCCGCCATGTCTGGTTCGCATGCGTGCGATTGCACTTAAAAGATGCAGGGAGGCCGGTCGGGCCTCGGATCATTTGTGGCAGTTTCCGGAAAAGGGCCGTTTTTTCTGGCGCTAGTATTGGGAAGGCAATGTATTCGGTTTGTTATTAATATTAGATGATAATTATAACTTAAAAACTAACAATTTCACCACAGAGACACAGAGCGCACAGAGGACGCACAGAGACTTTTTAGCAGAGCGATCTGTTGCAAGCTGCAGCTTGTGATCCTTGCGGGCTGCGGCAGCAGCGCCGGGCAGCCCCATCGGGCGTTGGTGGTGCGGCTGCGCTCTGCCGCCTGTGGGCCGGGCCGTCCGGGCTTTGCAGCGCTGTCGTCCGGGCGGGCAGGAGGCCGGTCGGGCCTGAGGGCAAGGTGAGCATCCTCCCCACTTGGGCGTTTTTCCGGGCGCGCCATTTGAGAAAAGAATGTCAACATTTCGCTATTACTATTAACGGATAATTATATCCAGCAACTGCGGACCAAACCACAAAGGCACGAAGGCACAAAGGAACGCACAAGGAGATTCGGAGCGGTCCTCCATCTTTGGGATTCTTGCGGGTGCGCTGGCAGCAGCGCCGGGCAGCCCATCGATCGTTGGTGGTGCGGCTGTCGACCCGGTCTGTCCGAGTTTGCTGGGTCGTTGTCAGAGCAGGTCAGCGTTCACGCACGAGCAGGCACTCATAAGCGCGGGAGCATATCTCTGATGGCGTTAGGCAGGGAAGGTTGCCTTTGCGCCGAGGCATCAGGAGGAATCAAAGATTCATGTCCTTCTTGAAACTCTGCAAAATGAATCGAAATGAACTTAAGCTAATTCTGCAATTGGGATACAAAAGGCAAAACTATGATGTATATGTATTGCTCAAAATAGCATGTCCATAATGCACAAAATTGCGAAACTCTATAGTCATTAACCTAACTAATTATACTTAATTCATTGCCAAGAAATACTTTGATCCAATTTGTGGCGAAACTACGTCTTGCTGAGAACTTGTAAAAATTCTCCTTGATCAGGTTTTTCAGATGATCAACATCACGAATAAATTCGCAAGACACTTCTCTCTTTATGCTCTTCCAAATAAACTCTATTGGATTGAGATCGGGTGAATAAGGAGGCAGATAAACAAGATTGATTCCAAAATATTCTGCATATTGCCTGGCAATTTTCGCCTTATGCGACGGAAAATTATCAAGAATCATGACTATATTCTTTCCGACATTAGCCGTTCCAACCGTCATCAGGAAATCGCACACAGATTCTTTCTTTGAATTGGGTTCGAAATCAATAGTCGAGTTCCCATTTAAAGCATAGAATCCAAATGTATTTGCTCGGAGCTTTGTTGTATTTTTGCAAATTGTAGGTTTGCCGAACGACCAAAATCTTTGTGTGTTTGCCGTAGTTTGTGGAGAAGCCTCATCAAGAAATCCGATTACCGTATCCTGATCTATTTTAGGAAGTTTTTTTTAGTATTTCTTCCGCATTCTGTGGCCTTCGATAGTCATGTGGATATGGTTTGCCGAAATTCATTCCCAGGTCTCTTAAAATAATATATATTTGCTTTAAAGTATACTCCACGTCAAATTTTTCTGAGACAAGATTCTTCACATCTTTTGTTGTCCAATTTTCTTTTTGCTTGAGAAGTTGCTCCAACTCGTTCTTCTGCTTTTGAGAGAGTTTCGAAGGCCTTCCGCCTGCATATCGGGGTATTATTCCGTCATATCCTTTATCGTTCCATCTATCTTGCCAGATATACCCAATCCGCTTAGTTACGCCTACTTTTTCTGCGGCCTTTTCGACACTATCTCCCTCATATCGAAATTTTATAAAATATAATCTTTTTAAAATTTTGACATCTTTTTCTACGGTTTTTATCTTACGATTCACTTCTTCAACACTCATCAATCTATTTATCGGGATTTTTTCAGGTCGAGACACAAATTCACTGATGCAACTAATAGTATAAAAAGTTTAGTTAAGGACTATAATAGAGGGATGATAAATGTCAGATCCGCAAATAAATATTCATAGAATGATCGTACATAAAATTGATCATAAGAAATTTGAAGAACCACAATTCTCAGACATCGAATCGCCTATTCCAGAAGATGTATGCAATTTTCTAATGCATCATATATCATCAAACAGGGAAAATAAATATACAAGAAATGCCAAATTTATTGAATCGCCCGGAGGAGAAGTAGTTACAAAGGATATATGCGATAGATTGTTATTTAATCAAGATGAATTTATTGAGGATTCCAAGGTAATAGCGAACCACCTATTTCAAAAGATGAGGCGTTCCAAAACAATATCACCTGGTGATTTGGTCATATGCGAATTTAGTGAAGGGAACATAAATTCGTATGAGTTTAGCTGGGATGAAATTCCTGGAAAGGAGAACGAAAGACTCATAGAAATCTTAGTACGGGAATTTGGTATCGATTGGGTAAAAAAAGCACAAATTAGAAAAGCAAAAAGCGGCGAAACTATCAAAATATTTACCGGAAAAAATTCCCTCTCACTAATCCTTAATGATAAAAAAACGGAAGTAATCTTGGAAATAGATAAGGCTAGGACTAATAAATTCGAAGCAAAGATGGATAATGATGAATTAATCGTATGCCTGAATTCTAAATCCTTGGCGTTACTCAAACTTGATCCGAAGGATGGCTTTATTGGCGAAAGAGAAGAGATTAACGGCCAGATGCGTAGTATTACGACAAGTAAAGGATGTGCTACCTACTGGAGACCTACAAAAATGTGCGTTCATTATTCCACAAAACAAAAGAGAGTCTAAAGGATACGATTTGAAAAGTGCTGGATTAGCAGGCAGCTAAATATGGAGCCCAAAGATTAGTCGCATCATTTTTCGTGAATGATTTTCTTCAGTGTAAGATTGGGCTTAATTCTGCAGATACGACACGCATTTTCGTTTATGGTAGTTTAGAATGGGTTGATACGAGGGAATGGCCTGAGGAAAATAAATGCCAATTTAGAGCGCGAATAAGAGAAGCAGTTCAATGCAACGTTGTAGATACAACTTCGATTGCACAATCAATTATTCCCACACCAGAAGAACAAGATGATTATGTGGAATATCTCAAAGAAGGTAAGGGTATGGAGGAATTAGCTTTCGAACCAGACCCAGAAGAACGCCAAAAGCTAACTCGATACGCTTGGTTTGAGGGAGATCAGGATCTTCAAATACGAATAGATGATGACGCGATAGGCCCGGGCAAAACACTCGAATACCATAAGGATGAGTCAACAAATACATGGATTATTACGATTACTACAACACAATGGGACGAAGTGATTAAAAGAGGCCGCTAATGAATCCAGCGGAATGCTTGCTCAAATTTTGTAGATTAATTGAATTAGATGATGAGTCCATAAAGCAAGGAGAATCGCTTAATGGCTATCACCTGGTTAAGAATGTCTATGCAAAGAAACTTAAGAATATTTCTGTTTCAAGTACAAATAAATTATTGAAGATTTTTGGCGATAGTTTAGCATTTAGGATTGGGGATTCGCCTTCCTTACTCATATTAAGAATGGCATATATGGCGACAATATATCGAAGTCATTTGATAACATCTCTGAATGCGCTGATACACTCATGCTAAGATTTGATATATCCATAGATAAATCAAAATTAATAAATAGCTATAATTTAAATTGTGATCAGTATAACATATTAATTTACTTTTTTAACGAGAATTTGGAGAGGTTCTTGTCCGCATCATTGATAGAATTAGACGAAAAATTGTATAAGAAACGATGTAAACCGACAACCATTTTCGTTTCCGATTTAGAAGGTCACCATTTATGTCCTATGTTAAAGATAATTGGATGCAAAAATGCTAACCAGACTGATGAAATATTAGAGGAAATAGAGAAGAAATGGGTTGGATGGATAAATAAATATTACAGAAATGCCTTTGACAATCTCAGCTGGATTAATTTCAAACTCAATAAGCTGACTCCAATTCATTTTTCCTGTATCAATTCCAATATTCAAAATGATAATATCAAAGAAATATTAGCAAATCACATGTTCAATCTTTGTTTAATCTATACGGCAAATCGTACAAGCTATGATGGAATTATATTCCAATCACATTTTATTAGTCCAGAGAAAACGACTAATTTGGAGTTTAAAGCGGGACTTTATAGAATCTGAAATTGGATCTAACAAAAATTGCATATTTAATGATAACAACGTGTTATTGAGATTTGCTCTTTGGCCTCATGGTGATAGAGGTACAGATAGATTAGTTATTTTTCAACAAGTTGTATCTCATGAGTTTGAAAATCATGAAGCAATAGATAATTATCAAGAGTTTATAAGGCGACTTCCATATTTGCTCGAAGAATCTCGCTGGCATCATCAGATATTCATAGATGGAAAAATCAATAAACATTTTGAGGAGATACAAGAGTTAACCGGCTATATTAGTAGTGTCACTAGAGAAATCTCTAATACATTGGATGTAATGACGAAAGGACTCAATGATTCAATTCTTGCATCGATCGGCATTATCATGCTTACATTACTGGCATCATTTGCTAAGAATAATTTGCAGGAAATCGTACTTAGGAGCAGCTTACAGTTATATGCAATCTATTTGATACTGTTTCAATGCATATATCGGATGGGCAGTATATTTCATAGTTATTATATATTGAGAGAGGAAACTGACAAAAAAATTCGCCTTTATTCTCAAATTTTTGGCGACAAAAGAATTAATGAATTTATAATACCACTTGTCAAAAGGAGAGACCAATTCAGGTTTTGGTTTTGGATTACAATAGCTATATATTTATTGGCAAGCATATCTATATGGATGTTGAGCGAGAGCGACATATTGCGATACATAATTTCACCTTAACAGTGATACATCTCTATAGGGACCAAAACCTGTTCGTCGTCCATCAATAATGGCATATCAGCTGTTCGGATAGGCACGTCTGCGCCTGGGTCTTCTCAAAAACGTCCAAAACTAAAGGGCAAGCTTCATTGATTGTTCCCGCGGACGCGGAGTCAGGGGGGGCCGCCACGGCCTGGAGTGGCCCCGTCACTCAGCGCGGGAGGCCCGCAGGCCGACTCGCGGAATCCCGAAAAAAGACGGGATAATCTTTTGCGCTTTGATGAGGATCAACCAATGTCATTCAGGCTGAGATGGGATAAAGTAGATACAGAATAGTGGCAAATGACCTCTACA
Source organism: uncultured Methanosarcinales archaeon (assembly GCA_963798205.1). GTDB lineage: Archaea > Halobacteriota > Methanosarcinia > Methanotrichales > Methanotrichaceae > Methanothrix. Next base: position 75,317 of record CAWCSK010000035.1, read on the forward strand.
TTCCCCATGTTACCGATTTTCTTGAATATCATCTTTTCTATCCCTTCTTTATCTCAGCCAGATCCACAATGATTTCGACGTACTGACGGACCAGGGATTTACTCATCTCCAGCTCAGAAGCAATGTTCTCAGCAGGAATCCCATCGGTATAAAGCTTTAGAACCTTTTTGTAACCTTTGATGTACCTATCGCACGCTTCTTCGCTGTGGGAAGTTCTCCGCGCGATCTCAGGCGTTGGGACGTTCCTGACAAACTGTTGAATGATAATCTTCTTGTGAGTTAATGTCGGACCGATATCGTGAATAGTCCCACGATACGGCAGGATAACGCCCCGCTCCAGTTGGAATTCTCTAATGTCCTTGCCAATAGTGCCTGCACTCACTCCTATCAAGAGACTCACATCTGCTTGATTCAGGACTCCCTCCTGCTCATATGCTTCGCGGAGTATCCTAGCCACCTTGCACTTTCGGATCTCTTTAGCAGAGTAACCATCAAGCCTCAGCTTCAGGTCATCCTGACTAGCAATGGACAAAATTACTGGAACCATCTTGGTGTTCTCGATGGTCTTATTCCGCCCAGGATATTCGTCTTTGTGTGCCGCCCACCATATAACCTGACCGGCATCAAGCTTCCATCCATCTTTCAGATGCCTATTGAACTCTTCAAGCAAGTCTTCGATGAACATATCCTGGATTTTGTCACCTCCGAGAAACTTGTATTCCTGATTGAGCATCTGCTTTACGGAGTTGGCGAACCCTTTGTATTTCCGGAGCATTCGCTCAGCATTTGAATCCTTCATGAGTTCATCACTCCGTTGCTTTCTTGCCAAGGTATTGAGCTTTTTTTCAATGGCAGGGGCTGAGAGAGAATCTGCTGAAGTCTGATTTGGGATTCAGGATGATTCTTGCATGTCTCGTACAGATCCAGATATTCCTTAACCAGCCTCTCGGACATGTCGGTTAATTCGCGTATTTCTGGCAAAGAATATCCACGACAGTGGAATCGGACTGATTTAGAGAAGCCCGTAAGATACCTTTGAACGGAAAAGCCTGAGTGGCCGGTCTTGCGCTCGATGTCTGTGTATTCATATCCTTCAAGCCACATTTTTACTACTTTCGATTTGTGCGTTACTCCTGGACCAATATCTTGAAGTGTTCCACGAGTAGGAACATCGATTCCCTGCTGTTTCAGCTCCTTGACATCACGCCGAATCGTTCTTCTGGAGCTGCAGAGAAGGACCGCCAGATCCTCTTGAGTAAGAAGACCATCTTGATCCAAAGCCTCGCTAGACATGCGAAGAATCTTATGCTTTCGAAGACCGGAAGTGCCTTTCTCGGTTAGGATGTTCATATCGTTTCTGTCATGAAACGTCAGATGGACCGGGACTGATTTTATCTCCGAGAGCCTTTTTCCAGGAGGCTCTGACGCAGAGGCAGCATAGAAAGTTATCTGGCCTTCATGAAGCTTCTCACCAAAGGTTTCATTGAGAAAATCCCACATTAGATTTACCAGGGATCGGCAGGTAGCTTTCGGGAAGCTGTAGTCTGCTTCAAGTGTTTGGAATAACCTTTGCTGAGCACTTCTCACCCAGGGGCCTTTGTAAACCAGATCAGTCTCATCTACTTGTACCATCTGTCCCACCAATGCTTGAATTTGCACGCGAAGATACTTTAATGTAGGGGACATTTGGACGAATAGTAAAATCCCACATTAGATTTACCAGGGATCGGCAGGTAGCTTTCGGGAAGCTGTAGTCTGCTTCAAGTGTTTGGAATAACCTTTGCTGAGCACTTCTAACCAGGGACCTTTGTAAACCAGATCAGTCTCATCTACTTGTACCATCTGTCCCACCAATGCTTGAATTTGCACGCGAAGATACTTTAATGTAGGGGACATTTGGACGAATAGTAATAAAGACTGCCTTCCTCTTTTCTTCCGGGGTGCCGCGAGTCGGCCTGCGGGCCTCCCGCGCTATGGTCAGGGGCGCCGTTCCGGGCCGCGGCCGGCCGAGCGACGGCGGCCAAGCTGCAGACCAATTGAAAAGGTGCATAAGCGGACTCCTTTGATATCTACATTGAGAAAAAAGAACAGGAGGCTTCACTCAATATATAATCGCCGGCCTCCCCGGTTCCGCCTGCTTACTTTTGCCCTTGGGGTCCTCCCCAGCCTCGTCCGCCGAAAGATCTCCACAGGCACGCCCAGCGCCGCCTGCAGGTATGCCTTCTCCCGAGTCAAGGTCTCGAACTCGTCCAGCCCCAGCGCCTCCGCCGAGAGCGAGTGGGCCGCCTTGGCCAGCTTCTGCGCATACTTGGGCGCATCCTTCTTGTGCTCCGCAATCGCCGGGCGTGGCCATGGCCGCCTTCATGAGCGCGCTCATGTCCAGCTTGCCGCCTTCGGCACGCCCAGGGCCAGCCGCAGCATCTCCTGCTTCCAGGCGGGCGTGGTGTAGAGCGTGATCTTCTGTCGGGCTGGCCTTGGTAACATTCACGATCTCCTGCACATCGTTCAAGGTGCGCTCCAGCAGATCCTCGGCCTTCTCAGCCTGCACGTCGATGAGAGCCGCATCGGCCTCGGGCCACGCGGCCAGCGATGCGTATCCTTCGCCCAGGCCCGCATGCCCACAGCTCCTCGCAGACGTGCGGCGTGAAGGGCGACATCATGCCGCACCCAGGCCGACAGGACCGCACGCAGCTGGTTCTTTCCTCCCCGGCGCTGGTACCAGCGCAGGTCGTTGAAGAGCAGGTAGAAGGCACTCTGCAGCGCCCGCCGCGTCTGGATGTTCTCCATGGCTGTCGTGGCCTCCTCGATGCGTCGCTGCAGCCGGGAGAGCATCCAGCGGTCGATGAGCGTCTTCTCCGCATTCTCATCGATGCTGCTGTCCTCCAAAATCTCCCGGGCCAGATTGTAGAACCTCTCCAGTATGGGCACGGGTGGACTCGACTCCATCATTTCTCCAGTCCACATCCGCTGTCCCTTCCGCATTGCCCAGGATGTACAGCCGCGTCACATCCGCCCCGTTCTCTGCCACGGCCTCACTAGGGTGAGCAGCGGCCCCTTGGACTTGGACATCTTCTGCCCCTCCAGGGAGACGAATCCGTTGACTGCGATGGCCTTTGGCCAGAGCTCCTCCGGGAATATGGCCACGTGATGGTAGAGGAAGAAGAGCAGGTGATTGGCGACAGGTCCTTGCCGGATGTGCGCAGGTCCACCGGATACCAGTAGGCAAAGTCGTCGTGAATCTGCTTGATAGTGTCCAGAGGCATCCCCGTAACAGGGAGCCACATTCGCTGCGTCTCCGTTGTTCAGGAAGATGTACTCGAAGAACTCCGGCGGCAGCTTATCGATCTTCATCCCGGCGTTGACATACTTGGCCAGGATGTAGTAGGCCATGTAGATGGTGCGAGTCGCCCAGGGACTCAATGAGCCACTCCTTGTCCCAGGGCAGATGCGTGCCCAGGCCCTTCCTGTCGGGCGCAGGCCTTGTCCTTCAGCCAGTCGATCTTGTTCTCGAACTCCACCCGAAACTCTCGGGATGATGCCGCATGCCTGCCAGGCAGCGGAGCACTTTGGCCTTCCACTCCGGATCGGAGTACTCCAGGAACCACTGGTCCCGCACCATCATGATGACGCATTTTGTACCACAGCGGCAGATGACCGGCTTCTCTGAGAACTCGTAGAAGATCTCCGCAATGCCCTTCTCAATCAGGTCGGCGAGCAGGACATCCTTGATCTTGCTGACGGCGATGCCGGCATACTGGCCGGTGTTGGCCTTCAGAACGCCGTTATGAAACTCCCGCCGGTAGACCATCTTGGTGGCCTCTTCGGCCTTGGGATCGTTCTGGTCCTTGACTTTCAATTCGTTTACGACTTCCACTGCCGGGAATTCTCCATAGCCGGGCGACTCAATCAAGGAGATGAATTTAATCTGCTCAGGTCCTCGGTGATGCCATACTCGAAGATCTCGGTCATAAAGATCCTTCAGGGCCAGATAATCGTAAGGCGCATGAGCCGGAACGGACATGACGATTCCCGAGCCGTTGTCCGGGTCCACAAAAGCTGCTGGGCAGAACGAGAACCTCTGTGCCCGTAAGCGGATTTGTTACCTTCTTGCCGATCAGCTCTTTTCCTGATATCTCCGGGCCCGGGGCTACCTGCCGGTCGGTGAAGGTCAGCTTCTCGTAGGCCTCTTTGGAAACAATCCAGGTCTCGCCGTTGACTCTGGCCAGAACGTAGTTCACATCCGGATTGAGCCAGAGGTTGATCACACCGAAGACCGTCTCCGGCCGCAGCGTGGCGCAGGGAACGACCTGGTCGCCTACCCTGAACTTGATCAGGGCAAAGTCCATGATGGTGGCATCCTCGCCTTTGAGAATGTCGTGATCTTCGACCGGATTTCGGTCATGAGGACACCAGCGCACCGGATGGCTGCCCTTGACCACGTAATCCAGGCGGCTCAGGATGCCATACTGCCACTCGATGAACTTGCTGTAAGCAGGATCGGTGGTGGTGAACTCCCGCCTCCAGTCGATGGAGTAGCCGATGCTCTGCATGGCGGCCTTGGCCTGGCGTCGGAAGTAGAGCACGATCTTCTCCGGGGTGTTAAGGGTCTTCAGCTCATCCTCAGGAATGCCGTGAAGCTTGGTGTAAACTCCCCAGATCAGAGGGTCATTGTTGACGATGAGTTCGGAGAGGCCGACAATAGGCGTACCCGTGGCATGAAAAGCCATGGGAAAGAGGACATTGTCGCCGCGCATGCGCCGGTAGCGAGCCACGGCATCACCGATAGTGAAAGTCCGCGTATGACCGGCATGCAAATTTCCATTGAGATAAGGATAAGGTATGGTTAAGAAAAACTTCTGGCGCTCATCGGGCTCAGGCTGGAAGACCGCCTTTTCTTCCCAGATCTTCTGCCACTTAGCACTCTCAATTCCTTTGCAGAATAACTTTCTATACAATTACAACTCCCTCCGAATTGTTGAGAGGAACTGCGACTCTCACCTGGCCCATCTTCTCCAGCCGCACCACAGCCTCTTCTATTCTCTTCGTTTGCTGGGTGATGGAGAATCTGATGTAGCCCTCGCCGTATTTTCCGAAGCCCAGTCCGGGCGTAGCCACGATGCCTGTCTTTTCCAGCAGCCGCTGGCAGAATACTCAATGGAGTTTCCTCCCACCCAAGCCCAGAGATATAGAGTAGCCCTGGGCTTTTCCAGCTCCAGGCCCAGATGCTCGAAAGGCGCTGATACAGAATCTCTATCCGGTGCTGGTAGATCTTGCGGATATCTTCCACGACCTCGATCAGGGCTTTGCAAAGCAGCGATTCCTGCATCCTGCACTGCTCCAAATGTGCCTGAGTCAATGTTGCTCTTGATCTTGCCGATTCCCGCCACGACCTCAGCGTTGCCGACCACTGAGCCGATCCTCCAGCCGGTCATGTTGTAGGTCTTGGAGAGCGAATGAAACTCTACTGCCACATCCTTCGCCCCCTCTATCTCCAGAAGGCTGAGGGATCTCTGGCCATCGTAGTAGATCTCTGAATAGGGGTTGTCGTGCATTACTATGATATCGTATTCCCTGGCAAAGTCGACCAATTCCTGGAAGAAGCTCCTGGTCAGCCGTAGCCCCGATTGGGTTGTTGGGATAGTTGAGAAACATGATCTTAGCCCTGGCGAGCGACATCCGCTGGAATGGCCTCCAGGTCCGGCAGGAACCTGTTCTCCTTCAAGAGCGGCATAACCACTGGCTCTCCTCCGGCAAAGGCTGTAGCAGTCCTGTAGACCGGATAGGCTGGATCCGGTATTAATGCTACATCTCCAGGATTGATGAATGCCAGGGGCGCATGGGCAATGCCCTCCTTGGAGCCGATCAGAGTCAGAACCTCATTCCTGGGGTCCAGGTCCACATTGAAGGTCCTCTTGTACCAGTCCGCAACCGCCGTGCGGAAAGTTAGCTTTCCTTCATAGGAAGGATACTGGTGATTGGATGTATCCTCGGCTGCCTGCCTCAAGGCCTCAACGATGTGCGTAGGCGTCGGCAAATCGGGATCGCCAACGCTCAGGTCGATTACGTCCACACCTCTCGCCCTTGCTTCCTGCTTCGCCTTATCGATCGCGGCAAAGAGATATGGCGGTAGGTTCTTTATCCGATCGGCATACATTAGGTTCTCTCCATGGAAGATGCATTTATATGATGACGGTTATTCTTTTTTGGTTCCTGTGCAGGATGTATTCCCGCAGGTACTACTTTCATGTAGTATTTAAGATTAGAGGAGTCTCGGGTTGATCAAAGAGTCTCAAATATATCTTGCTCAAGATTAGTGTCATGATAGGTGCGTAGAGGTAATCGATGCTGGAGATAAAGGATTTAGAGCGCTGGCTGCCCCCGGAGGCCATCAAGCTTTACGAAGAGCGAGGATATAAAGAGCTTTACCCGCCTCAGGCCGAGGCGGTAGAGAGGGGGCTGCTGGAGGGCAAGAGCATGCTTCTGGCACTGGCCACTGCTTCCGGCAAGACTTTTTTGGCTGAGCTCGCCATGCTCAAAGCTGCACTTCAGGCAAAGCGTTCCCTTTATATCGTTCCTCTGCGCGCCCTGGCCTCTGAGAAGTACGACTCTTTTCGCAAGTTCAGGGATCTGGGCGTCTCTGTCGGCATCAGTACCGGCGACTTCGACAAGAGAGACGAGCGCCTGGGCAAGAACCAGATAATAATCGCCACATCTGAGAAGGCCGACTCTCTCATGAGAAACGGGGCCTCCTGGGTGCGAGACCTGGCAGTCCTTGTAGTGGACGAGATCCATCTCTTGAATGACGTGGGCCGCGGCCCTACTCTGGAGATGACCATCACTAAGCTGCGCCGCTTAAATCCCGGATTGCAGGTCATCGGCCTTTCTGCCACCGTTGCCAATTCCAAGGAGCTGGCGGACTGGCTGGATGCGGAGCTGGTCTCCAGCGAATGGCGGCCTATCAGTCTTCGGGAGGGAATCATCTGCCAGGGAAGGCTGGTATTCTCCGACGGAGAGGCGACTCTGGAGACGAAGAAGGACGAAGCTCTGGCTCTGGTCAAGGATACACTCTCCCAGGCAGCCCAGATCCTGATCTTCGAAAACTCTCGCAAAAATGCGGAAGCCTCAGCCACGAAGCTCAGCCTTCTGATTCAGAAGGAGGCCGCATTGGAGGCTCTTTCAGAGAGCATTCTCGCTACAGGGGAGAGCGAAACCTGCCACCGTCTGGCTTCCTGCGTCTCCAGGGGCGTAGCATTTCACCATGCCGGACTCTTGCCTGAGCAGCGCAAGCTTGTCGAGCAGGGCTTCCGGGATAATAAGATCAAGGTCATCGCCAGCACTCCGACCCTGGCCGCGGGCCTGAATCTTCCCGCCCGAAGGGTTCTGATAAAGAGCTACCGGCGCTATGAGTATGGTTCCGGCATGGTTCCGATTCCCGTCATCGAGTACCGCCAGATGGCTGGACGTGCCGGAAGGCCGGGGCTTGATCCTTACGGCGAGTCTTTTCTCATCGCCAAGAACGACGCCGAAGTGCTTGAGCTGATGGAACACTACATCAAAGGCACTCCTGAGGAGATCTGGTCAAAGCTCGCCAGCGAAAGCGCTCTTCGCACCCATATGCTCTCCACCATCACAGCCGGATTCGCCAGGACCGAGCAGGAGCTGAAAGAATTCATCGCCACCACATTTTATGCCCATCAGCAGGACCCATGGCATCTGGATGCCACTCTCGAGAAGGTTCTCGCTTTCCTGGCTGATAACGATATGATCGAGGACAGCTCGGAGGGAGATCTTGTTCCCACCAGGCTCGGCTCTCTGGTCTCCAAGCTCTATATCGATCCCTTAAGTGCCGTCATCATGCTGGAAAATCTGCAGAGCAAGAAGGAAAATGTCAAAAACGACGGCATCATAAAGGCGAGAGACCCGTCAATGTCTAAAAAAAGGCCCAACGATCTCTCTCTCATTCACCTTATAACCATGACTCCCGATATGGTTCTGCTCTACGTTCAGGCCGCAGACGGCTGGGTGGAGGAGTTCATAGACTGTCATCAGGGCGAGCTGAATGATGAAGACAACTATGACTATCTGCTCCGCGAGGCCAAGACCTCTGCCATGCTAATGGATTGGATTGGAGAGGTGAGAGAGGAGCTGATATCCGATCGCTACCGCATCGGACCCGGAGACATACGCCGCTCTGCCGAGACTGCGGAATGGCTCATGCATTCCATGGCGGAATTGTCCAAACATCTAGATTTGGGAATTACTTTTAAAGCAGAGCAGCTGGCCGAGCGCATCCACTATGGAGCCGGCCAGGATCTACTCGCCCTGTTGAATCTGAAGGGAATAGGACGGGTCCGGGCCAGAAAGCTCTATCTGTCGGGCATAACGAGCATAGAGAAGCTGCAAGCCGCCGATCCGGTCGAGATCGCTCGCCTCCTTGGCCCGAAAATTGCCGAGAAGGTCGTCTCTCAGCTTAAGAAATCGGAGAGACATGAGGAACAAGATTGGCATGACAAAAAAGAGAGAGACTTGATGCAGGCACGAAAAGAGATACGAGAAACGATACGAGAAACGCAGGAGAGACTGCCTTGAAGTGGCTCAAGAATATCTTTCCCGGGTCGAAGGCCAGGGGCAAGGCTCTGAGCCTGCCGCTCGCAGATATAAATTCCTGGTTAGAGGATCGAGAAAGGGATTCCGGATTTGAGGAATGCCTGAGTGAGATTTACAATCGTCTCGATGGTGTGGCCAAAGGCCTATCTGAGGATGTATCCGCTCTGATATCTGCGGAGCCGGATCCATCCACTCCACCCAAGCTTCTGAGGGCAGGGCTTGCCGCTCGCGGCGAGCTTGTCAAACAGATGGAATCGATGAAGCGAGAAGTTGATGCCTCCCAGAAGAAGGGACATTGAATCCGCCTCACAGCATCATTGGGCTCTCGTCAAAGGTCTGGAGAGAACGGTAACAACCTTTGGGAGAGCGCAACAGTACGTCGGCGCGATCTTCCCCAAGTGCCTGGAGAGCATAAACACCGATCTGACCCAACTAAGCCGCCTTCTGGTCGAGCTGGAGAGCGAGGTTGCTAAGAGAAGAAAGTTGCACGAGGAGATCTGGTACTCTCGAGAGCTTGTGGCAAGACTTCAGGAGGAGCTTTCCGGCATCGATAATCTGCGAAAAAAAGTAGCAGAAAATGAGGAATCTCTGACCAGAACCAGATCCCAGTTCTCGGCAATGGAAGTGGATTTGAAAAGGCTGGCTGCGAGCCCTGAAGGAAGAAAGGCAGAAGACCAGAAGAAGATTCTCGAGAAAAAAAAGGAAGATCTATCCCGGACGGAAGATGAATTGAGAGACCTTGTTGCTCCTTTGACCAAGGCATTGAGTAGAATCATGAAACAGGGGTCGAGCGAAAGGCTCAATCTGCAACATAAAGACATCTTCCAGCAGCTCTTGTCGTCACCCTCCCAGGTTTCGGACAACGATATTGCAGGCTCCCTCGCTGAGCTGCGGGCCCATCTCGCCGCCCTGGGATTGAAGGACAGAAAGAAGGAGAAGGTTCTCGATCATATAGACCTGCTCATCAAGAAGAAATCGCTGGAAGACGCCAGGTCCAGACATTCTTCTCTGGAAAAGGAGATCAAAGATCTCCGAGAGCGGCTTGACGAGAGCGGCAAAGAGGCAGTGCATCTGAAGGATTTGATGACCTCGGATCGAAAGAGCATACGAAGCCTTGAGGCTGCCCTGGATCAAAGTCAAAAAGATCAAACCTCGCTGCAGGAAAAAGCCAGATTGGACGAGTCTGAGCTGAAAGAGAGGTTGACAAGGCTTGCTGGAATGCAGATCGGTATCGATCTGCCTCAGGGAAAGGGATGATGGGTTGAAGGTCAACCTGGGCGGAATCGTTCCACTATCCACAGTTGACTGGCTGGGTCGCGCGGCCCTGGTTGTCTTCCTGCGAGGCTGCCCGCTGCGCTGTCCCCACTGCCATAATCAGGGGCTTCAGACGGGAGACAGCAGCGTCGCTTTTCATGTGATCGCTTCCCGCATTGTAGCCCAGGTTAAAGGGGTACGATCGGCTGCCAGGACCATTGCACCAATCTCTATGCAGATCAACCTCGATGATGCATCCCAAAGAGCAAGCTCTAAGCCTTTCGTCGACGCCTTTGTCTTATCCGGAGGCGAGCCGCTCCACCAACCAGACGCCTGTGCCAGATTATTTCGACTCGCCAAGAGCCTGCATCTTTCCACGGGCCTGGAGACCTCAGGCTACTACCCGGACCGGCTGGAGAGTCTATTGGAGAAGAATCTGGTAGACAAGGTATTCCTCGATCTCAAAACAGCACTTGTGGAGCCTGATTACGAGAGAGCCACGGGCATGAGCGGCGCGGCGGTGTTCGTTCGAGAGAGCCTTGAGATCTGCTGCAAACAGGGAGTAGCACTGGATACAAGGAGCACGGTCTTTCCGGAGATGCCTTCCGGCTCCCAACTTGCAGAAGTTGCAGAAATGCTTCTGGAATTGAAAGCAAAGTATCCAGAGAATCGCCTGGAGAGCCTGATCCTGCAGCAGGGGCATGCTCGCAAAGGGGAACCCGGATTTGAGCCGGTCTCCCTGGAGGCGATGCAAGAAATGGCCAGAGCTTTCAGGACGGGGATCAAGGTTCAGGTGAGAGCCGCTCCCAAGATCAAATGGACAAATTAGATAATCAATTAGGTAATAAAATTAAATAAATTAGATAGTCAAAAACGCTATACGAGAATCTTCGGGTGAAGTGAAATGAAGATCATCGGTTTTGTGGGACTGCCAGGCTCTGGCAAAGGCGAAGCCTCAAAGATCGCAAGACATCATGGTCTGGCCGTTGTCGTAATGGGAGACGTCATAAGAGAGGAGGCAGCCCGGCAGGGTCTGGAGCCCACCGACCAGAATTTGGGCCGCATTGGCAATGCTCTGCGAGCAAAGGACGGCCCTGACGCTATTGCCAGGAGGACCCTGGATCGGGTCATGGCTACCGGAAAGGATGTGGTGGTAGTAGACGGTCTGCGTTCGAAGGCCGAGGCGGACTTCTTTCGTGCCCAGGCGGAGGAGTTTCATCTGGTGGAGGTCTATGCACCGGCGGAAGCGCGTTTGAAGTGGCTGGCGACCAGGGGCCGTCCTGATGATCCCGGGAGCAGTCCCAGGAGTGAAAGCAATACCGATATCATCAGCAGCCCCCAAGACTGCCGAGCAGCAGCCCTGGAAGAGCGGGAGAGCCGGGAGATGGGATGGGGCATGTATGAAGCTATAAAAGCCGCAGACATGTCTCTGAGAAATGATCGCAGCCTGGATGATTTCCGCAAGAATGTAGAGATGGTTTTGGGCCTCCTTGGAACCGATGCTGCTTCTTCTGATGATCCAAAGACGTAACTCCTGACCTACTTTTTCGTACAGATTTGCTCATCCGGTTCATCCTGCACTACTCGCTGCCCTTGCTGTCCCCCTCCCGGCTCGCTCATCTAATAGGTGTTCTACACAGCGCTCTGCAACTGAAAGCCATCAAAGAGGCCATTTGCAGAATTATCCTATAGTAGTTCAAAATTAGGGAGAACAACTATTTATAATAGAAAGCGATGTAAAATTAAGAAATTTTGGGTGTTGGAACTGATGAGCATTAAAGCTGTGATCTTAATAGCTCTGGTCTTGTTTATTGCTACTTCCCAGGGCTCCACTCTAAAAGAAAAAGAGGCAGATGGTCTATCGAGGGAAATTGCAGTCAGTACCTTCTTTGAGGGGATAAGAGATAACCCCGAGGAGCTGAGGGCTTTCTTTTTATCCATGCCTAAGGGAGGGGACCTCCATAATCACCTGACTGGAGCAGTTTATGCCGAAGGCCTCATTGATGCGGCATCCTCGGATAGCCTGTGCATCTACTTAAACAACTACAGCGCCACTAAAATTTGCACAGGGTCAAATAAAAAGGTGAGCAAAGCTTATTCTGACCCACAGCTCTATAACCATTTAGTGGATGCCTGGTCCATGAAGGACTCGAAGTTCCTGAACGTCAGCGGCCACGACCAATTCTTCTCCACATTTGCTCGCTTTGGTGGCGCTACAAACAATATGAGTCTCCTGGTCGCAGAATTGCGTTCGAGGGCAGCTTCGGAGAATGTGGCGTACCTGGAGCTCATGACGAGCGCGTACGGAGGTTCTGATGCAGCCTCCATGGGATCTCGATTCGGTTGGGATGAAAACTTCACACGTTTCTATGATAAACTCATCACCGGAGGTCTTAAAGAAATCGCCAAGAAAGCCAGCACCGGCCTGAATGAGAGTGATGCGAGGTCAATCAAGATTCTCAGGGCCGCCGACCCTGGCAGGAATGTGACAGTCAAATACCTGTACACAGCCTCCAGGATCAAGCCGAAGCAAGAGGTCTTCGCTCAGCTTGCCCTGGCCTTTGAGGTGGCGAATACCTCTCCTCTCGTGGTTGGCATCAATCTTCTGAGTGCTGAGGACAACTTGACCGCCCTGGAAGACTACTCACTGCAAATGAGAATGATCCAGTTCCTGCATGGAAAATACCCTAATGTGAAGATAGCCCTCCACGCAGGAGAGCTTGACCTGGGACTGGTTCCTCCCGAGGATCTCAGGTTCCACATCAAGGAGGCTGTCGAGGTTGGCCATGCGTCAAGGATAGGCCACGGAGTGGATATCATGAGGGAGACGGGGTCCCAGAAGACCTTATCTGAGATGGCTCAGGACAAGGTGGCAGTGGAGATCATGCCTGTGAGCAACAAGGTGATCCTGGAGGTCTCCGGAGAAGACCACCCGTTCCCAGTCTACCTGAGCCGTGGGGTTCCCATCGTTCTGGCCAGCGATGACCCGGGGGTGCTGAGAACAGACTTAACTGAGCAGTTCGTGATTATCGCCCATACCTACCCACAGGCGAAATACTCGGATTTTAAGAGGTTTGCAAGAAATAGCCTTGAGTACAGCTTCCTCAAGGGCGAGGGAATCTGGGCGATCCCAGGGGACTACTCGCAACTGAGGAAGGAGTGCAAAGGATGCAATCCTGGGGAAGAGAGCAAAGTGTGCATGGCATTTTTGGAGAAGAATGAGAAGGCTAGAGCCCAATGGAAGCTTGAGGGAGATCTCGCTTCCTTTGAGATGGGGATCTTTAATCCTGTGATCTCTGGCAGACCAGAGTTGATGGTGGCATGTTAAATCCTAACAGGAGACGAGCGATGATGGTACATCACCGGAACATGTTTTAGTATACCATAACCTGTAGATGGTGAAAAAGAGCCCGCAGCAAGCCTAAGGGTAAGTTCGACATCAGGCTGAAGATCAAGATAAAGATGGCGGCAAGTAGTAGTACTTCCGCCAATCCTTATCTCTTGATTCTGGTGATTCGTTTCGTTGGCTCAGTAAAATCCCGGAAGCAAGGTTCTCGCTGCCCTCGCTCGTCCTTCCGGTCTCGCAACGCATTTTCTCGTGCGCTGCCTCCGGGGTCGAGGCCTCTCGCTCGATGGCCCGCCCGCATGCTCCTGCTCGAGCCCGTGCGTCCACATGGGGCAAGTGCGCCCAAGTGGGTAGGAGTCCATCGGTCCTGGGCTGGGTGGTCATTAGTTTGCTTGTCGAATTTAACTGTGTTTTCTTTTTGCTATAGATCTACATCGGCCAATACATTTTCCATCATGGATCGAAGCTCGGGAAATTCCACAGTTACCGTCGTCCAGACAATTTCCAGGTTCACCTTGAAGTAGCCATGGACAAGCCTATCTCTGATTCCTGCCATGTCTCGCCAGGGAATCTCTGGATATTTTTCTCTTATCGAATCTGGCACATGCTTCGTCGCCTCGCCCACAACTTCTATGCACTTTGTCACTGAAAGAATAGTCTTCTTATCGTTTGTGAATTCTTCAAATGTTGTGTCTCTTATAAATTCTTCAGCATAATTCATATGCTCAATGATGTCTTCAATGTAACTTCCGTAATCCCGTTCCTTCATACGTAAATTACCTCTCTAAGGATATGCTCGCCTATTCTCGGTTTGAGGCCAGACTTTGTGACCAGATCCACTCGCTCTCCGACCTTGTCGCTCAAATAGTTCTGCAATCCCACATACTTGATGAGGCCGATCGGCTCCTCAAAATCGATGAGCAAATCCAGATCGCTGGTATCCTTCTGTTCGCCTCGTACGAATGAGCCAAAGATGCCAATCTCCAAAACCCCGAATCTTTGTCTGAGGATTGGCTTCTGGTCTCTAAGAATACTTTCGATCTCTTGAAGGGTTTTCATCTTCTCCTCCTATTTAACAAAGGCCGGATGGTAAATAAATATGATGCGAGACTCATATTTGGACTGGTCACAAAAATCTCAGACTTGACCGGCTTAACGATCTTTTCTGCTCGTTACATTTGCCGTCCTTCCGGTCTCCCATTCACGCATTCTTGCGCGCTGCCTTCCGTTGCGGGGCCGCTCGCCCCAGAGCCCGCCCGCTGCCAGCCGTGCCCGAGCGCTCGAACGTGGACACGCATTCTCAGGTGGACCTATGTCCTCGTACAGCTTATGGATATCAATCCGATCCGGTCATCGTAAATCACCGCAGTAATGGTGGCGCCTCTCGTTCATTTGGCTCCTTTGCCAAGATCTTCCTGTATCTTCAGGATCTTCTCCTTCAGTTCAGGAAAATCCTTGGTTGCTGCCTGCCAGACAAACTCAAGATCTACCCCAAAATACTGATGGACTACGATGTCCCTCATTCCTGCCATGTCTCTCCAGGGAACCTCTGGATGGTCCTCTCTCAGATCTGCTGGCAGATTTTTCACCGCTTCCCCTATTATCTCGATCCTTCTGATGATCTGGTCCTGCAAGCCAACCGATTCCATCAAATCCAATTCGGTCTTTCCCCTGGAATAGCTCTCGATAAGCTCGATGCTGTCCAGGATGTGCCCCAGGAAGACGCCAGGATCTTTCTTCATATTATCGGTACTTGCTCGGCCAGGATTCTATCTTTGAGACGGGGGTGGAGCGATTTGTAAGTCAGAACATCCACCCTTCTGTTTATGGCATCTTCCAGCTCATTTTTCAAATGGGCGAGATCCAGAAGGCTCTTTTTGCCTTCAAATTCGACCAATAGATCCACATCGCTTTCTTCAGTCATCTCACCCCTCACGATAGAACCGAAAAATGATGCCTTCTTTACATCGTTCCTGTGTAGGATACCAACTATCTTTTCACGAACAGGCTGCATCTGGTCGCTCATGTTTTTCCTCTCCCTAAAAACAATGAGGTCATAGCATTTCACCCTTTCCTTCCTGTCCTGCATCGCGCTGCATTTCGAGCTGAGATCCTAAAGAGGCAAGTTTTTAATCTTTGCCTGCCAATGATTGAGTGATTCCCGTATGAACATCATTGATATCTTGAGAAGGCACGAACTGGAGATAAAAAACAGATTTAGCGTTAGAAGGATCGGTCTATTCGGCTCTTTTGCACGAGGAGATGAAAAAGATAGCAGTGATGTAGATATAATGGTGGAGTTTGAAAAGCCAACTTTCGATAATTTCATGAAACTGGCTTTCTATCTTGAGGATCTCTTCAATCGGAGGGTAGAGCTAGTTACACCCGACTCTTTAAGCCCTTACATTGCTCTGTATGTAAAGAGCGAGGTGGTCTGGGCTGATCAAGGACGACTCAGTTTTTTTGAGGCACATCCTTGATGAAATCAACTTTCTAGAGGAAAGCAGTTCTTGCATCGAGTTTTCAGATCTGATGATGGACAGGGAGGAGCAAAGGGCATGGCTGCGGAGCCTTGAAGTCATTGGCGAGGCGACTAAGAATTTATCGAAGGAATTCAAGGAGAAATATCCAGAGGTTGAGTGGCGAAAGATTGGAGGGCTTAGAGACAAGCTGATCCATCACTATTTTGGTGTCAAGTGGGAGATCGTTTGGGATGTTGTCAAGAACGAGATTCCTGCCATCAAACTCAAGGTTGAGGTAATGCTCAGCGAATTCGAACTTCCGGATTAAGCCGTATTTCTCGATGGCTCTTTCAGTTCGACCTGGACGACTCATCTTTAGCATGAGTAGAATTTCGGTCTTTCAACGCATTCTCGTGCGCTGCCTTCGGACGCGAGGCCGCTCGCCCCATGGCCCGCCCGCGCCCTGAGAACTGAATAAATCTCTGCAAAATTAGGAAAACTGCAACAAGATTGCATTGAAGTAGTTGTGATTATAAATCATTGAATACTTCGATAAACTCTTCTCTCGTAATTCCTGCTTGCCTTAGGATTATCAATAGTGTGGAACCCTTGATCTCTTCATGGTTCGGCATAGTCAGGGGCGTTTTGCTTCCGTCAGGATTTATCCTAATCATGGAAATGTGATTGCCTTCTCGGATTGTCTCGAATCCCAGAGCCACCAGGGATTTTATCACCTTTCGCTTTGGCACGTCCCTGGGGAACTTCGTCACACTACCACTTCAGCAACAAAAGTCTCACTGATTTCGTTTGTTTCGAGGACTTCTCTTCCAAATGTTTCTATATGGAATTGGATGGCAGATTTGACATCAGCAATTGCCTCCTCATAAGTGCTGCCCTCACCTACTACTATCCCCTTGATGCCGATAGGATAGGCGATATAGCCATCGGGATGCTTTTCTATAATTATTTTTATCGGTTGCATCTATAAGCCAAGAGGTTGTTCTTGAAAATAAATCTATGCCTGGAGTTGATAGAGGTCATGGGGCTGGATATCAGATCTTGTTCTCCAGCTCAACCCGGACCTTTGCCGATCGCTGCCCTTGCCTAACGGTCTCGCTTCGCATTCTCGTGCGCTGCCTTCAGATGCGGCCGCTCGCCCCGAGCCCCTTTCCTGTAAGTGGCCTTGCGCGCTTTGGGGGAGCCAATTCACATGTATCGGGCTCGAGTATGGTTGTAAGTATCTAACACCCCTCTTCTTTTATCCAGGCATCAAATCGATCCAGGCTCTTGATATCTTCCTCATCCGATATTACCTTGGAGAGTGCTGATAGGAAGACTAGGGCATGGATGGCCGTCTTCAATAGCCTTTTTCACATTACTAGAGAGATCCCATCTGGGAGATCTTACTCCATCATACAAAAGTATTTTTATTTGTGGTAGGATCTACTTTCGAGAATCATTATCCTGAATGTGAGCGAATTTATAAAATAGAATCTCTAAGTTTAGAGCGACATTTGGATCGGCTTGATTGAAATATTTAAAGCTCTTTGCAGTAAATCAAATCCAATATTATTGTTTCTAGCCAGCAGAATCCGGCATAGTTGCCCAGATTATTTGCATTGTTGGGGTTTGTTTCCAGAGATCTTTTAGTAATATTCTTCCGCTCGGTCTAGTCTTTCATGATCTTCTGAAGGAAGGCAGCATAGCTGCCCAGATGATCTGCACTATTGGGGTCTATTTCAAGAGATTTCTTAAAGTATTCTTCGCTCTGCTATAATCTTCCCTCATAGAACCGAGGAAGCGAGCATAGTTGCTCATATTATTTTCATGGTTGGGGTTTAATTCCAGAGATTTTTCAAATTGTTTTTCAGCTTTTCATAGTCTTTCCTGATATTACAAAGGAAGAGTGCATAGTTGCCTTGTAGGTCTGCATCATCAGGGTCTGTTTCCAGTGATTTCTTGTAATATTCTTCTGCTCTGTCGTAGTCTTTCCTGACATCCTCAAGGAAATGGCATACGAATGCAAAATAGTGCCATTATTAGGAAATTTCTTTGCTGCATTTCCATATATACTTTCGGCACGGTCTGGTTCGGTTTTTTCATATTTTTGGGCTTCCAATAGATTGCCCCACCAATTGGGCTCTGCGTCCTTCAAGGCCTTATCAAGAGACACAGACAATTCCTTTGTTATTTCATCCTGTGGTTGCAACTCCGAATTTATTCCTGAGCTTTTCAAAAGTCCCCCTATACGTTTCGATCAAACTTGTAAATCGCTTTCTCGTCGGGGTGGCTTAATTCGAACTCTTTCCATATAAGCAGCATCAACTCATCAAAGTCCAGATGTTTTACCCATACGGCCTTTCTATCGCAGAGCCATTCTCCAATGCTGGTATCAGGTATTTCATTGTTGATCCAGTAAATTCCCCATGGCAAAGCACTCCTCGGTAGCTCATTCAATATGTGTGCAATGCTTTCGTCATGCCCGCCGTAGCCGATAAAGATTAATCCTGCTTCAGCCAGAAAGTTCTTCAAGACTTTCTTTACACTATCGGCTAGCTCATTGGTTTCGCTCTCCGTATTTTTGGGTTCTAATCTGGAATCGCCATGAAGCTTCAGTACTAGCGGGCGTTTCCTCGTGCTTCTTACAAAACCCACTAGAGATTCATGGACAATGACCAAGGGCTTTTTATTTGTATACAGGTAAAGTGCATCAGCTATAAGGTCGTCGAAATTCACAGTCAGAACTGCATTACAATGACTGCCAAAGTCTTTATGTCCCATTAGCTTAGCCAAAACAGCATACCCAAAGCCAGGATCTTTCCCATCGGTTAGCCGCTCAATCTCCCTCTGCCTGGTCTCAGAATTTAAAAAAAGCTCCTCTATGACTTTACCATAATGCTTAGCAGCCGCATTTTTCATCGTAATCAATAAACTCTTTTTTTGCCCATGGCTCGTAATTATTTTCATCGCCAATTCTTAATTTCTTGAGGCTTCTTAGCCACATTTTAACGAGATCGTTTGCTCCAGGTATATCTGAGGAAATGGAACAGCCTGCACCGATAAAAAAAACGAATCTGCTATCTTCGCACTCCTTGATTTCGCGTTTAAACCTTCTCACAAACTCTGCAACACTCATCTGCCTTAGCATTTCTTTGGAGTCGGAGCCATCCACGATAATCATCCCGATTTATCATTTCAATTTTCTATATTATTTCTGTATATACTCATATGAATTCTGGTACATATTAGTCTGTATTTAAATCTATCGCGGGATAAATAATATATGTTCAATGGTCGGCATAATTGACATTCAATTCATGTTTATTCGATCAAAATATAGGGAAAATATTTTATCCCATCTTCTCCCTCACCGGCGCCAGTATCTCGTTCATGCACTCTGCGCAGGCCTTCTTGAGGTCCATCGGGTGCATGGCCCCGCTCACATAGTCCGCCTCCAGCTGTTCATAGCTCAGCATAGCTTACATCCCCGCCGAACTTCTCCGGCCGCTTGATGGTCATCCCTGCCTCAATCCTGGGGAAGATGTGGTACTTGCATATCGCCAGAACGGGATTGTTCTCCACCACTTTTGCCGGGCAGAAGGCGCTCTTGATCTTCTTCTCCACATCCGCTGCGGGCTCGTCCACAGCGATGTTGTTCCCTTTGGAGGAGGACATCTTCTCGCCGTTCAGACCCGGGAATCAGGGGCGTATGCATGCATACCGGTGCCGGTAGGCCGAGGCGCGGCAGCTCCTCACGGGCCAGCATGTGGATCTTGCGCTGGTCTATGCCGCCTACGGCCAGATCGATATGCAGGTCGGCGATGTCGATCGCCTGCATCAAGCGGGTAGATCATCTGGGAGACCATGGGGTTCTCAGCGCTTCGGCTGACCTCATCCATGCTGCGCTTGGCTCGGTTGAGCGTGGTGTTGCGGGCTATCTGCAGAATCTTCAGCATATACTCCGGCTTGAGCTGGTAGTCTGTGCCGTAGACGAACTCCGTCCTCTCCGGGTCCAGCCCCAGGGCCATGAAGCAGTCCCGGTTGTAGTCTGCGGTCTTGCGCACCTCTTCCAGAGTGCCCTTCTCATTGAGGAAGGCATGCAGATCGGCCAGAAGGACGACGACGTCAAAGCCGGACCTTCTGCAGGTCCAGAAGCTTGTTGGCGGTCAGCATGTGGCCCAGATGGACCTTTCCGCTGGTCTCGTAGCCCACATAGGCCCGCGGGCGCCGTGGCCTCTCCAGCAAACCCTTGAGTTCATCCACTGTAACTATCTCTTCAGTATTCCTCAACACCCGCTCAAGCTTATCCAAAGGAAATTCACCAGCCCTGAAGAGGAATGGGGATGTATAATGCTTTTGGTTCCAAGAGGTTGTTGGATAGGAAAAGCGATTAATACCTATTCCTCTTATGGGCTGCCATGCATAGGCGGATTTTCGGTCTTCCGCAGCCCGCCATGAGCCGCGAGAAGAATCTGGTGTTGATACTGCTGGCGGTTCTGGTGGCCCTTGTCCTCTGGAATGCCTTCTGGTGGCTAATGCGGATTGCGATCTTCGTAGTGATAGTCTACATAATTTATCTAATTCTGAAACACTACGCTTGAACTGCTCGGGACCGGACGAAAACGGTTGGCATGAGATTGAAAATTAATGTTGTATTGCTGTCTTGCCAGCTATTTTGCTTTTTACCTGTAACTGTTTAACACTCAGGGCTCTAGGCGCTCTGATTGGAGCTCGGCGAGCCTTTCGGTCTGTGATCCGGCCAGAGTGCTCGGGCCGTTTCCAGGTCTTCTTTTGTATTCAGATTGAAGAAGCTGAATAGTTCGGGATCGAGCGGTCGAAGCTGATCTATAGAGACGCGGTTGACGCACAGCTCCTGCAGAGGAACGTGAATTCTCCGCTCTCCTTTTTCCAGTGCCCTTCTGCAGGCGGACTGCATCTTCTCTCGATCATAAACCGAATGAAGCGGCTCGAAAAATCCATTGGGCTGCACAGGAACGGCGGCTTCATACGCAACCGAATCATCAGACAATTCATCCGCCAGCTCAAAGAGCCTCTCGATCACTTCCGATTTCAAGAACGGCAAATCGCAGCCTGTGGCGAACGCAAGTCTGCCCCTGGCGTGTCTCATACCGGCTTCCAGGCCTGCCACCGGCCCGAAGCCAGGTATGCTGTCCCATGTGAAGACGGCCTTAGAGGGCTCTGATCCTGGATCCGCATCTGATTCGAAAATGGTCCTCTCCAGGCTCTCCGCATGTCTACGGTCTCTGGCAACTATTATCACTTCATCCGCTGCCTGAGAGAGGATCTCAGAGTCCAGCAGATGAGCGATTTGCCTTCAAACTCCAGGAGCGACTTCTCCGCGCCCAGTCGAAGGCCGTTGCCCCCGGCCAGTATCACTGCGGATCGCATAGCCTCCAACCGCTCTTCTGGCAGTCCTCCTCGAAGAGCCTTTTGCAGAGCAGCCCTCGGGTCCGAGGGCTTCTTGTCGCTCTTCAGGATCGTGTGCTCGCGACTCACCGAGGCCGTCCTCTCCCCTGCCAGGGCAAAGATGCTCTCGATAAGTCCCTCATTCACCCTTCCACCTGCGCCAGCGACACTGGACCCGGCAAGCTCCTGTGTGAACCGGTTTCCAAAAACCACACATCCCACGCCTCCCCGGGCTCTGATCCGGGCCTCGCGGTCTGTGATGTCCACCTCCAGGCTGGCTCCCGGTGCAAGATAGATCCTCCTGCGTCGCTCTAGCCGGCTGGACAGTTCTGTGACCTCACCCACCAGCAAATCTCCGCGCCTCCAGACCTTCTCTTTTCCATCCGAGACCTGCAAAGTGGCTCCGAGCTCTCCGGCTCTGGCCTGCAGTGCCTGCGTCATTCTTGATCCGGCCGCTGTAGAGCTCGTCTTCCAGTTCGGCGCAGCTGCCCAAAAAAGTGATGCAGCGCCTGTCGCCGCCAATTACCGCCTCCCGGCTTCCTGCCAGCGCAATGATCAGGGACACTTCAAGACCTTCTGCTTTGCTAATGCTTGATGATGCTAATCCATCGGTTCATTCTGATTTCTGACTCTGATTCTCGGTCGCCTGCAGCGTTTGGCGAGAGCAGCATGGCTACAGTGAGCGGCCCGACGCCGCCCGGTACGGGCGTTATAGCCGCTGCATACCTTTGATACCTGATCGTAGTCCACGTCGCCCACAGTCTTATCTCCCACGCGGTTGATGCCCACATCGAAGACATAAGCGCCGGATTTCACCATCTCCTTCTTGATCAGTCCCGGAACTCCTGCCGCCACTACTAATATCTCAGCCTCGCGTGTGTGCTCTGGCCAGATCTTTGGTGAAGACATGACAGACCTGCACCGTAGCATTGCGGTTGAGCATCATGGCAGCCAGAGGTTTGCCCACCACATTGCTGTGGCCCACAATCACAACCTCGGCTCCCTCCAGCTTCTTGCCCAGCCGCTCCAGAGCGTAGATGATGCCCAGAGGAGTGCAGGGCACCAGCTACTCAGCTCCGAGAAGCAGTGCCCCCATATTCTGAGGATGAAATCCGTCCACATCCTTCTCAGGCCGAATGGTCATCATGGCCTTTTGAGGGTCTGAGGCCCCGGGGCAGAGGCAGCTGCAGGAGTATGCCGTTTATGTCGGACCTCGAGTTGAGCTCCTGGATCTTGGCTATGAGCTGCTCTCTCTGTGCTTTCCGGGGAAGGACCACGTTCTCGGAGCGAATGCCGACCCGGGAACAGGCGGAATGCTTGAGCCGGATGTACATCTGCGAAGCCGGATTCTCCCCTACCAGGACTGTCGCCAGACCCGGTACAATTCCTCTTTCGGCCAGCTTCTTTGCTCTCTCCCTTGTCTCGGCTTCGACATCCGAGGCCAGCGCTTTTCCATCGATTACCGTTGTCAGTTCGATCACACCATATCAGGATAAAGCGGGAACTGGTCGCACAGCTCCCTGACCTCTGAGCGCACTGCTGATATCGTCTCCTCATTCTTGATATCGCGGAGCACAGTGGTGATCATGTCGGCGATCTGGACCATCTGCAATTCACTCCATTCCCCGGGTGGTCATGGCTGGAGTGCCGATGCGAATGCCGCTGGTGACAAAAGGCGTGGCCGGGTCGAATGGAATCATGTTCTTGTTGAGAGTGATTCCTGCCCTCTCCAGAGTCTCATCTGCAACCTTGCCGGTAATGCCCTCTTTGAGCAGCTTGACCAGCATGAGATGGTTGTCCGTGCCGCCCGAGACCAGCTCGAACCTATTTTCCAGTAAGTCGTTCCGCCAGAGCTTTGGCGTTCTTGACCACCTGGAACTGGTATTCTTTGAACTCCGGAGCCAGAGCTTCCTTGAAAGCCACGGCTTTTGCGGCTATGGCATGCATGAAAGGCCCGCCTTGAGTTCCGGGAAATACCGAGCGGTCTATGGCTGGAGCGAGCTCCTCGGTGCACATGATGAGGGCGCCTCTCGGCCCGCGCAGGGTCTTATGAGTGGTGGTCGTGACTATGTCCGAGTAGGGCACGGGAGAGGGATGTGCGCCAACCGCACACAGGCCTGCAATATGGGCGATGTCGGCCATAACTTTTGCCCCGACCTCGTCTGCGATCTCCCGGACGACTTTGAAGTCGATGGTTCTGGGGTAGCTGGAAGCGCCGACAACAATGAGCTGGGGCTTGTTCTTTCTGGCAATATCCGCCATCTCGGAGTAGTCCAGCATCTCCGTCTCCAGCGAGACGCTGTAGGGCACAATCTTGTACATCTTTCCCGAGAAGTTCACCGGGCTGCCGTGAGAGAGGTGGCCGCCATGGGCGAGATTCATGCCCATAATGGTGTCGCCGAGTTTCAGCACGGCGAAATAGGCGGCCATGTTGGCCTGGGTGCCGCTGTGCGGCTGGACGTTCACGTGTTCGGCGCCAAAGAGCTTCTTGCAGCGTTCCGTGGCCAGCTCCTCAGCCACATCTACGCATCCGGTGCCGCGGTAGTAGCGTTTGCCTGGATAGCCTTCTGCATACTTGTTGGTCATGACGCAGCCCTGGGCTTCCATGACCGCTCTACTTGCGAAGTTCTCTGATGCGATCAGAATGATGTTATTTCGCTGCCGCTCCAGCTCAGCCTGGATCGCGGCTGCGATTTCGGGATCTTCCACACTTAATGGTTTCAATCAAATCACCGGTATGAACTAGCGGGATTGGAGGAGATGTAATGAGGAGGGCAAAATAGATTATGGTGAAAGCCCGATTTCCCAGGTCTGTCTTCTCGGAAGCTACCGGGATTAAGCCACTGAATCCAGCCATCCTTCACGAACCATAACTCTTTATTAGTTCCATTCCTTGCCATAAGGATGCTAAAGCGCGCCAGGATCATCGCCGACTACCAGTTTGGCAGGGGAGCGGGTTCCGCCCTATTTCCCGATGACACAACCTATAGCCTCTCCAAGACGCGCCGGCTGAGATATCTCTACACCGGAAAGGAGAGGATCGCCACAGTTCGGGCCAGTGACAACCTTTTGACGCTCAGTATGTTGGGCGCAAAAAGGCTGCATGCTTTTTTCGAGAGCCCACGTCTCAGAGTCGTGGCCTCGGACGATGCCGCGCCCTTTGTTGCCAAAGGCGGGAACGTCTTTGCCAAGCACGTCTTAAGCGTAGACCCGGAGATTCGCGCCGGAGAAGAGGTGCTGGTAGTGGACTCCGTAAATCGACTGCTGGCCACAGGCACGGCTGTGCTCGCGCCCGAGGAGATGCTGCAGATCAAGCGGGGCCTGGCGGTGCAGGCCAGAAAGGCGGCAGAGCACTGAATCAATAGTATTGGCCGCCTCATAAGCAATGACCGGAATCGAGATACTGATTCGAATTCGCTCGATTCAAGTGAGCTAATAAAAAATAGGTAGCTATTGATCGACCTGAAATGATTGATATTTTTCGACCATTTTTGCCACATCATTCAGTTTCACGGGCTTGGCAATGTAATCATCCATGCCGCTTCAAGGCACCTCTCACGGTCGCCCCTCAAGGCCATAGGCTGTGATGGCCACGATCTTCGGTCCGTTCCCGGGTCGAAGCTTGCGAATCATCTGGTTGCAGCGAGCCCATCCATCTCCGGCATCTTGACATCCATCAAGACCAGGTCGTAAGGCCTGGATCTCAAGCGCCTGCATTACCTCTCTTCCATCGGCGACGGCTTCCGCCCTATAGCCCAACCGTCTCAGCATCTCAGCAGAACCTTCTGGTTCGAAGGGTTATCTTCAGCCACGAGTATTCGCATGGGCTTCTCCCGGGGGACTCTGGAGGCGCATCCAACACCTCTTTCCCGATTCCAATTGCTTGCCGGGAATGGCTTCGGCCTGAATCGTGAAGTGAAAGATCGAACCCTGGCCTGGAATGCTCTCCGACCAGATCTTGCCCCCCATGAGCTCGACGAGATTTTTGGCTTATGGCAAGGCCCAGGCCAACACCGTCACGCTTATGGCTTATAGAGTCCGTTCCAGCTGATAAAGGGCTGAAAGATCTCTGTCCATCCTGTCCTGGGGTATGCCAATACCGGTATCCTTAACCTCAAAGAGGATCTGTCGCATATCGTCTTTGGTCGCTTCTGATGAGACGGATACGGAAATCTCTCCTTCATCCGTGAACTTGACAGCGTTGCTGAGCAGGTTGACCAGGACCTGCCTGAGCCTGCCGTGATCTTCAATGATAGTATCCGGTGTAGCTGTAGTTGATGCAGTATGCGACAGGTTCAGGCCCTTTCTGACTGGCTTGGACCTCTACCATGTCCAGGGATTCCTCGATCAATTGCCTGAGGCTGAATGGCTGGTGCTCCAGCTCTACCTTATCTTTCTCCGCCTGGAGAAGTCCAGTATGTCGTTGATTAGGGTTAGGAGGGCTTCGCCGCCGTTCCTGATGCCCTCCAGAACTCTTTCTGATCCGGAGTCAAGGGTTCATCCAGGAGGAGGCTGGAGAAGCCGATTATGGAGTTCATGGGTGTGCGCATCTCATGGCTCATGTTGGCCAGGAAATCTGCTTTGGCCCTGACGGCCTCTTCTGCAGCCTCTTTGGCAATGATGAGTTCGCTTCAAGCTCTTTGTGCTTTGATATCTCGGATTTGAGCGCTTCATCTATTCTCTTTCGCTCGATGGCATACCTTATCGAGCGTGCCAGAATCTGGCCGCTCACCTGGCCTTTAACAAGGTAATCCTGTGCTCCATCCTGCAGAGCTCGCAGAGCCAGTGAATCGTCATCGTTACCGGTCAGAACAATGATGGGGAGAGCTGGTGCCTCTGAGTGTATCTTCTTGAATGTATCAAGTCCAATGCTGTCGGGCAGAGTGAGGTCCAGGAGGATCGCGTCTTTTCCATCAAGGTGTTTCAACCCTTTGGAGAGACTATCGACCCAGTCCATCTCAAAGGCCTTGCCGGTCTCACGCCAGGAATTCCTTTATCAGGCGTGCATCTCCGGGATTATCTTCAATCAAAAGAATTTTGATGGGCTGACATTGTTCAATTCATTTTACTCCTCTTGGGTGGAAGCTTTACAACTTTAAACCAGAAGTCCTCAATGGACTTGACCACCTTAATGAATTGGTCGAAGTCCACCGGTTTTGTGATGTAACAGTTGGCATGCAGATTGTAGGTCGCGACTATATCTTTCTCAGCCTGGGACGAAGTCAGGACCACTACCGGTATACATTTGAGATGGGAGTCCACTTTTATCTCGGCCAGAACTTCCCGCCCGTTCTTCTTCGGCAGATTCAGGTCCAGAAGAATCAGGTCGGGCTTGGGTGCATTCTTATATTTGCCCTCTCGTCGAAGAAAAGCCATGGCCTCGATTCCATCCACGGCGACGTATATATGATTAGCAATCTTTCCCTCTTTGAGGGCTTCTATTGTCAGACGCACATCACCTGGATTATCCTCTACTAGGAGGATCTCAATAGGCCCGCACTTTGTTCCATCGGTCATATTATCTCGCCCTCATTCTGTTCAGCCTAGTCTTGCTTCGATTTCTGCTGTTTATCTGCATGGGAACGGTGAAGTAAAACGTGGTGCCTTTTCCAGGTTCGGATTCCAACCAAATTCGCCCGCCATGTCGTTCCACGATCTTCTTGGAGACGGTCAGGCCAATGCCTGTGCCCGGGTATTCATCTCTTCCATGCAGGCGCTGGAATATCGTGAAGATTCGATCAAAGAACTGAGGATCGATGCCTATCCCGTTATCCTTCACTGAAAAGATCCACTCATCGCCCTCCTGCCTCTGGCAGAGACATGAACTTGCGGGCTCTCATTGCCTCTGAACTTGATTGCGTTGCCTATGAGGTTCTGGAAGAGCTGGACCATCTGCATCTCATCGGCAATAACCGTAGGCAGCTTGATCGTGGGTCACAATCGCACCGCTCTCTTCAACTGCCATCTTCAGGTTGGCCATCGCCTCAGAGAAGACGCGCTCAAAGTCGGTGGGCGCGGGGGGTTTGCCTCTTGTGCCGACGCGAGAATAGGCCAGAAGGTCGTTGATGAGCTGTTGCATCCGTTTGGTCCCTTCTACCGCATAGGCAATAAATTCATCTGCATCCGTGTCCAGCTTACCGTTGTAGCGCCTGGATAGAAGCTGTACATAGCTGGATATCATGCGGAGCGGCTCCTGCAGATCATGGGACGCGACATAGGCGAACTGCTCCAGTTCAGCATTGGATCGTGTTAAGTCTTCGGATTTCCTGGCCAGTTCATCCGCTCTGGCAGCCAGCTCCTCTGAAGCCCGGGAGAGCTCTTTCGTCCTCTCCTGGACTCTCTCTTCCAGCTCGTCGCGCGCTTTTCTCAGATCCTCTTCGGCAAGCTTTCGTTCGGTTATGTCTCGTCCATAGATATTGACATAGCCCATATCTGCGATCGGTGAAACTATTAGAGAATATGTAACACTCCCGGACTCTATCTCGATTTCGCGGTTAATTCCGGATCTGATGTTATCCCGGATGAGATCTCCAAATTCTTCCGGCAGCTTCTGGCCCACCTGACTGTGCCACTGCTTCAACAGGTTTAAGCTTCCGGGGTTGGCATAGATGATGGTGCCGTCTGTCGCTATTCTCAGGATTGGACTCGGGTTCTCGCGTGGGAATCTTGCCAGGCTATCGATCTCTCTCATGGCCTGTACGCGCTCGGTTATATCCTGGCCCTGAGCGATCGTCGCCACAACCCTGGACCCTTCTTTATCGTAGATGTTGGCCGAGTTCCAGAGGACAGTTCGAACTGATCCGTCAATCCTCTGAATGGGAATTTCTACGGCTTCCCAGCGCTCTCCTGAAAGGGTACGCCTTATGTGATCGAGTCGATGAATACATGCTATCTTTGGGGAATAGCATGTCGAGCTGCCTGCCCAGGACTTCGGTCGCTCTGGTTCCAATTAGCCTCTCAAAGGCATGATTGAATCTTGTGATCCGGAAATTTGGGTTCCAAACGATGATGGGGGCATTGGCATAGTTTATCAGGTTCTCCAGATAATCGCGGGTCTCGCGCAGCCCTTCTTCGGCACGAATGCGGAGTCGTTCCTCGTCCAGTGCTTCCAGAGCGTAGGAAATGTCGGAACTAAGCGATTCAAGCAGGCCGACTTGCTCTGCATCAAAAGCTTTGGTCTCTTTGGAGTAGAGGGTGAACGCCCCGATGGCAGTTCCATGAAGGCGTAAGGGAAAAGCTGCCGAGGCCATGAACCCGTAACGTTGCGCTGAACTGCGCCAGGGAGAAGTGGCTGGGTTTGTCCCAAAGTCGTCGTTGACCACGGTTCGATTCTCCCGAATACAGGTGCCTGTCGGACCCTTACCGAGCTCGCCTTGCACCTCCACTTTGATCTCTTTCAGGTAGTCCGCAGCGGGTCCGGAGCAGGCCACAGGCAAAACCTGCAGCTCTCTCACCTGTCCGATCCAGACCAGAGGGAAACCACCAATCTCTGCTACAATCCGGCAGACTTCTCCGTACAGTAGCTCCAAATCACGGATTCGGACTATCGCTTCATTCGCCCGGCTCAGCACTTCGTAGAGACGGGTCAGATTGGCAATCTTCTCCTCCTGGCGCTTGAGCTCGGAGATGTCCGTGACTACCGCAACTCCGTTAAAGCGTGCCTCATCCAGCATGGCGCCTGCAACGACGACTGGAATGCGCGTGCCATCCTTGCGGATATACTCCTTCTCGAAGGGCTTCTGGTTGACGCCTGTAGCTTTAAGTTCTGTAACGGAGTTCTCATCAAGATATCGATACTCAGGTGGGGTAATGTTTACCCAATCGATTCTTCCAGCTGCCAGGTCCTCATGCGTGTAGCCGACCATCTCGAGGAATTTATCGTTAGCATCCGTGATTATGCCGTCCATATTCCAATAAATCACGCCCATCAAGCCGGAATCAGATAGGCGACGAATCCGTGCCTCGCTCTTTTGTAGGGCTTCCTCGTCTTGCTTGCGTTCGGTGATGTCCATGAATAAAACGGCGAACTGGCCCGGCGCAGGTCGGTAGGCAAACACATCGAAGTATTTCCTCAGTACAGGCGAATAGTTCTCGAATTGGACCGGCTTGCCGGTGAGAGCAACAGCACCATATTCCTCGACCCAGCGGGGGCTGTCATTGGGCAGCACCTCATTATGGGTTTTGCCTACTACGTCGTCTCGGTGCAGTCCAGTGAACCTCTCGAATGCTGG
This sequence comes from uncultured Methanosarcinales archaeon, assembly GCA_963798205.1. Taxonomy (GTDB): domain Archaea; phylum Halobacteriota; class Methanosarcinia; order Methanotrichales; family Methanotrichaceae; genus Methanothrix. The sequence goes on from CAWCSK010000035.1 coordinate 104,644, forward strand.
GTTGATATCAAGGAAACGATAGTCGTAGGGCTTGCCATTATCATCTAATAGGATCTCATGGATCGCGAAGCCTTCTGTCATGCCCTGGAAGAGTGATCTATAGCGCTCTTCGCTCAATCGCAGCGTCTCCTCAGCACGTGCTCGAATGGCAACTTCATTCTCAAGATCCGTCTTCGAGGCTGTAACCCCTTTTAAGTCACTCGCCATCCTGTTAAAAGCCCGGGATAATTCACCGATCTCGTCGTTCCTCTTCTCTTCCAGAGAGAAGTCGAGATTGCCGGAACCGATGACCATTGTCCCGGCCTGGAGATTGGCAATCGACTTCAATGTGCCGCGGTAGAAGAAAATATAATTGCTGAGGAGGAAGGCTATGAATGCCCCCATCAGGGCAAAGATGAGGTAGATATTCCTCTGTTTCTGTTGATCTGCTTCCAGGCGTATCATCTGCGAGAGGCGGGTGGCATCAAATGCTATTCCCTGGGTTTGAACGCCTATTCGGCTTCCCGAAACCTGAATAAATGCCGTGTCAACTGCGCCTTCTGTTGTTTGAGACGCTCTTTCGTTCTCGGTCTTCGAGACTACATCCTCGAATATTTCCTTCAGACGCACCTGATTGGCCTTGATATTGTTTACCAGCACCTGGCTGTCGGGCATATCTACACTGAGATTTGACAGATCATTGGAGAATGATGAGAATTTTGTCTCCCATCGGTCGACCTGCTGGCTTTCGTGGTAAAGAAGATAATCATTTGACAGATAGCTGAGTTCGACTGCATCAAGTTCAACATTTCTTGCAAGCTCTTCCTGTCTATTCAGCAGATCTGTCTGCTGATTTGTGAGAATCATTGATGTGGATATTATCAATAATGTTACCCCGAAGAAGACCATGCTAATAATTAACTGAGTCTTGATTTTCATTGATCCTCATTCACCGGATGTTCACCGATTCGGGATTTACTTCCTGTAGGCCTTTCGTGTATATGTAATCTTTGAAATTGGGCATCGTCCTCTCGCGAGTTAAGTTGTTATTGATCATCCACCGCCCTTCATCATTCATGGCAATGAGAAGCGACTGGTCGAGCGAAAGAGAAAACTGGTGATCAGGCCAGACGGTTGCCATATACGCGTCGCTGAAGTTCAGCCTTCTTTGTACGATCGCTTTTGCCTCGTTGGGATGATCGATGAAATATTCCTCAGCCAAGGCGAGTGATTTCAGGAGCCTGTTTATCTGCTCATCATGGCCGGCGGCCCAGTTGTTCCTGCAGCTCATGACCCCGTATAGTAGCTGATTGCTTTGCGCCTGCCAAATTATGCATTGTCACCCAGCCGATCTTCAATTGCATAGACATACGGCTGATAGTAAATGATCGCGTCAACGCTGCCATTAGTTATGGCTTCTATAGATTGTGACGCCGGGAGGTCGACCAGAGCAACGTCGTGCAAGCTCATGCCATGCAGGTTGAGGAATCGGCCCAGGAAGAATTCGCATATTGTGTTCTTGGGCAAACCTACCTTTTTGCCCTTCAGGTCGGAAATACTCTCGATTCCCCTGTCTCTCCGGCCGATGAGCTCCTCGTTCTGGTATTTATCGATAGTCCCGATTATGCTGATATTTTTTTGATTGAAGACCTGCGCGATTACAGGGTACTCCGCAGAGACGGATATGTTCAGTTTTCCAGAGACCATATCCCTGACCGGCCCTACCCCGCTCGGATAATCATCTCTTAGAGTTACATTCAATCCATTACTGGCAAAGTAGCCCTGATCTTCCGCGATATAAATTAACGCAGATTGTTCCAGGGCAGGTTCCCCGATGAAGATCGATTCCGTCGTTGCAGAAGAGGTTGCTCTGGAATTCATGAAATACCATGCGCCGAGCCCCACCAATGCTATCACAACGATGGCAGCTGTCGCGGCTACAACTTTCCTCATGGTTCGCTTCCTAGTCCAGCATGATATTCATGACCTTTATTTAACTTATGATGTTCACAGACCCATGTCTTACAGACTCAAGCCCCTTCTGGTAGATGTAGTTACTGAGATCCGGGACATTTGACGCATTCGTCATGTTGTTCACTATCATCCACCGTCCTTCGTCTTCCATAGCAGTAATGAGTGACTGGTCGAGCGAGAGGGATAACTGTTGTTCAGGCCAGACCTTGGATATATACGCATCATCATAGTGATATCGTTTTTGCAGGATGGCCTTTACCTCGGAGGGATGCTGCACTATGTATTCTTCAGCTTCTGCAAGTGAATTCAAGACTCTTCTTACCAGGTCGGAATGTTGTTTTATCCAATCGTTCCTGCAAACCAAAACGCCATAAACGGCCTGGCCGCTCTGCACCGGCCAGCTGACGGTTCCGTTTGCATGTTGTTCCTGTATCTGACTTACGTAGGGTTCCCAGGTCACCACTCCGTCGACGCTCCCGTTAGCGATGGCGTCGGCCGCCTGTCCCGGTGGCAGGTTGATCAGGTCGACATCCCGAATGCTCATGCCGTTAAGGTTCAGAAATCGGCCCAGATAGAATTCCGGTATAGCACCCAGAGGAAGGCCGATCCTCTTCCCTTTAAGGTCCGCCACGTTTCTGATTCCTCTATCGGTCAGTCCTACGAAGTACACAATATACGATTTGCTTATACTTGCTATGATACTGATATTATCCTTTTCGAATGCCTTTGCCATAACAGGATACTCGGATGTGCCTGCAATGTCCACGTTATTATTGAGAAGCTCGTTTACCGCAGCCAATCCGGTATCATAGGTCTTAAAAGTCAAATTTATCCCATTCGCCTCAAAAAAGTGCTGGTCTTCTGCAGTAAAGGTCATAATGTTCGCATCGCTGACCAGTCCTCCCAGGGTAACCGACTCCGCTGGCCCCAAATTGGATTCATTGGAGCTTGTGAAGTACCAGGCAATGATTCCTGCCACTGCTACTAATATGATGATTGCGATCGTAGCTATGTTTTTATTCATGATCTTTTCATGTTTTTTTTTCTTTCCATGTGGTTCATTCACCCGATAATATTCACTGATTCAGGTTTCACTTCTTCAAGGCCTTTCGTGTAGATGTAATCCCTGAAATCGGGTATCGTCTTCTCACCTGTGAGGTTATTATCGATCATCCACCGCCCTTCATCTTCCATGGCGAGGACGAATGACTGGTCGAGAGATAGAGAGAACTGGTGGTCCGGCCAGACGGCGGCCATATACTCATCGGTGTAATTCAGTTCTTTTTGCACAATCATCTTCGTTCCCTGCGGCTGATTTGTTGTGTATTCGACGGCCTGTGCGATAGAGCGAAGGAAGCGGTTAATGGTATCCTGGTGTGAGTTTGCCCAATCAGTCCGGCTGACGATGGTCCAGTATGTGAGCTGGCTGCTCTGGATCGGCCATACAGCTATTCGATCTTTGTATCGATTCGATATTCCGTCAAGGTAGGGATGCCAGGTGACCACTGCATCGACCTTACCGCTATCAATGGCTTCGGCGGAATGGGCAGGTCGGATATCAACAAGGGTAACATCATCAAGCAACATGTTATGGAGGTTCAGGTATCTGCCGAGGTAGAAGTCGGCAATCGTACCCTGTGGAACTCCTACCGTCCTGTCCTTCAAGTCGCTGACGTTCCCGATACCCCGGTCCTTCCGGGCAATGATAAACATGTTCTCGAACTTATCGATGCTCCCCAAAGCTCGAATCTCCTCTTTATGGAAAGCGGCATTGACCATGACGAATTCAGAAGCAATAGCAAGGTCTGTTTCATTCTTCAGCAGACCCGGAATCGCTGCGCCTCCGGAGTCATATGTCTTCAAAGTTACGTTAAGGCCGTTATTCTTGAAATAGTTTTGATCCTGGGCGACATAGATAAGTGCGTTCGTCTCGAGCGCAGGTGTACCTACCGTGATCTCTTCCATGGTTCCGGAAAAGTCTCCCTTTTGCTGGCTCAGGAATAGAAAGCCGACTATGGCAAGTGCCAGTACGAGGATAGCAAAGATAATCGATCTCTTCACGCGTTTGCTCCTACCGGATGCTGATTCTCATGGTCCAAACCTCGACGTATGATATTCACCGGCTCCGACTTATTTCCTCTAAGCCCTTGGTGTATATGTAATCTCTGAATACGGTAGGGTCTTTCTTCTCTCCAGTAGCTCATAGAGCAGGCTGAAGAACGACCAAAATGATCAAGAAATGATCAAAATATAGACTAAAAAAGACAAAAAAAGAGAGCGGTTAGGACCTATTCGAAGTCTTCTCCGCCCATGCCGCCAGGCATACCGCCGGGCATTCCGCCCATGCCTCCGGGTCCTCCGGACTTGGAGGCGATGACGTCATCGATCCGCAGAATCATGACTGCGGCTTCGGCTGCAGAATTGATGGCCTGGGTCTTGACTCTCAGAGGCTCGACCACTCCCAGCTTCAGCATGTCAACGGGCTTGCCGGTATCCATATCAAGGCCTGCAGTCTTCACGCCTTTCTCGTGCTGGCTGCGCAGGGATACGAGAGTATCGATCTGATCCAGGCCGGCATTCTCGGCCAGGGTCTTGGGTATAATCTCCATGGCATCTGCAAAGGATTCAATGGCCAACTGCTCGCGGCCTCCTACTGTTGAGGCATAAGCTCGAAGCCTCAGGGCCAGCTCCACTTCTGGCGCTCCACCGCCGGCAACCAGCATCTTATCCTCTACGGCAACGCCTACAACCCGCAGGGCGTCCTCCATGGCCCTGTCCAGCTCATCGACCACGTGCTCGGTTCCGCCACGCAGGATTATGGAGACTGACTTGGGATTGTTGCACTCTTCCACAAAGGTCATCTTCTCATCTGAGACCTTTCTCTCCTCGACGAGGCCAGCCTTCCCCAGATCCTCTTTAGAGATCTCATGGAAACTGGTGACGACCCTTGCGCCGGTGGCGCGGGCGAGCTTCTCCATGTCGCTCTTCTTGACGCGGCGCACGGTATAGATGCCGGCCTTGGCCAGATAGTGCTGAGCCAGGTCATCTATGCCTTTCTGGACGAATAGCACATTGGCACCGGAGGCTGCAATCTTATCAACCATGCCCTTGAGCATAGTCTCCTCCTGGTCCAGGAATGCCTGAAGTTGATCGGGAGAGGTGATCTGAATCTTGGCATCGACCTCGGTCTTTTCGATCTCCACAGCCGCATTAAGCAGGGCGATCCTGGCATTGGTGACCTTCTTCGGCATGCTGGGGTGGAGTCTATCCTTATCGATAACCACACCGCTAATGAGAACCGAGTCGCCTATGCTGCCGCCGACTTTCTTCTCCACTGTTATGTTGTCGGTGTCGACAGATCCATCATCATCCACAACTGCTTTGATGGCATTGACGGCGATAATTGCCAGATCATCCCGGGCAGCTTGAGAGCCCTTGCCGGTCATCGCAGTGATTGCGATCTTTCTCAGAAGGTCTTCATCTTTCACGGTGACCTTCACTGCCAGGCCCTGCAGGATCTCCATGGACTTTTCGGCTGCAGCCCTGTAGCCTGCTGCGATAACTGTAGGATGGATCTCCTGCTCCAGCAGCTCTTCGGCCTGCTTGAGCAATTCTCCAGCGAGGACTACGGCGGTAGTGGTTCCATCTCCAACCTCGGTGTCCTGAGTCTTGGCAATCTCTACCATCATCTTGGCGGCAGGGTGCTCAATATCCATTTCCTTGAGGATGGTGACGCCGTCATTGGTTATTACCACGTCTCCCATGGTGTCTACCAGCATCTTGTCCATGCCCTTGGGGCCGAGAGTGGTTCTTACGGCACCAGCCACGGCCTTGGCGGCCATGATATTCGATCTTTGTGCCTCTCTTCCAGCAGTTCTCTGGCTGCCTTCCCTAAGTATGTAAATAGGGCTCCCGTTAAATTGTCCTGCCAATTAATTACCTCGATAACGATTTATTTGCGATTTATTTGCTATTCAATTCTTATAGCTAACCAATGTTTGAGGTTCTATATAAATACATACTATGCGCGTTGATTTTCAAAGACTGAAAAACAGGTATATGTCAGAATGCCGGCAACTTGAACCCAAATGCGCGAAGATGGATTGAAAACTCTATCTTTGGAACTTTTTTGTTTATGTAATGTGCTTATATAGCTGGGAATCAGTATAGCATAATACATTCTATCAAACGTCCCATCTCTAACCGAGGATGAAGCCAATGCCCATAAGAAAATATTAAAGAAAGCAGCTTTTTGAAGTTGAGGAGCCGATAATGACTTGTGATTATTGTACCAGAGCACCTGCGGGCGCATGCGTGGGTGAGGCGTTCTGTGCATCTCTCCATATGTCTGATGAGGACGCCTGCGAGCTGGCGGCGACTATCTGCCTCTCCTGGTGGCAGAAAAAGAGATGAAGAGATTGAATTGGATGATACGATTTGGGAGATGTCAGAGCAAAGAATAAATGACCTGGCGACGGACCCTAAGGCGGCTAAGGCGTATCTGGCCGAGAGGAAGGAGGAACGATCGCGCCTTCGATGATTGCAATTCCTGAGCAAGATCAAGCATTTCAGGTATTAAGATGTATTCAGTCATTATCAAGTTGACCTAATTAATATTCAATTATCAATATTATTTTAAATAGGCCAAATAATATTCATAGGCGCATGAGATTGACCGCCTTGCTCTACTTGGCTTTTCCAAATCCCATTCGCGGGATTAAGATTAAATATTTTTAACCCGATTTCTATTTAGGATCTGGGTAGGATCTGGGGAAATACAAGGTGAGATACCTATCGCCCAAATGGGGTTGAATGGATCATGAATTTGGAGTAGATTGATTTGCCATCCCTTTCCTGCCTTTTGCATCTGATAATCCCAGGGGTTGAAGACACTGGATAACTTACTAGGGTTGCGGAGGTACACACCCAGGCATCTAAATTGGGTATATGTCCAGGGTGGCCCATTTGGGAAGAATAGAGTGCGTTGAAGCTGAGGTTTCATGAAAAGAGCGGCGTTTGAATTTGAACTCAGAAGGAAGCTCTTGCATTCGTTCTTTGGCCTGATTTTGATATCAATTCTATTTTACTCCGGCCGTAAAAATCTGATTACTCTCTTGAGTCTTCTGCTTCTTTTGGGATCAATTATGGTTGTATGGAGAATACAAGGCCGGAAAATTCCGGTCGCTGACTGGTTTGAGGAAACATTCGAAAGAGAGAACGTCGAGATTCCCAGGCTATGGAGCCTTCTGGTATGTTGTAGGAGCGCTGCTGGCCGTTCTATTTCTCGGCAACTCCAATGAAATTGCAGCCGCAATTTTGACTCTTGCCCTCGGTGATTCTGCGGCCACTATCGTTGGGGTCAGAGCTTGCCATCCGCTTCCCTATAATCGATGCAAAACTGTTGAGGGATCTCTTGCATTTTTCATCTTTTCCCTTCCCGTTTGTCTGTTCGTAGGTTGGATTGGAGTTGCGCTTGCCGCTCTCACGGCAATTGTGGAAGGGCTTCCCTCGTCTATTGATGATAATCTTGCCGTTCCGGTCGCGGCCGCATTGTTCTTTTTGATATTATGAAGATTTGCATGGCCATTTCATGGACCAAATTAAGCGATATAAGATACGCTCGACCTATCGAATCCTTCCACCAGTTCGAGTCCGTCGTCGTCCGGCTTCCAGGATACATCGGGATAAGCCAGGTGTTTGATGAAGCCTACCGTATTGGCAGCCATCTGAGTCGCCAGGTGCTCTTCCCCGAGAGCCTCTTTTGTGATATGATGAACCTTGGAGCGAACTTCCGCTTCATCCAGGTAACCCAGGGAGTGGATATACTCATGCAGCAGCACATGAAATACATAGGGCTTATAGAGCTCAGGCCTCGTTTCCTTGATCCTTTGCAGCGGAATCTTATTCAGGACGATGACATTCGATCCTGTGGTGAAGAAGCCGCCGAAGAATCCCTGGGGATGGTTTCCCAGGTTGGCCATGCCCAGCATCAGCCCACCCCTACACTTGCCGGTGCTATTCAGTACCAGTGATTTGACAACTTCGAATATGTCAGCCAGGGACTTTGCTTCATCCAACCGGGTTTTGTAATCAATCTTCATCCTGAGTTTGCGTAGGTTAGTCTAAGTATATAATACTAACCTTAAGTTACTGCTAGTCAAAATTTTTGCCTATTATCATACATTCTGGAGGATAGACAAAGCCTGGCATCTCTGCCAATACCGGCTTGCCTCTCACTCTTTCGGCTTTAACAGGTCCTTCTCCAGGCCGATCTCCATCCAGGCCCAGGCCCAAATCACAGCTTCGAAGGCTCTGATGAGATCCTTTTTTTCCAGGAAATAATGGGAGTCATGAATGTAGGCGAGACGTTCTCCAGGAAATGCTCCTCACCGGATACCTGGCAATAGAGCTCTTCTGCCTTCTCCAGCCATTTAAGTGTCTCCTTCCGCAGATCTTCTTCCAGACTCCATCCCTTCCTTTCCGGACTTTTCTTTCCTGCAATCATTTCCGAATTCCGACTATCTTCTCGATTCTTTTCCGGATCCATATCGGTCTCTTTTGGGCTCATGCCCCGGGACAGATCATTTCAAACGGCAGAGCGATCATTATGGGATTCTGTGACCTTGGTCACCCTGCTCTCATCGACCTCGACCTGGACCATGGTCTTGACGGCATAGCCCTTGGACTTCAACCTCTCCACACCGTCCCCTCGCTCTACCACTATTACCACATCGACAACAGTCGCCCCGGCGATCTTCAGGGATTCCAGCGTGGCGAGAAGAGTTCCACCCGTGCTGATCACATCGTCCACCACGATGACCCGGTCGCCTTCCTTTATTCCGTTTAAAAAGAGTTGCGATTTGGAGTAGCCGGTCTTCTGGCTGATTTCGATCTCGCCTGGAAGTCCATATTTACGTTTGCGTATTATCACCAGGGGAATGTCGGTTATAATGGAGAGGCCGATGCCTATAGGAATTCCCATGGCCTCAACTGTCACTATTTTGTCCACCTCCAGGTCGGCAATGCGCACGATATTGGCTGTGACTTCCCGGATAAGCTCCGGCCTGACCTCAGGCACGCCGTCTGTGATGGGATGTATGAAGTAGTTGTAGCTGCCCCGCTTGAATACGGGGGCCTCCAGCAATGAATTCTTGAGCCTTTCCAGCATATATGAGCCTCAATTCGTAATCCTGGCGAAAGAATTGCTATTCCTGACCATAAAGATGTTGGATGCCGGCCAACACTCGCCTTGAAAAAATCGGGAACAATTATTGGCGGGAGCGGTCAAAAGCCTCGATTGCCAACACTACGTTCTGCCAATCAGGGCAATATGATACTTGGTCTGAGTAGCTCTCGATATCCATGCCGTTCAGGCTCCAGGGGTGCTGGAACAGAATTCCCCGTCGATTGGGGTCGCTCTTGACAAATTCTACAATATTCATGTCGAGGTCGTCGATCAACACATCTGAAGGTATGTTATGCTTGGAGCCTGTTCTTGCAGAATGGTATTGCTTCAGGCTTGGGAAATGTGCACTCAGCCACTGTTTTGTGGCCACCTCTGAATTCGGCCTTCTGGCTGTCACCACAAATACATCATGCCTGAAGAGCAGCTTTATGGCATTTTGCGAACCCTCAATCAAGGGCACTTGCAGCACGTATTCCGGGTCTGACAACAGCCTTCCGATCTCGGTCCAGATCTCGATCCCCCCGAAGCTCCAGTGAGCGCGATCAATATCGCTCTTGGAATAAATCAGCCCGTAATCTCTCTCAATCACTTTCAGGACGGCTCCGACTTGATCTGCCAGTACCCCATCAATATCCACAGCGATCTTCAACTCAGGCCTCCATAGAGTTCGAGCTGAAATACCGAACTATACACTACATGATAAATCTTTCAGGCGGAAAACTATGGCGATCACGATTGAGCGATTCATGTAGTTCGCCGGTAAGCATGGCGTTAGGGAGCCATAAATAGAATTAGGTCGTGTGCATGTCTACGAGACAGATCAGATGATCGCAGACAACAGGCTTCGGGCCCTCTCCCATGTAAAGCTTTTTTAAGTCCTTCTTATCATTCTCTTGCCTATGTTCAATCTCGGAGAGTACGATGAAGAAGAGGCCAAAGAGATCCGGACCTTTCTTATCGATGCCGGCATCAGAGTCGAGCTCAAGCCTTCCATTGTGGTAATGGAGGAGCAGACTTGCTCCCTTCATGGCAGATACAGCCTGCTCAAAGATGTGGCAAAAGATATGAGCGAGTACGAAAGCAATTTATCGGCGCTAAAGAGCGTCCTCCCGCGGAGCTCTACCCAGGAGGAATTCGAAGAACTCTTCATGAAGGAGCTGGACCCCGCCTCGATGGAAAAGAGGGATAAGATAATGGCGCTCTGTGAGGACCAGGACAGCCTTTCGGAAGCTGAGAAGGAATCCCTGGAATTAAATTCAACGGAATGGATGAGCTTTCTATTAAGGTCCGGTACGGCCATACTCTTTGCCAAATCCGTCCTTTCCTTGAACGATATTAAGATCGGAGAGCCCGTGGGAGATAAGCTGGACGATCCCATCTTGGATATTCCTGTCAATTCAAACGATTACGACCCAAAGCCAGAGCAGTTTAAGACCACGATTGAATTCCATCTGGAAAAGACCATTGGTATCTATGCCGATGAGTTCACAACGCCTCTCTCCAGCGAGCTCGACGAAGAGTTCATTGATTTATATCCGGAAGAGTATCAGAATCTCAGAGTATTGGGATTGCTGATCGAGAAGCTGGCCACATCACCCACATCTCGAAAGATGGATTTTGGGGAATTCATAGAAAACTGCGTTATGCATCTGAAAGATGAAGACGGCGACGATCTCCTGATTGACGGGAAAGAAATAGCCGAGGAGCTGGCCAAGGTGCTGGAGAAGAGCGACGTGCTGAAGGTCAAGGGAGATAAGGTCAAGTGGAAGAGCGAAAGATAACGGGAATATCGGACGCATGGGGATGATCCATCCCCCTTCTGTCTGGCCGCGCGTTTTTTGTTTTTTCCGGACAGCCAGGTTCCCATTTTTATAAACCATGATCGTGATCCATCGGCGACATATCCTGGCCTCGTGTTCTTGAAGGAACATGTTCATATCTAATTTGAACCCTTGAGGCCGGCATGATTAGTTATTTAAGGAAAAATTTCTATTTATAAGCGATGATCTTCCAGATCCTGGACGCCAACTACACCTACGACTCAGAAGAGGCCTTTGGTTCAGCTCTTCGGCGAGACGGAGGGAAAAAGCGTCACCTGCAAGGTGGCAGGGTTCCGGCCCTATTTTTACGCGGGCGTCAAGGAAGGCTGCCTGGAAAGGGCGCCCAAGATCTTAGAGATGGGCCTGGAGGTCGAGGCGGTAGACCGCTTTGAGCCCATCGGATACCAGAGTTCACCCAAGAAGATGCTGAAGATCACCACCAACGACCCCAAGGAAGTGCGCAGCCTGAGGGACCGGGTGCGTGAGGTCCCTGGCGTCAAGGCGGTCTACGAGACTGACATCCTTTTCAAGAACCGTTTCCTGATAGACCGGGGCTTGGCGGCATGGGATGGGTAGAGGCGCCATGCCCGAATGGATTAGCGGCCAGGAGCCCACACGCCGCACAGGCAACTCCCATCGTAAACCTGGAATCCTTGATCCCGTGCAGCACGATGCCAACGCTCCGCTGCGGTACATGTCCTTTGATATCGAGTGCCTTCCCGACCACGGCGAGATGCCCAAGGCCGAGGTATCGCCGGTTATTCTGATCAGCATGGCCTTCGAGCCTGGGTACAGGGGCCAGAAAGACCTGGTGCTCGTGGGAAAGAATATAGACTGTCCGAGGTCGGACATTCAGGTCCTGCCAGGACGAGCATGATCTCCTTTCCACCTTCGCCTCAATCCTGCGGGATTACAATCCCGGATGTCGTGGCCGGCTACAACTCCAACGAGTTCGATTTTCCCTATCTGTTGGAAAGGGCCAAGCAGCTGAGGGTGGATCCTGCGGGCTGGAAGGGATGGCAGCTCATGCTACCTCCGCAAGATCGTCAACTCCACTAACGTATCCATAACCGGCCGGGTAGTGGTGGATCTTCTGCCGATCATCCGCTCGTCCTACAGCCTGAAGCAGTACACTCTCCGCAACGCTGCAGCCGAGCTGCTCAAGATGGAGAAGTACGACGTGGACCCCAAGGAGATCGAATCCCTGTGGGCCGATGGTGGAGAAGGGCTTCGTCGGTTCATAAGCTACTCCCGGAGAGACGCGATCCTTGCCCAGCGGCTCCTGCTTGACCTGAAGCTTATGGACAAGTACATTGCCCTCTCCAGGGCCAGCGGAGCCTTGCTCCAGGACATCGTCAACGGCGGCCAATCAGGAATGGTGGAGAACCTGCTGCTGCGAAGGTTTGGGGAAGTAAACAGGGTTGTTTCACCTAAGCCCGATATCGACGTAGCAAATGACAGGTACTTTGAGAAACCACAAAATTACAGTTTGGACCATCAATTCAACAATTCGAGCACCGAGTTATCGGATGAAATGCATGTCGAGAATAACGAGAGCGATGAGCTGAAAGGCGGCGCGGTGCTAGAGCCAGAGAAAGGCTTGCTGGAGGATCTCGTCATCTTGGACTACAAATCCCTCTATCCTACCATCATGATGGCGCATAACCTCTGCTACTCAACGGTTGTCACCGACCAAAGTCCTGCTCTTGCATTCGATAAGACAATTATTGCTCCTTCCGGCGGAAAGTTCGTCTCCCCCGAGATATCCCCAGGAATCATGCCGCAAGTCCTGAAGGAGCTGCTCGATCAGAGGACAGAGACGAAGAGTCTGATGAAGAAGGCAGGGGAAGAAGAGAGGAGATTTCTGGACGCCAAGCAGTATGCAATGAAGATTCTGCTAAACAGCTTTTATGGCTACTCGGGGTATGCAAGGGCCCGGCTCTACAGCCTGACTCTGGCCAACGCCGTAACCAGCTTTGGCCGAGAGAACATCCTTCGCACAAAGAAAATCATTGACGAGATCGGCACGGTCTACGTGATCAATGGCGACGTGATCTTCAAGGATAAGATGATCTTCGGAAAAACGGCCGCAAAGGGTTATGATCTTTCTGTGGTCTATGGAGACACAGACAGCGTCTTTGTACGGCTAAAACCTTCTGGCTCAAGGGCGAAGCCTGTCTCTTTGGATGATGCAAAGCTGATCGGCAAAAAGATTGCGGAAACGGTCACTTCCAGCCTCCCCCAGCCCATGGAGCTGGTCTTCGAAGCTTTTGCCGCGCGAGCCATCTTTCAGGCTAAGAAACGCTATGCTTTGTGTGTCTTCGAGCCAGTAGGCGAAGTCTGGAAAGACAGAATCAAGGTGCGGGGCATGGAGACGGTGCGGCGGGACTGGTGCGGTCTGACCTCCAAGACCCTGAATACCTGTCTGGAGCTGATGCTGAAAGAGGGCAAGGTGGAGGAAGCTAAAGAGCATGTACGTTCAGTAGTGTTCAGGCTTCAAAATCTGGATCTAACTCAAGATCCCTCAATTTTGGAGGATCTCACTCTGACCAGGAGGTACACCAAGGGCACAGGCTCCTACAAGAACAAGCAGCCGCACATTCAACTCGTCGAAAAGATAAGAAACGAGGCGGACAGGCACCCGGCGTGGGAGATCGCGTGCCCTTTGTGATAATTAAAGGAAAGAGGGGCAGCAAGAGCAAGGAGCTATTCGTGAACCGGGCAGAAGACCCCGCTTACGTACTAGAGAAGAACATGTCTCTTGACACGGATTACTACGTTGATAAGCAAATCCTTCCGCCAGTGCTGCGTATCTTCGAGAGCTTTGGTGTCACCAAGGACCGGTTGCGCTGGGCGTGCTCAGAGCAATCTGTTCAGCTTCGAAGGCGCTGCCCAGAAGGTGCAAAAGCAGAAGTCGCTGTTTGATTTTTAGCAGATTAGAGCATCTCTTTTTGGACCTTCTTGCCAGGGGTCATAAAACAGGATGCGTCTTGCATCTTCTCTGCTAATCTAACCTTGCTGGACGAATCTGTTAACATTTTATGACTTAGTTACACACAATCGTCTATATGATTCTCTGAGTCCTTAGATGTGACTATGGCATGGAAGGAGATTAGTGCAATCGGCATCATCTTGATCATAATCATGATAGCTCTGCCAACAGTCAGTGCGTCCAGAGATTCCCTATCGGATCTGAGGTCCTTAATATCAGGCTTTGACGATCCTCACATCAACTCTGAGGATCTTGCTTTCTACCTCGCCACGCATGGCTTCGATGCTACTCCGAAAGGCGGATATGTTGAAATCGATCTGGCGGGCAATGTATACAAACTCACCCCCAATGGATCAGCTCCAGGGCTCTGCAGCATAGCATCCTGATCCCCACAGACGCATATGGCCAGGCTATGCCATTAGGTTCATCCTTCCAGGCTATCTGACCGTAATTCCTGCCAAGATCAATTTTCTTCGGGTTTATCGAAATATACAATCAAAATTTGAATAAGGCTTTATCTCTCCTTTATATGCCTTATCTCCACTGCCACGCCTCTCCGGGATTTCTCATCTCCCAGCCCGACATCCTGGCCCGACCGACGCCGAAGGCCTTCTCTCCTACGATTATTACCTCGTCCCCGGGCCGGATCTGCTCGTCTGCATCCACAACGCCCGGCGCCAGCAAGGAGCCTTTGGGCAGGAAGTCGCCTATCCGGACGGTATAGCAGCCCAGCGGCTCCAGCCGCTTTGCTCCTGCCATGGAGATGGCGATCGAGCCATTGGGTGTGGTCGCAGCCAGCGATTTTTTGTTCTCATCCTGGATCTCTCTGCCTTTCACTATTATCTTTCCTGCCAGAAGAGCGTCGCCTGCTCCCGGACCAAAATGGAAATCCGCGTGGGCCCTGTAGCGCAAGAGGCGCAGATCGGGCAATCGAGTGGCTCCGCCGCGGCAGGCCTCTGCAACTGCATCGGCGAGCCGCTGCAGCGCTGGCCCGTTGGTGCCGCCGCCGGTGTAGACCGCCTCAAGGCCAGTGTCCTTTACAGTCTCCTCCAGCTCTCCATCCAGGTGGGCGATGATTCTGGCGTACTTATTCTTCTTGAGGTAGGCCTCTAAACAACCCGTCAGCCAAGCCCTCTCCTCCAGATCCCAGCGGCCGGTGACTGGAACATCGTAGCTGGCTGCGGGATAAGCCTCTTCCAGCTCGCGAGGAACCAGGGCCAGGGGCGAGGTCAGTATCAGCTCGTGCAGATAGCGACGGTAAGATCCGATGGCTTCCGCGAAAAGCCGGTGCGATCTGGATGTCGAGTAGGGCTTTCTGGCAGAACAGGGGAGAAGCAGAAGGACATCGCTCTGGGGAGCCTTATACCGGTTAATCACCCTCTCGGCGAAGCGGGTGACCTCTACGCGTTGTAACGATTCGGCGCAATTGGCATAGAAAGTGCTTCGACGGCTTACGGGAGTCCTCCTCTCCAAGTACTGGTGCTCGGCGTCCAGCAGCCGCAGGGCAGCCGTCTGATCGGGCGTTACTCGCACCTGCCGCTCTATATATTCCCGGGTCGTCTCGGAGCGAATCGACTCCCGAACCGAGAGCAATTCCTCCTCCAGCATATGCTGGTTGTGAGCGATCAGGAGCCCCGTCTCCCGGCCGCTCTCATTCATCTTCCGGCAGTGCGGGCAGAGGCAGGGCAGCTCATTAAGATCGCCAAGAATCCGTATCCCATCGCGGGTGTGGTAGCGGCCCAGGAGGCCATCGGCCACCATGCGTATGCTGTCCAGAAGATCGATGCCCAAATACACTAACAAGGCCAGATTGGCAGGCGTGGCGAGAGCTGGAGCATAAAGAGCAGTATCCGGCTGGGTCGCGTCCCTAACGTTGATAACGGCCTTCACCAGGTCTCTGGGGTTCTTGATGGTCCCGGCGTTGCCAAGCACGTAGACATCGGCATTTTCCGGCTTTTTTTCACTGAAGGGATGGACAACGACGCCTTTGGGGCCGTTCGTCTCCATCGTTGGCAGCTCCAGGGCAGGCTCGGAGTGCAGGGCTGCGGGAACGTATGGCAGGATCGCCAGCTTCTTTTGGCCTTTCAACGTCTCCTGGGCCAGTATGGCTTCATCCACAGAGGCATAGCTGTAGACGCTGCCTGCAGAGACATAATCGTCACCCATGATGAATCCGGGCGTGCTGATCGCTCTCTCCAGGAGCAGCTTTCCCATGCGGGCCGGGCCGTCGCGGCGGACTACCTCGAAGTACTTGGTCATGGCTCATACACCAGCGGCTCATGAATGCAGGAATGTCTCGGATGGCAGGCGGAAATCTTCATATCACTTCTAATGATAACATAATCCTATAAAAAGAAGCTTTGCTTCGACGATAATTTGCAGAGGGTGAAGAACAAACGAAGCGATGATTTTCGGGATGTGGAATTTTTGGAGTCAACTAACTTCACTTTCCAGGAAACCCCCTGCAATCTACTGGCTTTGCGGTCTATCTTTCCGGGAGGATTTTGTTTGAGTGATCCGGTAGTGTGCCGAATTTTCTGTGAATCTGCAGAAGCCAGACCGAAATCATCGGAGGAAGGAATATGAAGGCTGGCTTCGATAAAATGCTCAATCCCTCTTGTTCATAAGAATCAGGGCAGGGATGCACTGGTAATGACAACCACGCTTCATAAGGCGTGGGCATATCGAAGGTTACTATTGTAGATATTTTATATCATATTAATATATATAGATAGCAGAACGAAGCCGGTACCCATAAACTTTTTGGGTATGGGGGAAATCCCTACCTGGAGGGTTGGCAATTGCTTGACTATACGATGGAAAGACCAAATGAGACCATTGACATATATAAAGGAGGTCTTGAAGTTGACTGCAAGGAAGTGAGCATTCATGGAAAGGAAGGATTTTCGTCAAGTGGCTGCCAAATCCTGAAACATGGTTTGAGCTCACAGTTCTGCGCAACGAATGCGGGCTCAAACACCCAGAGACACTCACTCCTGGAAATGCTGATCTGGTTTAAATCCAAACAGGTCCTAATCAACACGATAACTAGAATTATAAAATCAAGGGAATTCCAGAATATGCCATATCCGCTGATAAGCATCTGTTTCCAGCTAAAGGGAAATTTCGTCAAATGATCAACAGCATCAGAGAACCCAACATCCTAGCCGGAAACGTGACGTTTCCTACGCCTTCCGCGAATTGCGACTTCATCAAATTTTACATTCCAAATTTTATAAAGAATTTTGACCGCCAGCTCCTTGCAGAGAATGATTGGACGTTGAAGATAGACGCTACCGAAGTCCCTGGACACTCCGATAGTAGCGACCCGATTAAACAAGTGGAAGATGTCGGAGGATTCATTATAACGCATACAGGCATTCTAAAGCGTACTGACAAATCAGAATTTGCCCTTGCTGATGGAATAAACTGTCTTCAAGCAATATATTTCCTTACGTCATTCATGCGGGGTGCTTGGTGCGGACCGACCATCGCTCGCGGTATTAATGACGGCAATAAAATCATCTGGCAAGATGGCGTCGATCCTCGTCTAACACCGTGGGCATTTACCCATGTTTGTCTAGGTCAGTCTTCGACAGAAGGCATTGAAGAGCTATTTCAGAACTTTTTGAAGAAATGGCGGGAAGAGATGATGCAATTAGGAGTCTAATTAAGTGGTACGTTGAAGCTAACCTAAATGCTGGAGGAACGGAGGGCTTATAATCCTTGTCCACGCCGCTCTAGAGCTTCTTGCTAACCTGAATGAATTCAAAGCACCTGCCTACTGTAAGATCCGCAGGCTAATAAAGAACCTAGGAATCGGTCCCGATCTTACTGAGAAACAAGCAAATCTAAAGAGGATATTTGAGGGGGACACCTATAAATTAAGTACAAAGGATAAGAATGGACAAGGGCATCTTGATAGATGGGACGGACCGAGCATCTTTTCCGAGCTGAGAAATGCTATCGTCCATTCTAAAGTCAAAGAGGAAAAGCCGCCATTGAATACATTTCCAAAGATAGCACGAGAGGAAGCACTGGAACTAGGTCTGTGGTATCTGGAGTTGTGCATTTTAAAGAGGCTAGACTATACTGGACAATACCTCAATCGTATTGACCTAAAACACGAGAACGTCCCTTGGGTTTAATCGGTACATATAACCTGCAAGAATCCATCCCTCTTTTTGCCATCCTCTTAACAGGCCCTATTTTCGCTTCTGGCAAAGTCCCTATTCCATAGACTATGGAATCAATTATCGACAATTGCCAGCTATCGAAAAAGCAGCATCGGCTAGAACCAAATTGCGGCCCACAATCCAGAGCGCAACATCAGACATTACGAGGTCGAAAGCATATTTATAAAAATGTCATAGGGTCTGGTTCTGGCCGAGGAAGCTGTTTATCCAAGTACGGTAACTTGTCTTCTTTCTTAAATAATAACGTATTAGATACTGCTGCATTTACTATACCACAACTTTATCATGATAAAATGTGTATAAAGATTAAGGAGACTTTTCGATGAAAGCAAAGGCAATACTCGTCTTATGGTTAATGTTCATGGTACTTTTTATATCAGCTTCTGGGCAGCAAACTGCAGAAGATTGGAATAATAAAGGGATCGCTTTAGCTCTACAGGGCAGAGACGATGAGGCCATTCCAGCTTTTGATAAGGCTATAGAGCTGAATCCACAGAACTCAACTCTTGCAGAGGCTTATCTCTTCGAGGGCGTTGCTTTATACGATCAGAGTAAGTATGATGGAGCCATCTGGTATTTTAAGAAGGCTATAGAGCTGAATCCCCAACTTACAGAAGCCTATCACTTTAAGGGAAGGGCGATAGAGATTCTGGACGGCAGGAAAGATGTAGCCGACCTGGATTTCACTAAGACCTTAGAGCTAGATCCACAAGATGTATTAGCTTGGAACAACTTAGGAGTTGTTAATATTTTGTTTGAAACCTGGGCTTTTGATAAGGCCATCGAGTTGAATCCACAAGATGCAATACCTTGGTTCAACAAAGGTGGTTTTCTAACCGTTAATGGTGAGTACGATAAAGCCATTCAGGCTTACGATAATGCCACCATGCTAAATCCACAGTTTATACATGCAGAGGCCTGGTACGCCAAAGGCACAGCTCTCGCGCGTCAGGGCAAGTACGATGAAGCCATTCAAGCTTATGATAATGCCACTATCCTAAATCCACAACTTGCTGAGGTCTGGATGACCAAAGCCTTACTCTCTGGCATCAAGGTAAGTATAGCGAAGCAAAAGCAGTCGTAGACAATGCTACGGTGGGAAGACCACTTTCAATCGTTATTTATGACTACGAGATCAATTTCAATCACCTAGTTGAGCGTATCCCAAAACACCCAGAATGGCGTTCTGTCATCATCACCGCTAATTATTCGGATACCTCGAAGCAAGCTGCAAGGATGCTGCAACGGCCTATTTTAACAAATGCGACATTCTATTCCAATTGGAGTGAACCCCTCGGTAGATTAAACTTCTCGCGTTCTATCCTCATTAATTATGATACCGCGAAGCAAGTTAGGCCTATTTTAACAAATGCGACATTTTATTATGAGAATGAGGTACAAGGACAGATCCTACCTGAAACCAATATATATAGCCTACCTCTAGCCAGTCGTATAACCGGTAATCCATCTCTCTCTTTTTTCGACATCTTTAAACCATAGGATATTATTATAAGGATTCTTTCCGGTTCGAACTCCCTTATGTTGCGCTCCAAGTTCTGCATTTCCGGAATCGATAGCATTAAAATCAATTGATCGATATCGTCACCGCGCAAGAAAACTTGATTATCATTCTTATAGTAGCTGGAATGTGGACTTTGCCAGAAGAGGATTTAGGCCGTTTGGACAGGCTCAGGAAGGTTGTATATTCAGGTGCGTGAAACATGTACCAAGCCCGAAAAAAAATCTATGACATTTTTGATGAAATTAATGAAAATGACATATGGTCACTGAAATAAAATCTTCGCAGATAAGCAATGTGGAAATAGCCAAAGGCGTGAATTCTTGGGAGGATGCCATAAATTCCCTCGATTTGAAATTCGAGAACAAAATCAAGGTCATACTCCCCATAATCCCCCTGCTCTTGACCTACGAGGGCTCCAACAACTTCGAGAGTAGCATTAGTCTCGACGATGCCTGGAAGAAGTTGAAAGCCCTAGATTCGGCAATAGTCCTCGATCGGAAGGTTCAACTATAAAAAGTGACTTATTATCCTCTCATGTCTGAGTTGAAGGCGGAGATCTCCTTACCGAAACGCTTGGCTGAAGACGTGCAGGATCAGGTCAAAGCTGGCTGGTTTCCAGACCTCAACAGCCTGGTGGTAGAAGCAGTTCGTCGGTACTTGGAGACTCATCATGGCGAGCTGAAGGAGCAGTTCATACGTCAGGATGCTGCGTGGGACTCCAAGGCGATGACTGAGCTGTATTGGATTCCGGACCGCTCGATCAATTAGCGGCTTGACGCACTTGCTTCAGTCGCTCTCCCAAATCGCAGATCTTTATCCTGAAGGTGAACCTGGCCTCTGGATTGGCCTTGATAAGTTCTCTGGTGATTTTCACAGCCTGATCTATTGCTGTATTATCTGCATCCTCCGGAACTTCGGCATTGAACGGATAAGTCTCAGAGAGCTCCGCGGGATAGGGCCCGAAAGGCGGCTTGAAGTTCAGCACATGATCAAATCCGGCTCTGTCCGCATCGGGATCGTCGGTGATCAAGACATTGCCCTGCAAACAGATGCGACCAACTCTCCTGGCATGGCGGATAACCTCCGGCCTTGAGGCCGATTCGGGGCTCAGATAGAAGAATGTGGACTTGCTGGCAGTATCCAGGCTCTCCAGCCATTTTCCCTGGCTGCAAAGCCTCTTCAGGCCGTCCAGCATGCGTGGATGAGATCGGCAGCGCGTCTCCAGAAGATCCCAGAGCGATCCCTCGCGAATGCTCTGCTTGACCAGCCGAATCTCCTGCAAAGAAACGTAAAGATTGTGCCTGGCCAGATCTCTGGTCTTATGGGGGCTGTCCATCAGCTCCTGGAGGGTATGCGCCTGGCAGACGGGGCAGGAGCAGGGAAGGTACTTCATCTCCTCTAATTTCCAGGTCCCGCGTACGGTCAGGTATCTATCCTGGCGGGCGTAGAGGGCATAGGCCGCAGAATCAAATAAGTCGCATCCCATGGCTGCTGCCAGAGCGAAGATCATGGGGTGGCCTGCCCCGAAGAGATGGACGGGCACGCCAGAGCCCAGCCCCTTCTTTGCGGCCACAACCACATCTACCAGATCTCTGTACCTGTATGCCTCCATGAGGGGCACCACTCCTCCTACTGGGTAAACATCGAAATTGAGGTCTCGGGCAAACCTGCCTGCTCTCTCCCGGAGATCGGGATAGGTCGAGCCCTGAACCGGTCCCGCGAGAAGTGCGGATCGATCCGCGGCGGCTGCGGCCTCTTGCAGCCTTTCCTCCGTTGTTTGCAGCTCCGACTCTGCCCTATCCCTGGCGACATCGGGCGGAGTTGGTATGTCAAGTGGCACAGCGATGTCCGATTTTATGGCGAATTGAAAATCCAGGATCTCCATGGGCTGAACATCGATGTCTCCATAGACGGAGAGCTGGAAGGCGCCCGAGTCGGTCATTATCGGCCCTTCGAAGCCCAGGAGCTCATGCAGTCCCCGCTCCAGGGCTCTTATTTTCAGCTCCGGGTCCTGGTTAATTATGTAGCTATTGGTGATGATCATATCTGCACCCATCTCTGCCAGCTCTCCCGGTGTGATGAGAGGAAGATGGGGATTGACCACGGGCATGAGCAGAGGAGTCTCAATGGTGCCGTGAGGTGTAGAAAGCCGGCCGATCCTTCCGGCCAGATCCTTATGCAGTATCTCGAAACGGTCCGGCATAAGCCTCCCTTCACCAATAAGGAATAAATAGGTTGGGTCAGATTCCAGCAGAGAAGAACAACTGAATAAAACGGGATGTATTAATATGAAAACGATAGTAGCATTAATAGCACTAATCTGCCTATTGGGTGTTGCCGGTGCCCAGACCATGTTCATGGGCGAGGGCTACAGCGCCAGCCAAATGGCATTCTTCAATGCACCAAGCTCATCGACCTTTGAACCTGATGTCCAGACTTATTGGGGATCCTATATCACCAACCAGCAAAATCTGACCCATAGTAGTGCATCATCTGATATGGACATCTGGATGAACTCTTTCCCCCTGGTATTCAGCTCACCCTTGCCGCTGAAGAGCTCGAGCTTTAACGGCAATGTTTCAGCACCGGCTCTTAGTGAAGTTGATCAGAACAGCCAGTCACTGACAAGAGATGTGAACAGCGGGTTTGCCGTGAATCAGGTCATGTCAATTCCTGCCACAAGCGGAAGCCTGACCACATCAAGCGGAACCGGTACGCCTGCCAAGGATGCAACAGGAAAGATGCTCTCGCAGAATATCATAACCTTCTTCAACGTCTGAAGTGCGTCATATCTGAAAAAGAACTAGAGAAAACTGAGAGAAGCTCTGCCAATATTTGGGCAGAGCTAATTTCCCAATTTTCACTTTCCTTTTGTTTTCTTTACCGTTAAGGGCAACAAGCCACCTGCCAGAAGGATCTCCCTCTGGCGTTTGGAGAGGCTCATCAGCAGCTTTATTTCTATATTGCCTGCCAGAGCACGCACGCTTTCCTCGCCCCTCTCCAGTGAATTGCGGATGCCTGGTATTCGGATCTCCGTATTTTCCGGCAGCAAATCCCAGTCTGAATCCCTGGCAAAAGTGAAGGGCACTATGCCGAAGTTAACCAGATTGGCGGCGTGTATCCTCTCTATGGACTTAGCGATTACGCCTTTCACACCAAGGTACATGGGACAGAGCGCAGCATGCTCCCTGGAAGAGCCCTGGCCATAGCTAAGACCTGCGACTATCAGGTTATGGGTGCCCTGATCTCTAAAGGAGGATGCCCGGCTGCAGAACTGTTTATCCAGAGGCTCAAATACGAATTCTGAGTATTTGGGAACGTTGGACCTGTACTTTAGGCGAGAGCCAGCAGGCATGATATGATCCGTGGTTACCAGATCTCCAACTCTTATGGCGACAACTCCCTTAATTTCCTCTGGCATAGGGCCGTTGACAGGAGGCTCTCCGATGTTAGGACCGCGGCAGATCTTTATTTCAGCCCTCTGCTCGGCTGGAAGCGGTGGAATGATCATGCGATCATCGATCTCAAAATGCTCCGGCATCTCTATCACGGGAAAATCCATTCCCAGGTCTCTTGGGTCTATCAGCTTGCCAGTGATTGCAGATGCTGCGGCGACTACCGGGCTGGTCAGGTAGACATTGGCGCTGGGTGTGCCGGACCGGCCCTGAAAATTGCGGTTGCTGGTTCGAACGGAGACTGAGTCCGTGCAGGGCGACATGCTGTTTCCGATACAAAAACCGCAAGATGACTCCAGGATCCTGGCTCCAAATGATATGAGATCGTTCAGAGCACCGTTCCTGGCTATGGCGCCGAGCACCTGCCGGGAGCCTGGTGCGATGCCCAGAGATACTCCTCAGGAAGAGTCTTGCCCCTCACCATTCTCGCCACAGTCATGAGATCCACGTAAGAGGAGTTGGTGCAGGAGCCTATCATCACCTGATCCACGGGCAGATTAAGACCCCGGACAGTGGCTATGTTTCCCGGGCTATGAGGGGCGGCTGCGAGAGGCTCGATTTCATCAAGATTGATCTCAATTGTGCGATCGTAAATTGCATCCGCATCCGCTGCCAGAGAGATCCACTGTTCGCCTCTTCCCTGTGCTTCCAGGAACTTCTTGGTTTGCAGGTCGCTGGGAAATATGGATGTCGTGACGCCTGTCTCTGCGCCCATATTGGTGATGGTCGCTCTCTCTGGCACAGTCAGACGGGCTATACCATCGCCCGTGTATTCAGAGATGCAGCCAACATTGCCCTTTGTACTGAGGATTTGCAGGACTTTGAGAGCCACGTCTTTGGCTGTGGTCCAGGCTGCAGCTCTCCCGTGAGGCGGATATTGATCACTCGTGGGGTGGCGAGATAGTATGCCCCGCCTCCCATGGCCACGGCCACATCGAGACCCCCGGCGCCCATGGCCAGGGAACCCATGCCTCCGGCGGTGGGGGTATGGCTGTCTGATCCGAGCAGAGTCTTGCCAGGTCTCGCGAATCTCTCCAGGTGGACCTGGTGACAAATGCCGTTTCCAGGTCGCGAGAAGTAGATGCCGTACCTCTTCGCGATGGATTCCAGGTAGGCATGATCGTCTGCATTCTCGTATCCTACCTGGATGGTATTGTGATCAATGTAGCTGACGGAGAGCTCAGTAGAGATCTCTGTTAGGCCCATGGACTCAAACTGGAGATAGGCCATGGTGCCCGTTGCGTCCTGGGTGAGGGTCTGGTCTATCTTTATGCCGATCTCTTTGCCTATCTCGTAGGAACCATCCGCGAGGTGATCTCTCAGGATTTTTTCAGTCAAGGTGTAACCCATAAATGACCTCCAGCAGGCTTATTATTCCTTGATAATAATCCCATGCTTCTAGGTTATGATCATATAAAAACTAAGCGATATATGGTATCTATTTCTCTTTCTCTCTGTCCCTCCTGCGATGAGGACGCTGACCAGAAGAGCAAAAAGGTTATATACGTCTGAGTTATTGGATGAGTTCGGCCCGCCTGGATGGGTGTGGCAAAGGGTCCTGTAGATAGTGATTATAGGGCCTAAGTATGATATCGGTTTAAGGAAGCCAGGGTTTTCTCTCTTCTTCTCAGAAATGGGATGGGGCGAGAGAAAAGCTTAAATACCTCGGCTGACAACCTTAATGGGCCGATGAGGCGTCGCAACACAAAGGCTACGATCCCGATTTGATGACGGACCGAGTTCCAAGCTGCGATATATTAGAAAATCTAGAACAGAAAATATGGAGACGCGAGTTTTTTCGTGTCTGACATTGGTCTTGGCGACTCAGCCAATTCCGATTGGTTCGGAATAACATATTAAGTATAATACTTCCTAGAGAATTCTGGTTGATCCTGCCAGAGGTTACTGCTATCGAGGTTCGACTAAGCCATGCGAGTCGAATGTAGCAATACATGGCGTACTGCTCAGTAACACGTGGACAACCTACCCTTAGGTCGGGGATAAACCCGGGAAACTGGGTATAATACCCGATAGATCTCGACTGCTGGAATGCATCGAGATCGAAAGCTCCGGCGCCTAAGGATGGGTCTGCGGCCTATCAGGTAGTAGTGGGTGTAGCGTACCTACTAGCCTACGACGGGTACGGGTTGTGAGAGCAAGAGCCCGGAGATGGATTCTGAGACACGAATCCAGGCCCTACGGGGTGCAGCAGGCGCGAAAACTTTACAATGCTGGAAACAGCGATAAGGGGACCTCGAGTGCCAGGTTACAAATCTGGCTGTCGTGATGCCTAAAAAGCATTGCATAGCAAGGGCCGGGCAAGACCGGTGCCAGCCGCCGCGGTAACACCGGCGGCTCGAGTGGTAACCGTTATTATTGGGTCTAAAGGGTCTGTAGCCGGCCGGATAAGTCTCTTGGGAAATCCAGCAGCTCAACTGTTGGGCTTTCAGGAGATACTGTCTGGCTCGAGGCCGGGAGAGGTGAGAGGTACTTCAGGGGTAGGGGTGAAATCTTGTAATCCTTGAAGGACCACCAGTGGCGAAGGCGTCTCACCAGAACGGACCTGACGGCAAGGGACGAAAGCTAGGGGCACGAACCGGATTAGATACCCGGGTAGTCCTAGCCGTAAACGATACTCGCTAGGTGTCGGCCACGGTGCGACCGTTGTCGGTGCCGTAGGGAAGCCGTGAAGCGAGCCACCTGGGAAGTACGGCCGCAAGGCTGAAACTTAAAGGAATTGGCGGGGGAGCACCACAACGGGTGGAGCTTGCGGTTTAATTGGATTCAACGCCGGAAATCTTACCGGGACCGACAGCAATATGAAGGCCAAGCTGAAGACTTTGCCGGATTAGCTGAGAGGTGGTGCATGGCCGTCGTCAGTTCGTACTGTGAAGCATCCTGTTAAGTCAGGCAACGAGCGAGACCCACGCCCACAGTTGCCAGCGTACTCTCCGGAGTGACGGGTACACTGTGGGGACCGCCGCTGCTAAAGCGGAGGAAGGAATGGGCAACGGTAGGTCAGTATGCCCCGAATATCCCGGGCTACACGCGAGCTACAATGGTTGGTACAATGGGTATCTACCCCGAAAGGGGATGGAAATCTCCTAAAGCCAATCTTAGTTCGGATTGAGGGCTGCAACTCGCCCTCATGAAGCTGGAATCCGTAGTAATCGCGTTTCAACAGAACGCGGTGAATACGTCCCTGCTCCTTGCACACACCGCCCGTCAAACCACCCGAGTAGGGTCTGAATGAGAGCGCTTCCTTCGGAGGCGTTCGAATTTGGGCTTTGCAAGGGGGGTTAAGTCGTAACAAGGTAGCCGTAGGGGAATCTGCGGCTGGATCACCTCCTAAAGTTATGGACATACAAACGTATGTCTCCCCGTGCCAATCGGCCTCCTGACTCGCAAGGGTCAGGAGGGCTATGGCGCAAGCCATAGTAAGCTGAAAATGTCGACCGAGACCAAAAAAGAGAAACCAAGTAGCCAGCTTAATTTATAATCATTAGCTGGGCCTGGATTTAGGGCTTGTAGCTCAGCTGGTAGAGCGCCGCCTTTGCAAGGCGGAGGCCCTGGGTCCGAATCCCAGCAAGTCCATTTGAACCTATGCACACATTGAGGCCGACTCGATGTGGAAGGGTGGAGGTCCGTTCATTGACGGGACGGTCCAAAGACACCATGCACAAGCTTTGCGACCAGACGCTCACTGAGTTTAGTGGGGCATAAGCTGTTTATGCCAGCCAGGGGATGGCTCGGCTCAAGTGCTGATGAAGGACGTGCCAAGCTGCGATAAGCCTCGGCGAGGCGCATGGAGCCATTGAACCGAGGATGTCCTAATGGGAAATCCTAGTCTTTAGACTGATCCGTCAGGATCGGGAACGTCCCGGATTGAAACATCTTAGTAGGGACAGGAAGAGAAATCAACCGAGATACCGTCAGTAACGGCGAGTGAACGCGGTACAGCCTAAACCGAATCCCGCAAGGGAGATGTGGTGTTGTAAGCTGGCCCAAACGTTCTGAAATAGAAGTCGAAGTGGCCTGGAATGGCCTGCCATAGAGTGTGAGAGCCACGTAGTCGTAATAGATCAGGACCGGGGCCGTGTCTTGAGTACCGTGCGTCGGAAATCGCGCGGGAATTTGGGGGTCACCAACCTCCAAGGCTAAAT